>NZ_QWFX01000006.1:0-821549 GCF_003576285.1 Henriciella mobilis | reverse complement strand
GTGGTCTGCTCCCTGAAAAGTGGTCCATTATTTGAGTTAGTTCCGGCTTCAGATATGGAGCTGAGACATGGGCAAGAGATCTACGCCTGAAGAGATTATTGCGAAGCTGCGGGAGGTGGAGGTGCGCCTTGCTCGCGGTGAGACGACGGGTCAGGCCGTGCGTTCGATCGGCGTGACGGAGCAGACCTACTACCGGTGGCGCAAGGAGTATGGCGGGCTGCAGGTTGGCCAGGCCAAGCGGATGAAGGAGATCGAGAAGGAGAATGCGCGGCTTCGCCGGGCGATCTCCGATCTGACCCTCGACAACCAGATCCTTCAGGAAGTCATCAAGGGAAAGTTCTAAGCCCTTCACGCAAACGCGAAGCGGTCGATCATGTGGTTGAGACACTCGGCGCAACCGAGCGCCGGGCCTGCCGTGTGATCGGCCAGCACCGTTCCACTCAGCGCAAGCCGCGCGTGCCGCGTCAGGACGAGGATGTGCTGACAGCAGCCATCATCGCCCTGGCGGAACGGTTCGGCCGGTATGGCTACCGCCGGATCACGGCCCTGCTGAGACGGGATGGCTGGCATGTGAACGAGAAGCGCGTCTATCGCATCTGGCGGCGTGAGGGGCTGAAAGTGCCAATGAAACAACCGAAACGTGGACGCCTCTGGCTGAATGACGGTTCGTGCGTAAGACTTCGGCCAGCGCACAAGGGCCATGTCTGGTCATATGACTTCGTGCAGGACCGCACCCATGACGGCAAGGTGTTCCGCATGCTGTGCGTCATAGATGAGTTCACCCGCGAATGTCTCGCCATCCGCGTCGAACGCAAGCTCAACTCGCGTGATGTGCTCGACACGCTGGGCGAGCTGTTCGTGCATCATGGCCCGCCGGAGCATATCCGCTCCGATAATGGCCCCGAGTTCATCGCCACAGCTCTACGGGACTGGCTGGCACGTATCGGCGTGAAGACGCTCTATATCGAACCGGGAAGCCCATGGGAAAACGGATACTGCGAAAGCTTCAACTCCAAGCTCAGGGACGAGTTGCTGGCGAGGGAGATCTTCTATGATCTCAGGGAGGCCAAAGTCCTGATCGAAACCTGGCGGCGGCACTACAACACCGCGCGCCCACACTCTTCTCTGGGCTACCGGCCACCCGCTCCACAAACCATCTTGCCCGCGGCGTTCATACCGCCTTACTGTGACGAGGTAGCGGCATGAACGCCGCTACGTGGAAACCGCCGGACTAACATTACCGGTGGACCACCCCTGTGGGGCAGAGCAACTAACCTCCTCTTCGGCCTGAATTCACGAGGAACAGAGTGCCAAGACCGACGCCCGCCTGACCATACAGGAATCTACTTATGGCCGGGCGGAATTCGACGCTGAACGCAAGATAACGGGCTCAGGGGCGGAACCGGGCGCCACGAGCGTCCGTTTGCCTTCCATGCAGAATGCAGGACGAAAGGAAACAGGACCATGACGTCTATCCGTAACTTGTCTGTCGCAGGCGCCGTCGCTGCGGCTTTCGCCGCTGCCGCCGGTGCTCCGGCCCTTGCCGATCCGCCACACTGCCCGCCGGGCCATGCCAAGAAGGGCTGGTGCGGACCGGGCTGGAAGGCCGATGGCTATGACCAGTGGCGCCAGCGCAACGACGAACAGCGCGCCTATGATGAAGGTTATGAGGACGGCCGGCGCGACGCGATCCGCTATGATGGCCGGTATTATGATGATTACCGGGTGATCCGCGACTATGGCCGCTATGGCCTCAACCCACCGCCGAGCGGCCACTACTATGCCGAGGTGGATGGCGACATCATGATGGTCCAGCTGGCCACCCAGCTTGTCACCGAGCTGCTGACGGGTCAGCGCCAGTAGACCTTCCACAGCACCAGAACACGCTGGCGCCCGGACTGCACATCCGGGCGTCTTGCGTTACATGGGCGGAAAAATCCTGTCCTCCAGCCCTTCGCAGTCGGCCGACTGGAGCGGTTTGTCCATGAAACCGTCCGGCGCGGCCGTATCAGGCGTGATGGACCAGGTCATCGTGCCCACCTGAGTATCGCCATCGACCTCAGTGACGGAGTCGAACGCGTAGAGCCCATCCTCGCCAAACCCGCCATTCGTCAGCTCGATCCAGAAGCTGGCATAATAGGCGGCTTCCTCCTGGTGGATGTTGCCGTAATTGGTTCCGGAAACATCGCCCTCTTCAGTGACTTCAATCTCCATGGCCTCGGTGGTATCGGCACTGTCGCGATAATAGCAATACTGCCCGGCAGGAAGCGGATCAGCCGCCGCGGTCGCGGGATCATCTGCTGCGGCTTCGGCCGCATCCGGAGTGGGGCTTGCCTCAGCTTGGGGGTTTTCAGTCGGAGGCACCGGCGCATCCGCCGGATCGTCATTGGCGGGTGCAGACGGGTTGCAGGCTGCCATTAGCGCCATCGCTGTCGTGAGTATGATAAATCGCATGGCCGTTTCCCTTCCCGAGCTGACTGCCGGCGAGCATTGAGACTTTCGTGCAGCATTACAAGCGATTGCGGCGAGTTGACGACCAGAAGACAAAAAAACCCCGCCGGTCGCGCCGGCGGGGCAGGATGATGGGAGATGAATGCAAAGTCTGCACCCTGTCGGGCGGGCCTTAGCCCTCCATCTTGGCGCGCAGCTTGTTGGCGAGGTCTTCGTCCGCCCGCGCCAGCTGCACGATCTGAGTGAACCGGGTCGGGGTCAGGCCCTTTTCCTGGATCGCGGCGACCATGCTCTGCTGCGCATTGGCCTGGATCTTCTGGGCCGCGGCCTTGTCCTCAGCCTGCTGGAGTTGCTGGTTCGCCGACTGGGCGATCGTCGCAACTTCCGCATTGGCGGCGACAAACTGGTCGATCTCGGCTTCCGTCACGGGATCGATTTCAGCCGTCGCCTGCGCTTGCGCCTGAGCGCCTTGCTGTGACTGGGCCTGCTGCGCAAAGGCGGCGCCGCCCGTCGCCAGGGCCGCAGCCGCGATAGCGGCCGTCGTGCGGGCGCGGAGAGTCGTAAGAGCCATTAGGGTCTCCTTTCGGTTGGTTGCTGCCTCAGCCAAACAGCCGTGAGGCTACCGCGAAACCCCTTGTCTGCAGCCCTGTTCCTGTTGTGACTGCATGGTAATCTGCACAGCCGGTCCGGCCCGCAGATGACAATTGCGATACCCCCTACCCAAGAGCCTCCACGCACACTATCTGTGAGGGCTGCACAAGGGCTGCGGCGCTCGAGGAAGCCAGCTGTCCGCCGACCTTACGTTCCGTCAAGGGAACTGGCTCTGGGACTGGCCGTGGCCTATCCTAACCGGTGCCCACCTAGTTACTAGGTCGACGGGACACGAGAGCCGAGACGGCGTCTGCGGTCCTTGTGCGCGCCTTCCTCAAAGCTTGACTTTGGCTGCGCCGTGGCAGACGCGAATGTCCGCCAATGTCAGAGACCTTCACCCCCATCCTGCTTTGCCTGCTTTCGGCCGTCACCGTGGCAACGGCGAATTTCGTTGTGAAGCGGGGCGGCGACGTGCTCAGCGCCCGCATGGTGCTGGCGCTCACCTCCGCACTGGGGATGCTACCCTTTGCGTTCTTCGTGCCGCTGCCCGAGCCCGGCCTCTGGCCACCGATCCTGATGGCGATCGGGGCGCATCTGATCTACCAGTTCTGCATGATCCGCGCGCTCCACCGCGGGGACCTGTCCCTCGTCTTCCCGGTTATGCGCGGCCTTGGGCCGATGATGACGGCGATCTTCGCGGTCATCGTCCTCAGCGAGTATCCGGGCGCACTTGGCTGGCTCGGCCTGTCGCTCGCCGCGGCCGCGCTCATCGTCTTTGCCCTGCCCGAGCGCGCCACCGCCAAGGCCCGCAAGCTGAACCAGACAGCGCTTGTCTGGGCGCTGCTGACCTCGGCCGGCATCGGGCTCTACTCGGTGACCGATGCCTATGGCGTGCGCGTGGCCGAGAACAAGTTCACCTTCATCGTCTGGCTGTTCCTGCTCGACTGGATCGGCACAACGGCGGTGACCGTCTGGACCCGGCGCGGACAGCTTGTGGCGCGGCTGCGCCCCCAGCTCATTGGCGGCTTGATTGGCGGGGTCGCGAGCATCGTCTCCTATGGCTCGGCCCTGCTTGCCTTCTCTATGACAAGCGCCGCCACGGTCACGGCGATCCGCGAAACCTCTGTGGTCTTCGGGGCGATCCTTGGCGCCGTTTTCCTGAAGGAGGGGTTCGGCAAGCGGCGGATCGCGGCGGCGACCGTCCTTGCGGCAGGACTCTTGCTACTTGAGACGGATATTTAATCCTCCTTTCGCAGTTCGCTGCTAAGGCTGCCTCCAGCCATGAAACTTTTTCGCCATCTTGCCGGCTACCTGCCAGCCAATCTTGCCAGCGCAATGGCCTCGTTCGGGGGCGTCTATGTCTTCACGCGCCTGCTGGGGGCGGAGGAGTATGGACGCTATGCGCTGATGTTCACTGTGCTGGCGCTGATCCACACCGTGACGCTGGCGCCCGGCGAGGCCGCCGCCTACCGCTTTACCGCACAGGCGAAGGCACGCGGCGATCTTGCAGACCATTATGCGACGGTGCGCTCCCTGCTGCTGCGTTCGCTGCTGATGGCGGGCGTACTCATGCTCGTGCTGACGCTCGCCCTGTCACACATGCCGCGCTACCTGCGCATCCTGCCCTGGATGGCGCTGCTTCTGCCGCTCAACACGCTGCTGCAGGCCACGCTGGAAGCCCACCGCGCAAACCAGGACGTCGGGCGGTATGCGGCGATCTTTTCATTCAAGCTGCTCGGCGGGTTCGCGATTGGCGCGATGATTGCCTGGTTCACCCATATCGGCGCCGCAGCCCCTTTCATCGGGCTCGTCTGCGCGGCCGCCCTGCTGAATGTCTTCCAGGTGCCCTGGCTCGCGCGCGCCGCAAAGGGTGGCCATGCGGATGCCGCCCGACGCCGGGTCTATCTTTCCTATGGGCTGCCGGTAGCCGCCGCGCTGTCGCTCGACCTGCTGCTATCGGCCGCCGACCGGTTCCTGATCACGCTTTTCCTCGGCGAGGCATCCGTCGGCGCCTATGCAGCAGGCTATGGCGTTGCCGACAAGACGATCCTGCTACTCTGCGCATGGGCGGCGATGGCCGGCGCGCCGCTGGTCATGGCCGCCTGGGAAGAAGAAGGAGAGGCGGCTGCGCGGGAACAGGCGCGCGGACTGGTCTCGACCATGCTGCTCATTGGCCTTCCGGCCGCGACCGGCCTAGCCCTTGTTGCAGAGCCGCTGGCCGAAGCCCTGATCGGCGAGGATGTGCGCGACGGAGCGACCCGTATCATCCCGTGGATCGCCTTTGCCGGCCTGATGAACGGCCTGCTGATCCACTATTACACCGAAGCCTTCCAGCTTGCGAAAAAGACAGGCGAACAGGCCCTGCTCATGCTCGTGCCGGCGGGTGCCAACATTGCGGCCAACCTTGTGCTTATCCCCATGCTCGGCCTGATCGGTGCTGTGGTCGCAACGGTTGGCAGCTATGCCCTCGGCATCCTGATCATCGCCCTGCGCGGGCGTCGTTACATTGCCCTGCCCATGCCCTTCCTGGAACTCGCGAAGATCGCCCTGGCCTCGCTCGCCATGTGGCCCGCCGTCGCGCTTGTCCCGCACTTCGGCAGCTGGCCCGAGCTTTTCTGCAAGGCCGCCGCCGGGGGCGCAGTCTACATTGCAGCCGCCTGGCTGCTCGATGCTGGCGGTGCGCGATCATTCATGCGAGACAAGCTCAGCTCATCCAGACCAGCCGAAGCTTCGTAAGCAGGAACATGACCGACCAGAAACCGGGTATCGACACCGCCGCCGACAAGGCGAACCAGATCTGGGGCGACCTCGTCCCCGTTATCGGCTTCGTGCTGATCTATAATGCGCTGCGCATCATCAATCTCGACAATGCCTGGATCAACAAGGACTCGGCGCTCTACTGGGCGACCGCCGCGCTGATCGCGCTGACCCTTGGCGTGATCGTCAACAAGCTGCGCCACAAGCAGCCGATTCCGCCCTTCCTCGTCATCACGTCCTGCATTGTCGGCGGGTTCGGCCTGCTCGGTATCCTCCTGCAGGAAAAGTCATTCATCTATATCAAACCAACCATCCAGAACCTGTTCCTGGCCGCGATCATCTTCGGCAGCATGGCCGTCGGCCAGAATGTCTGGCGGGTCATGTTCCGTTCGGTCTTCGCCTTGCCGGACCATGCCTGGAACCAGCTCGCCATCCGTTGGGGACTGTTTTTCATCGCAATGGCCGTGTGGAACGAATTCCTGTGGCGCACCTACGCCCCCGGCTTCGAACAGCCGCTGAAATTCGCCGGGATGCTGATCGCACCGGCAGGCAGCTACGAGTTTCTCGGCATGACCTTCGGCAGCAAGGATGCCGAGGATATCTGGGCGAACTGGAAGCTCGGCAACATGGTGATCACCTTCATCTTCGGCGCGGCCAATGTGCCCTACACACTCAAACACCTCGAGGAGGAACCGGCGGCTGACGGGTGATCGCTTCGGTGCCTGCCGGATTGCCATAGGGCGCGAAGCTGTCTGAACCCCGGCTCTCGGCATAATGGGTGAGCGCCCAGACCACTGTCGGGAAAGCCAGCTCTGACCAGGGAATATCCTTCCAGTCGAACAGGCCGACCTCAAGACTCTCCGGTCCCGGACGAATATCCGAGACCAGCTCGGCGCGAAACATGATCTGAACCTGGCCGATGCGGTGCACCGTATACATGCCGAGCACCCGGTCGATTTCTATCGTGGCGCACGCTTCCTCCCGCGCCTCGCGCATGGCCGCTTCCTCGATCGACTCGCCCAGTTCCATGTAGCCGGCCGGCAGCGTCCAGTAGCCTTTTCGCGGTTCGATCGCACGGCGGCAAAGGAGGATCTTCCGGTCACGGACGACGACCGAGCCCGCAACAATGCGCGGATTCTGGTAGTCGATGAAGCCGCACGTATTGCAGACGCGACGCTCGCGGTCATCGTCCTCGGGAATACGGTGCTCGAAATTCTCCGCGATGCTGTCTGTCATGATGCTGCAATTGTCTCGCTCTATTGGGGAATTGTGTTGATCCGCACACGGTTTGTTTCCACATGGGAAAGTGATTAGAAGACTATGTCGAATACAAACGAGGATAAGGTTGCGATGACTGAGCAACAAGCAGAGGCATCATTTGATCTGTCGGCGTCGCCGAGCCACTTGTTGCACCGTGCGCAGCAATCTGCCGTCAATCTTTCTTCGAGCGCCCTCGCAGAGCAGGGCCTGACACTTCGCCAGTTCGCCGTGCTCGCCGCGCTTGCCAGCGAAGAAGGACAGAGCCAGTCGCGCCTCGTCGACAAGACCGGGATCGACCGCTCGACCCTCGCCGACATGGTCGGACGGATGGAGCGCGCCGGCTATATCAAGCGGACGGACTCCAAGGAGGACCGCCGGGCCAAGACGGTGTCCCTTCTGGCCAAGGGGCGCAAAGCTTACGAAGCTGCCCTGCCGGCTGTCGAAGCTGCCGACAAGCAGGTCCTCGACATGATCCGGGCCAATCGCCGCGTCGGCTTCCTGGCATCCCTGGCCTCGATTGGGGGGCCGGAAGAAGAGGCTGAAGTCCTCGAGGACATGGCCGCCGCCGAGAGCGAGGACGCTGACAAGTCCAAGGCCAAGCCCAAGAAGGCGAAGACCGCGAAAGCGGCAAAGGCCGACAAGGCGGACAAGTCGAAGACCGACAAGAAGAAGAAAAAGAAGAAGAAGAAGAAATAGGCGTCAGCCGGCCAGCGCCGCGCTGACCTCCGCTGCGCGTTGTTCATCGAGCACACCGCGAACGTGCAGGATGATCTTGCCTTCAGGGCTGATCACGAATGTCTCCGGCACGCCCGTCAGGCCGAAATCAAGGCCGCCCTGCCCGCTCCGGTCGACCCCAATCTCGACAAATGGGTTACCAAGCTCGGCGAGGAATTCGCGCGTGGCTTCGGGCGCGTCCTTGTAGGCAAGGCCGTAGACCTGTCCCGGATGCGCCCGGGCGAGCCGGGTAATGTCGGCATGCTCTGCCCGGCAGGGCGCACACCAGCTGGCGAACAGATTGACCATGACAGGCTTGTCGCCGGGCGGCGGCGCAAAGCCGATCGTCCGGTTTTCATCGTCCAGCAGGGGAAAGACGCGATCAGGGGCGACCCGGTCTGTCTTGGCGGTGAAGCTCTCCTCCGGCGGACGCATCAGCTGCACAGCGCCGAGCACGCCAAAGCCGAGCAGCGCCGCGAGCGGCAGAATGGCCATCCAGCGCTTCATCGCGTCTCGCTCGCCTGCAGCCGCTCAAGCCGGCGCTTGGCCATGCGCGCCTTCAGCCCGGCATAGATGCCCAGAAGCGCCGGCACGGTGATGCCGATGATCACGATGGCCCAGATGAAGGCCGCATTGGTTTCAAATTGAGGGAGCATGACCGGTCAGCCTCCTGCCAGCTTGCGGGCCATGATCACATCGCCGCGCCGCTGCCAGACTTCGGCGCGCATCAGCGTCAAGGTCAGGGCCGCAAAGAAGATGAGATGGCCGAGCGCACCGATCAGCAGCGGCGTGAGATAGATGGCCGGCATGGCCGGGCCGTCCATCCGGATCACGCTGGCGCTCTGGTGGATCGAGGCCCAGATATCGACCGAAAACTTGATCAGCGGCACGTTGACCGCCCCGACCATGGCAAGGATGGCGCCCGCGCGGGCAGCTTTCTGGCGCGTGTCCATGGCCGCACGCAGGGCCATATAGCCGAGGAAGAGAAAGAACATCAGCAGCACCGACATCATCCGCGCATCGTCCCAGAGCCACCATGTGCCCCAGGTCGGCTTGCCCCAGATCGCGCCGGTGGCCAGGCACATCGCCGTATAGCCCGCCCCGATCGGCGCGATGGACTTTGCGGCCATGTCGGCCAGCTCGTGGCGCCAGATGAACCAGACGAAGCTCGCCACGGCGAGCCCCATATAGCTGCCCATGGCCAGCCAGGCGGATGGCACATGGATGAACATGGCGCGCATGATATCCCCGCCCTGGTAATCGTCCTGCGGCACGACCCAGAGCGCCTGCCAGAGGCTCCAGGCAATCAGCAGGATACCGGCCACAAGACAGGCCGGCGCGAGCCAGCGCGACAGCTTCATGAACCGGTGGGGATTGGCAAAGATCGAAATCATGGCGCTCTCAATACTAGGCGATCAGTCCACGGCCAAGCGAAGCGCCGCAGATGCGGCGAAAGGCGCAACCGCCAGGGCAAACAGGGTCGAGGCTGCGAGGAACAATATGTTCGGCCCGACGGCCCCCGGTTCGGCCGCGAGCGCGCCGAATATGGCGGTCGGCACGAAGAGCGGCAAGGCGAGCAGCGCGATCAGCAATCCGCCGCGCGGGACGCTGGCCGCCAGCGCACCGGCCACCCCGCCCCAGAAGAAGAAAGCCAGTCCGCCCAGCCCATAGGCGAGCATGGCTGGCAGAAGCTGGTCGGCCGGCAGCTGCAGGGTGATCCCGATAAGCGGCGTCAGCAGGACCAGCGGCAGGCCAGAGACGGTCCAGTGCGCAAATATCTTCGCCGCCGCGATGAGAAAGAGCGGGCATGCCTCCTGCGCCCAGAGCTCCAGCGTGCCGTCTTCAAGGTCGGCCTGGAACAGCCGCTCCATGGAAACCAGCGAGGCAAGGGCGAGTGCAACCCAGAGCACGCCTGTCCCGATGGCGGCGAGCTGGTTGGCTTCAGATCCCACGGTGAATGGCACAAGCATCGCCGCCCCGGCGAAGAAACCGATCGGCAGCAGCGCGCCCGCGCCGCCAGCCCAGGCTTCGGCTAAGGCTTGCCCGAAGGCAGCGCGGATGGGGGCGGGCGATCTCACAGCACCACCTCCCGGCTCGCGCCGAATGGAACGTCGCCATGCAGGGCCGCGATGACACCGCCGCCCAGTTCGAGCTGCGCCGCGATCAGGCTGGCAAGCAGGTCCCGCCCTTCCGCATCGAGGGCGTTGAACGGTTCGTCAAGCAGCCAGATCGGGCGCTCGACCAGCAGCAGCCGGCCAAGCGCGGTGCGCCGGCGCTGACCCGCCGAGAGCAGCCGGCCCGGCACATCCATAGGGCGTTCGAGCCCCATGCTCTTCGCTATGCCTTCGGGAGACAGCGTACTGCCCCAGACACGCGCCCAGTGGGTAAGATGCTGGCGCGGGGTTTCATGCGGCTTGATGCCATCGCGATGACCGAGCCAGTGATGCGCACCGCTGCTTTTCACCTCGCCCGTTGCGGGCTGGCTGAGCCCCGCGAGCATGCGCAATAGCGTGGACTTGCCCGACCCGTTCGGCCCGCGCAGCACAAGCGCCTCACCCGGGCGCAGGCTGAGATGCAGGCCCGAAAACAGGATCCGTTCGCCGCGAACAGCACCCAGCCCGTCAGCCTCGATGAGCAGGCCGCCTGTCAAAACCGTTCCCGCAGGTCAATTGCCGCACAATGCTGCGATTGCACATCGCCCGATACGCTAGTAAGACGCGGGCAACGAAGCGCCGCGCGGCCACGCGCGTCCCACCCGATGATGCAAGAAGAGGTCACGCCCACGATGCCATCCCTTGACAGTTTCAAAGCCCGCCGCACCCTCGACGTCGACGGAAAGTCCTACACTTACTACTCGCTCAAGGCTGCGGCCGAGAACGGTCTTGGCGATGTCTCACGGCTTCCCGCATCACTCAAGGTGCTGCTGGAAAACATGCTGCGCAACGAGGATGGCAAGACAGTCACCAAGGCAGACATTGTCGCCTTCAAGGAATGGCTCGACAATAAGGGAAGTGCGCAACACGAAATCGCCTACCGCCCGGCCCGCGTCCTGATGCAGGACTTCACCGGCGTTCCTGCGGTTGTTGACCTCGCCGCCATGCGCGACGCCGCTGAGAAGCTTGGCGCCGATGCCGAGGCCATCAACCCGCTGGTGCCGGTTGACCTGGTAATCGACCACTCCGTGATGGTCGATTTCTTCGCCAATGAGGACAGCTTCGAGAAGAATGTCGAAATCGAATATGAGCGCAATGGCGAGCGTTATGAGTTCCTGCGCTGGGGCTCCAAGGCCTTCCGCAACTTCCGCGTTGTGCCGCCGGGCACGGGTATCTGCCACCAGGTGAACCTGGAATATCTCGGCCAGACCGTCTGGACCCGTGAGGAAGATGGCGAGACCATCGCCTATTTCGACACCTGCGTCGGTACCGACTCCCACACCACAATGATCAACGGCCTTTCGGTCCTCGGCTGGGGCGTCGGCGGCATCGAGGCTGAAGCCGCCATGCTCGGCCAGCCGGTGTCGATGCTGATCCCGGAAGTCGTCGGCTTCAAGCTGACCGGCAAGCTTGCCGAAGGCGCGACAGCGACCGACCTCGTGCTGACCGTCACCCAGATGCTGCGCAAGCATGGCGTGGTCGGCAAGTTCGTCGAGTTCTTCGGCCCCGGCCTTGCCAACCTGACCCTGGAAGACGAAGCGACCATCTCGAACATGGCGCCGGAATATGGCGCGACCTGCGGCTTCTTCCCGGTCGACGAGGAAACCCTTTCCTACCTGTCCGACACGGGCCGCGACCCCGAGCGCGTCAAGCTGGTCGAAGCCTATGCCAAGGCACAGGGCTACTGGCGCCCGGAGATGCCGGATCCGGTCTACACCTCGACGCTGGAGCTCGATCTCGGCAGCGTCGTTCCTTCGCTCGCCGGTCCCAAGCGCCCGCAGGACCGCGTGCTGCTGTCAGAAGCCGACACGGCATTCCGTGACGCGCTGAACGAAATTCGGGGCGGCTCCAAGGATCCGAACACCACCCCAGGCTCGCGTGGGGAAGCCCGGTTCGTCGATGAAGGCGCAACGAGCGTCTACACCCATCCGGAATCCTATGGCGTCTCGATGCATTCTGTTGAAGGCACCGACTACCATATCCATGACGGCTCGGTCGTCATCGCGGCGATCACCTCGTGTACCAACACCTCCAACCCGTCCGTCATGCTGGCCGCCGGCCTTCTGGCCCGCAACGCGCTGGAAAAGGGCCTTGCCCGCAAACCTTGGGTGAAGACCTCGCTGGCCCCCGGCTCCAAGGTCGTGACCGACTATCTCGCCCGCGCTGGCCTCCAGGACGATCTTGACGCGCTGGGCTTCAACCTTGTCGGCTATGGCTGCACGACCTGTATCGGCAACTCCGGCCCGCTGCCGCCCGCCGTTTCAAAGGCGATCAGCGAGAATGACCTGGTCGCCGCCTCCGTCCTGTCGGGCAACCGCAACTTTGAAGGCCGGATCAGCCAGGATATCCGCGCGAACTATCTCGCTTCCCCGCCGCTGGTCGTCGCCTATGCGATCGCCGGCTCACTGCACGTCAATCTGACCACCGACCCGCTCGGCAAGGACAAGGACGGCAATGATGTCTACCTCAAGGACATCTGGCCGACCTCGCACGAAATCGCCGAAGTGATGCGCAAGTCGGTGACACCGGAGATGTTCACGGAGCGCTATGGCGACGTCTTCAAGGGTGACGAGCACTGGCAGAACATCTCGGTTACCGGCTCGAAGACCTACTCTTGGCCGGCCGGCTCGACCTATGTCCAGAACCCGCCCTATTTCGAGGGCATGAGCGTGGAACTCGACAAGGCCGAGGACGTCAAGGATGCGCGCATCCTGGGCCTCTTCGCCGACTCGATTACGACCGACCACATCTCGCCTGCTGGCGCGATCAAGGCATCCAGCCCCGCAGGGCGCTACCTGCAGGAACACCAGGTGTCCCCGGTGGACTTCAACTCCTATGGCTCGCGGCGCGGCAATCACCAGGTCATGATGCGCGGCACCTTCGCCAACATCCGCATCAAGAACCAGATGGTCCCCGGTGTCGAAGGCGGCGTGACCGTCCACCAGCCGTCGGGCGAGCAGATGGCGATCTACGACGCGGCCATGAAGTACAAGGATGAGGGCGTTCCGCTCGTCGTATTCGCCGGCAAGGAATACGGCACCGGCTCGTCGCGCGACTGGGCGGCGAAGGGCACGATCCTCCTCGGCGTGAAAGCCGTCGTCGCCGAAAGTTTCGAGCGCATCCACCGCTCGAACCTGATCGGCATGGGCGTCCTTCCGCTGCAGTTCAAGGACGGCCAGAGCTGGCACAGCCTCGGCCTCGACGGCTCAGAGCAGGTCTCGATCAGCGGGATCGACTCGATCAGCCCGCGCCAGGACCTCGACGTCATCATCAAGAAGAAAGACGGCTCCACGGTCACCGCGAAGACGCTCGTGCGGATCGATACCGAGAACGAGCTCGACTACTTCCGCAATGGCGGCATCCTGCACTATGTGCTGCGCAATCTCGCCCGCGAGGCTGCGGCCTGAGGATCAGGTGAAGCGGCCCGCAATCGGCGAATGTCAGCGATTGCGGGCCGATCACAGCACGGTGATTTCATTTCAGCCGCCGAAAACGCTATCTCACGCAGCGATGAAAAATTTCCTCCCATCCAGCTTGCTCGCGCTTGCAGCCCTGACACTCGCCGCCGGCCCGGCCGCTGCGGAGCGTCAGCCTGTGCTGATCGAGCTTTTCGCATCGCAGAACTGCAATGCCTGCCCCGCCGCGCATCGAACGCTCAAGGCCGTTCAGGCCGAGCAGGGCGACAATGTCATGGTGCTGACCTGGTCGGTGGATTACTGGGACTATCTCGGCACGCCGGACCCGATGGCGCTGCCTGTCGCCAGCGAACGCCAGGCCGCCTATGCCGACCGGCTGGGCGTTCGTGCGCCTTACACGCCGCAATCGGTCTATGATGGCGCCAAACAGTGCCCGGCGACACGGCGCGCGGCGGTCGACGAGAACATCGCGCTGCGTACCGCCGCAGACCGGCCCGGTGAAGTTTCAGTCGCGGTTCTGCCCGGCAACCGTTTCAGCCTCGACGGGCATACGCCCGCCCCGGCCGAGGTCAACCTGGTCGAATTCCTCGACGCACCGGCCAATCCGACACCAATGGTACACCCGGTCACGCGGGCATCGACGCTCGGCCTGTGGACGGGCGGCCATGTCAGCTTCAGCTATGACTGCGAGGCGAGCTGCGTCGCCATTGTGCAGGCGCCGAATTATGGCGAGGTCTACGCCACGCATCGGCTGAAATAGGCAGGCAGCCTACTTCTTGGAGAGGCTTTCCAGCTGCTCCTGCATCATCTTCATCTGCGCCTTCAGCGCAGACATGGCTGCATCGCGCTCATCCTCTTCGGCGGTCTTTGCCTCCGGTTCGGGATCACTGCGCTTCGGCTTCTCGGTCTTGCCGTGCGGATCGCCCGCCGGCATCCCGCCGGACATGACCGAGGGAGGCGTGAACATTTTCATCGCCTGCTCGAACATTTCCATGTTGCGGCGCGCCTGGTTCTCGAACATCGCCATCGGATGGGCCCCGCCCATGGCCTTCTTCCAGCGCTCCTGGGACTCTGCGAAGCTGTTCATGCTCATGTCGAGCCAGGCCGGCAGCATGGACTGGGCACCGCCGCCATAAAAGCCGATCAACTGGCGCAGGAAGGAGAGCGGCAACGCACCATCGCCCTTGGTTTCGCGTTCGAAGATGATCTGCGTGAGAACGGCGCGCGTCAGGTCTTCGCCGGTCTTGGCGTCGCGGACTTCGAAATCGACTTCGCGCCGCACAAGATCTGCAAGATGGTCGAGCGTGACATACGATGAGGTAGATGTGTCATAAAGCCGCCGGTTGGCGTACTTCTTGATCACAACCGTGCCATCGTTGCCGTTTGCCTTAGTCATTTCGTGCCCTTTTCTCCGCCCTTTGCGGCGAATTTATTGCTGTTTGGCGCCGATCTTCGCATGTCGCCGCCTAACTTTCAAAATCGCCCTTTTGTCTTATACATATCATGCTTACACCAGATTGAGCAGATGCAGCGAAATTTTTGCTGCGCAATAAGCAGGGAGGAATAAATGGGACGAGTGGCCCTCGTGACAGGTGGTACAAGAGGTATCGGGCGCGCAATCAGCGAACGCCTGAAAAAGGACGGATACGCCGTCGCCGCGAACTATGGCGGCAACGAGGAAGCCGCCAAGCTCTGTGAACAGGAACTCGGCATCAAGTGCTACAAGTTCGACGTCTCGGACTATGATGGCGTCGGTGCCGGCCTGAAGCAGATCGAGAGCGATCTCGGCCCGGTCGATGTTGTCGTCAACAATGCCGGCATCACCTGGGACGGCCCGTTCCACAAGATGACCAAGGAGCAGTGGGACAAGGTCATCGATGTCGACCTCACCTCCGCCTTCAACGTGACCCGCCAGGTCTGGGATGGCATGCGTGAGCGCGGTTTCGGCCGGGTCATCAACATCTCGTCCATCAACGGGCAGAAAGGCCAGTTCGGCCAGGCAAACTATTCCGCCGCCAAGGCCGGCCTGATCGGCCTGACCAAGGCGCTGGCCCAGGAAGGCGCCAAGAAGGGCATCACGGTGAACGTGGTCGCGCCGGGCTATATCGATACTGAAATGGTCCGCGCCGTGCCGGAGAAGGTTCTGGAGTCAATCATTTCGACCATTCCGGTCGGCCGTCTCGGCAAGGCCGAGGAAATCGCCTCCATGTGCGCCTATCTCGCCTCCGAGGAAGCTGCCTTCATCACGGGCGCAACGATGACCGTGAACGGCGCGCAGTACATCGCGGGCTAGGCCTTAAAGCCTCAGTCAAGACTTTCGAGATGCAGCGGATGGACGAGTTCAAGGCGCTGGCCGCTCGTCCATCCGCGTATGCGGACGGCTGTCCCTTCCGGGGCTGAACAGGCCGGCCGGGCCGAAAAGGCCATGTCGATCACAAGGTCGGCCCCGCGCATCCGCCGCGTGCAAAGGATGGTGCGTACCTCCTCCTTCGGGCGGGGCGCCTCGTCGCCCAGCACACCCTCAACGATGAGGAAGCCGCGCCTGTCCGGTGCGATATCGCTGGCATTGATGGCGTCATAGGCGATCAGGCGCCACAGGCCGCGCGCCTCTTCCCGCGCGGCCTTCTCGGCCTCCATAAGGGTTTCGCCGCCGCCATCAGTGTCAGGATAGAGCCGGACGCGAACATCGCCGCGCCTCACGAGTTCGAGATTGACCCAATAGTCCGGACCCTTGCTATCGGCCGTCACGACATGGGCCAGCGCGCGGTCATATCGGTCGCGGGTCAGGCCGGGATAGTAGAGCCGGACGTCCCGCCCCATGACGAGATCCTCAAGTTCGCGGGCAGCTTCCTCAGCAAAGGGCTCGCCGGGACGGTCACGGCCCTCGCGCACGGGCGCCTCGATGCCGACAAGGCGGACGCTCTGGCCGGTATCCAGCACCAGCGCGTCGCCATCGATCACCCTGACCACACGCCCGCGCTCGCCCGGCTGCATGCTGTCGAGCGGCGAGGAAGGCGAGCAGGCGCAGACCACAAACAGGGCAACAGCCGCAAGGATCTTCCTTCTCAGCATCGCCGCCTCTTCAACCCCACGCAAAAACAAGGTATCGCACACTTTCTGGCAAGACCCCGTAGCTCAGCAGGATAGAGCAACAGATTCCTAATCTGTAGGTCGCGCGTTCGAATCGCGCCGGGGTCGCCAGGCTCATGTCACTTTTGAGCGCTGGCGGAAAGCCGGGTCGTCCCAGGCGCGGGTTGCGAGTATGTCGGCGAGCGCATCAAGCGCGTCCCAGACGTCGGTGAACCGCAGGAAAAGCGGCGAAAGGCCGAAACGGATCGTGTCCGGTTCGCGGAAGTCGGCGAGGATGCCGCGATGGATAAGCGCTTGGACGATCTCGTAGCCGTTCGGATGACGCAGACTGACATGACCACCGCGCCTGCGCCCATCGCGCGGTGAAGCGACCTCGAGTCCAAGCGCATCGGCGCGGGCGATAACAAGCTCGCCGAGCGCTCTCGCCTTGTCGTGGACGAGGCTCATGTCGATGCTCTCAAAGACTTCGAGCGCGCCTGACAGGGCCGCAAGGGACAGGATCGGCGGGGTGCCGGACGCAAAGCGCTGGATGCCGCTTGCCGGTGCATATACCGGCTCAAAGGCGAAGGGCTTTTCATGGCCCATCCAGCCCGGCAGCGGACTTTCAAGCCGAGAAATCGTATCGGCACGTACATAGAGGAAGGAAGGCGCCCCCGGGCCACCGTTCAGGTATTTGTAGGTGCACCCTGTTGCGAGTCGCGCACCCGCCTCTTGCAGGTTCACATCTGTGACGCCGGTCGCATGGCTAAGGTCCCAGACAATCACGCCTCCAGACGAATGCGCAACGCCTTCGGCGCCCGCCATATTGCGGATCTCGCCGGATCGGTAGTTTACCGCGCTGAGAACCAGCACGCCGCCTGAGCGCTCAAGATGGGCGAGCCCGTCACCGGATTTCGCGCGCACAAAGTCCCGTCCACTGAGCTTCGAGAGCGCTTCGATGATATACTGGTCGGTCGGGAATTCGTCTTCCTCGACAATCAGTGCCGGCGTTCTCGCAATCGACCGGGCGGCGGCTGCAAGTTTGAACAGGTTGATCGAAACACTGTCAGCGATGATGACTTCATCCTGGCGCGCGCCGATAAGGCGGGCGAGCGATGCGCCGACCGTGCGCGGCAGGTCAAACCAGCCGGCCGAATTCCACGCCTTGACCAGTTCATTGCGCCAGTGGCCGGACGCCGTCCGCTCCAGCTCATCGAGCGCAGAATGCGTTGCAGGCCCCAGGGAATGGCCAACAAGGTAGGTCTTGCCGTCCGGCAGGTCGAACAATTCGCGTGCATGGCCGAGCAAGTCGTGGCTATCCAGCGCCTCTGCCTCGCCCCGGTCTGCGGGAATGACGTAACTCATGAGGACCTTTCCCTTGCAACGTATTGCGCGTGCCGTACTCATTGAACCGTCGGAAAGGGAAAGGGCAATGCATGAGATGCCGCGCAATGATGATCGCCGCAGGCGCCGCGCTTGCCGCTGCCTGCACGACGCCGGCGCCGGGCGAAGCGCCCGCGGGCGTCGAGGCCGCGGATGAGACAGAGCGCCCGGCAAGCCTGATGCAATGGTCCGACCTTCTCAGCCGCGACAGGCCGCAGCCAAGCCGGTCGGTCGAGATCGGACCCGATCCTGAGATCGATGTGGTTGATGTCTGGCTACCGGAAGGAGCCGGTCCGCACCCGACCGTATTGATGATCCATGGCGGCTGCTGGCAGAAGGCCATCGCGGACCGCACGCTGATGAACTATGCCGCCGAGGCGCTCCGCATCGAGGGCTTCGCTGTCTGGAACGTGGAGTATCGCGGCGTCGACGAAGAAGGCGGTGGCTATCCCGGGACGTTCCTGGATGTGGCGAATGCGGCTGACGCGCTTGCCAGGCATGGCGCAGCGCTCGGTCTCGACACCCGTCGCGTGGCGGCCTTCGGTCATTCTGCAGGCGGGCACCTGGCAGTCTGGACGGCTGCGCGCGCGAACCTGCCCGAAGCCAGCCCGCTTTTCGCGGCAGAGCCCCTGGAGCTGGCTGGCGTGATCAATTCCGGCGGTCTCGCAGACCTCGAAGCCTCCGCGCCTGTCACGGCGCCGACCTGCCTCGCCAATATCCTGGACACTCTGACCGGTGCCCCGAGCGAGGAACGGCCGAACGTCTTTTCCGACACGTCACGGGCTGAGTTCCTGCCACTCGATACGCGCATTATCAGCGTGAATGGTGCACTGGACCGTATCGCACCACCGGACCTTGGCCGTGGACTTACAGAGAAGATCAAGGCCGCCGGTGGAATGGCCGACTATGTCAATGTTCCCGCGAGCGGTCATGTCGAACTCGTCGCGCCGGGCACGCTGGCCTTCGACATGCAGGTCGCAGCCCTGAAGCAGCTCCTTGGCGACCCAGCGGCCGCCAGCGACTAGCCCATCATATCAGGCAGGCGGCCGCCACCTAGTCGAAAATGCAGGTGTTGCCCGGTGCACCGGGCGCGTTGGTCACCCTGCGGGTCTTAATCAATCGCCCATAGCCTGCCGGACCAAGACGGCGACTTTGGGGCGCCCGAACGAGATCAGTACCAAACGAACCAGAGCGATCAGGAAAAGCGCTAAGCCACCAAGGATAGCCAGTCCAGCCAATATGTCCGATCCCCCTGACTCGGTCATCACAGCTCCAGTCAGCATCAGTACCATGGCTACGACAAACCAAACGATTTGCATCATTGCCTTTTTGTTGTGGGCAGCGGTCTTGTTGTTAACAAATTGAAGCACTTCATCGACCGAGATCGGCGCGTCGCCATCCATGTTTCTGCTCAGTTTTGCATATTCTGCCCGCACATCGGTTTCGTAGCGGTTCTTCTTGTTCCCGCTCGATGCCAGAGAAACAATAATTATAATAAGGATTATAAGGCCAAGCGGACCGATTACGAGCATGAGAGCCCCCCCTTTCAATGCCAAGGTATTATGTCTCTTGCGGACAAGTCACCTGCAGCGTGATCAGATCTATTTGGACAGAATGCTATTGTCTCCGATTTCTAGTCAATCCTGTCGAAGGATAGATCAGCCGCGTTTGTCTCTGAGTTTGCGCAACACTTCCAGAGGCATGCCTTCGCCCGGCTAGCGCATCACCTCAGGCAGGTCGTCCGTATCGTCCGGCTCGTGCTGGATGATGACCTTGGCGCCGAGTTCGGCGGCACGGTCCTCGAACGCTTCCATGGATGCCAGCGTGTCGGCCTCACTCGTATTGAACTGCGGCACACGCTTCAGCTCGCGGCTTTCGGTGCGGTGATAGAGATCGCCGGTCAGCATCACGGGACCGGTCTCCGGCAGGTTCACCAGCAGCGCGGCATGGCCAGGCGTGTGGCCGGGCGTCATGAAGATGATCACCGAGCCGTCGCCGAAGACATCGTGATTGTCGAGGATGATCTCATGCTGGAGCACCTCGAAGCCGGGGAACTGGCTGCCCGCATCCGCGCCGCCTTCGGTTTCGGCATCCTCAGCAGGCGCTTCTTCGGAGACGTCGGGCTCAGGGAACATGTGATCGTATTCGAGCTGGTTCACGAGCCAGGTCGAACCATCGATGAGGTCGACCTGTCCGGAATGGTCGAAATGGCTGTGCGAGATGGAGACGTATTCGATATCCGACATGGAGAGGTCGCGCTCGGCGAGCTGCTCGGCGATCGTCTTTTCGAGAGAAACGGTGAAGACACCAGTCGTCTGTTCGTCCTGCGTCGTCAGGATGCCCGGCAGGCCGAGGTCCCAGAGCAGGTCGCCCTCAGGGTGGCGGATGAGCCAGCAGGTGTCGGTAAAGGTGTCGGACTGGCCAGCATAGTCGCCGGCGGTCGAGAAGATATCGAGGTCGGAGACGTAGATGCTGCCGCAATCGAGCTTGATGAGCTGCAGCGCATCGACACCTTCTTCGGAAGCCGTCTCCGGCGCGACGACCGCATCGGTCGCGCCAGTATCGGTTTCCGGTGCATCGGTCTCGCTGTTCGCCCCCTCGTTCCCCGCCGGGCCTGAACACGCCGCCATGGCAAGGATGAATGCGCTGGCCGTTGCAAGTACGATCTGTTTCATCAGACTAACCCCGTAAAAAATACCCTGTGATTCCCTGCGGACTCTAACCGTCCGTCCCTGTGAAAGAAAGCGCAGACCCGGCCGCGTCGATGCGGCGATAAAAACAGCTCTTGCGATCGGTGTGGCAGGCAGCGCCGCGCTGGCGCACTTTCAGGAGCACCGCGTCCTGGTCGCAGTCGACCAGAATGTCGGCAACTTCCTGGGTATGGCCCGAACTCTCGCCCTTGACCCAGAGCGCCTCGCGCGAGCGCGACCAGTACGTCGCCCGGCCGGTCCGGATCGTCTGCGCCAGCGCATCGGCATTCATCCAGGCCAGCATCAGGACCTCATCGGTCTCGACGTCCTGTGCAATCGCCGCGACGAGCCCGTCGGCGTTGAACCGTGGCCTGATTTCGAGGGTCTCGTCCTGAGAGGCCCCTTCAAGCGGGTGTTTGTATGTCGACATCAGATGACGCCCTCCTGCCTGAGTCCGGCCTGCGCTTTCTCGTCATAGCCGATCGCCGCGAGAATCTCGCTGGTATTTTCACCAAGCGCCGGCCCGGCCCTGTCGACCCTGCCCGGCGTGTCCGACAGTTTCGGGAAGACGCCCTGCATCGGCACCTCGCCAAGAAGGGGATGCGCGACTTTGATGATCGCTTCTCGCGCCGCGATATGGGCATCCGCCAGCATGTCCCTTGCCGTGTTGACGGGGCCGCAGGGCACACCGTGTTCCTCGCACCGGGCCAGCACATCAGCGACTGGGTGCTGGCGCGTCCAGGCGCTGATCTTTTCATCCAGCTCCAGCTGGTTCTCGCCGCGCGCATCATGCGTGGCATAGCGCCGATCATCCGCCCAGTCCTTGCCGCACATAGCCGACAGCCGGCGGAACAGCGTGTCCTGGTTGGCCCCGATGATGACCAGCCCGTCCGCACAAGGGTAGACGCCGGACGGGGCGATCTTCGGCAGGATCGGCCCGGTACGCTCGCGCGTGTGGCCGGCCAGGGCATATTCCGGGATGAGGCTTTCCATGAAAGCCATGACACTCTCATAGATGGCGGCATCGACGACCTGGCCCTTGCCGGTACGCTCGCGCGCAAATAGCGCCATCATTGTCCCGAGCGCCGCAAACGTGCCGGTCATTGTATCGCCTAGCGAGACACCCGCGCGCGCAGGCAGCCGGTCCGGCTCACCGATCAGGTGACGCAGGCCGCCCTTCGCTTCCCCGACGCTGGCATAACCCGCCTTGTGGCTTTCCGGACCCGTCTGGCCATAGCCGGAGACCCGCGTGATCACGAGGCGCGGATTGATGGCACGCAGGACGTCCGGGCCAAGGCCCCAGCGTTCGAGCGTGCCCGGCCTGAAATTCTCCACCAGCACGTCTGCTGTTTCGACAAGGTCCTTGAGGATGGCCTGGCCACGTTCGGTGCGCAGGTTCAGCGTCATCGACTTCTTGTTGCGTGCGATAATCGGCCAGAAGAGGCTCTGGCCATCGACCTTGGCAGCGCCCCAGCCGCGGGCCGGGTCCGGCGCATCGGGCGCCTCGATCTTGATCACTTCGGCGCCGAAGTCGCCGAGCAGCTGGCCGCAGAAGGGGCCGGCGATCAATTGACCAAGTTCAAGGACGCGTAGGCCGGCAAGCGGTAATATTGGGTCTGTCATCCGATCTCCAACAGCACTAGAAGACGCTCATGACAAGACGCATCGATATAGTAGAGGTCGGCCCGCGCGACGGGCTGCAGAACGATCCGGGCAATCTGACGACGGCCCAGAAGCTGGAATTCATCGACCGGCTGGAGGCGTGCGGTGTCAGGCGCATGGAGTCCGGCAGCTTTGTTTCGCCCAAGGCTGTGCCGAAAATGGCCGACAGTGCCGAGGTCTTCATGGGCCTCGACCGGTCCCGGCCGGTCCGCCACATCGCGCTTGCCCTGAACGAGAAGGGCGTTCGCCGCGCCATCGATGCAGAAGCCGACGAGATCAACTTCGTGCTTGTCGCGGGTGAAGGCTTCGGCCGGCGCAACCAGGGCATGAGCCCATCCGAAAGCGCCGACATGCTGGAGCAGTGCGCACCGCTGATCCATGAGGCCGGCATTCCCCTGTCAGCGACCATCTCGGTCGCATTTGGCGACCCCTATGACGGCGAGGTGGATCCGGCTGTCGTGGCGAACCTCGCGGCCCGGGCGCAAAGGGCCGGGATCGGCGAGCTGGCCCTCGGCGACACGATCGGGGTGGCCTCGCCCTGGCAGGTGCGCGCCCTGATCGAACGCGTGCTGATCGAGGCGCCCGACGTCTTCCTGCGCATGCACTTCCATGACACGCGCGGGGCGGCCCTTGCCAATGTGGCAGCCGCCATCGAGGAGGGCGTGGACGTCATCGACGCCAGCTGCGGCGGGATCGGCGGCTGCCCCTTTGCGCCGGCAGCGACCGGGAATGTCGCGACCGAGGATGTTGTCTACATGCTGGAGCGCTCAGGATTTGAGACCGGGCTGGACCTGTCGAAACTGATCGAAACGGCCAAATGGCTGGAAACCGTTCTCGGCCATCCCGTCAGTTCCAGCTTGAGCAAGGCCGGCCCCTTCCCCGCCTGATCGCTGCCCTCGCGTCAGACTTGCGCGGCGAATGCGCTCGCGTTCTTCTCGAAGAAAATCAGAGCTGCCCGATCAGCGGCTCGAAGACGAGGGAGACATCAGATGACACATCGATTCCAGGGCCGCGTGGTCTGTATCACCGGGGCTGCCAAGGGGATCGGCCGGCAGGCTGCGCTCAGCTTCGCCGCAGAGGGCGCCATCATCGTCGCAACCGATATCGAGGCCGACGCGGGCCAGTCGCTCGTTTCCGAGATCAAGACAGCCGGCGGCCGGGCGCAATTCCTTGAACACGACGTGACCTCCGAAGAAGCATGGGCCGGCGTCATCGACGGTATTCGCAAGGATCATGGACACCTCGATGTGCTGATCAACAATGCGGGGATTGGCATGACCGGTCTTGCGCACGAGATGGAGCTGTCGCTCTGGCGCAAGATGATGGCGGTGAATGTGGACGGGGTCTTCCTGGGAGTGAAGCATGCCCTGCCGCTGATGAAAGCGGCAGGCAAGGGCAACATCATCAACGTCTCGTCCATCGCCGGCATCCGCTCGACCGCGAACTTTTCCTGCTATTGCGCGACGAAGGCCGCCGTGCGCAGCTTCACCAAATCCGTCGCGCTTGAATGCGCTGAAGCCAAGGACGGCATCCGCGTCAATTCCATCCACCCCGGCATTGTCTCGACCGCTATCTGGGACACGCTGATCGGAACCGCCGAAGGGGCCGACAGCAACATGCCGCGCGATGCGACATTGGCCGGCATGACCGCCGAGGGTGTCCCGTTCGGGCGCGCCGGGACAATCCAGGAAATCGTGAACGGCATGCTTTTCCTCGCCTCGGATGAAAGCAGCTACATGACCGGGGCCGAGCTGGTCATTGATGGCGGCGCGACTGCAGGCTGAGCCCGGCTCAGTTTTGCGGGCGCCAGTCCTCAGGCGCGAGTTCGAAGCCGGCAAACTCGAAGCCCGGCGCCACGAAACAGCTCACCAGCGTCCAGGCGCCGAGGCTCTCTGCCGTCTGCCAGTGATCCTTCGGGACCACCAGATGCGGGTTCTGCCCGGCCCGGAGATCGGGTCCGAGCGTATTCGCCCCCGCGCCCTTGCCGTCCGGCGGAGAGATGGTCAGCGACAATGGGCCGCCGGCATGCCAGGCCCACACCTCGTCTGCGTCGACCCGGTGCCAGGCGGATACCTCATCGGCTTCGAGCAGGTAGTAGATTGTCGTGCAGGCACCACGGTCTTTGCCCGCGCTGCGATACATCTCTGCATAGTGCCCGCCTTCGGGGTGGGGTTTGAGGCCAAGCAGCCGGATGATTTCCCTGGCGCCGAGATCGCCGGATAGCGCCGGCATCCTCAGAAATTGTCCTTGCGCTGGCGGATCTCCGCAAAGGTCGAGACCGGATCGCCGGGATGACCCATTGCAGCCTGAAGGGCTGGATCGTCCGCGCGCAGGAACGGATTGGCCTCCAGCTCGCGCGACAGGATGGTCGGAACCGTCCAGTCGCCGCGCTGACGCTTCAGCTTCACGTCTTCGGCGTAGGCTGCGAGCTTTGCATTGTCAGGATCGACCGTGACAGCAAACCGCGCATTGGCGGCCGTGTACTCATGCGCGCAGTATATTTTCGTCTCAGGCGGAAGGTCTTTCAGCCGGGAGAGCGAGGTCCACATCATCTTCGGGTCGCCCTCGAAGACCCGGCCGCAGCCGAGCGCGAACAGCGCATCGCCGACAAAGGCCACTTTTGCGTCGGGAATGTAGTAGGCAATGTGGCCGAGGGTGTGGCCCGGAACGTCAATGACTTTCACCGTCAGCTCGCCGAGCTTCAAGGTGTCGCCACCGCGCATCTGGTCTTCAATGCCGGGGATTTTCTGTGCCTCGCCTGCCGGACCGATGATGCGGCAACCGGTCTCGTCCTTGATCTTGAGGTTGCCGCCCGCGTGGTCCGGATGCCAATGCGTGTTCCAGATGGCATCGATGGTCCACCCGAGAGACTTTGCCTCTTCGAGATACTTGGCACCGTCGGGTGTATCGATGGCAACCGTCATGCCGCTTTCGCGGTCATGAACAAGGAAACCGTAATTGTCATTCAGGCAGGGGAATTGGTGAATGTCGAGCATGACCCCATTTAACGCTATGACACCCAGTCGAAACAAGGGGTTTTAATGAGACTGTCCGCGGAGGAACTCGACGGATTTTATAGCAGCCGCCTCGGCGAGGCAGCGGCTTACCTCATCATGAAGCGTTTGGGCGACCTTTGGGGCGACTGCAAAGGCCTCAATGTACTGGGCATGGGATATGCCCATCCCCTGCTGTCGGCCTATGCCGGAACGGCCCGCGCCTGCATCGCCGCCACGCCCCAGACATCGCCGCAAGCCGCCTGGAGCGCGAGCGACCGGGGAGTGTCGACCTGCCTGGCCGAAGAAGACCGCCTGCCCTTTGGCGACGGCGCGTTCGAGCGGATCGTCCTGCTCCACGCCATAGAGGAAGCCGACAGCCCGCGCGCAGTCCTGCGCGAAGCCTGGCGGCTGCTAGCGCCGGAAGGCCGCATGCTCGTCGCTGCTGCCAACCGAACCAGCCTCTGGTCCCTCTTCGAGAACACCCCCTTCGGCCATGGCCGTCCCTGGACCCGGCGCCAGCTGATTGCATATCTCAATGACCACCTCTTCCAGGTCACCGCCAGTACGACGGCCGTCCATGTCCTGCCGATCCGAATGGATTTTCTGGCGGCCAGCGCTGAAGGCTGGGAGAAGGTTGGCGCCCTGCTCACACCCGGGCTGGGCGGTGTGGTCATGGTCGAGGCGACGAAAAGACTCTATGCTCGGCCCGGCGGCGGCGCCGTTGCGCCCGTGACCGGTTTGGCACCCGGGCGCAAAGGAGTTGCACAACTGCCTAGAAAAGAGGCAGACGTGGACAGCGTTCGAAAACACCGAAATTCTCGCGTTGACCGCTCATCGGGCGCGCGCTTTGATTAACCTGTTAGAAATTGGGAGGCTTTGGGGCCATGAAACTTATTACCGCCATCTTCAAGCCAAGCCGGCTTGATGCCGTCATCGACGCTCTGAGCGAAGCAGGCGTTGCAGGCCTGACTGTCTCGGAAGTCCGCGGCTATGGCCGGCAGCAGGGCAAGACGGAAGTCTACCGCGGCGCAGAGTACGAAGTTCGCCTTCTGCCGAAGGTCAAAGTCGAGGTTGCTTGCGCGACCGGCGACGTGGACAGGCTGTCGGAAGCGATCATCAGCGCGGCCAATACCGGCACGATCGGCGACGGCAAGATTTTCGTATCCGGTCTGGACTCGGTCGTCCGTATCCGCACCGGCGAAAAGAACGAGCAGGCGCTCGCAAGCTAAAGGCGTCTCTCTCGGGAGTGCCAGAAAGCCGGCTGGGGGTCAGGGCCCAGCCGGCTTTTTCATGTCTGGCCTGTTCAGTGTCCGCTTCGGCGCAGGTGCAGGATGACTTCGTCCGCACCCCAGTTGAGCCGCGACAGGCCCGTACTGCGAAACTCGCCCACCTTGCCATTCCGCATCGGCGCCATGGCGACCATTTCCAGCCCCATGGCATGCGTCAGGTCAATCATGTCGCGAGCAGTCGACGGGTGCAGCGCACCGTCATCATGCCAGTCGCGATGGCCCGGCATGCGCCCAGTGGTTACGAGCGAAAAGCGCCGTTGCCATAGTCCGAAATTGCGGAAGGATACGATCATTTCCGGCGCGATCCGGGCAAGCTCCTGCAGAACGAAGGCCGGCCGGCGCATCTGCTGGATCGCCTTGGACAGGATGGCGACATCGAAACCGTCATCGGGAAAGACTTCTAGATCGCTATCGGCGTCACCCTGGATGACAGACAGCCCGCGCGCGAGCGCGATACCCGCCTCGTGCGGCGACAGCTCCAGCCCGCGAGCATTGACCTGCTTCTGCTCTTTCAGCAGGGCCAGCAAGTCACCATTGCCGCAGCCGACATCCAGAACCCGCGCACCGGCGGGAACACGTGAGGCGATGGCGAGGTGGTCGGCGCGGATCGAACGGGTTTCGCTCATCAGATCCCCCGCAATTCGGCATTTGCGGTGAGGAAACCGGCCAGCGCCTTTTCGTAGACCGGCTCATCCAGCAGGAAGGCATCGTGGCCCTTGTCGCTCTCGATTTCGAGGTGGCTGACTTCAGCGCCAGCCGCCGCCAGCGCGCGCGTGATCTCGCGGCTTGCCTCAGGCGGATAGTGCCAGTCCGAGGTGAATGAGAACAGGCAGAAGCGGACCGGGGTCCCCTTGAAGGCTTCAGCAAGCCGGCCATTGTAGCGCGCAGCCATGTCGAAATAGTCCATGGCGCGGGTCACATAGAGATAGGAATTGGCGTCAAACCGGTCGACGAAGGAATGCCCTTGGTATCGCAGGTAGGATTCGACCTGGAAGTCCGCATCGAAACTGAAGCTTGCCTTTTCTCGGTCTTGCAGGCCGCGGTCGAATTTCCGCTTCAGCGCCGACTCAGAGACATAGGTGATGTGGGCGGCCATCCGCGCAATGGCGAGGCCGCGCGCCGGGCGGCGCCCCTCGGCGAGATATAGCCCGTCACACCAGTCAGGATCGGCCATGATCGCCTGTCGTCCGACTTCGTAGAAGGCAATGTTCTGGGCCGAATGGCGCGCGGCCGTTGCAATCGGGACGGCCGTGAAGACCTTTTCCGGCGCCTGCACGGCCCATTCCAGCGCCTGCATGCCGCCCATGGAACCACCCATGACCGAGAAGAGGCTGTCTATGCCGAGCGCCTCGATGAAGGCACGCTGGGCGCGGACCATGTCGCCGATCGTGATGACAGGAAAGCGCGTGCCCCAGGGCTTGCCATCCGGGCCGGGCGAAGCCGGGCCCGTCGTGCCCATACAGCCCCCGAGTACATTGGTCGCGATGACGTGGAAGCGGTCGGTATCAATCGGCTTGCCGGGCCCGATCATGCGCGGCCACCAGGCTGGCCGGCCGGTGACGACATTGTCGGAGCCGGCGAACTGGTCACCGGTCAGCGCATGGCAGACCAGGATCGCATTCGACTTGTCGGCGTTTAGTTCGCCCCAGGTTTCATAGGCGATGCGAACGGTCTCCAGCGTCTCGCCACAGTCGAGTGACAGCGGGCCCGGCAGGGCTAGCTGCTTGACTTCACTTGGCGAAAGGCGCGTGGTATCCGGCATCGTGCGCTTGAGGTGTCCGCAGCGGCGCCGGAAGTCAAGCAGCCTCTCCATTGCGACGCCGCCTTGCACATCGCCGACTTGATTTTCGGCCCGTCTTTGCTCAGGAGGACGGCCAGACATGGAGCGATCAGCATGAGCGGGCCAAAGCCACTTGCGAACATTCTCGAAATCACACCCTACAAGGGCGGGCAAAAGCTCGACCATGGATGGAAGCTTTCATCGAATGAAAACCCCCTTGGATGCAGCCCGGCGGCGCGCGAGGCGCTGAGCAAGGCAGCCGAACATCTTGAGATGTATCCAGATGGCGCCTGCTTTGCCCTGCGTGAGGCGATCGGCAAGAAATACGGGGTCGATCCAGACCGTATCGTGTGCGGGGCCGGCTCGGACGAGATCTTCCAGCTGCTCGGCCGCGCCTACCTGAAGCCGGGCGACGAAATCATCCAGTCGCAACATGGCTTTCTCGTCTACCGGCTCGTCGCCCAGCAATCGGGCGCCAAGTGCATCAGTGCGCCCGAGACCGAGCTGACAGCAAGTGTCGATGCCATCCTCGATCGGGTCACGGACAAGACACGGATCGTTTTCCTCGCCAATCCGAACAATCCGACCGGCAGCTACATCCCCTTTGATGAGGTCCGCCGCCTGCACAAGGGCCTGCGCGACGACATCCTCCTCGTTCTCGACGGGGCGTATGCCGAATATGTCCGCCAGAACGATTATTCAGCCGGCATGGACATGGCCGGGGAAGAACCGAACGTCCTGGTCACGCGAACCTTCTCGAAAATTCACGGACTGGCCGGCCTGCGGGTTGGCTGGGCCTATGGCCCGGAAAGCGTGATCGATGCGCTGCACCGCGTGCGCGGCCCGTTCAACGTCACCTCCGTCGGTCAGGCTGCCGCGATCGCGGCGTTGGCCGATGACAGCTTCGTGACCAAATCAGCCGACCACAACAATGATGAGCTCGACCGTTTGAAGCCGGCCCTCGAAAAGATGGGCTACAAGGTCTATCCAAGCGTCGCGAACTTCCTGCTGATCCAGTTCGAGGATCGCGATGGCAAGCGCGCCGAAGATGCTGACGCCTTCCTGCGCGCGCGAGGGATCGTGATCCGGGACATGAAGGCTTACGGCCTGCCGGACTGCATGCGCCTGTCCATCGGGACAAGGGAAGCCAATGACGATGTCCTCGCCGCGTTCGAAGCCTTCGCGAAAGCTGACTGAGGCATGCCGGGTCCCGTCTTCGACCGTATTGCGATTTTCGGGGCCGGCCTGATCGGCTCGTCCATTGCGCTTGCCGCGCGCGAATACCGGGCTGCGAAGAAGGTCGTCCTCTTCGACAAGAGCGAAGATGTCCGTGCGCGGGCCCGCTCGCTGAACCTGGGCGAGGTCGCCGAGACGATGGAAGCGGCCTGCTCCGGTGCAGACTGCATCATCCTTTGCGTGCCCGTCGGCGCTATCGGCGAGACGACCGAGGCCATCGCCCCCTATCTGCAAGCCGGCGTGATCCTGACCGATGTCGGATCAGTGAAGGAAAAGGCGCTGGAGTCGATGTCCGCGCATTGCCCCGAAGGTGTGTTCCTCATTCCAGGCCACCCGATTGCGGGGACCGAAAAGTCCGGCCCCGAGGCCGGCTTCGCTTCGCTGTTTCGCAATGCCTGGCACATCCTCACACCGCTGCCGCAACAGGACGAGCCCTATAATTCGGCAGTCGACCGGCTCGCCAGCTTCTGGGAAATGCTGGGCGCCAAGGTCGAGATCATGGAGGCGGCACGTCATGACCGCGTCCTCGCCATCACCTCGCACCTGCCGCACCTCATCGCCTACAATATCGTCTCGACCGCCCATGACATGGAAAGCGTCGGCGAGGGCGAAGTGGTGAAATACTCAGCCGGCGGTTTCCGGGACTTCACCCGGATTGCCGCGTCCGACCCGACCATGTGGCGGGACGTCTTCCTGAACAACAAGGAGGCCGTGCTGGAGACGCTGGGCCGGTTCAGCGAGGATCTGGCCGCCCTGCAACGCGCGATCCGCTGGGACGATGGCGAAACGCTGTTTCGCGAATTCGAACGCGCGCGCGGCATCCGGAAGGCCATTGTCGAAGCCGGACAGGATACGGACGAGACGAATTTCGGCCGCAACCGTCCGCCGAAGAAGTAACTGTTTGTTTCAAGGCGAATGCGGGCGGAGCGGCGGCTCTCCCCTCAGCGAAGGCCGCTCCGCCATTGGCATTCTGCCGGATGGATCGCGCCCGTAACCGCCGGTCGGGCAGAAAAGCGGCCCGGCGCGAAACCCGCATGGCACCTGAAGCGGCTCAGGGGGATCCGCAGGCGCCAGGCTTGTGTCTATCACCGCCGGACTGAACAGGATGGGGCAACCTCGTTGCGGAATGTTCATGCCGGCCTACGATGACCCTCTGGCGGCGGCGTCATGGTCGTGGCAAGATGCCAGCATGATCAGATCCCTACTCATCGCGGGCCTGCTTGCTTCCGGCGCAGCTGCCTGCACCACCGCCAAGCCCTATGGTCCGGCCAGCTCGCCGTCGGCCCAGGGCTACCTCGTCCAACCGATCGAATCGAACCGCTTCCGGGTCAGCTACACAGCGCTCAGTTCCGACGACGCCCGGCGCTACGCCTTGCGGCGGGCGGCCGAGGTGACCTTCGAGAATGGTGGTCAGTGGTTCCGGGTCGTGCGCAGCACCACAGATACCGAGCACAGCGGCGGCGGCGGGTCTTCGGTCTCTGTCGGCGGCAGCAGCGGTTCCTATGGCTCAGGCGTGGGTGTTGGTGTCGGGATCGGCTTTCCGGTCGCCGGCGGCAGCGAGAAGACCACGGAAAGCCTCGAGATCGTCATCGGCACGGGCGACAAGCCGGATGAGCCGGACGTCTATGACGCCTCTTCCGTACTCGCCAACATTACAGGCTAGGGCTCGATTTCCTCACCCTTCCAGTCGAACACCTTGCCACTCACCTCAGGGCCAAGGCTGTCGAGGACATCGAGCAGGTGACCGGCTGACTGCGCGGCGGTCTGAAGCTGCTTGTCCGGCACATTGCTTTGGAACGGCTTTGACAGGTCTGTATCGACGGTACCCGGATGCAGGCCGACACAGACAAACGCCTCATTACGGCGCGCCTGCTCGATGGCGAAGTTGCGGATCAGCATGTTCAGCGCTGCCTTGGATGCGCGATAGGCGTGCCAGCCGCCAAAGCCGTTGTCGCCGATCGAACCGACCCGTGCAGAAAGGGCTGCAAAGATAGCCCGTCCCTCCTTCGGCATGCGCGGCAGGAAATGCTTGGCGACCAGCCCTGGCCCGAACGTATTGATGCGGAAGACCTCCTCATAAGCCGCCATGGACTGGTGACGAAAGGACTTTTCAGGCTGCAGGCGCTCACCATCCGACAGGATGCCGCTGGCAACGATGACGAGATGGGGCGACCCGGCCCGTTCGGCTGCTTGCGCGATGCTGTCCTCATCCAGGATATCGATCTTTCCGGGGACGATGCCATCTGGCCAGTCGCCGCCGCCAGAGCGTGAGAGCGCGTGTATCGGGCCGGCATGGCCGCGCTCGTGCAGCGCCAGGGTGAGGGCGCGGCCAATGCCGCCGGTCGCGCCGATAATGACTGCAGACATGGTGCCTCCTGATGTTCAGGAGACGAGCTAGGGCGGATGGCCGGAAAGTGAATGCGCTCGAAGGGACAGCAGCCTTGAGCCTGTTTCATGTGAGGCGCGAATGCGCCGACACGGAAACTAACCTAAAGCCCCTGCCGGGGCATTCAAATCCTGAAATCGACCCACCGGATCGATTTCTTCGCCAGAGGCGAACCGGATTTGAATGGTACCGGTGGTCGGACTCGAACCGACAAGAGCCGAAGCCCGGGGGATTTTGAGTCCCCTGCGTCTACCAATTCCGCCACACCGGCATACAGATTGCGAGCAAAGCCTCTGCCTTATGGCAGGCAATGCGTCAATCTTCTCGACCAGCAGAAAAAACTCGACTAGGCGAATCTCATGACACGCTACCCATCCCCGCGAACATTTCTTCAGTCGATCGAACTCATGGCGGAAGAGGCGCCCGAAGAAGGCTTCTCTCTCAGGATGATCTTCGACCGGCTGGACGAGCGGGCGTTTGGCGCAGCGCTTTTCATCCTGGCCCTGCCCTGCTGCATCCCGTTTCTCTACGGTGTTCCGCAAGTCGTCTCGCTGCCGATGATGGTGCTGGCGGGCCAGATGGTCGCCGGACGCGAGGAGCCCTGGCTACCGCAGAAATTCGGCCAGCGCATGATCGACAAGAAGGGCCTGACACGAACCGCGAAAGGCGGGCGCAAATGGTTCGGCTGGCTGGAAAAGATCGCCCGCCCGCGCCTCACTTTCCTGATGGGTGCGCGTGGTGAGCGGATTATCGGCCTGTTCCTCGTCTTCTTTTGTGCCTCCATTCTGGTCCCCCTACCGTCGACCAATACGGTGCCCGGCTTTGGCGTTGCAGTCGTTGCATTCGGCCTGATGGCGCGCGACGGCATCCTCGTCATTATCGGCAGCATTATCGGCACCGCCTGGATCGCAACCCTGCTGACCCTGGTCGCCCTTGGTGTGAGGACGCTCACGGGCAGTTGATAGAGGCGCGCTCCATCGCCGCATTGCGCGCTTCCCCCACAGTCGCCATTTTCCCGGTCGCGTGAACCCGTCACGGATGTCTGAGGCAATATGACTGCGGCGCTTTCCCCTGTCCTGCGAACATGGCGATGGCCACTCATGGCGCTGCTGATCTCGGCGGCCATGCTGGCAACGGCCCATGCCTTCGAGCGCTTTGCCTACCTGCTGCCATGCCAGCTCTGCCTGCGTCAGCGCGAAGTCTACTGGGCCGCGATCGCGATGGCGGCGACCGGGCTCGTTCTCTGGAATATCCGCCAGAACCGGCGGTTTCTGGTTGCGTTCAACGTGATGCTGGCCCTTGTCTTCCTGACCGGTGCGGTCGTTGCCGTTTTCCATGCCGGGGTTGAGTGGGACTTCTGGCCCGCGCCGACCGGTTGCGGTGCCGAAGCGGTGGACGTCATCAATATCGACCTTGGCGGTATCGATGAGCGCACTGCAACGGCCTCCTGCGAGGATGCCCCGTGGAAGATGCTGGGCCTCTCCATGGCCGGCTGGAACGCGCTGGTCTCACTTGGCCTGACCGTGGTCAGCTTCATCGCCGCCACAACCGCACTGCCGCGCGAAACCGCCTGAACCGCCCCCGGCTTCCGGCTTACGCCATGAACTGGCGAATGCCCCACGCGCTGACCAGGCTCGCGATGACGATTACGCTGACCGTCATCCGGAGCGTCTTGAACCAGCTGGGCACCGACCCCGACAACCAGTCCCAACCGAGGTGCAGCGCAAAGAAGACGGCGTAGGCCAGGAACCATGCCGGGCTTGGTACCTGTTGTATCAGGATCGCATAAGGGACGATCACCCACCCGGCCAAAGCGGGCAGAACCGAAATAGCAAGCGGCGTCCATCCCGCTTCGGGGTTTGACAAGGCCAGCCCCCAGCGGATGCCGCCGAGAAAGCTCAGGATGACGGTGGCATAGACCATCAGCCAGAAACTGGCGGTCAGATTGGTCGGTGGCTCAAGCGCAGCCATCGCTGGGACAAGGCCGATGAAGGGCAGGGCTCCGGCCAGGGTCAGGGCCGTGGCGGCGCGCCGGAAAGTCAAAATATCGTTGCTCATCTCAGCCCGGATATGGATCGCTTCGTCCAGATTTCATGCCGCCATCACGCAAATGTAAACACAAGCTTTCAGACTGAACGCAATCTGAAAGTAACCATTCATGCGGCGTCAATTGCAATGAGTGTAGGGATACGGACATGTCCCGACGGCTCATTGCCCTGATGATTGCTGCTCTCGCCATCGTGTTTGCGTTTGGCGCGCTTTCGGCCATCCGCTGGCCGAGCATCATGATGTTCGTGACCATGTTTATCCACCCCGACCCCGCGCTTGGCCTTGATAATATCAACTGGCGCGAACTCGGTATCGTTTACGGCGCGCCATACTTCCTGGCATCGCTCTGCTATTATGCGGCCGCCGTGTCGGTCGCCAGCCGCCGGCCCGGCTCGGTCATCTGGTATGGGATGGCCATGGTGGCGTCGCTGCCAATCTACTATCTCGTCGATTTCGAACAGGGCTGGTGGCGAGACCCCAGCGGTCCTGAAGGCATGGTTGCAGGCGGCTCGGTGATCATCTTGCTGCTGGGCCTCGCCGTGCTCCACCTGCGTCTGCGCAAGGTCCGCCCGGCCGCCGTCGCTGCAGACGAGGAAGACGGACAGGTGGTGATGAGCCAGGAACAGTTCGAAGCGCTCATGGCACGGACCGAACCGAAAGCCCATCCGGAGCCTGCTGAGCCGAAGCCGCGCCGCCGGCGCCCAGTCCCCGCAGCCATCGCCCGCCAGCGCGCTCATTTTGCCGCCGAAGGCCGGCGCATGCGCGCCCGGAAGGGTCGATAAGCAGCGCCCTGACACCCTCACAGTTCTATGAATCCGTCAGGTCTTGTTCATGAACTGTTGAAGCCATTGCAGTAAGGTAAGGTTGTCCGTCCTAACGGGGAGTGTCACCGTCATGAGGTTCCGCCAGTTCTGTGGTTTCTGCCTAGGCCTGCTTGGGACGTGGTTCATGTGGCAAGTTGGCGTGGGTCTCGCGCACTTCATCCATGCAACCTTCGGCGTTAGCTTCCCCGGTGTCCTTTTCGAGCCTCAGGTGATGATGCGCCTGATGTCGGCTGTTGCCGCCTTCCTGGCCGGTCTTGCCGCGCTCACTGAGCGCAAGGGCGGTGCCTGGCTGGCAGGCCTGTCGACCTTTATGTTCGCAACCGTCACTATCGGCCTGATCCAGGGCCGCCATGACGTGTCGCTGTGGCGCGACAACTACATCTACCTGTCGATCCTGACCACGCTCTTCCTCGCGCTCGTCGTGTTGCGCCGGGAGGAAGATAGCGAGCCCAGCAAAACCTACGATGCCGTCGAAGCCAACTGAGCCGGCACTTGCCGCGCTTGCAATGAAACCCAATTCACCGTTGGATAACCGGACTTGAAAAGTCCCGACGGGAGGTGGGCATGCCGATAAGGCGACTGGCCGGACTGGCCGGGATCATCGTGGCCGCATGGATGCTCTGGGAGACCGTGCAGCCTATCCAGATGCAGATATCTCGCGGCAGCGACCTGATGACGGAGCTGCTCAACCCGCCTGTGGCCCTGCTGCGGCTCACGTCCACCCTGCTCATGATCCTTGGCGGACTGCTGGCGATTCTGGCCGTTCGCGGCGGCGCCTGGCTTTTTTCGGCCGGTGCGGTGATCTTCGCGGTCATGACGGGGGCCATGGTCGGATCGGGCGCCGATGCGTCTCTCTGGTCCGATGAAGCCGTGCTCGCGCCCTTCCTTCTGGTGATTTCCGGCGTACTGGTTTTTCGATCGCGCAAATGACGCCTTCGCCGCATTGATTTCGTAGCGTCAATGCTTAGGTTCGCGGTCGATTCACAGCACTGACCTTTTGAGGCGGAATTTCCATGTCAGACACCTATGACGTCGTCATCATCGGAGGCGGCCCCGGCGGCTATAACTGCGCGATCCGCGCCGGACAGTTGGGCCTGAAGACGGCCATCATCGAGAAGCGCGGCGTGCTGGGTGGCACCTGCCTGAATGTCGGCTGTATCCCGTCAAAGGCGCTGCTGCACGCCTCGGAACTCTTCGACGAAGCCAATCACAGCTTTGCCGGCCTTGGCATCAAGACCGGCAAGGTGGAACTCGATCTGAAGCAGATGATGTCCCAGAAGGATGAGGCCGTGAAAGGCCTGACGCAGGGCGTCGAATTCCTGATGAAGAAAAACAAGGTCGATTACATCAAGGGCTTCGGCAAGATCACCGGCAAGGGCAAGGTCGAGGTCGACGGCAAGACGCTGGAAACGAAGAACATCGTCATCGCAACCGGGTCCGAACCATCCACCCTGCCGAATATCGAAATCGACGAGGAACGCGTCGTCACCAATACCGGCGCCATCGCGCTGAAAGAAGTGCCGAAGAAGCTGATCCTGATCGGTGCCGGCGTCATCGGGCTTGAGCTCGGCTCGGTCTGGTCGCGGCTTGGTTCCGACGTGACCGTGGTCGAATATCTCGACCGGATCATGCCAGGCGCGGACAATGAGGTCGCCAAGGAAGCCCAGCGTATCTTCAAGAAGCAGGGCCTCGACTTCCGCCTCGGCCAGAAGGTCACGGGCGTGGAAAAACTAAAGTCCAAACTCAAGCTCTTCATGGAGCCTGCCAAGGGCGGCGACGAGGAAGTGCTTGAGGCCGACGCCGTGATCGTGGCGGTTGGCCGGCGCCCCTACACAGAAGGCCTCGGCCTGGAAACCGTCGGCGTCAAGCTCGACAAGCGCGGCTTCGTCGAAACCGATCACTTCAAGGCCGCCGATGGCGTCTGGGCCGTCGGCGACTGCATCCATGGGCCGATGCTTGCGCACAAGGCAGAAGATGATGGCGCCGCGGTTGCCGAATTGATCGCCGGCAAGGCGGGCCATGTCGACTACAACCTTGTTCCGTCCGTTGTTTACACCAATCCGGAGATCGCCTGGGTCGGCAAGACGGAAGAGCAACTCAAGGAAGCCGGGATCGAGTACAAGAAGGGCAAATTCCCCTTCCAGGCCAACTCCCGCGCGCGCACCAACCACGAGACGCTGGGCTTCGTGAAAATCCTCGCAGACGCGAAGACAGACCAGATCCTCGGCGCGCACATGGTCGGTGTTGGCGTCGGCGAGATGATCCACGAGATCTGTGTTGCCATGGAATTCGGCGCCGCCTCAGAGGATGTCGCCCGCACCTCCCACGCGCACCCGACGCTGTCGGAAGCGGTCCGTCAGGCCGCTATGGGCGTCGAAGGATGGACGATGCAGATGTAGGAAGGCCCACTCAGCGCTGCATCGCATCGCGGATCAGCGCTGACTCGGCTTCTTCCATGATCGCTTCGGCGGCGCTTTCGGAATTGACCGGCTCCTTGCCGATTTCAAGCATGACGGGCACCGCGAATGGGCTGATCCGCTCAAGCGCGCGGTGATCGATCTTGCCGCGAATGCGCACCAGCATGTCCGACAGCCTGCGAATGTCGAGCAGGCCGGTCGCCGCGTCCTGGCGCGCGGCCTGAAGCAGGATGTGGTCCGGCTCATGCGAGCGCAGGACATCATAGATGAGGTCGGTCGAGAAGGTGACCTGCCGGCCGGTCTTCTCCTTGCCGGGCAAGCGCCGCGCGATCATGCCGGAAATCTGCGCGCACTGGGCAAAGGTCCGCTTCATCAGCGGGCTCTCGTCAAGCCAGGCCTCAAGATCGTCTCCGAGCATGTCCGGGTGGAACAGGCCGTCCATGTCGACACCCGCCATATCGTCCATCGCCCAGACCGCCATCGCATATTCGGACGCCACAAAGCCGAGCGGCTTGGCGCCCGCGCGCTCCAGCCGCCGCGTGAGCAACATGCCGAGCGTCTGGTGCGCGAGCCGCCCCTCGAAGGGATAGGTGACCAGATAGTGGCGATTGGCCCGCGGGAAGGTCTCCACGAGGAGATGGTCCGGCGGCGGGATCTCGGACTTTTCCTTCTGGATCTCGAACCATTCGCGCACCTGGTCCGGCAGGCCGGCCCATTGGGCCGGGTCGTGGATCATGTGGCGCACACGGTCCGCCAGGAACGTCGTCAGCGGGAACTTGCCGCCATTGTAGGACGGGATCGCCGGCTTGTCGGCCTTGGCGCGGGTGACCAGCACGTCGAGCTCCGAAACGCCAAGGAAACGGAGAATCTCTCCGGCGAACAGGAATGTGTCGCCCGGCGTCAGCGTCGAGATGAAATACTCCTCGATCTCGCCAAGCTTGCGGCCGGCCCGGATCGCTCTCTGGTCACCGCGCACAGACCTCGTCTCCTGCCCACCGCTCGCTTCGCCCTTCTTTCCAACGAAACTGGCAATCCGGACGTTCAGCAGTTGCGCTTCGACGATCGCGCCGACATTCATCCGGTGCTGCTGGGCATCGCGGGCCGTGCGGACGCGCCAGAGGCCGTCCCGTTTCACGATCCGGTGGAAGCGGTCATAAGTGGTGAGCGCATAGCCGCCTGTCGCAACGAGGTCGACAACCCGCTCATAGGTCTCCCAGTCGATACCGGCATAGGGCGCCGCGCGGCGAATTTCATTGTACAGGGCTTCAAGTTCGAAGCCTTCTCCGCAGGCCCGGCCCATAATGTGTTGGGCGAGGACGTCGAGCGCGCCGGTGCGCATCGGCTCGCCGTCAATCTCGCCTGCCTCGACCGCCGCTTCGGCCGCCCGGCATTCCAGCACTTCGAACCGATTGGTCGGCACCAGCAAGGCCCGGCTCGCCTCATCCATGCGGTGATTGGCGCGCCCGATCCGCTGGATCAGCCGGGCCGCTCCCTTTGGCGCGCCCATCTGGATCACAAGGTCGACCCCGCCCCAGTCAATGCCGAGATCGAGCGTCGAGGTGCAGACCACGCCCTTCAGCACGCCCTTCGCCATTGCAGCTTCGACCTTCCGGCGCTGCTCGCGGGCGAGCGAGCCATGATGCAGCGCAATCGGCAGGGCGTCCTCATTGACCCGCCACAGCTCCTGGAACAGCATTTCGGCCTGACTGCGCGTGTTGACGAAGACCAGCGTCATCTGGCTCGCCTTGATCGCCTCATAGACTTCGGGAACCGCGAAGCGCCCGGAATGGCCCGACCAGGGAATGCGCTCGCGCGAGACCATGATGCCGATATCCGCATTCACCCCGCCCTCGGCGCGAATGAGGCGCGTTTCGCGACCCTCCCGCGTCGGCAGCCATTCGGCCAGCAGGCCCGGATCGCGCACCGTCGCCGACAGTCCGATGAACCGGCAGGCCGGCGCCCATTCGGCCAGCGTTGCGAGGCCCAGCGACAGGAGGTCACCCCGCTTGGACGCCGCAATCGCGTGAATCTCGTCAATGATCACGCATTTGAGGTCGGAGAAGAACTCTGCGGCGTGATCGGAGGCAATGAAGAGCGCGAGTTGCTCCGGCGTGGTCAGCAGGATGTCGGGCGGATTGGCGCGCTGGCGCTGTCGTTTCGATTGCGGCGTGTCGCCGGTGCGGGTTTCGATACGGATACCGAGCCCCATCTCGGCAACCGGCGTGTTGAGATTGCGCTCGACATCAGTGGCGAGCGCCTTGAGCGGCGAAATGTAGAGCGTGTGGAGCGCCGGGCGCCCCGAATTCGATTGAGGCTTCTGATGCAGTTCGATCAAGCTGGCGAGAAAGCCTGCCAGCGTCTTGCCGCCGCCCGTCGGTGCAATCAGCAGCGCGCTGTCACCGGCGAGGGCTGTTTCTGTCAGGGCAAGCTGATGGGCACGCGGCGTCCAGCCCCGCCCGGCGAACCAGTCGGAGAAGACTTCGGGCAATAAGCTGGGAGGCGGCTGGTCGGGCATATCTACCTAGATAGCGTCTCGCGCCAATTCCTGCATCTTGTTCACATGACTTTCAGCCTGGCTTGGCTTTTATAGCGTCTCCAAATGGGGAGACAGCCATGCACCACCAGGTCCTGCTCACATCTATCGTCGTCCTGTTCGCCTTTCCTGCCGCGGCCGACCCGCTGATCGAACAGGCGCACGCATCGACGGGGGCGGCCGGCCCGCTCTACGTCTATGAGATGGAGTATTCCGACGGCGAGGTGCATGCGACCGGCAAAGTCGATCCAAGCCAGCCTGAAGGCCAGCGCATCACGATCTACACCCCCGACGAAAGCGAATGGGACGACGACTTTCGCGAGACGATCACATCCATCGATTCCGAGGTGACCGGCGACATTTTCTGCGACGACCTGGCCGCGCAGATTCCGGCAACCGCCCGCCGGATCGAGGAAACCGACGACACGGTCCAGTTCGCCTTTACGCCTGTGCCAGGCGAAGAGTCTGACGACATGGAACGCAAGATCCTCAAGAAGGTCAAAGCCAGTGCCACGCTCAGCAAGGCGGATGGGCAGGTCCTGTCATTCAGCATGTCCCTGCCCAAACCATTCAAGCCGGCCATGATCGCAAAGATCAATACCTTCCAGCTCGACGCGACCTGCGTGCGGGCGCCGGACGGGCGGACCTACCTCGAAGCCATGCAGATGGACGTGTCCGGCTCTGCCATGATGCAGGCCTTCAGCCAGACCGTGACCCAACGGATCACGAAACTGCTCGACCCGGTCTCGATACCCTAATCGTTATACTCGGCTTCGGCTTGGGAAGCCTGCATCTGCGCGTCGAGCATGTCGGTCTGGCCCTGGTCGATGCCGGCAATGACATCGCGGGTGAAGGCGACGATGTCGAAGCGCCCGCCATCAGCCGTATCGAAGCCGCGCCGGACAATGACAAGCCCGTGCGACGGGACGATCACCATGTACTGGCCGCGATTGCCGATCCCGGCATATGTATCGCTGGGAATGCCGTCGAACCGGTCGAGTAGCCAGAAACTGCCGCCATAGCCCAGCGAGTCCGGATCAGTCCTGTCCGGCTGGGCCGGGCCGGGGCTGGAGACAAAATCGACCCAGCCTTCCTTCAGGATGCGCTCACCTGCCCAGACCCCGTCCTGCAGATAGAGCTGGCCGAGACGCGCCATGTCGCGGGCGGTCATCCAGACCTGGCTGGAAGAGACAAAATCACCGCCCCAGTCGGTCTCCAGCGTCGTGTTGAGCGCGCCGATCTTCCACAGCAGGTCGGTATAGGGAAAGCGCCAGTAGCGCTGGTCGTCATCCATCGCCTCGCGAAGACCGCGCATCGCCGCCAGCGTGTCGTAATTGGCGTATTTGAACCGCTCGCCCGGCGTGATTTCGAGCGGGTTGACGAGCGCGGTATCGATAACGCGCGCACCGCCGAAATAGGTCCGGTCCGTCCGGCTGCCTGTCACCCCGGAATCCAGGCCGCTGGCCATCTGCAGCACGTCCCGCAGCGTGATCTCGCGGCGCGGGTCGCCCCCGGCCGTCCAGGCTTTGACCAGCGCCGGATAGTCGAGATCCATGATGCCCTGCTCGAGGGCCGCGCCGATGATCGTTGCCGTGAGTGACTTCGCGACCGACCAGGTCCGCTGCGGCGTGGTCGCGTCGATGCCGCGCGCATAGCGTTCCGCAACGAGCTGGCCATCCTTGACGATGACAACCGCACTGGTGCGCGTGCCCCGGCCATAGGTCTGGCCGTCGAATGCGAAACTGACCGACGGCTCGGTGCGCTGCTGGTAAAAGGACGTATCGATCAGCTTCACGTCCGAGCCAATCGCCGTGGAAACATCCCGCTGAAGGCGCGATACTTCTCCGGAAAAGCGCGGCAGCCAGTCGGACGCAGAGGGGTCAGCGCCAATCGGCAACAGGGAGCAGCCAAACCCGGAGCGCCAGACGGCGATACGCGGCGGCTCGCCCTTCTTGTAGCGCACCGCGACGCTGCGCTGGCGATCATTGATCTTGGCCTCGGACACGGTCCGCATAGGCTCGCGATAATCGGTGTAGATGCCGTCGAGCTCGTTGAAGTCGATCTCGGCGCGGGACTGGTCAGCGGTAAAGGTCGCCGAGCAGGTGAACAGCGCCTTGTAACCGGCGGCCAGCGCCTTCTGCATGATTTCGGTGTCGCCGCCTTCCTGTGCAGTCGCTATTGAGGGAAAGGCGAGCACGCCGACAAGCGCGCTGAGGACGGTCCAACGCATAAAGGGCTCCCTGTTTCTTCACCGGCGCGTTCTGCCGGCGCTTAGACACGTGACTCTCTCACATGCGGAAAAGGCAGAAACATGGCAGTCCCAATCCGCACGCGCAGCCCTATATGAAAAGCCATGATCCGACCGGACCTGCTGCTCAAGCCAACCCCCAAGGGCCTCTACTGCCCGCCAGGCGATTTCTACATCGACCCCGTGCGCGGCGCGGTTGACCGGGCCGTCGTCACACATGGCCATGCCGATCATGCCCGCGCCGGACACGCCCACGTTCTTGCAACGCCCGAAACGCTGGCCATCATGGCGTCGCGCTATGGCGAAGGCTTTGCAGGGGCGACCCAGCCGCTTGAATATGGTGAGACGGTCGAGATCAATGGCGTGACCGTCTGGCTGTCGCCGGCCGGTCATGTGCTGGGGTCAGCGCAGGTCGTCGTGGAATGGAAGGGCCTGCGCATGGTCTGCACGGGCGACTACAAGCGCCGCCGCGACCCGACCTGCAGGGCGTTCGAGCCTGTGCCCGGCACGCATGTCTTCATTTCCGAAGCGACCTTCGGCCTGCCCGTCTTTCGCCATCCCGACAGCGACCGGGAAATCGCCAAGCTGCTCGCCAGCGTGCGCGCATCACCCGACCGAACCCACCTCGTCGGCGTCTACGCGCTCGGCAAGGCGCAGCGCGTGATAAAGCTGCTGCGCGAAGCGGGCTATCACGAAACGCTGTATATCCACGGCGCGCTGGAAAAGCTGTGCAGGCTCTATGAAGAGCACGGCATTGATCTCGGCCCGCTGGAAACCGCGACCCTCGACACCAGCGAACGCGGCGCGCAGGAGCGGTTCCGCGGCCAGATCGTGCTCGGCCCGCCCGCCTCCTTCCATGACCGGTGGGGCCGGCGTTTCCCCGACCCGCTGCCCTGCTTCGCCAGCGGCTGGATGGGCGTGCGACAGCGCGCCAAGCAATCGGGCGTCGAACTGCCACTGATCATTTCCGACCATGCCGATTGGGACGAGCTGACGGACACGGTCCGCGAAGTTGATCCGGAGGAACTCTGGATCACGCATGGCCGTGAGGATGCCCTGGTGCGCTGGGCAGAGCTTGAAGGCCGCAAGGCGAGGCCACTGCGCCTGGTCGGCTATGAGGAAGACGCCTTCGAATAGGCATTTGCACCGCCCTGCGTTCGGGCGCATAGTCCCGCAACCCGCAAATGAAGGAGGCCGCCATGCGTGCCATGCTGATTTCGGGGCTGGGAGGATTGATGCTGGCCGCCTGCCATGGCGCCACCTGCGTGGAGTCCGATCCACAGGCCTTGCAGGTCGAAACTCAGGAGATTTCAGCCTTCGGTGCCCGGAGCGTCGCCCTTGATGCTGTCTATGAGCGCCATCCGACGCGCGCGCTTGTCGATTTCGCGAATGTCGAACAGACCGGCACCAGCCCGGCCGTCTACCAGGTCCATGTCGAGATGACCGGCTCGCCCGAAGCGCGCGCCATATACGATGTCGAAGTGTCCGAAACGTCCGATGGCAAACTCGACGTGACAGGCTTCACGAAATCACAGTAGCAAGGGTCGGTGACGGGACCTGCTGCTGCCATGCAAAAGTATCGCACACTCGACAAGACGAGGCTGATCGAAACCCTGACCCGTCTTGATACCCGAATCCGGGAGCGGTTTCCCGAGCGCGGGATTTCTGGCGTGTGCGCCGAGCTTCTTGCGCTGGCGCCAGATGTCAGCGCAACGGCCGAGACGCTTGGCAAGCCGATCCGGCTGCTGCGCATCTTCGTCTTCCTTGTGATCGCCACGGGCATCCTGCTCGTCGGGCGCCTTGCCTGGCTGATCGAGTTCGACGGCATCGAAACAGACGGCTTCGTCTTCTTCCAAGGGCTGGAGGCGCTGATCAATGTGCTGATCCTGTCCGGGGCCGGCATCTGGTTCCTGCTGACGCTGGAAACCCGCATAAAGCGGTCCCGGGCGCTGGAGCGGCTGCATGAATTGCGGTCGATTGCCCATGTCATCGACACGCACCAGCTGACGAAAACGCCGGTCTCAGTGCTCGAAGGCGGAGACCGTACGGCCTCAAGCCCGGAGCGGACCCTGACCCCGTTCCATTTGCGCCGCTATCTCGATTATTGCAGCGAAATGCTCTCGCTGACCGGCAAGCTCGCTGCGCTCTATCTTGCCCATTCGCGCGACCCCGTGATCATTCAGGCCGTCAATGAAGTCGAAGAACTGACCAGCGATTTCTCGCGAAAGATCTGGCAGAAGATTTCGGTCTTGTAGGCCAGCCTTACTTCAGGATCTTGAAGCTCGCACTGGCGCGTGCAACCGGCCCGCCATCAGCATGCACGAGGCAGTCGGTAAAGCAGAGTGAGCCACCCGTCTTCACAAAATGCGTATCGACATCCAGCCAGCTGCCGATCCGGGCGCTGCCCATATAGTCCGTCGCCAGACTGACCGTGACGAGCCCCTTGAGGTTTTCCCGGCCTTCGGCCTTCAGCGCTTCGCCCGCGCTTAGCCCCATCGCATTGTCGGCGAGCGAGGCAATCAGGCCACCATGGACAAGGCCGCGCGAATTGCAGTGCTCTTTGCGCAGGCGCACACCGATGACCACCTTCCGGCTCTCTCGCCTTGAAAAGAGCGGCTCCCAAGGATCGGTGAAGGGAGAGGTGCGGAAGTGCCGACCGAAACCGGCTGGCACATCTTCGGCTGTCATTGTCATCGCCATCTCCTATCTGTGTTGCGATGCAGGCCTTTTCCGACCTTCTCGAACGACTGATCCTGACGCCCTCGCGCAATGGGAAGATCGACCTCCTTGTAAATTATTTCACTAGTGAAGTAAATCCGGCTCGCGGCTGGGCCCTGGCGGTGCTGACCGGCGAACTCGACATACCGGGCGTGAAAGCCGGCTCGATCCGCCGCCTCGCCGAAGCAAGATCCGATCCTGAACTCTTCCGTATGTCCTATGACTATGTCGGCGACCTTGCAGAGACGGTCAGCCTCATCTGGCCCGGCACGCGCGGCGCGAACCGCGTGCCGCCCATCGAGGACATCGTGGAAACTTTGCTGAGGGCCACGCGCGCCGAAGGCGAGCGGCTGGTCGCCGGCTGGCTCGACCAGCTCGATCCGAAAGGCCGCTGGGCCCTGATCAAGATGGTGACCGGCGGCCTGCGCATTGGCGTGTCGGCCCGCCTGACCAAGCTCGCCCTGGCGCAGATGGGCGGGGTCGATGCCGGCGAGATCGAGGAGATCTGGCATGGCCTCGAACCGCCTTATGAAAGCCTGTTCGACTGGCTGGACGGGACCGCCGGCAAGCCCGCGCCCGACATCAAGGCACCATTCAGGCCGGTCATGCTCGCCCATCCGCTGGTCACCAAGGACAAGCGCGACGACCCCGATGCCGTCGACCCGGCCATGATCGATCCGGAGGTCTTCGCCGCCGAATGGAAATATGACGGCATTCGTGTCCAGGCCGTCTCGGAACGCGGCACGCGGCGCATCTACACGCGAACTGGCGATGACATCTCGCACACCTTCCCTGATGTGCTGGCCGGTATGGACTTCGATGCCGCCATTGATGGCGAACTCCTGATCCGGGCCCCGAATGGCGAGGTGGCCCCCTTCAACGACCTGCAGCAGAGGCTCAACCGCAAGACGGTTTCGAAGAAGCAGATGGAAACGAGGCCGGCATTCATCCGCGCCTATGACATCCTCGTCGACGGCGGGGAAGATCTGCGCACTCTGCCCTTCCGCGACCGGCGGGCCCGGCTGGAAGATTTCGTTGCGCGAGCCGGTAGCGAACGGATTGACCTCTCGCCGCTGGTGCCGGTCACGACGCTGGACGCGCTGGAGGCCGCGCGCAACGCACCGCCCGCGCCGGAAATAGAAGGCTTGATGCTGAAGCGCTGGGACAGCCTCTACGAAGCCGGACGGCCCACCGGCCCCTGGTACAAGTGGAAGCGCGACCCGTTCCTGGTGGATGCCGTGCTGCTCTATGCCCAGCGCGGGCATGGCCGGCGATCCAGCTTCTATTCGGACTTCACCTTCGGCGTCTGGCGAGACGGGGCAGACGGCCCAGAACTGACGCCGGTCGGAAAGGCCTATTTCGGTTTTACCGATGAGGAGCTCAAACAGCTCGACAAGTTTGTCCGGGAGAACACGATCGACCGGTTCGGTCCTGTACGGGCGGTCACGGCAACAGCTGAGGATGGCCTCGTCCTGGAAGTTGCCTTCGAAGGCCTGCAGCGCAGCCCGCGGCACAAATCCGGCCTTGCCATGCGCTTTCCGCGGATCAATCGCATCCGGTGGGACAAGCCCGCCGGCGAGGCCGACCAGCTTGCCACGCTCGAAAAAATGCTGCCACCCGACCCCCTCGCCAAGTCGTGAGTGTGGAATAACTGGTCAGGAGCGCCCGCATTTGCGAAAGATCTCAAGATGAAATCCGGCACGCCCCTTCTTCTGCTCGCGGTCGCCATCCTGCAATGGCTGGCGCCTCTCCTCCCCTTGTCTGGCCATGGCCGCACAATCGGTGCGCAGGCGGTCGAAGAGGGCATCCCGCCAGAGCTGCCGCCGGGCGTCTTCTTCTCGATCTGGGGCGTCATCTTCACACTCTACCTCATCTTCGCGCTGCTTGCCGTCTTCAAGACCAGCTATCTGGAAGAGCGTCTCGGCCAGCCCTTGCTGCTCGCAGGGGCGGGTAATGTCGTCTGGATGCTGTCCGCTCAGTATATCGGCAACGAGGTTCTCAACCTCATCCTTCTCCTGCCCATTGCTGCGCTAGCCTGGTGGGCAGCACGCCGGCTGCACAGGATGGGCGGATGGGACGGGACAGCGCGGCGGCTGGTCGCCTGCGCCCTGACGGGCCTCCTGTCCGGCTGGGCGGCGGTTGCCATCTCCATATCGATCCCGCGTGTTGCGCGCCTGCTATTGGGGCTGGCGCCGACCGACCATGTCTGGATCTCGCTATGGCTCGCGCTCGTCCCGGCTGCGCTGCTCGCCTGGGTGTTCGCAACCCGGATCAGCCGCAGCCTCTGGTTCTTCGTGGCGCTCGCCTGGGGCCTTTCCGGTATTGCGCTTAACAACTGGGAACGCACCGGCCTGCATGGGCTGGCGATCATGACCACGCTGGTCGGACTGTATGTGATCTGGCGGCGGCTGGCCTATGGTGCCCGGACCGCCTTGCAGTAGAACTAGCCGCCCTGGCTGGCGCCCTCGACGGTATTGTTGAGGCTGCTCACCAGTTCCGGCGTGATCGAACCTGTCGCCGGCAGACCGGCATCGCGCTGATAGGCAGCAATTGCGCTGCTCGTGCCGGCACCCATGACACCATCTGCGGGCCCGGCCTCATAACCAAGTGCCCCAAGCACCGTCTGGACGGAGCGGACCTGCTCGGCCGAACTGCCCTGCCAGGCCTGCAAGCCGAAACGGCCATTCGGACGGGCTGACGGCTCTGCGGGACTCCAGCTCGCTGCCCGGCGCTGGGCCTGCTGGGCCGCGTCGAGCGAGAGCCCTGCGCGCAGCTCTTCCACTTTTTCGATGGCGCCGCTGTCGCCCTGCGCGTTCGCGACTTCGTACCAATAAAGCGCTTCTGTCCGGCTGGGCGAAATGCCGAGCCCGGCTTCGTAAAGGACGGCGAGGTTGTACTGGCTGTCTGTCAGGCCGTAATCGGCAGCCTTGCGGAACCATTCAGCGGCCGCGGCATAGCTCTGCTGGCCGCCTTCGCCTTCGGCATAGTAGACGGCGAGGTCGTGCATCGCCTTGACGTTGCCGCCCTCGGCGGCGCGTTCAGTCCATTGGCGGGCGGCTTCGAGATCCTTCGGCACGCCAAGGCCGCGCTCATGAAGCTTGGCCAGGCGATACTGGGCGGCAGGCTCGCCGGCTTCAGCCGCCCGTCGGACCAGGCTCGGGCCACTCGTATAGTCACCGGCATCAAGGCGTTGTTCGCCAAGGATCAGCTGGGCAACCGGATCGCCTGTCGACGCCGCGGATTCGAGGGTTGGCGTCTGCGGAATCCTCGGCAGAGCCGCATAATCGACGACTGGCTGCAATGCTTGCGGCGCGGGGCTGTCAGCCGGCTCCTCAAACAGCTCGCTTTCGATCGCGGCCTCTTCTTCGGGTGACAGCGATGCCCGTTCGCTCGAATCAAGTGGTTCGATCACCGGCGCGGCTGCGGTCTCTTCGGGCGCCGACGTTTCTTCCGGGGCGGCATCCGCGGATGTCGGCTCGGCATGAACCGGCGTCGTAGACTGCACGACCGGACGGTCGGCGTCCTGCTGCAGGCCACGCAGCGTAACGAAAGTACCCGCTGCGGCGGTCGCCAGAGCAATTACGGAAACGGCCGCAACCAGAGGCACGCGGGACTTGCCACGCTTGCCTGTATTGACCTTGCCACGACGGGACTCGGCGGTGGCGGACATCGCGGCCTTGCGGGCGCGGGACAGATAGTCCATCGCCTCGGGATCTTCCTGGAGGGGTGCCTCTTCCTCAGCGTCGGCCAGGGCCTCTTCATCGGCGTCCAGGTCGGTCTCGGACTCAGCGTCTTCACCAGCCTCCAGCAGGTCGCTGGGATCATCCTCGCCAAATATGTCGCTGTCACGCGCCTCATCGGCCCCATCATCCCAGGCTGAGAGATCTGAGAGCGGGTCGGCGTCCGGATCGGCGATTTCGATAGGCTCATCACCGTCATCGATTTCCAGCGTCTCCAGCAAGTCGGATTCGGTCTCGACTGCGTCCGATGGCTCATCGACTTCGGAAATATCGGGAATGCCGGCCTCGAAGGCGGCGTCCTCGTCGTCCTCGAAACCGGATTCGTCGATCTCGATTTCAAAGATGTCATCGCCAGCATCCGCTTCTGCCGCCGGCGCCTCATCCTCGATTTCGGCGACCAGCATTTCGAGGTCGCTGGGCTCGTGCCCCTCTTCATCGAAAGTCAGATCGTTTGACGTGTCCTGCTCATCGGCAAAGCCATCATAGTCTGGACCGGGGAAGTCCGGTTCAGAGCCTGCCCGGGCAGGCTGGGCGTGCGGCGGGGCCGTGAAGTCTTCCAGCGCTTCGAGGCGCGTTGCGAGGGATGCAATCGCCTTCTGCACGGGCGACATGGCCGATGCCTGCTGCTGCTGCATCTTCTCGATACGGTCAGACACGCCGGTCAGCGCGTCGGACAGGCGCATGCTTTGCTGCTTGCGCGCCTGTTCCATCGATTCCTGAAGCTGCGTGAAGGCCCATTCCTGGCGCGCCTGCAGACGCTGGGCGACATTGGCAACCTGTTCGCCAACCTGCTCGATCGCGTTGGCGCTGCGCTGTTCGCTTTCATCGACGCGCGACTCGAACTGGTCAGCAAGCGCCTGCATCTGTTCGGTAATCTTGTTGATCACCTCGTCATTCTGCGAGTCGAATTGCTCGAAGCGGTCGCTGACCTCCTGGGTCAGCTTTTCCATGTCCGCGCGCACGGTCTCGACAGCCTCGCCCGGGTCGCGCGCTTCCACCTCACGCAGGCGGCGGTCAAGGGACGTCGAAATCCGGCTGACCTGGTTGGTCATGCCTTCAAGGGCACGGCTGGAGCGTTCCTCGCTGGCAGCGACACGCTTCTCAAGCCCGTCGACACTTTCTTCAAGCGCTCCCAGTTTTTCCGGATCGGCAGATGCAGCTGCTCCCTCAATCTCGCGGGCCAGCGACTCGCGGGCCGACTCGACCGAAGAGCGCAGCTCGCCCGCGAGGCCTTCGAAGCGCGACTCAAACTGCGCCTTCAGCTCGGCGGCCGCTTCCGGTGAAGCATGCTCGGCAAGTTCGTTGATGCGCTGGTCCAGCCTGTTGAACGTCTGCTCAAGGCCCTCGAGCGCGGTATTGGTTGCCGTTTCGGCGCGATGCAGGCGGTCCTGCATGCGGGTCATCACAGCCTCGATGGAGCTCAGCGCGCCCGCGACGTCGCCTTCGACCGCGCCCATGCGCTCGTCGAACTGGTCCAGCCGCGACAGTTTCGATGCAACCGCGCTTTCGACCTCGGACACCCGCTCATCGAGTTTCCGCGAGGATTTCTCCGACCAGGCCTCGGCCTGCTCCAGGGTTTCCTCGATCCGCCGGGACGTGTCGGCCAGCGTGCTTTCGACGCGCTTCTCCATACCCGACACACGGCTCTTCACGTCTTCAAGGTCGGATTTGACCTGGCCGCGAATGTCCTGGTTTTCGTTCTTTCGGCGCTCGTTCTGCTCGTTGATATGGCTGGCCAGCTCACCGAGGGCCTTTTCCAGCGATTTCAGCGATTCAAGATTGCGCGCGCCGGTGTCGTCTTCCTCAAGCGCCTCGACCTTTTCCTGGAGCTGCTCATACGTGGTGCGCAGATCCTCGATGAAGGCATCGACATTCTCGGCGACCCGGTCGGACTTCGCGTCCGTCTTGTTGAGCCGTGCAACCAGCCCGACAATGGACTGGTCAATGCCCGTCAGTGCAAGCGTGGACCGCGCCTCGACCGCTTCGAGGCGCGCAATCAGCTGGTCGAATGTTCCGCGGCCCTGCTGGGGACGGCGCGGTGCGGGCGGCACCTCCTCAACGGCACGGGGATATCTCGGCTCGCGATAGTCGCGTATGGACGGTGCGTCCTCCTCGGTTTCCTCAAGCAGCATGCGGTTGATGTATTCGCCAATGGTGAGGCCTTCCTCGCGGGCTGCTTCGCGCGCCGCTTCGCGGGCTCGCTGGTCGATTCCCTTGACGCTCCAGGGACCATAATTCGACATGCTAAGCGCTCCACTCCAAGACAGGCCGTGAGTGACCGGCAGGCAGCCCCTCGCCACCTTATCATTACGTGAATGGTAAGCTTCGTCTTAAAACCCCGTTAAAAAGGTAAACTGCGCTGCCGGAATTATTCACAGAGTTGCAAGGCCCGCTTCATCGCGGGTTCGGAGCCCCCGGATTCCACATTACTTTTACGCAAAGGGAAAGATGACGTTGACGTTCGCGTAAAGGCGCGTATTATTCGTAATCATGCCAGATACAGCTTCCCTTTCCATCGCCGAGAGCCGCACCTACACGATCTCGGAACTCGCCCGCGAATTCGGCATCACGCCTCGCGCCCTCCGCTTCTATGAAGACAAGGACATGCTTCACCCCGCACGGGACGGCATGACCCGCGTCTACTCTCACCGTGATCGCGCCCGCGTCACGATCATCGTGAGAATGAAGCGCCTCGGCCTGCCGCTTGCCGACATCCGCGAAATCCTCGACCTTTACGGCCTGGGTGACAATCAGCGCGCCCAGAAGCGCAAGACGCTCGAGAAATTCCGCAAGCAGGTTCAGGAATTCGAGGACCAGCGCGAAGATATCGAGGTCGCTCTTGTTGAGCTGCGCAAAGGCATCGAATGGCTTGAGCAGGACCTGTCCAATGTCGGGCCAACCTCCGATGATGCCGAAAATGTCGCTGCCTATGATGCGGTCGCACGCAAGCAGCTCGACGAAGCCTGAGCCAATTCAATTCACGCCCCATCGGGGCTGACAGTGCGGCGTTTCACCTGTTAGTGAAACGCCGCCAAACGCTATTTCAGGGGATATTCCATGCCGCGATATGATGCGCCCGTGCGCGATATGCAGTTCATCTTCCATGATGTGCTGTCGCTGCAAAACTACTCGAACCTCGAAGGCTTCTCCGAGGCGACGCCCGATATCATCGACCAGATCCTCGAAGAAGGCGGCAAGTTCGCAAAGGAAGTGCTTTTCCCGCTGAACAGCGTCGGCGACCAGCAGGGCTGCGTGCGCAATGACGACGCCTCGGTGAAAACGCCGGACGGCTTTCCGGACGCCTACAAGCAGTTCGTCGAGAATGGCTGGCCTCTGCTCTCGAAGTCGGTGGAGCATGGCGGTCAAGGCCTGCCGCGCCTCCTGGCGATCGCCCTCAGCGAAATGGTGTCGTCCGCAAACATGGCGTTCGGCATGTATCCGGGTCTGACATCCGGCGCCTATGAAGCCCTGATGGCCGGCGGGTCCGATGAGCAGAAAGCCAAGTACGGCCCGAAAATGGCCTCCGGCGAATGGGCCGGCACGATGAACCTGACCGAGCCCCAGTGCGGCACCGATCTTGGCCTCATCAAGACCAAGGCCGTTCCGCAATCCGACGGCTCCTACAAGATTACGGGCCAGAAGATCTGGATTTCCGGCGGCGAACAGGACCTGACCGACAATATCATTCACCTCGTCCTGGCCCGGATCGAGGGCGCGCCGGAAGGCATCAAGGGCATCTCGCTCTTCGTCGTGCCGAAATACATCGTCAATGAAGACGGCTCACTGGGTGAGCGCAATGCTGTGTCCTGCGGCGGGCTTGAGGAAAAGATGGGCATTCACGGCAATGCCACCTGCGTCATGAACTATGACGAGGCGACCGGCTGGCTGGTCGGTGAAGAGCACAAGGGCATGCGCACCATGTTCATCATGATGAACGAGGCGCGCCTCGGCGTGGGCCTGCAAGGCCTGGCGCAGGCGGAGGTCGCCTACCAGAACGCTGTGGACTTCGCGAACGACCGCCTGCAGAGCCGTTCGCTGACCGGTCCGAAGGCGCCCGACAAGCCTGCCGATCCGATCATCGTCCACCCGGACGTGCGCCGCATGCTGCTGGACTGCAAGGCCTTCATCGAAGGTGCTCGCCTGTTCACCTACTGGACGGCGCTGCATGGCGACCTGCTGCACCAGTCCCCGGATGAGAAAGTCCGTGAGAAGGCGGGCGACTACATGGCGCTGATGACGCCTGTGGTGAAAGCCTTCCTGACCGATCGCGGCCTGAAAGCCTGCAATGATGCCCTGCAGCTGCACGGTGGGTCGGGCTTCACGCGCGAATGGGGCATGGAGCAATTCGTCCGCGATGTGCGCATTACCCTCATCTATGAAGGCACGAACGGCATCCAGGCGCTCGACCTGGTCGGCCGCAAGCTGGCCGCCAATGGCGGGCGGGCCGTCTTCACCTTCTTCGCCGAGATTGACGATTTCATCGGCGCCAATGAAGACAATGAAGAACTCGCGCCGTTCATCGAGGGACTGAAGGATGCGAAGGCCAAGCTTCAGGATGGCACAACCTGGCTGATGCAGAACGGCATGAGCAACTTCAACAATGCCGGCGCCGCCTCGACCGACTATCTCCACCTCTTCGGCCTGACGGCGCTCGCCTATATGTGGGCGAAGATGGCCAAGACGGCGGTGGAAAAGCGCGGCTCGGACCCGTATTATGACGACAAGCTGGTCACCGGGCGCTACTATATCAGCCGGATCCTGCCGGAAACGGCAGCCCATCTTGCCAAGCTCAAGACTGGCGCTGACCCGCTCATGGCGCTCGAAGCGGAGCGGTTCTAACCGGAATGGTTGTTGGGCGGCGGGCCCGGCCTGCCGCCCATCTGACACACTGCAACATGACGTTGCGTGAGGACTCGCGCCGCAGAAGCGTGGGCTTTATATGTTGACGTGAACGTAAACGACAACTTGTCGCCGATCGCGATCAGGGAGATGACCAGATGCAGAATGTGCTCGATGTACCACCCGCAAAATGGCGCCAGGACGAGGAAATCTCGATCTTTTCCGACGCTGTCGGCCAGTTTTTCGAGCGCGAATGCAAGCCGCATGTCGAGGACTGGCGCAAGCAGGGCTACGTCCCGCGCGAAATGTGGAAGAAGGCGGGTGAAGCCGGCCTCCTCTGCGCATCCGTGTCCGACGAGTATGGCGGCGCTGGCGGCGATTTCCGCCATGAGGCTGTCATCATCGAACAACAACAATGGCAGGGCATCGACGGCTTCGGCATCACGCTGCACAACGCCATCATCGCCCCATATATCGAAACGTTCGGTTCTGAAGAGCAAAAGAAGAAATGGCTGCCGAAGCTGGCCTCCGGTGAGCTGATCGCCGCGATCGCGATGACCGAGCCCGGCACCGGGTCCGACCTGCAGGCGGTCAAGACAACCGCGAAGAAGGATGGCAACCATTACGTCATCAACGGCCAGAAGACATTCATCTCCAATGGCCAGACAGCAAACCTGATCGTCACCGTTGCCAAGACCGACCCGACCAAGGGCGCCAAGGGTATCTCGCTGATCGTGGTGGAGACCGACGAGGTCGAAGGCTTCGAGCGCGGCCGCAATCTCGAAAAGATCGGCCAGAAGGCCGCCGACACGTCGGAGCTGTTTTTCAATGACGTCCGCGTGCCGACATCGAACCTGCTCGGCGTCGAGGAAGGCCAGGGCTTCGTCCAGCTGATGCAGAAACTGCCGCAGGAGCGCCACGTGATCGGCCTCCAGGGCATTGGCATGATCGAGCGCGCCATCAAGGAAACGGTCGAGTACGTCAAGCAGCGCAAGGCTTTTGGCGGCACGATCTGGGACTTCCAGAACACCCAGTTCAAGCTGGCCGAATGCAAGACCGAAGCAACCGTCGCGAAAGTGTTCGCCGACCACTGCACCGAGCTGCTCATCCAAGGCAAGCTGGACGCGGCGACCGCGTCGATGTCGAAATACTGGATCAGCGACCTGCAGTGCAAGATCATCGACGAGTGCCTGCAGCTGCATGGCGGCTATGGCTATATGGACGAATACCCGATCGGCCAGATGTATGCCGACGCCCGCGTCCAGCGCATCTATGGCGGCGCGAACGAAGTCATGAAGATGCTGATCGCAAGGACGATGTAGCGCCCACTCGACAATACGAAATCCCCCCCGAAAGGAGCCCCTGAAATGACTGAAGCCTATATTTACGACGCCGTGCGCACCCCGCGTGGCAAGGGCAAGAGCTCCGGCTCTCTGCACGAAATCACCTCGCTTTCGCTGGCGACCCAGGCGCTGCAAGCCATCCGCGACCGCAACGAACTCGACACCTCGAATGTCGACGATGTGGTGCTCGGCTGCGTTTCGCCGGTCGGCGAGCAAGGCGGTGACATCGCCCGGATCGCGGTGCTGAACGCCGAGTATGCCGAAACGACCGCCGGCGTGCAGATCGACCGCTTCTGTGCCTCAGGCCTTGAGGCTTGCAACATGGCCGCCTCGAAGGTCATGACCGGCGAGGCTGACATGGCTATCGGCGGCGGTGTCGAGAGCATGTCGCGTGTCCCGATGGGCGCAGCCGGCGGCGCCTGGTCCTCCGACCCGTCGATCGCGCTCAAGTCCTATTTCGCACCGCAAGGTATCGGCGCGGACACGATCGCGACCAAGTGGGGTTTCTCGCGCGACGATGTCGACGGCTATGCCGTTGAGAGCCAGAAGCGTGCCGCGAAAGCCTGGAAGGAAAACCGTTTCAGCAAATCCATCGTCCCGGTGAAGGACCAGATGGGCGCCGTCATCCTCGATCATGACGAGCACATGCGTCCGGATGCGGACATGCAGTCGCTGGCTGGCCTGAACCCGTCTTTCGCGGGCATGGGCGGCATGGGTTTCGATGAAGTCATCAAGCAGCGCTATCCCGAGCTGGAAAAGATCGACCACGTGCACCATGCCGGCAACTCGTCCGGTATCGTGGACGGCGCCTCGGCCGTTCTCTTCGGCTCGAAGGAAATGGGCGAGAAGCTCGGCCTCAAGCCGCGCGCGCGTATCAAAGCGATGGCCTCGATCGGCTCCGAACCGGCCATCATGCTGACCGGTCCGACGGCGGTCTCGCTGAAAGCGCTGAAGAAGGCCGGCATGGAAGTCGGCGACATCGACCTCTACGAGCTGAACGAAGCGTTCGCCTCCGTGCCGATGCTGATGATGCACCTCCTCGGCATTCCGCACGAGAAGATGAACGTCAATGGCGGCGCCATCGCCTTCGGCCACCCGCTCGGTGCAACCGGCGGCATGCTGCTCGGCACCATGGTCGACGAACTGGAGCGCTCCGACAAGGAAACCGCACTCGTTACGCTGTGCGTCGGTGCCGGCATGGGCACCGCCACGATCATTGAGCGGGTCTGATGGCTGACAAGGCCTTCGAGAGGGGCCTGCCGATCGGCATCGCCGTCGGTATTGCTCTCGGCGCAGCGTTCGGCGCTGCGCTCGGGAACATGGCCTTTATCGGCCTCGGCCTCCCGATCGGCCTCGCGCTTTCGCCGGTCTTCGGCGAGGCGCGGATGAAGACTGAATCTGAAGACAAGACGGATGAGGGCGGCCCTGATGCGGGCTGACTTCCAACAGGACGAAAGACAATGAAACTCGAAACATTCAAATTCGACATTGATGGCGACGGCATCGCGCATGCCGTGTTCGATGTACCAGGCCGCAGCATGAACACGCTGACCGGCCAGGCCGTCGCAGATATCATCGCGATCTCGAAAGAGGTCGCCAGCAATGACGCGATCAAGGGCCTTGTGATCTCTTCGGGCAAGCCGTCCGGCTTCTGCGCCGGCGCAGACCTTGGCGAGATGGGCAACCGGGCCGGCGCTTCCGATGGCGGCTCCATGTCCGAGGACGAGAAACTGAAAGCCCGCTTCGAGCAGGGCTTCTCCCTGAACAAGACGCTTCGCGAACTGGAGACCTGCGGCAAGCCGGTCGCCTGCGCCCTGAATGGCCTCGCCCTTGGCGGCGGTCTCGAAGTCGCGCTTGCCTGCCACTACCGTGTGGCCGCGAACGACAATCCAAAGCAGCAATTTGGCCTGCCGGAAGCCAAGATCGGCCTCCTGCCAGGGGCTGGCGGCACGCAGCGCCTGCCGCGCCTCGTCGGCGTTCAGGCGGCCCTGCCCCTGATCCTTCAGGGCGAAAGCTTCGACGCCGAAAAAGGCAAGGCGATGGGCGTGATCAACGAACTCGCCCCGGGCGCCGACGTCGTCGAGCGCGCCAAGGCCTGGGTCAAGGCCAACCCGAACGCGAAGGCCCCATGGGACGAGAAAGGCTACAAGGTCCCGGGCGGCGTTCCGCACCGCTCACCGGGTGCCGGTCAGGTGATGACCATGGCCAACGCCATGCTGCACGCCAAGACCTATGGCAACTTCCCGGCCCAGAAGAACATCCTCTCCTGTGTCTATGAGGGCATCCAGGTGCCGATCGATGCAGGCCTCCGGATCGAGACGCGCTACTTCATCAACACCCAGTCGCGCCCGGAAGCCAAGGCGATGATCCGCTCGCTCTTCCTGTCGACGCAGGCCCTGTCCAAGGGCGGCAACCGCCCTGACGGCTATCCGAAGACAGAGTTCAAGAAGATCGCAGTTATCGGCGCCGGCCTGATGGGCGCAGGCATCGCCTATGTCCAGGCCAAGGCCGGCATCCCGACCGTGCTGGTCGATGTGTCCAAGGAGAACGCCGAGAAGGGCAAGGATTATTCCCGCCGTCTTGTCGAGAAGGACATCTCGCGCGGCAAGTCGACAAAGGAAAAGGGCGACAAGCTGCTCGACCTGATCACGACGACGGACAATTACGACGATTTCAAAGGCGCCGACCTGGTTATTGAAGCCGTCTTCGAGAATGAAGAGCTGAAGGCCAAGATCACCAAGCAGGCCGAAGAGGTTCTCGGCGAGGACGCCGTCTTCGGCTCCAACACCTCGACCCTGCCGATCACCGGCCTGGCCAAGGCGTCGAAGCGCCCTGAGAACTTCATCGGCATCCACTTCTTCTCGCCGGTCGAGCGGATGGGCCTCGTCGAGATCATCTCGGGCGAAAAGACCTCCGAAGCGACCCTCGCCAAGGCGATCGACTATGTTCTCGCCATCCGCAAGACGCCGATCGCCGTGAATGACAGCCGCGGCTTCTACACCTCGCGCTGCTTCGGCACCTATACGCGCGAAGGCATGGAAATGCTGGCCGAGGGCATCAAGCCGGCCATCATCGAGAATGTCGGGCGCCAGTCCGGTATGCCGATGGGCCCGCTGGAAGTCTCCGACTCGGTCGGTCTCGACACTGCCCTGAAAGTGACACGCGCCACGGCCGAAGCCATGGGCGTCGACATCCAGAAGGATGATCGCACGCAGTTCCTCGGCTGGCTGGTCGAGGACCAGGGCCGGGTTGGCCGCAAGGCGGGCAAGGGCTTCTACGACTATAATGAGAAGGGCAAGCCGGAGCGGCTCTGGCCGGATCTCAACTCCCGTCTCGAAGTGACGGTGGACGAATGCCCGCCGGAGCTGAAGCAGCACCTCAAGAACCGCTTCCTGATCCGTCAGGCGATCGAGGTGGCACGCTGCTTCGAGGAAGGCGTCATCACCGATGCGCGCGATGCGGACATCGGCTCCATCCTCGCCTGGGGCTTTGCCCCTTATACCGGCGGCTGCTGCTCCTATGTCGACCTGATCTGGGGCATCAAGCCCTTCGTCGAGGAAGCGACCCGGATGGAAGAGAAGTATGGTGAGCGCTTCAAGGTGCCCCAGCTCCTGAAGGATATGGCGGCCAAGGGCGAAGGCTTCTATGACCGCTTCCCGCCGGGTGGCGTGAAGGCCAAGGTTGCCGCCTGATATCGGCAAAAATCTCATGAAAAGCCGGGGCTGCTGCCCCGGCTTTTTTTGTGACCGGCTTGCCTGAGCATCTGGCGCAGCGACACACAGCCCCTGTCTGCGCGAATACGTAATAGCCACAATTGGCACGAACCATTAGAGTGGGGACAGTCTCACCATCAGATGAGAGGTTCGCTTTATGGCATTCAAGAAGATCGTCCTGCGCCTGGCTCGCAATCCCGGATTTCCCGATGGCGACGCCGAACGTGGTTATGTCCTCAACGCCCCGCTGAAAACCGACGGCACACTGGATCTCGAGGCCTGGAGACAGGATCGCGAGAAAGCCACGGTGGTCCGGTTTGACCCGGACCCGGATGAGCGCGCAGACGGTTGGCTGACCCATCGCGGCAGCCATTGGTTCTTCCACTATGATGAGGACCGCGAAGGCCCGGATGAGCCCACCTACCGGCTTGGTGATCACAAGTTCGCCGTCGGCGAATATCTCACGGTCACCGGCCATGAGGGCGACCCGCTGACCTATCAGGTCACGAGCGTCACCGAAGGCTGAGCCCAATGGAAAAGGCCGCGAAGCGTCATGCTCCGCGGCCTTTCTTGTCGGTGATCCTTGAGCCCTAGCTCACCTGGTCTTGCGTGACCGGGTTGAGCAGGATTTCAACACGGCGGTTGGCCGCGCGTCCGGCTTGCGTTTCATTGCTGGCGATCGGCTGGGTTTCGCCCATGCCATAGGCATTGATACGAACCGGCTGCACGCCTTGCGCCTGCAGGTAGTTGGCCACTGAATAAGCGCGGCGTTCCGACAGCTGCTGGTTATAGTCGTCCGGACCGTCAGCGGAGGCGTGCCCCACAACATCGATGGCGGTCGACGGATAGTTGACCAGCGTGCCTGCAACTTCGTTGAGTGGCTGGTAGAACTCCGGCTTCAGTTGCGCACTGTCGACCGAAAACGTAACGCTGGACGGCATGGTCAGGGCGATCTGGTCGCCGCGGCGTTCGACCTGGATGTCGGTATTCTGGGTCCGCTCGCGCAGCTCGCGCTCCTGCTTGTCCATGTAGGTGCCGACAGCTGCGCCGGCGATGGCGCCAACGGCTGCACCGATAGCGGCATTGCGGCGGTCATCGCCGCCAGCCAGCGTGCCAAGACCCGCACCGGCAATGGCGCCGGCTCCTGCGCCAACAGCCTGGCGCTGGGAAATCCCGCCAGATTCACAGGCGGTCAGCATCATCGCGGCTGCGGCAGTGCCAATAATAAATGTCTTCATCTCGGGATATCTCCTTTATCCTCACAGCATTCTGGAGAGGGTGCCCCTTGAACGCTTGGGCGTTCTTACCGTTCCGCAACGTTTTCGTGAATGAACATCTCGTTTAAAAAGAATTCATGTGCGGGCGATTCTTCAGGCATGGCGTGACCTGGGCCGATTTTCAGGCCTGGCTGAACCTCATTCCGCCGGACGATACCGACCCGCCTGAAGCCACCTATAATGCGGCGCCGGGCTCCTACCAGCCGATCATCCGGCTGACCCATGAAGGCCCCGCCGAACTGGCTCCCGCCTTGTGGGGCCTGGTCCCCTCCTGGTGGAAGAAACCGCTGAAGGAGAAATCCTTCACCACGTTCAATGCGAAATCCGAAACGGTTGCGGAAAAACCGGTCTTCCGCGGCGCATTCCGCCACCATCGCTGCCTTGTGCCCGCCAGCGGCTATTATGAGTGGACCGGACGGCCCGGCGCAAAGACACCGTTCGCCATCGGCTTGCGCAACCGTCGTCATTTCTGTTTTGCCGGGCTATATGACGTCGCACATATCGACGGGTCCGAACTGCACAGCTTCACCATCCTGACAACGCATGCCAATGACGCGACGGCCGGGATCCACAGCCGGATGCCGGTTATCCTGCACCCGTCGGACTTCGACCGCTGGCTCGACACCGACAGTCGCAAGGTGGAGGACCTTTTTGAGCCGTTCCCGTCTGAAGACATGCATGTCTGGCCGGTCGGGCCTGATGTCGGCAATGTCCGGAACAACTATCCGGGCCTGATAGAGGAAACCTGATCGTCGCCCCGCGCGTTATGGCTTCAGGAAATCCGGAAACCACCCCATGCGAACTTTATATATCTGCTTTGTCGCCTTGCTGGCCTTGGCCGCCTATGCGGCCTAGTCGTCCTTGAGGTCGAAACCGGCATAGGCCTCCGCCACCATGCCGGCGATCTCCTCACAAGCCTTGCGCGCTGCCTTCACGACGCCGGTAAACGCGGTGAAACCATGCGCCAGGCTGTCATAGCATTTGAAGGTCACATCGACGCCGGACCGGCGCAGGAGCTCTGCATAAGCCGCGCCGTCGTCGACGAGCGGGTCGAAGCCGGCTGTCACCACGATTGCAGGCGGTAAATCCTCCAGCCGCGTTTCCCGGGCGGGCGAGAGCCGGACATCGGCCCGGTTCTGGCCCTCTGGCAAGTACTGATCCATGAACCAGCGCATCGTGTCGGCAGACAGCGGATAAGCCTCCCCGAACGCCGTGTAGGACGGAAACTCGTTCTCGAGTTCGGTCGCCGGATAAATGAGCAGCTGGAGCAGCGGAAGCGGTTTGCGCTCACGCATCATTTCCTGCGCGACAATCGCCGTGAAATTGCCGCCCATACTGTCACCGCCAATCGTTGCGATGCCGGACGGCGCGCCCAGCTTCTCGCCATTGCGCAGCGCCCACTCATAAGCATCGATGGCGTCGTTGAGACCGGCTGGAAACTTGTGCTCGGGCGCAAGACGATAATCGACCGACAGGATCGGGCAGCGAACACGCTTTGCGAGGATGGAGCAGAAGACGTGGCAGGTATCGAGGTCGCCGATCACGCCGCCGCCGAAATGGTAATACACCATGACCGGCGCGGACGGGTCCTGATTGTCAGGCCGGTAGATGCGGACAGGAATCTTGTGCCGGTTCCGGGACGGAATCTCTTCATCATGGAAAGACACGCCCGGCTCGGGCGCTTCGGTGAACATGGCAAGGCCCGCCGCCGAGGCCGCGCGCGCATCCTGAGGCGACAGGGACGACATGGGCGGTTGGCTGGCAGCGCCATGCGCAATGAACTGGAATTGCGGATCAAGAACGCGTCCGTTGATCTCGACCGGCTTGCCGCCACTTAGCTTGACCAGCAGATTTCCAGGCAGCTTGAGCAGCAGTTTCGCAATGGTGACCTGAAGGCTCATCGCGCCATCTCCCTATCGTGTCGATTGTGTTGCCAATGCCTTCAGCCCGTCCAGCAAGAGCGTCGTCGCAAACTTGGCCGCGCCATCGACATCGACGGGCCTGCGCTGCAGCATATGGTCCCCGAGTTCACGCGCAATCCCTATCGCGGCGGCAGTGAGGAATTCGGAGTCCTCGAGTGAAATGTCGGCGTTGCGGGCAACCTCTTCCAGGTCCTGGCGGATTTCGTCGAAGATGGCGTGCATCTCGGGCGTGTCGACGCGCACGCCGATCAGCGCCATGTGCGGCTCGCCCCTGCGAAAGGCTTCTTCATTCTCGGACTTCAGGAAGCTGAAATACGCCTTGTAGGCCGCGCGGATATAGTCCTCAAAGGAGCGTGCTTCCTCACGTACCGTCTGCAGCATCGGCCGGAATCGCCGGGCGCTTTCGCCTGCGATCGCCTCGAAGACTTCCTCCTTGGATCGGAAGTAATTGTAGAACGTGCCTGCGGCGAGATCGGTCTCGCGGATGATGTCGCGGACCGTGGTGGCGTCGAAGCCGATGCGGGCGAACACCTGTCGGGCCGCTGCCAGTATGGCCTGGCGGTTAGCCGCCTTGGTGAGGGCGCGTTTGCCCCCCGACCCGCTCGCCTTGGCTATCGTTGTCATGCCGTCTCCTTGCGCCTTGGATTACCAGCAATCAAATCGGTGACGGCTCGTCAACTTTTTCAGCCGATTCGAGCTGCGGTTGAATATGCCGGCGATGCGCCTGATACATCCCCCACAGGGCCTTGAGCGCGATCAGGCCGAGCACGCCCAGCATCGGCTGGCCAAGCGCAATCATCACGCCGAACCCCACAAATAGCGCGACATGCAACACCACGACGCGGCCGTAAGGTCTGGTCATTTCCACCATGACATCGCTCTCGCGCCACTCGCCGCGGGCAATGAAGTCTCGGAAGAACAGGAACAATTGAAGGGCGACGATGACGCCCGCAAAGAGGGCCATATGGGCACCGGTGCCGAGCGCGAACTGGATGAGGCTGACAGGATCCATGAAGGGGGCGTCGTCTGAACCCTGGCTGATGGCGGAAAAGGCCGCGAGGAATATGCCGTGCACGAAGCAGAACATGCCATAGTGGACGGTGAAGAAGGGCCCGATGAACAGCATGCCGGCCACGCCAAACGGCCCGGCGCGGAGGCTTGTCGCCAGCATGCGCAGCAGCGTTATGGCGCCGATGATCACATTCTCCAGCCAGTAGAGAAACACCAGCGCCGTGGCGTCCCAGCCGAATTGCAGCACCGCGTAGACCGGAAAGAGATCAACCGCGAGGATCGCCCAGGACACGGGGTCGCGGTAGGTTTCAGCAAGCGCCTGAGGCCGCAGCCAGTTCAGCATCGTCCCACCCTCCGCCCGTCGGGCGCCAGTCTCAGTAGCCGGAAGCTTGCCCGGTATAGGCCGGAAAGGAAAGCGGGTTACGCGCGGTCAGGCCGAAGGATTTCTTCGGTGTATTGTAATTGCCGGTCAGCACTTCGAAGTGCAGGTGAATACCCGTCGCATTGCCCGTTTGCCCCATGACGCCGAGCGGCTGGCCGAAACCGATGCTGGCCCCCTCCCAGACGCCGGGCGCGAAACGGTCGAGGTGTCCGTAGCGGGTGAACACGCCCTGGCCATGGTCAATCACGACATGATTGCCGAAACCAGTGGACGTCGTTGCCTCACGGATGATGCCGGGTGCAGCCGCATAAACCATCTCCGGCGGACTGGCCTTGAGATCGAGGCCCTTATGCGTGCGGCCGAACCTGCGCCCGAAACCCGAGGTCAGGCAGGCATTGTTGACCGGAACAGGCGTCATGACGACCTTGCCATCGACAAGCACGACCGGGTTGAAGTTCAGCACCCGGTTGCGGCTGTCAGACTCCAGCGCATTCGTAATCGTCGCGTTCGGACAGAGATAGAGGTTGGCATCGGGCTGGAACTGGCCGGCTGGCGCAGGAATGGCGGCGGTGGTGGAAATCGCCGGCGGCGGGCTGACCACCCGCCTGGGCTGGGAAGCGCAACCTGTCATCCAGAGCAGGACAAGAATACAGACCATTGCTGCATGCTTCATGGCGGCGCCTTCCCATTGCCGGTTCCCGCGGTCAGGCTGGCATCTTCGCCCGCTTCTTCCCGCGCTCGATCTCTTTCATCAGATCCTTTACATAGGCGTTAAAATCGACCTGCATCGTATGCCGCGGTGCATCGTAAAAATGACCGAGATGGAATTCCTCATCCTCCTTGATGATGCGTTCCATCTCCTCACGCGGCGGGAATTCGTACTCGCCAGCAATCTTCGCCGCGCAGAGCTTGGACTGCTGCTCGGCGAAATTGACCAGTGTCGGCAGCGGCTGGGCGAGCGCGAGGAAGAACAGGTTCTCGTAACCCGGCCGGACCATGCGCTTGAACAGCGGCAGCTTGTTGTCCTTCGGCAGGATTTCCGGGTCTTCCAGGAATGGAAAGCTGACATTGTAGCCAGTCGCCCAGACAATCGCGTCAACCTGCTCACGCGTGCCATCCTTGAAGACCACACCGTCGCCGTCGAGCCGCTCCATCGCGCCTTTGGGCGTGATGTCACCGCATCCGACGCGGGTGAGGAATTCGCCGGAAACCGATGGGTGCGCATCAAGCGGTTCGTGGTCGGGCTTGGGCAGGCCATAATCCTCCATGTTGCCGACACGCTTCTTGATGGAAGCCCGGGCGAGCTTGCGCCCGAGTTTCGCGGGCATCCATCCCGGCAGGACCGCCTTGTCCGCCGGCTGGCCGTTCATGTATTTCGGCAGCACCCACACCCCACGCCGCATCGAGATGAAAAGCTTGTCTGCAATCGGACGCTGGGAGAGCTCCGATGAAATATCCATGGCCGAATTGCCCGCGCCGACGATCAGGACGCGCTTGCCACGGAAGTCGTAGGGCTCGAACGGGTCGCGATAGTGGTGGGAGTGGACCTGGTAGCCATTGAATTCGCCGGGATATTCCGGCGTTCTCGCATCCCAGTGGTGGCCATTGGCGACGAAGAGCCACTGATAGGTGCGTGTTTCGCCGGTCGACAGCGTCACATCCCAGTCGCCATCCTCGCGGCGCACAGCCTTCTCTACAGCGGTGTTGAAGGTGATGGTCTCGCGCAGGCCAAAATGGTCGACATAGTCCTGGAAGTACTGGAAGAGCTGGGCATGATGCGGGAAGTCCGGCCAGTCATCCGGCACCGGGAAATCCTCGAACGCCAGCCGCCACTTCGACGTGTCGATGTGCAGGCTCTGATAGCAGGACGAAAGCCCGTTCGGATTGCGATAATACCAGTTACCGCCAATATCGTCCGACATCTCGAAGCAATCATACGGAATACCGTAATCCTTCAGCCGCTTGGCCATGGTAAAGCCCGAGCAGCCCGCTCCGATGATGCAGGCTTTCCCCGTCGATTGTCCGTCAAATGGCATTGTGACCTCCCGTGGCGCGATGGATTGCGCTCTTGGGAAAGGATGGTATCGACGCTTACGCGAACGTCAATTTCACGCAACGGAAGCAGGAGTCGGGATGTCAGACGGCCAGGACATGATGTTCGAACTGATCAGGGAACACGCTTCGAAAGTCATGACAGCTGTTCCGTGGGCGCAGGCGCTGGGGCTGCAGCTGACGGGCATTGAAAAAGGCCGCGCCTTCGCACGCGTTCCCTGGCGCGAAGACCTGGTTGGCAACCCTGAAACCGGCGTCATTCATGGCGGCGTTCTGACGGCCCTGCTCGACAATCTCTGCGGCGTTTGCATCAACACGGTGCTGACCGAGCCAAAGTCGATGGCGACTCTGGACCTTCGAATCGACTATATGCGACCCGCGGAAAAGGGCCGCGACATCCTCGCAGAGGCCGAGTGCTATCATGTCACCCGCAATGTCGCCTTCACCCATGCCTGGGCGTACCACGAATCACGCGAAGAGGTGATCGCCACTGCGGCCGGCACCTTTGCCCTCAACGACATCTCGCGTTGGGCAAGTGGGAACGAGGCGGTGGAAATGGTCACAAAGGTTCTGGGAAACAAGCCATGACAGAACGATTGAAGGAAGTGCAGGCCTTTCTGGAACGGACGCCTTTCGCGCGCTTCCTCGGCATGCGGTGTGAAATGCAGGACGAAGAGATGATCGCCGTGCTGCCCTTTCAGGAGAAGTTCATCGGAAACCGCGCCATAAACGCACTGCATGGCGGCTGTACCGGCGCCTTCCTTGAACTAACGGCGATGGCCGGCGTGTTCCTGCAGTCGGACATGCCGCGCCCGCCGAAGCCGATCAACATCACCATAGATTATCTGCGCTCGGCCAAGGGGGGCGAAGACCTCTATGCAACGGCCATCGTGCACAAGCTGGGCCGGCGCATGGCGAGCGTCCGCGCCGAAGCCTGGCAGGGCGAACGCGGTAAACCGGTGACGGCGCTACAGGCGCATTTCCTGGTCCCGCAGGACAGTTGACGGCGTCCGGCCGCCATCGAGACGGACCGACAGCACATAGGCGCCGACAGCAAACAGGCTGAGCAAGGCACAGGCACTGAAAGCCGCCTCATAGCCGCCAAGCCCGCGCGCCAGTTCGAGGCGCGACGCACCAAAGCTCGTGCCGAGGTTCAGGAGCGCCATGAAGATGGAGAATTGCGTTGCCGCAACCGTCCCGCGCGACTGCCCCATGGCGATGGCATAGGTGCAGACAGACATCAGGACGAAGAGGATGCTGTAGGCGAGCAGGTAGGCGAAATAGAGTCCGCCATCCTGCCACAGGAACACGGCAGCGCCATTCAGGAGCGCCATGCCGAGCAGCGCGCAACCCAGCGCCTTCATCGGCCCAATCCGGTCAGCCAGCCAGCCGGAGACGAAGATACCGAACAGGCCGCCGACCAGGTCGGCGGTCGCGTCGCGATTGGTGAACACAGACCGGTCCCATCCGATCTCCTGCACGGCCAGCGTCGGCGAGAAAGCCGTTTTCAGGCCATAGGCCGCGAAGGCAACGAGAATGCCGGCTCCAAGCGCGAGGCTAGCCGGTTTCGCCATGGCGCCCGCGACGTCGCGAAGAAGCGGCCACCAGCGCGTCAGCTGCCGCTCGCGGGTAATGGCCGCGGCCCGGCCCGGCATCCAGGGCAGCAGCTTCTCGCCGGACCGCTCGCGAAGCAAAAGCGGCAGCAGCATCACAAGGCCCACAAAAGCCGCCGTCGCAATCGCGGCCAGCGCGTGACCTTCATCGCTGATCAGAACGCCGGTCAGGAAAGCGAAGCCAGCCGTGCCGAGCGTCTTGCCGCCCCACATCAGGCCGTTTGCGCTGGCGCGTTCTGTCTCGTCCAGCAAGTCGATCGCCATGCCGTCAATCGCGACATCCTGGAAAGCGCCGGCGAAATTGACCGCAAAACCGATCGCCGCGAACCAGGTCAGCGCCGGCGTTGGTTCCGCCAGGCAGGCAAACCAGACCAGACTCCCGACAAGCATCAGCTGCGCCAGGATCAGCCAGGGTCGCTTGCGCCCCATGGGCAGCCAGGTGAACCGGTCCATGAGCACGCCATTGAAAAGCTTGAAGCTCCAGGGCAGCAGGATGATCGCGATGTAACCGGCGATCGCCTCGGCGCTGATGCCCTGCGAGGCAAACCAGGCCGGAATGGCGATATAGAGCAGCCCTTCTGGTGCGCCCTGCGCCGCATAGAGCAGCATCAGGCTTCCCAGCCGGAGCGGCCGGTTCTCGCTGAGCGCGGGGAGCTTCATCCACCGTCGCGCCAGGCGACGCGATACATGTCAAACCGGCGGTCACGAAGATTGCGGACGGTGCCCTCGGCGCGGGCCCAGGAGAGGTCTGTCAGGTCAAGGTCGGCCACCGCGACCGCTTCGACATTCTCGGCCACTTCCGCGGCGATGCCTTCGCGCGCGAAGGGATAGTCGCATGGCGTCATGATAGCCGACTGGGCGTAGTTGATGTCCATGTTGGAGACGTTCGGCAGGTTGCCGGTGCAGCCCGAGGTCACGACGTAGAGCTGGTTCTCGATGGCGCGGGCCTGGCAGCAGTAACGGACGCGCAGATAGCCCTGACGTGAGTCCGTGCAGAAGGGCGTGAACAGGATACGCGCACCCTCATCTGTCAGGCGGCGCGCCAGTTCCGGAAACTCGGAATCGTAGCAGATCAGCACGCCAATCGGCCCGCAATCGGTCGGGATGACATCGACCGAGTCGCCGCCCTTGATGTTCCACCAGTGACGTTCGTCCGGGGTCGGATGGATCTTCTCCTGAGCATGGACCGAGCCATTGCGCAGGAAGACGTAGGCAACGTTCTGGATGTCGCCATCATCGGTCCGCGTCGGGTGAGAGCCGCCGATGATGTTGATGTTGTAGGAGATGGCAAGCTCGCGCATTTCCTCGATGAAGCGTGGCGTGAACTGGGTCAGGGCCTCGATGGCTTCGGCTGGCGCCAGTTTGCGCTTCTCGAAGGCGAGCAGCTGCAAGGTGAACATCTCCGGAAAGACCACAAAGTCGGCGCGCCGGTCCGAGCAGACATCGACGAAGTATTCGACGTTGCTCATGAATTCCTCGAAGCTCTTCACAGCCCGCATCAGGACCTGAACCGTCGCGACACGGACAGATTCCTTATAGGAGTAGGAGGCCTTCTGGGTCTGGGATTCCTGCTGGGCGTAGGGGTTGTGCCAGACCATGTGCGTGGCATGCCCGCCGGAATCCTTGTCCTCGTCGAGATAGTTCCGGAGCACACCGATCGGTTCGAAGCCAGCGCGCATGTGGAAGCGGATGACCGGGTCGGTGATTTTCTGCTCACGGACGGCCGTCACATAGTCTTCCGGCTCCGGATAGGCTCTGCGGCGGCGGCGCCAGCCTGGCATCCTCCCGCCAAAGACGATCCCTTTCAGTTCCCAGTTCTCGCAGAGTTGCTGGCGCGCATTGTACAGCCGCTGGCCAATCCGCGTGCGGCGGATTTCCGGGTCGACGCAAACTTCCATGCCATACAGCCAGTCGCCCTCCGGATCGTGGCGGGCCGCATAGCCATTGCCGGTAATCTCGATCCAGTTGTGCGGCGACATGGCAAGCTCTTCGCTGACCAGGAAGCTGGCGGCATAGCCGACAACCTCGCCGTCATACTCGACCAGGAACTGGCCCTCCGGAAAGGCTGAAATCTGGCCGCGCAGCATGCCCGGCGTGTAGCCGTCAGCCGGGCGGCCATAGACCTTGAGCACCAGCGCTGCGATTCTTGGCACGTCATCCAGTGTCGCATTGCGGACAATGACGGATGCCTTCGTTCTCTGGCTGGGCATCAAGCCTCCTCTTGCTCGTTCGGACCCCTCTTAAGAAAGGGTAACGGGACCGGTTGGCAAGGGTTCCGGCTCACGCGGCCTCAGCGACAAGACGCGCAATTTCAGCGGCGTAGCGCCCGGCCTTCTTCTCGCCAACCCCGGAAATCGCACGCAGGCTGTCCTGGCTGGATGGGCGTTCCTGCGCAATTGCCGCCAGCGTCTTGTCATGGAAAATGACATAGGGCGGTACGCCCTTGGCCTTGGCGGTCTCAAGGCGCCAGGTGCGAAGCATGTCGAACAGCGACTGGTCGCGCTCGGACAGCTCGCCGGAATAGTCCGCGGCGGCCGAGCGCTGGCGTGTACGCGTCTTGCGGACATTCGGATCGCTGCGCAGCCAGACCTCGGTCTCGCCCCGGAACAGCGCCTTGGCGGCGTCGGCATCGGGCACGATGATGACCGGGCGCATGGCGTCTCCGCCCTCCGCCAGCAGTCCCGAGAACAGCAGCTCGTCAAACACAGCGTTCCAGCCCTGCTTCGACAGGTCTGTGCCGATGCCATAGGTCGACAGGGCCTGCATGTCCTCGTCAAAGCCATCCTTGGCCTGGCCGAGCAGGTGGATGATCAGCCGTCCGCGCCCGATGCGCTGGCCGCAGCGAAGGACGGCAGACACGGCCATCTGCGCGAATTTCGTGGCGTCATAGCCCTCGCCGGGTTCGCGCTGGCAGTTGTCGCAGTCGCCGCAGGGCTGGACGTCCGTCTCGCCGAAATACTTGCGGACCGCCGCCCGGCGGCACTCCGTTCCATTAAAGAACGCAAAGAGCTGGCGGGTTTTGTTGAGCTGGACCCGCTTGACCTCGTCAGCCGCGTCGCCCTCCATCGTCCAGCTTATCGAGCGGCGCATGTCGGCCGGGCCGAACAGGGCGTAGCCTTCAGCCGGTTTTCCGTCGCGGCCCGCCCGGCCGACTTCCTGCCAGTAGGCTTCCAGTGTCTTGGGCGGATCGGCATGGATCACGAAGCGCACATCCGGCTTGTCGACGCCCATGCCGAAGGCGACGGTCGCGCACATGGTCAGCCCCTCTTCCAGGAGGAAGCGGCGCTGGCGCTCGGCCCGCACCTCAGCATCAAGCCCAGCATGATAGGCAAGCGCCGGGATTCCGGCCTTCTCGAGCGCTTCGGCCAGCTTCTCGGTGCCGTCGCGGGTCGCCGCATAGACGATGCCGCTCTCGCCCTTGTGCGCCTTGACCAGCGCGATCACCCGATCAGACTTCCCGCCGCCCTTGGGCTCAGCCCCGAGTGCCAGGTTCGGACGGTCGAAACTTGCCACATGCGTGTGCGGTTCGCGCAGGTCGAGCTGGGCAAGGATATCGTCGCGGGTGCGCGAGTCGGCCGTTGCCGTCACCGCCATGCGCGGCACGCCCGGAAACATCTCCTTCAGCCGGCCAAGTGCACGGTAATCAGGCCGGAAATCATGGCCCCACTGGCTGACACAGTGGGCTTCATCGATGGCGATCAGCGATACCGGCAGCTGCGACAGGCGCCCGGCAAGGCCTGTCGCCAGCGCTTCCGGCGAGAGATAGAGCAGGTCCATCTCGCCGCGTGCCGCCGCGTTCAACGCTTCTGTCTTGTCCTCGAAGGCCATGGAGGAATCGAGCCGTTCGGCCCGCACGCCCAGAGCCTTGAGCGCATCGACCTGGTCGGCCATGAGCGCGATCAGCGGCGAGACGACAAGGCCGACCCCTTCGCGCAGGATGGCCGGAATCTGGTAGCAAAGCGACTTGCCGCCGCCCGTCGGCAGGACAGCCAACACATCCCGGCCCGCCATGGCATCGGCGATGACATCGGCCTGAAGGCCTCGGAAGGCCTCATAGCCGTATACGCGCTTCAAGAGGTCGAGCGGCGTTTCTTGTGGTTCGGCGATGATGGCAGCGGGCATACCCTCTTGTGGCGGGAGTCGCGCCAGCCGTGCAAGCCGGTTCAGGCGGAAACCGCTGCAACCTTCTGGAGGGCGTCGACCATGAAAACATGGCGCCGGGCAACAGCCATCGCATCGCTGGAATAGCCCCCGCCCAGCACGCCAACAATCGGCACCGCGCGGCGCGCGCAAGCTTCGGCCACAATCCGGTCGCGGGTCTTCAGCCCATCATCACTGAGACAGAGCCGGCCGAGCCTGTCATCGGCATGCGGGTCGACACCGGCATTGTAGAAGACGATATCCGGCGAGGTTCGTTCAAATACGGCACTGACAAAGCCCTCCAGTGCTTCCAGATAGCCCTCGTCTCCAGTCTCCTTATCCAGACCGACGTCGAGATCGGAGGGCGGCTTCTCCAGCGGCCAGTTGTCCTCGCAGTGGATCGAGGCGGTGAACACGCGCCGGTCGTCCGCAAAGATGCGAGCGGTGCCGTCGCCATGATGGACGTCGCAATCGATGACAGCGACCTGGCGCACATGACCCTCTTCCAGCATGACGCGCGCCGCCACCGCGACATCGTTGAAGACGCAGAAGCCCGCCCCGCCTTCATAGCTGGCATGGTGGCTGCCGCCCGCGAGCGTGACAGCGGCCCCGTGGTCGAGCGCGAGACGGGCGGCCAGACAGGTCCCGCCGACCGAAGCACAGGTCCGCGCCGCGATGGCGGGCGTCATCTCGAAGCCGATACGCCGCGCCGTCTTCGCATCCACAGATGAAGTGAGCACGGCTGTGACATAGTCCGGGTCATGGGCAAGGTTGAGCCAGCGCTGCGGGGCGTGCTGCGGCACGGTCATCGCCTCGCCGCGGGTCCGCAGCAGCTCGGCCACAAGCGAGTATTTGCGCATCGGGAAACGGTGCCTGTCCGGCACGCTGTCGGCGTCATAGTCGGCGTGATGGACGATCGGCAGGCTCATCCCTTTCGAAGTGCCCTCACTGCGCCGATTGTCAAGCGCCGCCCCGGCCCATATGCCAGCCCGTGATGATGTCCCAGCCGCTCTCCCGCTACAAGGTCATGGCGCTCGCCGTCCCGGTGATGCTGTCGCAGGCCGCCATTGCCTCGACCGGCGTCGTGGACACGGCCGTCATGGGGCTGAATGGCGACAAGTTCGACCTTGGCGCGGTCGGCGTCGGCGCGGTGGTGATGAACTTCCTCTACTGGGCGTTCGGCTTCCTGCGCATGTCGACGACCGGGCTGACGGCGCAGGCGGCGGGTGCCGATGACCAGGTCGAAGCCAATTCGGTCCTGCAGCGTGCCCTGCTACTCGGCGGGGCACTCGGACTGGCCATCCTGCTCCTCTCGCCGCTCCTGAAGATGGTTGTCTTCCAGCCCTTCTCGGCTGGCGAGCCGGTGAAGATCCTCGCAAAGGACTATTTCGATGCACGGATCTGGGGCGCGCCCGCCATCCTGATGAGCTATGCCATCAATGGCTGGCTGCTCGGGACCGGACGGACGGGCCAGCTGCTTGCCCTGCAGATCGTGATGAACGGCACCAACGCCGCGCTCGACATCTGGTTCGTGGCAGGGCTTGGCTGGGGACCGGCCGGGATTGGCGCAGGCACCGCGATTGCCGAATGGGTCGCGCTCGGCTTCGGTCTGGTACTGGTGCGCGGCGGCCTGCAGCGCTCACGCGACCTGTTCGACCGCGCCCGGCTCGCAGAGCTGGTGAGCGCCAATCGTGACATCCTGATCCGCACGCTCGCCCTGCTCTTTTCCTTTGCCTGGTTCGTGAATGCGGGCGCGAGCCTTGGCGCCGCGACGCTCGCCGGCAACCAGGTCCTGCTGCAATTCATCAGCGTATCTGCCTTCATCCTCGACGGGTTCGCCTTTGTCGCCGAGAAGGAGATCGGTGAAGCCTATGGCGGCAGGAACCGGGCCCGGTTGCTTCGCGCGATGCGGGTCACCACCGAGCTTGCGCTCCTGTTCGGTGCGGTGATCTCATTGGCCTACTATTTCGCTGGCGGCTGGCTCATCGAGCATTTCGTCGCTGACGTGGAAGCCCGCAGTGTGGCGCTGGCCTACCTGCCCTTCTGCGCGTCCGTCCCCTTTATCGGCATCGCCTGCTGGCAGCTCGACGGCTTCTTCCTCGGCGCAACGCAGGGCCGCGCGCTGCGCAATGCTGGCGTGGTGTCATGCCTGCTCTATGTCGCCACGGACCTCGCCCTGCGGCCATGGCTTGGGAATACGGGTGTCTGGTCGGCCTTCCTGACCATGTATCTCTGGCGCGCTGGGGCGCTGGCCTATTACTTGCCCGGCCTGATCGCGCGCACTAGCGCAGATCCGCACCCACAGCCTGTTCGACAGACGTGAAACCATCCGCGTGAAGCCGGGCGGCGAGGTCCTTGTTGATCTCTGCCACCAGGTCCGGCCCGTGATAGACCAGCGCCGAGTAGAGCTGGACGGCATGCGCGCCGGCGCGGATTTTCGCATAGGCGTCTGCACCGCTGGATATGCCGCCCGCGCCGATCAGGTCGAACTCACCGATGATTTCGGCAGCGAATTCCTGAAGGATGCGCGTTGACTTTGCGAAGAGCGGCGCCCCGGAAAGACCGCCCGCTTCGTTCTTGTGCTCGCTCTTCAGCGTATCGGGCCGCTCGAGTGTCGTATTCGAGACGATGAGGCCGGAGAGCCAGTGGCCCGGGCCGCGCAGGACGTCAATGATGTCGCCGATGGCCGTTGCATCAAGGTCCGGCGCAACCTTCAGGAAGACAGGCTTCCAGTCCTCTTCTTCCTCCAAGCGGCCTTCATCCTTGAGTTCCCGGCCATAGTCGGCCTGCGCCTTGTCGCGAGCCGCACCGCAGCGTTCCAGCAGCTCCTGCAGCGCGCCCTTGTCCTGCAGGCCGCGAAGGCCGGGCGTGTTCGGCGAGGAGATGTTGATCGTGATGTAATGCGCGTACGGATAGACCGCCTCGATGCCGGCTTCATAGTCGGCGATCCGGTCTTCGCTGTCCTTGTTCGCGCCGACATTCGCACCAACAGGCGAGAGCCGCTTCTGCGCGTGGCGGATTCGGGCCGAGAAGGCGCGCAATCCCTCATTGTTGAAGCCCATGCGGTTGATGACCGCCGCATCCTCCGTCAGGCGGAACAGGCGCGGCTTCGGATTGCCAGGCTGCGGGCGCGGCGTGACGGTGCCGCACTCGACGAAACCGAAGCCGAAGCGCAGCATCTGCTCGAAGACTTCGGCATTCTTGTCGAACCCCGCCGCCAGCCCGACCGGGTTGAACAGCTGCAGGCCGGCATGCGGAAGCTTGACGGGGGTATTCCATTGCAGGGGGCTGACCTTCGGCAGGCCGATCCCCGCCTTCAGCGCCTTGATCGTCGCGGTGTGCGCCGCTTCAGGCGGCAGCGAGCGCGCCAGTATCGTCCCCAGCCCCGCGAGCGACATCAGGCAAACGCCTCCGGCAGCATCGGATTACCATCCGGGCCTGTGTCCAGCGACCAGTGGCGCCGGGCATCCGTCAGACGCAGCGTGCCATAGAGATGCGGGAAGAGCTGGCCGCCGCGTGATTCCTCCCACTTCACGTCGCCGCCAAGATGTTCGGCGGCGAATTCATAGAGGTGGACACCCGATTGGCCAGCATAGTGCAAGGCCAGCGTTTCGCCGACCTGGTCCTTCGATGACAGGTGGACATAGCCGTCACGGGCGTCGAGATCGGTATCGGTGTGACCGAGCTCGGCGGCGCGAGCCTGATCCTCGGCGCCAAGAATCTTGTAGACGAAAGTCTCAATCAGCATGGCAGCGCTTGAAACAGGCTTTTTGCGATCCTGCAAGATGACATGTTGCTAGGTATTTATTCCCATGATAGGAATGATCAACTGACCGGAGCAGCGATCATGCGGCATAATGAAGTCTGGCGTGGCATCGACCTGCTGGCCGAGCGCAATGGCCTCAGCGCATCGGGGCTTGCACGGCTGGCCGGACTGGACCCGACAAGCTTCAACCCGTCCAAACGCGCCAGCAAGGATGGACGCCCGCGCTGGCCATCAACCGAAAGTATTGCGCGCGCCCTGGATGCGGTCGGGGCGGGCATGGACGATTTCGCCGCGCTTATCGAAGGCCGGCGCGGCCCGACCGCCCCGCTGATCGGTTTCGCACAGGCCGGCGCGGATGGCTTCTTCGACGATGCGGGCTTTCCTGCCGGCGGGGGCTGGGACGAGGTCCGGTTTCCCGGCCTCGGGGATGAACCTGTCTATGCGCTCGAGATTTCAGGCGACAGCATGGAGCCGGCCTACAGAGCCGGCGACCGCATCATTGTCGCCCCTGGCGCGCAGCTGCGGCGCGGCGACCGCGTCGTCGCCAAGACGGCCAGCGGTGAGGTCATGGCGAAGGTTCTTGGCCGGCAGACCGAGCGTCAGGTCGAACTGATTTCACTCAATCCCGATCACCCGGTACGGACCTTCAAACCTGACGAAATCCTTTGGCTGGCGCGCATTCTCTGGGTCAGCCAGTAGGCGGCGCACCTTCGCAGCCGCAGCACATTATCCGCTTGCCCTCGGGATAATCCGTATGCCAAGCCATGTTACTGATGGACTGGGACAAGTTGAAATCCTTTCACGCTGCGGCAGAAGCCGGAAGCCTGACTGCCGCCGGTGAGCGGCTGGGAATTTCCCAGTCGGCTGTCTCGCGGCAGATCTCCGCGCTTGAGGAGCAGCTGGGCGTGTCCCTCTTCCAGCGCCATGCGCGCGGACTGGTGCTGACCGATGCCGGCCATACGCTGCACCGCTCGACCATGGACATGGCCGCCGCCGCGCAATCGGCCAATGCGGCGCTTCGCGACCAGCAGGATGTGGCACAGGGCGACCTTGTCGTGACCGCGCCGGTCGCCTTCGGCTCAACCTGGCTGGTGCCGCGTCTCGGCAATTTTATCAACGCCCATCCGGGCATGCGGATCGATCTTCGGCTCGACGACGGCGAATCATACGACCTGCTGAAGCTGGAAGCCGAATGCGCCATTCGCCTGTGGGCCGCCGACAAGTCGGACCTGATCCAGCGCAAGCTCGGCACCGTGGCAACCAATCTTTACGCATCGCCGGAATACCTGAAAGCCCACGGCACGCCGCGGACCCCTCAGGACCTCGATAATCACCGGATCATCGGCTACGGCACGGAAAACACCCCGCTTGATGCGATGAGCTGGGCGCAGCGCGTCGGGCGGGACGATACCCTGCCGCGCAAGGCGACGCTGATGGTGCGAAATGTCCCGGCCATGCTGCGGGCCGTCGAAGCCGGGATCGGCATTGCTGACCTGCCGGACTATATGGCGAGCGCCGTGCCGCGCCTCGTCCGCGTCCTGCCCGATCATACCGGGCCGACCTTCGACCTGTTCTTCATCTATCCGAGCGACCTCAAGCGCTCGAAGCGGATTGCCACCTTCCGGGACTTCCTGACCGCAGAAGTTGACGCCATCCGGAGAGAAAATCTGCAACTTCGGGCAAGCTAGCCGCCGCAGCCATGCACTAACGCATGGCTTGGCTACTGATTCGCATCTTCACATACGCAGATGACCGCCCTACCTGTCGGTTGAGCCTTGGTTCCGGCCTTAGCACATCGTCCTCCGATTGTGCGTTTCCTCCCTCCAAATAGGAACCGAACTGAACAAGCCCGGCGCGATTTATTCGCTGCCGGGCCTTTTTTTGTCATTTTTTCAAAACCTTAAAGGCTGGCGCGTAGCATCCAGGCCGTCTTCTCGGCGATGGCAGCCCGCTGGGTGAGCAGGTCGGCCGTCACCGTGTCGTCGCCGGCCTCGGCAACCTTGACGCCTTTCTTGGCAACTTGCGCCAGGGTTTCGTGGCCCCGCACGAGGTTATTTATCATGTCTTCTGCATCCGGGACGCCATTGTCCGGCTTGATCGAGGCATGGGACAGGACCTCCTCGCTGGACATGGGCGCATAGGCGCCAAGGGCGCGGATACGTTCGGCCAGCTCGTCGAGCGCCTGCCAGAGCTCGGTATACTGCTCCATGAACAGCTCGTGCAGCGCCTTGAAGCGCGGCCCGGTCACATTCCAGTGGTAACCATGCGTCTTGAAGTATAGCGCATAGGTGTCGCCGAGGACCTTGCGCAGGGCTTCAATGGAAGCGCTGCGATCCTCTTGCTCAATTCCGATATCGACAGACATCGATCTTCTCCTGACATTTGACTGTTTGATGCCAGTTGAGATGGGGATGGCAGGGCGACTGCCCAAATCGATATCGCGCCGCCTAAATATAGATTTACTCTATATCTATGTCGCGAGCGATTGAGTGCCCTTATTTTAAACTGCCGCAGAACCGCTCGATCCGCGTCATCGCTTCCTGAAGCGCCTCGGTCGAGGTCGCATAGGAAATCCGGAAGGCCGGCGACAGGCCGAACGCTTCGCCAAAGACGACGGCGACCTTCTCTTCCTCAAGCAGGGCGGAGGCAAAGTCCTTGTCCGAATTGATGACCACGCCGCCCGGCGAGGTTTTCCCGATGACACCGGCGCAGCTCGGATAGACATAGAATGCCCCTTCCGGCGTCGCGCAGCTGAGGCCCTCGCAGGCATTGAGCGCCTTCACGACGAGGTCGCGCCGCGACTTGAAAACCTCATTGCGCTCAGCCAGGAAGCTGTGATCGCCGTTCAATGCTTCGACACTGGCCCACTGGCTGATCGAACACGGGTTCGACGTCGATTGCGTCATGATCTTGCGCATCGTGTTGATCAGCTTTTCCGGGCCGGCCGCATAGCCGATCCGCCAGCCGGTCATCGCGTAGGCTTTTGACACACCATTCATGGTGAGCGTGCGGTCATAGAGGCCCGGCTCGACCTGCGCGATCGTCCAATAGTCGAAATTATCGTAAACGAGGTGCTCGTACATGTCGTCTGTCAGGATCCAGACGTGGGGATGCTTCAACAGCACATCGGCCAGCGCCCGCAGTTCGGCCTTGGTATAGGCCGCGCCGGTGGGGTTGGACGGCGAGTTGAGGACGAGCCACTTGGTCTTCGGCGTGATCGCCCGCTCGAGCGCGTCTGGCGAAAGTTTGTAGTTCGAGTTCGGGCCGCACTTCACGAAGACGGGGTCTCCACCCGCCAGGCGCGCCATGTCCGGATAGCTCACCCAATAAGGTGCCGGAACGATGACTTCGTCGCCCGGATTCAGCGTCGCCATGAAGGCGTTGAAGATAACCGGCTTGCCACCCGGTGAGACGTTGACCTGCGAGGGCTTGTAGTCGAGCCCGTTATCGCGCTTGAACTTCGCGCAGATCGCCTCTTTCAGCTCCGGAATGCCATCGGCGGGCGTATATTTCGTCTTGCCGTCATGGATCGCCTTGATGGCCGCTTCCTTGATGTGATCCGGCGTATCGAAATCCGGTTCGCCAGCGCCAAGGCCAATGACATCGATGCCGGCGCGCTTCATTTCGCCGGCCTTGGCCGTCACGGCGAGCGTGGCGGAAGGCTGGACGCGCTGAACGGCGTGGCTCAATTCGATGTCGGCTGCCATGGGGAACTCCTTGTTGTGCGGCGCCATGAATAGGTCCGCCATGCACGGCACGCAAGGCGTCAATCGGCGCATTTTGATGCACAATCGATCAAAATTGACGCACCGGTTTTACGGTTCGTTTGCGGGTGCAGGCGCATAAAGGCGCGCGGCTTGGGGGCTAGGAAGCATCGCAATCAGACTGCCAGAACCATGTCAGGCATCATCACTCATCTGTCAGCCTCTTCCTTCGAGACGATTGCTCGCCGCCTGGACGGCGAGATTCGCTATTGGTGGCAGGAAGCTGCGCTGTGGTTCAGCCGCAGAAGCGACGGCGAGCAGCTCGTCATCGGATGCCTGCTGGTCCTGTTCCTCCTGATGCTGATCTTCCGCATGTCCATGCGAAGCGATGCCGGCGGCGGCAAGCATTTCGGCGGATCGCTGTTCACGGTCATGATTTTCGCCTTCGGCCTTGGCTGGATGCTGGACTCCGGCGCAGGCAGCCTGTCCTTCGTCTTCAACTAGGATCAGCAGACACGCGTCTGGTCGTCAGCGCCGACACCGCCTAAATTGACGCCATGCCGGACACTGCCTCCTCACAGCCTGCCCGACGGGGCGTTGATGTCATCAAGGACAATCTCAAGCGCCTGCCCGCAAAGCCGGGCGTCTACCGCATGTTCGGGGCAAAGGATGAGGTGCTCTATGTCGGCAAGGCGCGGAACCTGAAAGCCCGGGTCTCCAACTATGCGCGCCTTGGCGGGCACACCCAGCGCATCGCCGCGATGATCGCGCTGACGGCCCGCATGGAATTCGTCGTCACAGAGACCGAAACCGAAGCGCTGCTGCTGGAAGCAAGCCTGATCAAGTCGCTCAAGCCCCGCTTCAACATCCTGCTGCGGGACGACAAGTCCTTTCCCTACATCCTGATCCGGCGCGACCATGACTATCCTCAGATCCTGAAGTATCGCGGGTCCAAGCAGGATCGCGGCGACTATTTCGGGCCCTTTGCCAGCGCGGGCGCCGTCACAAGGACGCTCGATACGCTGCAGAAAGCATTCCTTTTAAGAACCTGCGAGGACAGCGTCTTCTCGGTCCGCTCCCGGCCCTGCATGCTGCATCAGATCAAGCGCTGCTCTGCCCCTTGTGTCGGAAAAGTCAGCGAGGCGGAATACACCCAGCTCGCCAACCAGGCGGCCGACTTCCTCAAAGGCAAGAGCGGCGACCTGCAGGCCGAACTCGCCAGGGACATGGAAGCGGCGGCCGAGGCGATGGACTTCGAACGCGCCGCCAGCCTGCGCGACCGCATTCGCGCGCTGGCCCATGTGCGCGCCCAGCAGGACGTCAACCCGGACGGCATCGAAGAGGCAGACATCTTCGCCATCGCCATGGAGGGAGGTCAGTCGGCCGTGCAGGTCTTCTTCATCCGCGCTGGCCAGAACTGGGGCGCGACAATTCACTTCCCCCGTCACGAGAAGGAAGAGACAGCCGGCGAGATTCTCTCTGCCTTCCTGGTGCAATTCTACGACAAGCGCCCGCCGCCCCGGCTGATCCTCACCAATGAGGTGCCCGACCAGGATACGCTGATCGCCGAAGCGCTGGAGCTGAAGGCCGGCCGCAAGATCGAGATCCGCACGCCGCAGCGCGGCGACAAGCGCGAACTGGTCGCCCAGGCAAGCCGCAATGCCAGCGAGGCCCTGTCGCGCAAGCTCTCCGAGACCGCCAGCCAGCAGCGCCTGCTGAAGGACCTCGCCAAGGCCTTCGACCTCAAGGACATGCCAAAACGCATCGAGGTCTACGACAACAGCCACATCCAGGGCTCGAATGCCGTCGGCGGCATGGTGGTCGCCGGCCCGGAGGGGTTCATCAAGGGCCAGTACCGGAAGTTCAACATCAAGGACACAGCGCTCGAGCCGGGCGATGATTACGGCATGATGCGGGAAGTCATGCGGCGCCGTTTCAAGCGCCTCCTGAAGGAGGCCGATGAGGCCGGCCTGCCCATGCAAGAGCTGGAAACCTATCCTGATCTTGTCCTGATCGATGGCGGCCTCGGCCAGCTCAGCGCGACGCTGGAAACGCTCGATGAGCTGGGCCTCGGGCCGGACGACATCACGCTGGTCTCCATCGCGAAAGGCCCGGACCGGAATGCCGGGCGCGAGAAATTCTTCAGGCCCGGCAAGGCGCCCTTCACCCTGCCGCCGGACACGCCCGTCCTCTACTATCTCCAGCGCCTGCGCGACGAAGCCCACCGCTGGGCCATCGGCACGCATCGCTCGAAGCGGTCCGCCGATATCCGCACCTCGCCGCTGGATGAGATCGAAGGCATTGGCCCGACACGCAAGAAAGCCTTGCTGCACCACTTCGGGTCTGCGAAGGGCGTATCGCGGGCAAAGCTTGTCGATCTGGAAGCCGTGGAGGGCATCAATCGCGCGCTCGCCGAGAAGATCTACGGGCACTTCAATGGGGGCTAGCCGCCTATGTCTCTGAAATGGTTGCCGAACGCCGTAACGGTGCTGAGATGCGTTCTGGCGATCATTGTCGGCTATGCGATCCTCGATACACACAAGGACGCGCTGGCCGGGCGTGAGCATGGCGTCTGGCTGTTCCTGCCCTTCGCCCTGTTCGTGATCACCGCTGCGACAGACTGGCTCGATGGTGTGCTGGCCCGCCGTCTGGATGCAGAGTCCAAATTCGGGGCCCGTCTCGACCCGATTGCCGACAAGCTGCTCGCCGCGTCATCCCTGCTGGCGCTATCCCACCTGGAGCACTGGGCCTGGTATCTCATGCTGCCGACCGTCGCGATTGTCGGGCGTGATTTCATGATGACGGCCATGCGCGAGGCGCTGGGCAACCCGCCTGGCCTGAAAGTCTCGAAAGCGGCGAAGTGGAAAACGGCTATCGTGTTGACGGCCATCGGCCTCGTCCTGTTCAGCATGGCGGCGAGCTATTTTGCCTATGACGCCGATCCCTATTCCATCGCATGGCTCGCTTCGCGCGGGCCGTTGCTACTGGGACTGCTCGGCATCTGGGTGGCCGCCATCCTGTCAGTGATCACCGCCATCGACTACGTCCAGGCCAGCAGCTGATGCGGGCTGGCCGCTGCGTTTGCCGCAGCCTCGAGCGCTGTTGCTCCGTTGCCGGACCATGTATTTCTTCCTACCCAAAGGGATATCCTGATTTCGTGGTTGTGGAGCACGCCCCGTGAAACTGAAGCATTTCCTGATAATCCTGATGGCCGCCATGCTGGGCGCCGCTGCCCCGGCACACGCTGAGCGGGAAAGCTCAGATACCGCCGCACCGGAATCACCCATGAGCGACGAAGACCGCCTGATGGACGCGTTCCAGAACGACGTTCTCGCGCCAACGATTGCGCCCGAAGGGTACGACGTGACCATCGTCATGTTCACCGACTATCAGTGCGGTTACTGCAAGAAGATGTACCTTACCCTCCAGACCATGCTGGCCGAGGATCAGAAGGTCCGCCTTGTCTATCGCGACTGGCCGATTTTCGGCGGCGGCTCCGAACAAGCGGCCCGCGCGGCCATCGCCTCTCAGTTCCAGGGCAAGTACGAAGCCTTCAATGACGCGCTGATGAAGACGTCAGGCAAGATCGGCAAGGCGCAGATAAGGAAAGCCGCCGAGAAAGCAGGCGTCGACTGGGAGCAGCTGCAGAAGGATCTCGTCGATAATGCGAGCGAGATCAGCGCGCTTCTGAAGCGCAACGAAATGCAGGCGACCCTGCTTGGGTTCACCGGGACTCCTGGGCTGCTGGTTGGCTCCTATCCAATTGGCGGGGCCATGGACCTTGAAAATCTGGAAAAGGTTGTCCGCGAAGCACGGCGGCTCAACAAGCGCGGCAACAACTGACCTCACCAGTGGCCGTCATTCGGCCCGCCCGCGAACACTTCTGCCAGCCGGCGCTTCGTACCCGGCGTCGCATCGCCGGGCGGGAACAGCGGGTTGACCCAGAGCGCCTCGGAAATCTCGCCTGCACAGTCGGTCTCGCATTCACGCCAGCCGCCGGCCGGGATGCGGAACAGGACGACATGATCGTTCCGGAACACCCTGTGATTGGAATAGATGCCGACCATCTCCGGGTCGCTGTGAGGCCGCACACCCGCCTCTTCGGCCAGTTCGCGAATGAGGGCCTGCATTACCGTTTCGCCGCGCTCGACGCCCCCGCCAGGCAGATACAGACCCCGCGTGTAGGTATGGCGAACCAGCAGGACCTCACCCGATTCATTCTCCACGATTCCGCGCGCGCCCAGCGTCATCGGGCGTGAAAACCTGAACCAGGCCTGGAAAATACGGGTTCGAATCCTGGGCACGCGAAGCAACTCCGGTGAAATCGGCTCTCGCCAAAGGCTGAAACACAGTCTATCAAGCGCCGCAATGATTTGAATTCTGGGGAGCCGGGAATGTTTGCAGTGATCGCAATCGGCGTGACTGTCGCCATATTTGGTCTGCTTAACCTGATCGATTATCGCCGTCTGGACTAGGATGAACTTAGGTGCCATTTGCCTGAAGCTGGACTTCTAGCTGCACTCATTGGCGGCCTTGTCATTCTCGCCCTGGCCGGTGACTTCCTTGTCAACGGCGCAGTTTCCCTTGCCCGTCGTATCGGCATTTCGCCGCTTGTCGCCGGCATACTGATTGTCGGCTTCGGCACGTCTGCGCCGGAAATGGTCGTCTCGCTGGATGCGTCCCTGCAGGGCAATCCATCGCTGGCGCTCGGCAATATCGTCGGCTCGAACATTGCGAATGTGTGGCTGGTCCTGGCCGCCCCGGCGCTGATCATGCCGATCGCGGTGCGCCAGTTCGGCCTGCGCCGCTCATACTGGATCATGCTGGGCGCGACCGCGGCCTGGATCGCATGGACGGCCTTCTATCCGCTGACACCTCTATTCGGCATCGGCTTGCTGGCCGGCCTCGCCCTCTATTCGGTGCTGATGCTGTGGTGGACATCCGACGCCCTCAGAAAGGGCATCGATGTCGGCCTCGAAGACGATGACGACCCGCAGGGCACCTTCGCCATGATCGTCAGCCTCGTCGTCGGCATCGTTGGCCTGCCGCTCGGTGCACACCTGATGGTGGAAGGCGGCGTCGGGATTGCCCGTCAGTATGAGGTGCCGGAAGAAATAATCGGCCTGACGCTGCTCGCTATCGGGACATCCCTGCCGGAACTCGGCGCCGGACTTGCCGCCGTTCTGCGCCGGCGCGGCGATGTTATCATCGGCAATGTCATCGGCTCCAACATCTTCAACCTTCTGGGCGCAGGCGCCATCATCTCCTTTTTCGGCCCGATCGATCTGGCGCCGACCTTCATCCAGTTCGATCACTGGGCCATGGCAGCCGCCGCGATCACGCTTGGCCTCTTCGTGCTGCCGCGCGGCAGGATTACCCGCCTCGCCGCCCTTGCCATCGCGCTCGTCTATTGCATCTACCTCTACGGACTGGTGAATGGCTGGAACATGACCGGCGAAGTGGAACGTCTGATCGGTGGCTAGGGAACTGTCAGCAAGGCGCGCCCTGATTACGGGTGCAGGCAAGCGTATCGGCCGCGCACTGGCCGAGGCGCTGGGCGAGGATGGCTGGTCGGTTGCCGTACACTACCGTTCATCGGCCAAGGGCGCCGCAGACACCGCGGCCGCCATCGAAGCGGCGGGAGGCACCGCGGCGATTGTCCAGGGCGACCTGAGCGACGAGAAGGACCTGCGAGCCATCGTTCCGGCTGCCGCTGAAGTGCTTGGCGGACCGCTGACGCTCCTGGTCAATTCCGCCTCGACCTTTGAGGCCGATACCGCCCGCGACCATGACCGCCAGACCTGGGACCTGCATTTCGACGCAAACCTGCGCGCGCCCATCGCGCTGGCGCAGGCTTTCGCCAATGCCCTGCCAAAGGACCAGAACGGGTTGGTCATCAATCTGATCGACCAGCGCGTCTGGAAGCTGAACCCGCAATTCTTCACCTACACGCTGTCCAAGGCGGCGCTCTACACGGCAACGAAGACGCTGGCACAGGCGCTTGCCCCCAATATCCGGGTGAATGGCATCGGGCCTGGCCCGACGCTCAAGAGCGTCCATCAGAGCGAGGAAGAGTTCGAGGCCGAGCGCCGGGCAACGCTGACCGAAGACGGTTCGCGCCCTGAAGAGATCGTCCGCGCCATGCGCTACCTGATCGCGGCCGACAGCGTAACCGGCCAGATGATCGCGCCCGATGGCGGCCAGCACCTGTTATGGCAGACCCCGGACACCCAGCTCTGATGGATTTCTCGTCTGACACAGCCGCCCCGGCCCACCCGTCGGTGCTCGAAGCTTTGGCAAAAGCCAATGAAGGGCCCGCTGCGAGCTATGGCAATGACGCGGTCACCGCAGAGCTCCGCGGCGTGCTGGAGAATGTGCTGGAAACCGAGGATTTCGATTTCTGGCTCTGTGCATCGGGCACCGCATCGAACGCGCTCGCCCTGTCCTGTTTCTGCCCGCCAACCGGCGCGGTGCTCTGTCATGCCGGGGCGCATATCGCCGTCGACGAACGCGGCGCGCCGGAATTCTTCTCGGGCGGCGGCAAGCTGCAGCTGCTCGGCGGCCCGCAGGGACAGATCAGCGAAGACGCGCTTCGCGATGCGCTCGCCCGGATCAATCATGACTTCGTGCATGAGACGCCGGCGCATGTCCTGTCGCTGACCAATCTCACCGAAAACGGCACCGCCTACCCGGCCGAAACGGTTCGCCACTATGCCGCGCTCGCCCATGAGACCGGGCTGGATGTGCATCTCGACGGCGCCCGGCTGGCCAACGCGCTGGTCCATACAGGCGCAACACCAGCCCAGATGAGCTGGAAGGCTGGCGTGGACGTGCTCTGCCTTGGCCTGACCAAGACCGGCGCCATTGGCTGCGAGATCATCATCCTGTTCGGCGGTGCCCGGAAGAAATTCGCCGAGCTGAAGGCCCGCGCGAAGCGGTCGGGCCATATGCCGCCAAAAATGCGCTTCCTAGCCGCCCAGGCGCTTGCCATGTTCGAGGATGGCCTGTGGCTGGACCTTGCCGCAACCGCCAACCAGCGCGCCCGGCAGGTCGCTGACGTGCTGTGCCGCAAGCCATCGACCGAACTGACCCAGCCGGTTCACGGCAATGAAGTCTTCGTCCGGCTGGATGACGACCTCGTCCGGCGCATGCGCGATGCCGGCGCCACCTTCTATCCCTGGCCGGATGGAAGCTATCGCCTCGTCACCAGCTGGAACACGCCGCAGGACACCATCGACGCCCTGTCAGGCCTTGTCGACTAGGGCGAGCGATGCCTTCGATCGGGGGAAAACCGGCCTACTCAGCCTCGATCTTGCGGCGTCCGAGCAGGCGCAGCGTGGCGTTCCGCCCTGTGCGCAGGACAGGATAGATCAGCGCGGCCCGCTTCGGTGAGCGGAAGACCCAGCCATTGAACCGGCTGAACACGCCCTTCGGCGCGCTGAGCAGCGACAGCGCATGCACGCAGTCATGGCCGTGATACATCTTGCCCGACAGCTTCAGCACCATGCCCTCATTGAGGTCGAGGCCTTCACGCTCGACTTCTTCAACCTCGGCCCCGCCATCGCGCGCATTGACGAGGCGCAGCGGGCCGACAGCTTCCCGGATGCGCAAGAGCTGGACATAGCGACTGCAGAACGGGCAGTCGCCGTCATAGACCAGCCAGTTACCGGCGGCTGCAGGCGCCGCTTCCGTTTCCGGTTCTGTCGCTAGTGCAGACAATAGGATAGCTCCCCTTTGAAGACCGGCCGCAGATGGACCAGCTTGGCCTCGAGCAGCGGCAGCGGCTTGTCGAGGTCCGTATCGGCATTGTCGCTCGCCCCGCTGCGGAAGGTGCGCTCCTCACCATTACGGATATAGGTGATCTCCAGATCATCGGCCTTGAGATTGCTGACCGTGCGGCGGAACTCGAAGTACGGAATGTAGACATCGAACTCCTGGCCGACAAAGCCATAGCGGGCCGGGTGGGTCCTGAGCTTCTGGATATCCGGGTGGCTCGCATCCACGATCTCGACCAGGTCGTCCTGGAAGCTGAATATCGGCACGACCGGCATGAAGAGGTGGTTGTTCACCCCGCCCTCGGTCCGCATGTTGCTGTACATGGCCACGTTCGACTCCGTCTTCAGGCCAATATAGGGCGAAGCGGAGTTCATGACGACCAGGACCAGCGCAACCCAGAGCAGGCCGGGCTTCGGCGTCCAGAACGGCGTGGCGCCGGTGCCTTTGAAAAGACCGTGCCGCAGATGCTCCGAGAAGACGGCCAGCATCAGCAGTGTGCACAGCACGCCCGTCCACATCAGCCAGATCCAGCTCGGCTTAAGCACGACAATGCTGGCGAGCAGGAGCGCCGCCGCAGCCGAGAAGACCAGCGAACCCGGCGCCCAGGGCAGGATCTTCGCGCGGACATCATCCAGCCGGTCGAACAGGGCCTGCAGGAAGTCCTTGAAGGTCGGCATCGCGACCAGAACGTAGAGCGAGAGCATGAAGGACGAGAACGGCCAGTGCCCCATCAGGCCCAGCAGGACGTGGAACGGCACGCCAAAATAAAAGGCGGCCAGCCGCGTGCGCCGGAAGGCGAGCATGATTGGCAGGGCCGTCTCGGCAATGATGAAGAACCAGAAGAAGAACTCCACGCTGAACATGGAGAGCGGCCCGGAAATGAGCGCGCGGTTCGACTGGGCCTCCTCGATCATGCCCGACAGGCAGCTGATATCGAGGTCGAAAAAGCCTTCATTCAGCTTCGAGATGATGATCGACAGGTACATGAAGGCGAAGATTGCCCCGCAGACCGGCGCGAATTTCACGAACCACGTCTCCGCTGTCTGCCGGCTGAACTGCGCTCGCGAATTCATGTAGCGGAAGGCAATCATTGCGAAGGCCGCGAGCATGGTCAGCGACATGAAGGTATCGATGAAGACGTGGTTCACCACGAATGGCCACTGCGACACAAAATAGGTGACGCTGGCGATGACCATCGGCACGAACAGGAAGAGGCGGCCCGGAAAAACGAAGACGGCAATGGCCAGGGCCGCAAAAATGTAGCCGAGCACCAGGCCTTCGCTGGCCCAGTGATTGAAGAAGACCAGCTGGACGAGGCTCTGCGCCGCCCAGACATGCGAAAAGATCGTAAGCGAGTCCGGCCTGGCGGCGGCATGGCCAGCCCCAGACACATTGATAGCGTCAGTCACAGTTAGGTCCCCACCCATCTGCTATGTTGTCCCTTGATGGAACGGGCTTTTCCGCACGTCTCACCGTCTTACAGTTTATTAATTTTCGCGGTTGCCGTCAACGAATCTTTCCGCGGTCAACACTTGCATCCCGTAGCGCGAATCGCGCTTTTGAATGCGCCTCACGCGTGTGCGGAACTCGTCTGAGACGGCTTCGCCGGGACGTTGCCGCAAGTGTCGGCCAAGGGGAGAAAATGGTGGGCGGTACTGGGATCGAACCAGTGACCCCTACGATGTCAACGTAGTGCTCTACCGCTGAGCTAACCGCCCATCCGTTCGGAAGCGGCCCTAATCGGGCAGAGACGGACTGAAGTCAAGTGTGCAAGCGCTGTGAATGTCAGGCCGCGATGACGCGGTCCACTTCTTCCACGAGTTCACGCAGGTGGAAGGGCTTGGACAGGATCTTCGCGCCGGCCGGTGTCGGCGTTCCGGAGGCGAGGGCGACGGCCGCGAATCCCGTAATGAAGACGATCTTCATGGCCGGATCGAGCTCGGCACCACGACGGGCCAGTTCGATTCCGTCAATGCCTGGCATCACGATGTCGGTCAGCAGGAGATCGAACACTTCACGCTCGAGCGCGGCGAGCGCCGTCTCGCCATCCTCGAAGTCCTGGACATCATGCCCGGCCCGCTTCAGGGACGCGGCCAGGAAGGTGCGCATCATTTCATCGTCTTCAGCCAGCAGAATTTTGCTCATAATCCCCGGTCCCCGGATATCGCGACGTCTCATGATTCCACAGAGCACGCTTCGGGTAAATTACGCGTGAACATCACTGCCGAGCTTGACCTTTATCCGAAATAATCAACCATCAGCGCCGATGAGCATCGTCGAACGCGAAACCGGAGCCGGCCAGGAAGCGGCTGGAACTGTCCCGCCTTTCCGGCTGGAGCGGCCCGAGCGTATCGATGCGCCGCTGCTGATCGCTTCGCCGCACAGCGGCCATCACTATCCCGAAAGCCTGCTGAAGAACCTTCGCGTTCCGCTGCTCGACCTGCGCCGGACAGAAGATGCATTTGTCGACCAGCTGGTCGCCCGTGCGCCGGCCCTCGGTGCAACACTGCTGACCGCAAACTATTCGCGCGCCTATCTCGACCTCAACCGCGATCCGCGTGAACTGGACCCGGAAATGTTCGACGGCGAGCCGCCCGGTCCGGTCGCGCCGGCGACCGCAAGGGTTCAGGCCGGGCTCGGTTGCATGCCCAAAATCGGGGCAGCAGGTGACAGTATTTATGCAAAAAAGCTTAGCACCGATGATGGACGCACACGCCTGGAGGGTATTCACGCGCCCTATCACCAGACGTTGAAGCAGGAAATTGCTGCGCTGCATCAGCAATTTGGTAGCGCTATCCTCCTCGATCTCCATTCCATGCCCTCGCGTCAACCGGGGCGTCGTTCCCTGCCCGACATCGTTCTCGGAGACCGGTTCGGATCGAGTTGCGCAAGCCAGCTGACTAGCCTTGTCGAGCGCACTTGCCGCAAGCTCGGCATGAGCGTCACCCGCAACGCACCCTATGCGGGCGGCTATACGACAAGGCTCTATGGAAGACCCAAGAGACACGTGCACGCATTACAGATCGAAGTGAATCGCAGCCTGTACATGGATGAGGCATCGGTCGAGCTTCTGCCCGCTGCAGAGGGGCTGAAAGAGAAGCTTGAAACCCTGATCGAAGAGGTCTGCGCGCTGGCCATCCGGCTGCGGCCTTGAGCGACATTTCCCCGCCAGATAAAAAAAGGGCCGTGCCAAAGCGGCACGGCCAATAAGGTAAAGGGAGGAAACGCCAGAAGGCGTTAGCACCGCAGTGCTGTTACCTACAATATTGTGCGGCGCACAAAATGCAAGTGCCAAATGTGCAATCCCTGCAAAAATGCATGCGACAAGCTGGCACAACATGTCCGGCACGGAGCTTGCTCTCCCCGTTCCCCAGACTGTTCAAACCGGGACTCGGGTCCGGAAGCTAGGGGAGCCGCACATGACGGACACGACGGATCTGCACGTAGGCAAGAGATTGCGCCGGCGTCGCAGATTGCTGGGACTAACGCAGCAGGAACTCGCAAGCCAGGTTGGCGTGCGTTTTCAACAAATCCAGAAATATGAGTGCGGCGCCAACCGCATGACCTCTTCCAGGCTGTATGACCTGGCGAAGGCCCTGAACGTCGCTGTTCAGTATTTCTTCGACGGCATGGAGGGCGACGACCTGCTCGCGGCCAACGATGCCGAACGGCTCGACGGGGACATTCTGAGCCAGAAGGAAACGCTGGAACTGGTTCGCGCCTATTACCGGCTCGGTGAGCGTCCGCGCCGCCGCCTGCTGGACCTCGCCAAGGCGCTGGAAAGCGACCAGAACGACTCCGGCGCTGCCTGATGCTGTCTTGACGCTGACGGGCGGCTGGCCCAAAGCCGCTCTTCATGCAGACAGGTTTCGACGAAACAGCCTCACTTGATCTGGCCAGGCGGCTCGCACGAGCGGCCTGGTCTGCGATTCAGCCCCACTTCCGCGCGAGTGTTGCGACTGAGAACAAGGGCGGCCGGGGCGCGTCCTACGATCCGGTTACGATTGCCGACAAGGCCGCCGAACAGGCCATCCGCGACATTCTCTCCGCCGAGCGTCCCGATGACGGCATCGATGGCGAGGAATTCGGCCGCCACGAAGGCCCGTCCGGCTGGACGTGGCTGATCGATCCGATCGACGGCACCCGCGCCTTCATCGCCGGACTACCCGTCTGGACGACCCTCATCGCGCTGGTCGACCCGGAGGGCAATCCTGTCCTCGGCATGATTGACCAGCCCTTTCTGGGGGAACGCTATGTCGGCTCGCCGGCGGGCACCTTCCTGGAAACGGCCACCACACGCACCCAGCTTCGCGTCTCCGAATGCAACGACCTTCGCGACGCCATCATCGCGACCACTGACCCCTTCATCATGACCCCGGCCGAACAGGGCGCCTGGACGCATCTGCGCCACACCGCCCGCGTCTCGCGCTATGGCCTCGACGCCTACGCCTATGCGCGCCTTGCCAGCGGTTCGGTCGACCTCGTCTGCGAGACCGGGTTGCAGGCCCATGACGTTGCCGCGCTGATCCCGGTTGTGCGGGGCGCGGGCGGGATTGCCCGTGACTGGCGCGGAAACGAGGCGAAGCTAGGCTCGCAGATCGCCTGCGCCGCCAGCGAGCCGCTCTTCGAGCAGGCGCTGATCTCCCTGCGCCGGTCGGCCCTCTGATCGCGGCTGAATGCTCGCTGGTCACAGCGGTGAGATTCGCGCTACATAGGGCGATATGACCGAGACCAGCAATTCCCTCGTCCACCGCAAGCTGCCGAGCAAGGCCTGGCCGAACAAGTGGAAGATTTCCAATATCATCGACGGCCGCGCCCTGCGGGTGAAGCTGACGACGACCTTCCTCGACAATCTCGGCGATGAGCAGGCCGCCCGCAAGGAAGTGCTGAACCACCTGCACGGCGCCCTCTTCCGTGGGCGGATGATCGCGCAGGAACGCCTGCAGCAGGGGGCAGACGGTCTCGATACCGCGCGGCTGCTGGCAGCGGTGCAGGATGAGGTCCTGCATGCGCTGTACGATTATGTGACGGTTCACGTGCACCGGGCCCGCAATCCCACCGAAGGCGAACGGCTCGCCGTCTTCGCCACGGGTGGTTATGGGCGCGGCGTCCTCGCGCCATCGAGCGATATCGACCTGCTCTTCATCCGTCCCTACAAGGCCTCCGCCCATGCCGAGAGCGTGATCGAATACATGCTCTATGCCATCTGGGACATGGGGCTAAAAGTCGGCCATGCCTTCCGCACGCCGGAAGAATGCATCCGCCTGTCGAAGCAGGACGTGACGATCAAGACCTCGCTGCTCGATTCGCGCTTCCTGTTCGGCGATGAGGATCTTGCCCGCGAAACCGAAGAGAAATTCCGCGAGCAGGCGATCGAAGGACACCAGGCCGAATTCATCGCCGACAAGCTGGCCGAACGCGATGCGCGCCATGCCAAGCAGGGCAATAGCCGTTATGTCGTCGAGCCGAATGTGAAAGAAGGCAAGGGCGGGCTGCGCGACCTGCAGACGCTGTTCTGGATCACCAAGCACCTCTATGGCGGCGAATCGCTGGAAGAGGTGATGGAAAATGGTCCGTTCACCTCGCATGAGGAGACGGTCTTCAACCGCGCCGCGCGCTTCCTCTGGACGGTGCGCTGTCACCTGCATTACCTCACCGGCCGCGCCGAGGAGCGTCTCAGCTTCGACATGCAGCCGGAAATCGCCTCCCGCATGGGCTACCGCGACCGGTCCGGCCAGCTCGGCGTCGAGCGCTTCATGAAGCACTATTTCCTCGTCGCCAAGGATGTCGGCAACCTGACACGCATCCTCGCCGCCAAGCTTGAAGCCGAACAGATCAAGAAGCCCGAGGGCTGGCGCCGCTTCATCCCCGCCGGAGCGCCCAAGCCGCTCGCCCAGGAGGGGTTCGTCATCGATGGCGGGCGCATCAACGTCACGGGCGTGCAGGTCTTCGACAAGCATCCGGAAAACCTGATCCGCCTGTTCGCGATTGCCGACGAGACCGCCTACGACATCCATCCCGACGCGATGACGATGGCGGCGCGCAAATCGAAGCTGATCAATCCGAAGACACGCCTCAATCCGGCGATGCGCGACGCCTTCCTCAACCTGCTGGTCGACGGCACGGATCCGGGCCTTGCCCTGCGGCGGATGAACGATGCCGATGTGCTCGGCCGGTTCCTGCCGGAATTTGGCGGCATTGTCGCGCAGACCCAGTTCAACATGTACCACCACTTCACGGTGGACGAGCACACGATCCGCGCGGTCGAGTACATTGCCGAGATGGACCGCAAGGGCGGCGAAGGGTTCGAACTGGCCCACCGCCTGTTCCAGAAGATCGACAACAAGCTTGTGCTCTACCTGGCCATGCTGCTGCACGATACCGGCAAGGGCCATGGCGACCAGCAGGTCGAGGGCATGAAGACCTCCACTCAGGCTGGCAAGCGGCTTGGTCTGCCGGATGCAGAGGTGGACCTGATCGCCTGGCTGGTCGGCCACCATCTCGAAATGAGCGAGACCGCCCAGAAGCGCGACATTGCCGATCCGAGCACGATTGTCCGCTTCGCCGCCCTGGTCGGGTCGGTCGAGCGCCTGCGCCTGCTCTACATCCTGACGATTGCGGATATTCGCGCGGTTGGCCCCGGCATCTGGAACGCCTGGAAGGGTCAACTGCTGGAAGACCTCTACCATAATACCGAAGCGGCCCTGCGCGGCGGACGCACGGACGAGCGCAGCGTAGCCCGCGAACTGGCCGGACGCGCCACAATCAATCGCGAAGCCCTGATGAACCGCGTCGGCCAGATCCCTGAAGTAATGCAGGAGATGGACCCGTCCTACTGGACAGGTTTCGATGTCGACGTGCTGGAGGACCATGCCCGCAAGCTGGCAGAGGGCGAAACGCCAGTCATCTCGGCCAAGGTGCGCGAGGATGGCGGCGGGGTGTCACTGCTGGTCGCCGGCCATGACCGGCTCGGCCTGTTCGCCAAGCTGGCCGGGACGATCGCCGCGCAGGGCGCCAACGTCGTCTCCGCGCAGGTCTATACCGGCCCATCCGGCTTCATCGTTGACGTCTTCATCCTGCAGGACGGCAAGGGCGGGGTCTTCGCGGCCGGCGATCCGGGCCGGCTGGCGCGTCTTGAAGAAGAAGTGCGCCGCGTCTTCACCAGCGATGCGCCGATCAAGGCGATCCCGAACAGCTCGTCACGGCGCGAAGCGGCTTTTCTCGTCATTCCGCAGGTCAAGATCGATGACTCGGTTTCCTCCGACTATACCGTCATCGACATTGCAGGGCGCGACCGGCCTGGCCTGTTGCATGACGTGGCGGGCGTCCTCGCTGAAGAGAACATCTCCATACACTCGGCGCATGTCGGCAGCTATGGCGAGCGCGTCTTCGATGCGTTCTATGTCCAACTGCCCGAAAATTATGACGATGCCCGCAAGGAATCACTGCAGGAGCAACTTCTCGCCGTACTCAAGCGCGATGAACCGGATGCGCCGCGCACACCTGCGCGCAGCCTGAAACAGGCCAACGCCGCCGACAGTTTCTGATCGGCCTCGGAACAGGGAACGCCGCCAGTCCATGAGTGTCCTGCGCAACACGCTGACCCAGTCGACATGGACGCTCGGCAGCCGGCTCCTCGGGTTCCTGCGCGATGTGGTCATCCTCGCCAAGCTTGGCGCAGGGCCAGTTGCCGACGCTTTCTTCACGGCGCTGATGTTCCCGAACCTGTTCCGCCGCGTCTTCGCCGAAGGCGCGTTTGCGCAGGCATTCGTGCCGGCCTATTCGCGCACGCTTGAGGCCGAGGGGCCGGAAGCGGCCGAAAAGCTGGCGGAGGAGACGCTGCGCGGCCTGTTTGCCGTGACGGCTTTTCTTGTCGTCATTGCGCAGGTGGCCATGCCATGGATCATGATCCTGCTGCATGGCGGCTATCGCAATGACCCTGTGCATTTCCCGCTGGCGATCCTGCTGACCCAGATCACCATGCCGTACCTGTCCTTCATGGCGCTTGCGGCGCTTTTGTCGGGCGTCCTGAATTCCGGCGGCAGGTTCGCCATGTCGGCGGCTGCGCCGACCCTGCTGAATTTTTCCCTTCTCATCGGCGCCTTTATCGGCGGCAACAATTACGAGATTGCGCGCTCGCTCGCGGTCGCTGTCTCGGTGGCCGGCCTCCTGCAGGTCATCCTGCTCTGGTATGGAGTCTCGCGCCAGAAAATCCGGCTGCGGCTTGGCTTTCCGAAGCTGACCCCCGGCGTAAAACGGGTGGCAGCCCTGGCCGTGCCCGGCACGATCGCCGCCTCCGGCATGCAGATCAACATCCTCGTCAGCCAGGCCCTCGCCAGTTTCGAGACCGGCGCCAAGACATGGCTCTATTCCGCCGACCGCCTCTACCAGCTGCCGCTCGGCCTCGTTGGTGTTGCGGTCGGGCTTGCCATCCTGCCGCGCCTTGCCCGTGCGGCGCGCTCGGACGACCAGGTGCAGAGCCAGTCGGTGATGGACAATGGCGTCGGCCTCGCCATGGCGCTGACCGTGCCGGCCGCCGCCGCGCTGATGGCCGCCCCCTTCCTCTTTGTCGACAGCTTCTTCACGCGCGGGGATTTCACCTCCGCCGACGCGCATCAGACGGCCCGCGCACTTTTCCACTTTGGTTGGGGCGTGCCGGCCTTCGTGCTGATCAAGGTGCTCGCGCCCGGCTTTTTCGCCCGCGAGGACACAAAGACGCCGATGGCCTATTCGCTTGTCTCGGTGGGTGTGAACACCGTGCTCGGGGCGAGTCTTTTCTTCTTCCTCAAGTCCCAGGGCATGGACGGCTTTCCGGGCCTTGCCATTGCGACCAGCACGGCGGCCTGGGTGAATGCAGGCCTGCTCTTCCTTGGCCTCGGGCGGCGCAACTGGTATGCGCCGGGGGCACCGCTGCTCCGCCGGCTGGCTTCGGTACTGGCGGCATCAGCTGCGCTCGCTGCCCTGCTCTGGTATCTCGCGGCCCGCACCGACCTCATTGCGAGCTATACGCTGGACTCGAAATTCCTCGCCGCCGTCGTCATCGGCTTTACCGGCCTGTTCGCCTATGGCGTCTTCGCCCTCGTCTTCGGCGCCATCCGGCCAAGCGAACTGAAACCCGCCCGCAAAGGCTGAGCGCAATCGGGGGCTAGGCGTATCGGGGCGCTTGCGCTATTGGCCCGCGCATGACTGACGAACAGACCTCGACCTATGCCGGGCCCCAGCGGGTCTTTTCCGGCATCCAGCCCACCGGGAACCTCCATCTGGGGAATTATCTCGGTGCCCTGAAGAAATTCGCCAGGCTTCAGGATGCTGGCTGGGACTGTGTTTACTGCGTCGTCGACCTGCACGCCATCACCATGCCGTACGACACAAAGGCGCTCGCAAACCAGACGCGCCAGATCGCGGCCGCCATGATGGCAAGCGGCGTCGATCCGGAGAAGTCAGTGCTTTTCGTGCAGTCATCCGTGCGCGCGCATACCGAACTGACCTGGGTCTTCGACAGTGTCGCGCGCATGGGCTGGCTCGAAAAGATGATCCAGTTCAAGGAAAAATCCGGCAAGGACGCCGAGCGCGCATCCGTCGGCCTGTTTAACTATCCGGTCCTGCAGGCCGCCGACATTCTTGCTTACAAGGCGACGCATGTGCCCGTTGGCGAGGACCAGAAGCAGCACCTCGAGCTGTCGCGCAACATTGCCGACCGTTTCAACCGGGACTTTGACGCGCCGGATTTCTTCCCCCTGCCTGAAGCCCTGATCGAAGGCCCCGGCGCGCGGATCATGAGCCTCAAGGACGGCACCAAGAAGATGTCGAAGTCCGATCCGGCAGAGAATTCGCGGATCAACCTGATTGACGATGCCGACACCATTGCGCGCAAGATCAAGAAGTCCAAGACCGACACGCTTGGCGACATGCCGAGCGATGTCGAAGGTCTCGAGGGCCGCCCGGAAGTCGCCAATCTCGTTGGCATCTATGGCGCGCTGGCCAATATGAGTGATGAGCAGGTGCTGGCCGAATATGGCGGCAAGGGCTTTGGCACGTTCAAGCCTGCGCTCGCCGAACTTGCAGTCGATCACCTGTCGCCCATCACCGCCCGCATGCGCGAGCTGATGGACAATCCCGGCGAGATCGATGCGGCCCTGCGCAAGGGCGCGGAGAAAGCCAATGCGATTGCCGAGCCGATCATGGACGAGGTGCGGCAGATCGTCGGCTTCTGGCAGCCATAAGCTCGTGAGATGCATGGGGCTTCCAAAAAGGATGTCCCCCATGCGCCTCGCCGCCCTTCTCCTCGCCCCCGCTCTGCTCGCGGCTTGCCAGCCAGCCTCGACTGCCCCTGATGGCGAGCCGGTCCTGTCCTATAGCGATGCCTTCATCATGGCCCCGATCGCCGGGCGTGACATCACGATGGGCGGGATCGAGATATCGGTTGAAGGCGGCGATGTCAGGCTGACAGGGGTCAGCAGCGACGTGGCCACGACTGTCGAAACGCACACAATGGCGATGGTGGACGACCGGATGCAGATGCGCCCGGTCGATGGCTGGGACCTCAAGGCCGGCGATACGCTGAAACTCGACCGCGGCGGCGACCATCTGATGTTCTTCGGCGTCGATGAGGCACTGGCAGCAGGCGATACGGCCAACATTACCTTCTATTTCGACGTTGAAGGCCGCGAGGAACCGCTGACGCTGGAGGCCGAAGCCGAGGTGCGGGGCATGGGAGAGTAAGGCCCGACCGCTCTCACCAACCAGTTTTACGGCCCGGCAAGGGGAAGCCGCTACTTCTTCGATCCGGTCACGTGTTCCTGGAACTTGATGACGCGCGGGACGATTTCCTTGCGGAAGCGTGAGCCGTTGAAGACGCCGTAATGGCCGACACCCGGCTGGATGTAGTCTTCCTTCATCTTGTCCGGGATGCGCGTGCAGAGGTCATGCGCGGCCTGCGTCTGGCCGATGCCGGAAATGTCGTCCAGCTCACCCTCGACCGTCATCAGGCCGACCGTCTCGATGGCGCCCGGCTTGACCAGGCGCTCATCACGATAGCGGTATTCGCCGCGCGCCAGCAGCGCCTTCTGGAAGACGCGCTCGATGGTCTGGATGTAGAATTCTTCGGTCAGGTCGAGCACCGACAGGTATTCGTCGTAGAACACCTTGTGCTTGTCGGCGCTGTCCTCGTCGCCTTCGACAAGGTGCTCGAAGAAGCGGTGCTGGGCATCGACATGGCGGTCCCAGTTCATGTGCATGAAGGAGGTGAGCTGGACAAAGCCCGGATAGACCCGGCGGAACGCGCCGGGCCAGGGTGCGGGAACGGTGTGGATCATCTTGGAGCGGAACCAGTCGAGGCTGCGCTCTTCGGACAGCTTGTTCGGCACGGTCGGCGAGCGGCGCGCATCGATTGGCGAGCCCATGAAAGTCATCGTGGCAGGCAGGTCCGGCGAGCCATCCTCGGCCATCATCGCGATCGCCGCGAGGACCGGGGGGCCCGGCTGGCAGACCGCCAGCACGTGAACGCCAGCATCGAGGAAGTCCAGCATGTCGCGGATATGGTCGATATAATCATCGAGATCGAAGCGGCCGAACCAGATCGGCGCCATTCGCGCATCGGTCCAGTCCGTGATGTAGACATCATGCGTCGGCAGGAAGGCCTCGACCGTTCCGCGCAGCAGGGTCGCATAGTGGCCCGAGAGCGGCGCGACGATCAGCAGTTCCGGCCGGTTCTTCGGCGCATCCTCGGTGTCGAAATGGACAAGCTGGCACCAGGGCGACGCCCAGACGGTGCGCGGGACAACTTCAAGCGTACGGCCATTGATCTCAGTCGTCGGGATCTGCCACTCAGGCTTGCCGTAATAGCGGGTAGCGCGCTCGAACACGCTCGTCGCGGCCGAAATGGACCGGGCAAACTGCGATTCTCGGAAGGGGTTCGTCGGCGAGGTCCAGATTGAATGCGCCGCCTTGGCGTGCAGCCGCAACGGCGCCATGGCCGCCTTGTTCATTTCCACCAGCGTGTAAAGCACTCGACCAACCTCTCATGTTGCACTGCAACATATGCGCACAATTATCCCAAATTGCAATGCGCAGCTACTGCCGCAACAGTTGTGCCAGACAGGTGGCCATGTCCTCGGGGTTGGAATCGCCCTCGGCGAAGAAGGTCTTCAGCTTCCAGTCCTCGTCCATCAGATAGAGAAGCGAGGTGTGGTCCATCGTATAGTCGCCGGCGCTTTCAGGCGTCTCGATCCGGTCATAGCCGACGAAGAACTCATCCGCGACAGCCGCGATCTGCTCCGGCGTGCCCGTCAGGCCGACAAGGTTGTCGGGAAACGCATTGCTGGCGACATAGGTCTTCAGCGCTTCCGGCGTATCGCGCTCCGGGTCGACGCTGATCAACAAGGTCTGCGGCGGCTCGATATCCTCCGGCAGGGACCGGTAGGCATTGGCAATGCCGACCAGCGTACCCGGACAGACATCCGGGCAGTAGGTAAAGCCGAAATAGATCAGGGTCGGCCGGCCTTTGAAGTCTTCCTCGGTGACCTCGACGCCATCCTGGTTTGTCAGGGTGAACGGCCCTCCTATTTCTTCATAGGAGCGGGTTGTACAGCTTGCCAGCGATCCGCCGGCCGTTGTCTTCACCGGCTGTTCACCGCTACAGGCGACGAGAAGGGCGGCCAGCGCCACAGAGATTGTGTGAAACGGTTTCATGGCCGAATGTATGTCGCGCGAACGGGGCTGCTTCAAGCGGGCGTCTCACGCGAAACAGTGTCGCAGGAGTTCAATGGACGACGTCACAGTCAATCGGGAAGGGTTCGAGCAGGCGCTCTACAGCCTGCTGCCGACCGGGCTCGCCGGCGTCGATGCCGCGCGCGGACGCGCCCGGCTGCGCACTCTTGTCACGCTGCGCTGGCTGGCCGTGGCGGGTCAGACGGCGGCCGTCGTCGTGGTACAGTTCATTCTCGGCTTCGACATGCCGCTCGGCCTGTGCCTGACAGTCATTGCCGCCTCGGCCTGGTTGAATGTCTTCCTGTCCTTCGCGATGCGCGAGCAGGTGCTCCTAAAGGGCTGGGAAGCCACGCTGCAGCTGGCGTTCGACACGGTGCAGCTGGCCATGCTGATCACCCTGACAGGCGGGCTGTCCAACCCCTTCCTTCTCTTCCTCCTGGCGCCCGTGACGGTTGCAGCCACCAGCCTCAGGCCGCGTTTCTCCGTCATCATATCGCTGCTGGCGATCAGTTGCGCTGCCCTGATGCCGCTTTCTTCCTACGGCCTGCCATGGCGGACAGACCAGGTCTTCACCCTGCCGCCGCTTTTCGAATGGGGACATTTCGCAGCGCTTGGCATCGGGGTGCTCTTTTTCGTGATTTCGTCTGCCCGCCTGAATGAAGACGAAGCCCGGCTGGTGCGCGCGCTCGATGCGGCCTCTGTCGTTATGGCGCGCGAACAGCGCCTGTCCGCGCTCGGCGCCATGGCCGCCATGACGGCCCACGAACTCGGCACGCCGCTCGCCACCATCCACCTTGTCGCGCGGGAGCTGTCAGGCGACCTCGAGGATGAAGACCCGCGCCGTGAGGATGTCCAGCTGATCGCCGAACAGGCCGAACGCTGCCGGGAAATCCTCGGCCAGCTGAGCCGGGCCCGCGAGGCCGAGGATATCGTCCACGCCAATATGCCGCTCAGCGCGCTGGTCGAGGAGGCCGCCGCGCCCTTCAAGGGGCTGGGCGTCGAGTTGCGGGTGACCTATGCGCCCGGCGATGGCGGCGAGGCGCGCGTCCCGATGATCCGGCGCAGTCCGGAAATCCTGCACGCGCTTGGCGCGTTCATCGAGAACGCCGTCAGCTTTGCCGACAGCCAGGTCCGGGCCGTCGCGAGCTGGACCGGCCACCAGTTCATGGTGACCATAACCGATGACGGGCCGGGCTTTGCCGCAGAGGTCATGCCGAAGCTGGGCGAGCCCTATGTCTCCCAGCGCAGCGAGGCGCATCTGGGCGGCGGCGACATGGGCCTTGGCTTCTTCATTGCCAAGACGCTGATCGAGCGCACAGGCGGGCGGATCGCGACGCGAAACAGGATTCCGCCAAGACATGGCGCAATCGTTCAGGCGGTCTGGCCACGAAAAGCACTCGAATCCTTGGAATCTGACCGCATGCAGATAAATAGTCCGCAAGTGGAGAGCGAATCTGATGGACTATAACGTCACCGTAAAACTTCATGAGGCCTTGAAGGACGTCGAAGACAGGACGTGCCTCGTCCTCGATGATGATGGCCCCTTCCTGCAGCGCCTCGGCCGGGCCCTCACCCAGCGCGGCTTCCTTGTTTCTGCCGTGTCTTCGGCCGCCGAAGCCAAGGACATCTGCCGCATGAACCCGCCGGCCTTCGCCGTGCTGGACCTGCGCCTTGAAGACGGGTCGGGCCTCGACGTGGTCGAAACGCTGCACCGTTATCGTCCCGAAGCCCGCGCCGTCATCCTGACCGGATACGGCGCCATCGCCACCGCCGTTGCCGCCGTGAAGGCCGGCGCCGCCGATTATCTCGCCAAGCCGGCAGAGGTCGAGGACATCATCCGCGCGCTGGTGAATACAGGCGAGGGCATGCCGGAGCCGCCGGAAAACCCGATGTCGGCCGACCGTGTGCGCTGGGAACACATCCAGCGCGTCTACGAGCTGTGCAATCACAACGTCTCGGAAACCGCGCGCCGCCTAAACATGCACCGCCGCACCCTGCAGCGCATCCTGGCCAAGCGCGCACCGCGCTAAGGACCTTTCGGCCCAAGGTCGGACGTCTTCGCCTTCCTCGCAGGGTCAGGCGTCTTGTCCTTGAACTTGCAGATGTCGGCGATGACGCAGTCCCAGCATTTGGGCTTTCGCGCGGTGCAGACATAGCGCCCGTGCAGGATCAGCCAGTGATGGGCGCCCTTCCTGAACTCATCCGGTGTCACGCGCTCCAGTTGCGCCTCGACCTCGTCCGGCGTCTTGCCGGGCGCGAGGCCGGTGCGGTTGGAGACGCGGAAAATGTGCGTATCCACGGCGATGGTCTCATGCCCGAACGCCTCGTTCAGAACGACATTCGCGGTCTTGCGTCCGACGCCGGGCAATTTGGTCAGCTCCTCGCGCGTCTCGGGCACCTTGCCGCCATACTCGTCGACAAGCAGCTGCGAGAGCGCGATGACATTCTTCGCCTTGTTGCGCCACAGGCCGATCGTCTTGATGTGCTCGGCAACGCCCTCTTCGCCGAGTTCGAGCATCTTCTCCGGCGTGTCGGCGACCTTGAAGAGTTTCTTCGTCGCCTTGTTGACGCCGACATCGGTCGCCTGCGCCGACAGCGCGACCGCGACGACCAGCGTATAGGGATTGTGATACTCAAGCTCGGTCTTCGGCGCCGGGCGATCCTCGGCGAGCGCGGCAAAGAGCCGGGCCGTCTTCTCCGGTCCGAGCGTCGGGGCAGCGCGCTTCTTGCGCTTTTTCGGGGCGGGTTTCGCAGGTGTCTTTGTCATGGCCAGGGTCAGGGCCTGTTAATTTTGCCGCGGCGGGCGGCGGAGTTTTGGCTGCTGGCAAGGCGCCGACGCGATGGAAGGCCGAGGCCTTTCAAGCGGCGGCAACGTAGCCAGCGGGTCAAAGACCGTTGCCCGGCGTGGTGATGGCGGGACGCCTCAACCGGCTGACCGTCGCCTTGCCGCGTCAAACCGCTTGACCGGGCATTTGCCCGCTCTGCGCCTTTTTCCTTGCATGCCTTGGTCATCCGCTTGCCTCCACGACAAAATTCTCAGGTCCTGACCCCAGCGGTGTAAATGCCGCACCAGCCTTATCAAGCCTTCACTTGCCGCCTGCCCGGCCAGGCATAAAATAGGAGCCGATGAGCGAGACGCCCTCCACCGTCTATTTCGACGCGACACTGACCCCGAATGTCGCGCTCAGTCCGCGTGCCTTTCTCGTTATCATGAGCCTTGTTGGCGGCATGAGCTTTCTTGGCGGGATCATGTTCCTGTCCATGGGCGCCTTCCCCGTCCTTGGCTGGTTCGGCCTAGACGCCCTCGCCATCTGGTTCGCCTTTCGCAAGAATTTCCAGAACCTCAAGGAAGAGACGACGGTGCGCGTAACAGCCGAGACCATCCGGCTGACCCATGCCCGGCCAGGCCAGGATCGCAAGGAAGTCCACCTGCCGACGGCGTTCACCCGGCTGTCGCTGGCCTATCCCGAGCGCAAGCCGAGCGAGCTGCGCCTTGCCCATGGCCGGACGGCTTATGTCATTGGGCGTTTCCTGAGCCCGCGCGAGCGAAAATCCCTGCACGCGGCCATCGAATCCGCCATCGCAAAAGCCCGCGCCGAACGCTACTGACGAAAAAATGACGCAGGCGTCATGGTTTTCTTAAATTGTCTGTGGTAAAGTCCCTTCAAACGAGAAAACCAACCGGCAAAGACCGGACCATCAGGAGGCATCTTCATGGCTGACACAGCAACCACGGTTCGTCATAATCTCGAGCGTCCGAAGTCGACCATCCGCGAAAAGCTGATGGAGTTCCACCTCGACCGGGACGCCCCCATTCCGTCCCCGGAAGAGGTCGACATGTCGACCTTCGACATTCTCGACCCGGAACTCTGGCGCCGCGATGCGCACTGGGAATTCTTCAAGTGGCTGCGCGACAATGATCCGGTTCACTACACGCCGGACAGCTTCTCCGGTCCGTACTGGTCGGTGACGCGCTATGAGGACGTCCAGGCGGTCGATATCGACCACAAGCGCTTCTCCTCATCCTGGGAATATGGAGGCATCACGCTCGGCGAAGGCTTCGAGGATTTCGAGCTGCCCATGTTCATCGCCATGGACGAGCCGCGCCACTCAGAGCAGCGCAAGACCGTGCAGCCAGCCGTTGCGCCGAACATGCTCAAGGAATTCGAACCGCTGATCCGCTCGCGCACGCAGGGCCTGCTGGATTCGCTGCCTGTGAACGAGCCGTTCGACTGGGTCGACAATGTTTCCATCGAACTGACCACGATGATGCTCGCCACCCTGTTCGACTTCCCGTTCGAGGAGCGCCGGAAGCTGACACGCTGGTCGGATGTCGCGGTCAACCCGCACAATCCGGACATCTGCCCCGGCGGCCTCGACCAGTGGAAACAGGAACTCATGGAATGCCTGACCACCTTCATGGGCATCTTCCAGGAACGCGGCGCCAAACCGCAGAAGAATGACCTGATCAGCCTGCTCGCGCATGGCGAGAAGACCCGGAACATGACGCCGATGGAATTGCTCGGCAACGTCATCCTTCTCATTGTCGGCGGCAACGATACGACGCGGAACTCGATGACCGCCTCGGTCTACACGCTGAACAAGTGGCCGGACCAGTATGACAAGCTGAAGGCCGACCCCTCGATCATCCCGAACATGGTGTCCGAGGTCATCCGCTGGCAGACGCCGCTTGCTTATATGCGCCGCACCGCGCTGGAAGATGTCGAGATGCACGGCAAGACGATCAAGAAAGGCGACCAGATCGCCATGTGGTACGTCTCCGGCAACCGCGATGAGCGCTTCTGGGACGAAGATCCAAACCGACTGATCATCGACCGCAAGCAGGCCCGTAACCACCTCTCCTTCGGCTTTGGCATCCACCGCTGCGTAGGCAACCGCCTCGCCGAGCTGCAGCTGCGCATCCTGTGGGAAGAGATCATGGAGCGTTTCGAGCATATCGAAGTGCTCGACGAGCCGGAGCGCACCCCGCACTCCTTCGTGAAGGGCTACACCTGGATGCCGGTGATCCTGCACCCGAAGAAAAAATAGGCTGGCCGCCAGGCCAGAAAGACAAAGCCCCGCAAGCTGACGCTTGCGGGGCTTCTACTTGGGACCTCTGATGTGATGAGGATGAGGCCCCTTACTCGTCGACCTCGATCAGGCCGGACAGGCGCGTTCGCCCGCCATCCATGACCAGGGTCTCGCCTGTTATGATCGCGCTGGCCGGCTGCGACAGGTAGAGCGCAGCATCGGCGATCTCGTCCGGCTGGCTGGCGCGGCCCATTGGCGTGCGCCGTTTCAACCATTCGCTCTCGACACTTTCGGCGCGCGGGCGCAGCGCGCAGATCGCATTGACCCGGATGCGCTTTGGCGCCAGCTCCACGGCGCCGGCCTGCATCACGCCGAGAATGGCATTCTGGACAACGGCATCGCCGAAGTCCCCGTAATTCATCTGCTTTGCCGAGAGCGACATGATGAAGGTGACCGTCCCCATTTGGGCGCGGCGGCCCATCGTATCGCCGGCTTCCTCGACGCGCGCAGCGACATGCTTCTCGAAAATCTGCAGCGTCATCACCGCGCCGCGCACAGCCCGAAGCTGCAGCTTGTCGAACTCTCCGGTTTCCAGCTCGGTCAGGGGCATGGCAGGTGCGACCGGCGGAATGCAGATAAGGTGGTCGACCTGGCCATAGGCCTCGATCGCAGTGGACAGGCAGTTCTTGAGGCCGATCCGGGTGTGCAGCTCTTCATGCTGGACGATGGCCCGGTCGCGCAGATTGTCAGCAACGCGTTCGACGCGCTTGGGCTGCGGGTCGCAGGCGATCACGGCGTGCCCGGCTTCGCAAAAGCGCCGGGCGATCGCCTCGCCGGTCTGAAGCCCGAGGCCGAGAATGAGTGTGACAGGTTTTTCCATGGTGTCTCCTGATCCGGCAGGATCAGACCGTCCGGATCAGGGTACGCCGGTCTGGTCTTGCCTAGTTCGGGCGGAGAGTGACCAGTTCCTCTTTAATCTTCAGTTTCTTCCTCTTGAGATCATGCAGTCGGATCTCATCGGCAGCAGGACGCTTCTGTTCTTCTTCAATGGCCTCATCAAGCTTGCGATGGCGCGTGTGAAGTTCTTCGATACGACCTTGGATTGACATAGATCAACCTCCTTGCTTGCTGCTGAAAAACTGTGTCTTTCGGATCACAGTAAACCACAAGAAATCGGACTGGTCACGGGGATTCAGATGAAAATCGAGCCAGAAAACGACTCTTTCAGACCCTGGCTGATTTCCGGGCAGTCTTGGCGCGAAACATGGCTTCGTCGGCTTCTGCAATAAGCAAATCAGCAGAGGGCTGGCCGGCCCATTCAATGACCCCGCATGAGGCGCCAAGCTGAACGGGCGCGGCATCGGGGTCGGCGCCACTGACGGTCAGCCGGTCGATGCGCTCAACCAGGGAATCGGCCTTCTGGCGGGCATCGGCAAGCCCGGCATGGGTCAGGATCACACCGAACTCGTCACCGCCAAGACGGCCGACAATGTCAGTCTGGCGAACCTGGGAGACAAGGATGTCGCAGACCTGTTTCAGCGCGGCATCACCGGCGGCATGGCCGAACCGGTCATTGACCTGCTTGAAGCGGTCGAGGTCGATATAGACAAGGCAGAGCGGCGTGCCGTGACGGGCTGCCAGTGCAATCTCGCGCATCAGTTCGCGCTCGAAGGCGCGCCGGTTGAAGACCGGGCAGAGCGAATCGCGGTCGGCCAGCGCTTCGACCGCATCGAGCCGGTGGCGCAGGCGCGCCTCTTCCTCACGCAGCCAGATGACCTCTTCGGCCAGCGCGCGAAAGGCCGCACGGGCCGCAACATCGTGGTCAGACAGGTCGACGCCGAGGGCATTCAGCAGGTCCATGGCGGGTGATCCGGGCGTGGATTTCACCTTGGTCTGCCTGCCATTACCTGTCTCATTCCCCATACGATTCCTATACGCCAAACTGCCTTGTGCATCCAGCGATCACAGCCGCTTGACGGGGCAAGGCCCTCGCCTATTTTGGGCCGCTTCCTGAAAGGGGGCCAAATGAGCGAACGGGATCCCGTTGTCGGTGTCATCATGGGCAGCCAGTCTGACTGGCCGGTGATGAAGCTTGCCTGCGAAATGCTTGAAACGCTTGGCGTGGCGCATGAAGCGCGGATCGTTTCGGCGCACCGTACGCCGGACCGGCTGGCCGACTATGCGAAGGCTGCAAAGGGCCGTGGCCTCAAGGTGATCATCGCCGGCGCCGGCGGGGCCGCTCACCTGCCCGGCATGACCGCCGCCATGACCCCGCTGCCTGTGCTCGGCGTACCGGTGCAGTCACGCGCGCTCAGCGGACAGGACAGCCTGCTCTCGATTGTCCAGATGCCGAAAGGTGTCCCGGTCGGCACGCTGGCCATCGGCGAGGCGGGCGCGGCGAATGCCGGCATCCTCGCGGCCTCCATCATTGCGCTGGACGACCCGGCCGTCGCGGCGAAGCTCGATGCCTTCCGCCAGGCACAGACCGAGAGTGTGGCAGAGGTTCCGGAAGGATGACTGCCCTGCCGGCAGGCGCCGTGATCGGCATCCTTGGCGGCGGTCAGCTTGGCCGCATGCTCGCTTCGGCAGCAGCCCGGCTCGGCTTTGACGTGCACATCCTAGCCCCGGAGGATGATCCGCCTGCTGCGCGCGTCGCCGCCAAACACTGGCAGGCCGCCTATGAGGATGAGGACACGCTGACAGCCTTCGCCAGGGCCTGCGATGCCATCACCTATGAATTCGAGAACATCCCGGTCGCCTCCGTCGAGTTCCTCTTGAAAAAGGGCGCCATCGTCCGGCCGGGCGCAAAGTCCCTGGAGGTCTCGCAGGACCGGCTGAGCGAGAAGCGTTTCCTCAATTCCATCGGGATCGAGACCGGCCATTTCGAAGCGGTGGACTCCGCCGATGATCTGGAAAAGGCGCTCACCCTGCTCGGCGGTGAAGGCCTGCTCAAGACGCGCCGTGACGGCTATGACGGCAAGGGACAGGTCCGGCTGAAGACGGGTGACGACCTCGCCGCGGCCTATCGCGCCATCGGCGACGTGCCCGCCGTGCTGGAAGCCTTCGTGCCGTTCGAACGGGAGATCTCTGTTGTGATCGCGCGCACGGACGACGGAACGACCGCCGCGTTCGATCCCAGCATGAACGACCATTCCGGCGGCATCCTGCGCACGTCCATCGCGCCATGCGGCCTTGGCGAAGACATCATCGAGCGTGCCCGCAGCCTTGCCGAAACGCTCGCCCGGGAGACCGGCCATGTCGGCGTGATGGCGCTGGAACTCTTCGTGCTGGAAGACGGCACGCTGCTCGCCAATGAAGTCGCCCCCCGTGTCCACAATTCCGGCCACTGGACGCCGGAAGCGTGCCTCACGGGCCAGTTCGAACAGCATATCCGCGCAGTTGCCGGCTGGCCGCTCGGCCCGGTGACACGCGTCTTCGACGCGGAAATGCGCAACCTGCTCGGCAAGGAAGCCCTCGCCCCGCCCGAAACCTATACCGAGGATGCCGTGCTCACCCTTTATGGCAAGCGCGAGGCGAAGGCTGGCCGCAAGATGGGCCATGTCGTCTGGCGGACCGGGCGCGCCTCGTAAGGCGCGGGGCCGTCAGAGCAGAGACGTCGAGAGCAGGCCGAGGCAGGATACCAGCCCCACCCACGGCACCCAGTCGGGCACGCTGAACACCCAGGGGGCGGGTCTGTCGCCCTTACGCTTCAGCTGGACCAGCGCGAAGTTCACGATGGCAAAGACGCTAAGGACCAGCGCCGATGTCGTCTGCGCAAGCGCCTGCACCGGCAGCAGGAGACTGAGGACAAGCGTCGCCGCCACGACGAAGCCTGTCGCGACCAGCGGCGTGCGCGTCATGGGATTGACCCGCGCCAGTACCGGCGGCAGGCGCCCCCTGTCCGCCAGGCCGTAGAGCACGCGAGAGGCCATGATCATCTGGATCAGTATGCCATTGAGCGCTGCAATTCCGGCAACCAGCGCAAGCCCGCCGCGCGCGACATCCGCGTCCGCGCCAAAGACAAGCGTCAGCGGCGCGGTCGACTGGCGCAGCGCATCCAGCGGCACGGCCAGCACAATGACAGACGTCACGGCAAGATAGAGCAGCGTCGAGATGGCCAGCGTGTAGAGGATGGCGCGCGGCATGTTTTTCTGCGGCGCCTTTGCCTCCTCGGCGACATTTACAAGGTCCTCGAAGCCGACAAAGGCGAAGAAGGCGATCAGACCGCCGGATGCGATGCCGGTCCAGACAGACAGCTCCAGCGGCGGGACGAGTTCGCCGGCCCGCGACAGCAGGTCCGGATGGGCGGTCACGGCATAAGCGACGACGAAGACCAGCCCGCCAATCTCGATCAGGGTGAAGGCCGCCGCGATCGCGACCGATTCCAGAATGCCCCAGGCTGCCAGCACGCCGAGGCCAAGCACAATCACGGCAATCAGCAGGGCCGGCGGCACGGGCACAAGCTGCTCGATATAGGCGGCAGCCCCAATCGACACCGTGGCCGCCGAGACCAGCCCAGCCAGCGCAATGGTCAGGCCGACCAGCAGGGTCAGCCATGGCAGGCCGAGCCCGCTCTCGACAAAGACCGCCTCGCCCGCGCTGACCGGATAGTGGGTGCTGAACTCGGCATAGCTCAGCCCGCTGAAGGTGACGATGGCCGCCGCCAGCAGGAAGGAGAGCGGGGCGTACATGCCGGCTTCTTCGGCCGTCAGCCCGATGAGAACGTAAATCCCAGCCCCGATCGTGACGCCGAGACCGTAAAGCACCAGCAATGGCAGCGTCAGCCGCCGGCTAAGCGCATAATGCGGCGGCGCGGGCTCAGGCGGGGTCGGGTCGCTGGATGACATGCTGCGACACTAGCGGCTCAAGCCACCGCTCCCCAATAGGGGCAAAGCCTTATGCGGCCACAATATAGCCAATTCCCATTACCAGGATATGTTTGATGGCGATCACTTCGGGGAGCCTGAATGGCTGAAGAAAAATCCACGTTCAGCCGACCGCTCAAGGCCCTGCGCATCCAGTTCCGCTGGCTACTGCGCAAGATGTCGAACAGCATCGACCATGCTGAAGTCATCGAGCATGTGCGCAGCGAAGGCCTGCTGTCCGGCCGGTATGTCTTCATGATCGTGATGTCCTGCGCAATCGCGACGCTCGGCCTCCTGCTCTCGTCACCGGCCGTCATCATCGGCGCCATGCTCATTTCGCCGCTCATGGGACCAATCATGCTGATGGGCTTTTCGCTCAGCATCCTGGACTGGCCGGCCCTGCGGCGGGGCATGCTGTCCATGGGATGCGGAACAGTTGCAGCAATTGCAATCTCCTTTCTGATCACGCTGGTTTCGCCATTGAGCGATGCAACACCGGAAATCCTCGCCCGCACGCGGCCGAATTTCTTCGACCTTCTCGTTGCCGTCTTTTCCGGACTGGCGGGCGGCTATGCGGTAATCAACCGCAAGGGAGAGACGATTGTCGGCGTTGCCATCGCGACCGCCCTCATGCCGCCCCTGGCGGTGACCGGCTTTGGCCTCGCAATTGGGTCGCTGTCGATTGCGGGCGGGGCCTTTTTCCTTTTCATGACCAATTTGCTGGCGATTGCCCTGTCGGTAACCATCCTGTCGCGGCTCTACAGTTTCGGCGCCGGGCACGGCTCGAAGAGCACGCTCTGGCAGACGGCGCTGATCGTGTCGGTGTTTGCCGCCCTATCGATTCCACTCGGCCTGGCGCTGCGTGATATCGCCTACGAAACGCGCGTGCTGAACCTGGTGAAGTCATCGCTACTCGAACCGTTCCAGGAGAGCAGGGCCCGCGTGGCGGATGTGTCGGTCTCCTTTCCGAAGGACGGCGACCTCATGGTGCAGGCAACCGTGCGCACGCGCCAGCAGGTCGCGGGCGCGGAAGCAAGCCTCGCGGAGAAACTCTCGGCGGAGCTTGGCCGGCCGGTCCTTGTCGATCTCGACCAGGTTCTCGTGGATGAGGACAAGGCGTTGGAAACCGAAAGCTTCATGCGCCTGGCTGATAGTTCCATCGGTGCGCCGCTCAGGGAAGAGATATCCCGTCTGGAGTCGATGACCCGACAGAGCCAGGGTGCAAGCGCACTGCGCGCAGCTATCCCGTTCGAATACACAGCGGCAGACATAGACAGCAACGCCCTGCGCGCGACGATTTTCGCCAAGCCGACGGACACGCTTTCCCTGTCAGCCTTCAGGACCATAGAATCGCGAATGTCCTCGAATTTCGCAAACTGGACTGTGGTCATCATCCCGCCCGTCAGCGAATTGCCTGCGATCGCGTTCGAAACCGGTAGCGCCGAGATCAGCGACCAGGGCGAATCGGTGCTTGGCGACAGCGTCTGGGCCCTGCAGCGCTGGGGCGCCGGGGCGGTGGAAGTCGTCGGCTACGCTTCGACCTCGGGCGAGGTGCAGCGGTTCGACAATCGCAGTCTGGCAATCCGCCGAGCACAGGCGGTTGCCGATCGGCTGCAGGCGCTCGGTTTCGAGGCAACGCCCATCGGTGAGTATCGCGCCTTCCGCCAGACCGCCAACGAACGCGAACGCGGCTATCGAAGCTTCCAGGCGGTCATTATCCGGCCCGTCAGCTGACCGGCCGCCCGGCGCAAGGCGAGAGGCAGTCTGCTCAGGATTGAACCGGACCGGGCCCATACACCGCGTTCCGTCAGCGGGACGGTTGCGCCGCAGGTCCAGGCCTGCTTGCTGGGCCGGATGACCAACATTCTGCTGATCAACGGCCATCAACCCTTCCCGACCTCCCCCGGCAAGCTCAACGCCGCTCTCACCGCCTTCGCCGCCGATTTCTTCGCGGCCAGGGATTGCCCGGTGCGCTGCGTGGAAACGAAGTCGGCCTGGGACCTGGAAACTGAAATCGGCAACCAGCTCTGGGCCGGTCTGATCATTGTCCAGTTTCCCCTGAATTCGATGGGGCTGCCCTGGTCGCTGAAGCGCTATTTCGATGAAGTCTACACAGCCGGCATGGATGGGCGCCTGGCAAAAGGCGACGGCCGCTCCCGGTCGGATCCCGGCCGTCAGTATGGGTCTGGCGGACGCATGCAGGACACGCGGTACATGTTGTCGGTGACGTCCAACGCGCCTCAAACAGCTTTTGGAGATGCGCGGCAGACGCTGTTTTCCGGCCGGTCGATCGATGACCTGCTCAGCCCGGTGCATATCAACTTCGCCTTCTTCGGCGCATCCGCCTGCCCGACCTTTGCCGCCTATGACGTCAGCAAGGGCGGCAGGACGGCTGAGGATTTCAGACGGTATGAGTACCACCTTCTGGCGGTTTACGACCTGCTTGGGGCCTGATCAGCCCCGCCCGCGCAGCCGGTCGAGCAGCTCGAGCGCCGGCTTGGCGAATTTCGACCCGGTCTGGCCGAGCTTCATGGCATTCTGCAGGCGCTTTTCGATGAAGGTGTCGAGATCGTCTTCGGACGGCTCATCCAGCCAGTACAGCACGATGGGCGGCAGCACGGCCGAGAGCAGGCCGCGCTTGGTTTCGCGGTTATAGTCCGTGGCGGTATCGCCGGCGGCAGTCCAGATCGTGTCGGCAACCTTCCAGGTGCGTTTTGCCGCATCCGGAGCATGCCAGGGCAGGAAACCGCGCGTCGAGGCGCGCTTCACCGCCGGCCGGTAGGGCGCGAGCGCCGCGAGCCAGGCCTTGATGCCCTCTGCCACCCGCTCATGCGTGCGCAGGCCGGAAAGATCGGCGGTGGCGAGTGTCTCCAGCATCTCTTCCTCGGCCCGGTCGAAGAAGCGCTCGATCAGGTCCGCAACGCCATTCGGCGCGGCGAGTGCTTTTTCTTCGGAACTTATGCCCGCCTCGCGCGCTGATAAGGTAAGGGCGTGGTCCGTCCAGCCTTCGTCTTCGACGATGGGCAGGAGGGCATCGAGCCACTTGTCCTGAAGCTGGAGTGATGGTCGTACTGTCATTGCTGGCTCCGGGAGTAGGCAAGCCTCATATTTGGTGATATAGGCCCGCCATTCGTCGTTTCACGCCAGAATTCCGTTCGGGCTCTGACAGGCCCGGGCAAAACCAATGGAGATTGACCCATCGTACAGATCGTTGTCCGCGACAACAATGTCGAACAAGCCCTTCGCGCGCTGAAGAAGAAAATGCAGCGTGAGGGCCTTTTCCGGGAAATGAAATCCCGTACGCATTTCGAGAAGCCTTCCGAGAAGAAGGCTCGCCAGAAGGCAGAAGCTGTGCGCCGCGCTCGCAAACTTGCTCGCAAGCGCGCCCAGCGCGAGGGCCTGGCATAGACACCAGCCCGCCAGTTCTGGCGTAGAGATGAGACCCCTTCGGTGCGAGCCGGAGGGGTTTTTCTTTTGGGGTCAGGCTTCGCCCTTCTTCTTCCCCGGAATGAGCTTGGTGAACCACTTGCCGACATCGCCGACGCCCGCGCCGTGCACCGCCCCGGCCCGGTAGACCCGTGAGGCGAGCCACAGCACCAGCAGCGTCGCGGCGACCATCATCACCAGAAGGCCCGTCACCTCCCAGAGCGGGGGCTGGGCCGGGACGCGCAGGATGAGCAGGAAGGGCGTAAAGACCGGGATCCAGCTCATCACCGACAGGATGGGGGATTCGGCATCCGAAATCGCCACCACGATCATGAACATCGGCACCATCAGCATCACGATGAGCGGCGTCATCAGCGTCTGGGCTTCCTGGATCGTGTCGCAGAGGGACCCCAGCGCGAGGAAGACCGCGCCATACATGAGGTAGCCGAGGATGAAGCTCAGCACGGCCGGGACGAGCAGGCTGGGCTTGGCAATGGCACTGACCACGGTGAACAGCATTTCGCGCGCTTCGGGCGGCATGACGCCGGAAAAGGCATTGCCGACAACGACCGCGCCGATCACCCAGACGCCCATCAGCGTCAGCGCAACAGCCAGCACTGCCAGCAGCTTGCCCGCCAGCATGTCCGGCAGCTTCACGGAGGTCAGCAGCGAGTCGAAGATCTTGTTGGAGCGCTCCTCGATCGTGCCCATCAGCAGGTAGTTCACCACCGAGAAGATCAGGAACCAGAGCAGGAAGGCCAGCATCACGGCGGCGAAGAAGGGCGCGCGGTCGGCCAGGGTGACCTGTGAGCCGGTCGCCGCGGCAGAGGCCGGGCGGGCGCGCTTTTCTGCAATGCTGCGACGGCGGCTTTCGGCCTCACTCAGGATACGCGGACTGACGCCGGCCTCGGCAAAGACGCGCCGTTCCGTCAGCGTACGCTCGGCCGCGCGCACCTTGGCGAGCAGCGACTGGGCGGTGATGTTCTCGCTCCAGTATTCGATGTCGCCATCGCCTTCAGGCACGAAGATCGCGGCAAACAGGGTCTGCGGCCCGTTCGGGCTGTCCACGGCACGCTCGCCCAGCAGATAGGGCTGGATCGCCTCCTCGGTGCGCCCGGGCGGGTCAACATAGATGAAATCGGCCTGCGGCAGCTCGATGGACGTCCCGCCTGCCTCGGCCAGCGCCTCGTCGACCGTGGCGCCCGCATCGATGGCCGCGTCAAACGCCTCGACCGTCTCATTCGGCTCGCCATTCAGCACACCCACCGGGTCAAGCGCGGTGCGGGCGATACTGATCCGGTCTTCCTCGATCTCGGTCTTCAGCGCATCGGTGAAATCGGTGCCGGTCTCGATGACAGTGTAATAGCGCGTCGGCTGCGAGGCGGCCGCCCAGGTCGGCGCCATCATGCCGACGCCCATCAGGATCGGGGTAAGCAGCAGGCCGAGCCAGAAGCCCCAGGCCTGCACATAGCCGAGATAGTCCCGGCGCGCGACGAGATAGATTGACCGCATCAGGCTGCCTCCCCCTTGGCTGCATGGGCTGCCAGCGACTGGCGCAGGTCTTCGGCCTCGGCGTCGGAGACGAGCGAGACGAAGACATCGCGCAGGCGTGCATCCTCCGGCCGGAAACTGGTGATCGGCGCGCCCGCATCGATGGCTGCGCGCAACGCATCCTGCGCATCGCGCCCTGACGGCAGCGAGACACGCCAGGTATCGCCATGCTTCTCGTTCTCGCCAAAGCCCTTGGCCGTCATGGCGCCATCGAGGTCAAATCCGTCGCTGACCCCGATGAGTACAGCCCGGCCGAGTGCACCGAAGGCCTCGTCCAGCGTGCCGTCAAAGACCTTGCGCCCGCGCGCCATCATCACGATGGAATCGCAGAGCCGCTCGGCATGCTCCATGACATGGGTCGAGAAAAGGATGGTCGCGCCGCGTTTGTGTTCCTCGATGATCAGGTCTTCGAGGCCCTGCTGGTTGACCGGGTCGAGGCCGGAAAACGGCTCGTCCAGGATCAGGAAGTCGGGCCGGTGGGCGAGCGAGGCGAGGATCTGGACCTTTTGCGACATGCCCTTGGAGAGCTTCGAGATGCGCGAGCGGCTGAACTCGGTCAGCCCCATCATCTCGAGCAGCTCGTCGGCGCGCTTGCGGCTCTCGCCGGCACTCATGCCTTTGAGGCGCGCGAAATAGGAAATGATCGCGCGCGGGCTCATCTTCTTGTAGAGGCCGCGCTCCTCCGGCAGGAAACCGACATGCCGCAGGGAGTCGATGTTCGGCCGCTCGCCGAACAGGCGCACCTCGCCTTCGTCGGGCGACAGCACCCCCAGCGCCATACGCAGGCTGGTCGATTTGCCCGCGCCATTCGGCCCGAGAAAGCCAACAATGGCCCCCTGCGGAACGTTCAGTGACAGGTCGCGGACGGCGGTAAAGAAGCCAAACCGCTTGGTCACGTTTTCCATTTCCAGGGGTGCTGACGAGGTCATGCGGCCTCCACTTTGCCGAGTCTTCTCGACTCTCGATAATCTATGACCCACCTATTCGACTAGCCCTTGCCAAGCGATTAAATCGGTCGCAGGCTTCAGCAGATGAAGTCTCCGCTAGATCATCGCCAGGCCGACGGGATCGGCATGTCCAGCGCACCGTCCGACCATGCGTGCACGGACAGTGAGATAACGGGCGGCCAAGCCCAGGAAGACGACATCAAGCGCATCGATGCCGCGCTGCGCCGGCTTGAGGATGGCCGTTTCGGCCTCTGCCTCTATTGCGGCGACCAGATCAGCATGAAACGCCTCGACAGGGACCCGGCCATCATGAGCTGCGGGACCTGCAACGAGGACTGACGTCTGGCCCCACCCCGACCCTCCCCAGAGGGGAGGAGGCGCAAGCCTGACCAGATCGCAATGCCATCCCCCTCCCCTCTGGGGAGGGTCGGGGTGGGGCCCATTGCGGCAAATCCAGGAAAAAAGGCCCTAATTCAGCCCCTCGCGGCCGATGGCATAGAAGCGGTCGCGGCGCTGGCGTTTCAGTTCGGCCGGTGACAGGTTTTCCAGCTCGCCCAGCGCCTTCTCGATGGCCCGGCCGGCCTGGCTGATCGCACGCTGCGGGTCGCGATGGGCCCCGCCAACCGGCTCCTTCACGATCGCGTCAATGACTTTCAGCTTCAGGAGATCGTCAGCCGTGATCTTCATGGCTTCGGCCGCATCGCGGGCCTTGGCCGCGTCGCGGTAGAGGATGGAAGCGCAGCCCTCCGGCGAGATCACCGAATAGATGGAATGCTCCATCATCAGAACCTTGTTGGCCGCCGCGATGGCAATCGCCCCTCCCGAGCCGCCCTCGCCGATGATCAGCGAGACCATTGGCACGTCCAGCGTCAGGCAGCGCTCGGTCGAGCGGGCAATCGCCTCGGCCTGGCCGCGCTCCTCACCAGCCTTGCCGGGAAAGGCGCCGGCGGTGTCAACGAAGGACAGGACGGGCAGCTTGAACCGGTCGGCCAGCTCCATCAGGCGCACCGCCTTGCGGTAGCCTTCCGGGTGGGCCATGCCGAAATTGTGGCGCAGGCGGCTCTCTGTCGTGCGGCCTTTTTCGTGGCCCATGATCATCACGCTGCGGCCCCGGAAGGTCGCCAGGCCGCCAATCACGGCCTCGTCGTTTCCGAACACCCGGTCACCGGCCAGCTCCTGGAAATCATCGAACAGGTGCTCGATGAAGTCGGTGCAGTGCGGGCGCTCGGGATGGCGGGCAACCTGGGTCTTGCGCCATGGCGACAGCGAGGAATAGGTGTCCTTGAGCTGCTTGGCAGCCTTGTCCTTGAGCTTTTTCAGCTCGTCGGAGATGGACGGGCCTTCACCTGTCGTGCTCAGCGATTCCAGCTCGGCAATCTTGGTCTCGAGCTCGGCAATCGGCTTTTCAAAATCGAGGTATGTCGTCGGCATGGGGAATAACTAGCGGCAGTCGGCGCAGAATCCTAGAGTTTTCAACCGCCCCTTGTGCGCTCGAAATACAGGACATCCTTGCCGTCGAGGCGGACCGTCCCGGCCTGGTGATAGCCGATCCGGGCCGCAATCCGGCGCGAGGCGTGGTTCTCCTCGTCGATGATGCAGACGCTTTTCGGCTCATCGACCTCGATATCGAACCAGTCGTGGATGGCTTTCACCGCCTCGCTCGCATAGCCCTTGCCGTGCAAGGCTGGCGAGATGACCCATCCGCATTCCGGCAGGCCCCAGAAATCCGGTTCGGAGTCGCGGTGGAAATCGGCAAAGCCGACCTCGCCGACGAAATCGCCCGTGCGCCGGTCCTCGACAAACCAGTAGCCATAGCCGAGCGTCGCCCACAGGCCGCGGCTACCCAGTACGCTCCGCGTCCAGACCAGCTGCGGCGGGCGGGCAAGCCCACCAATGAAGCGGATCGTGTCGGGATGGCTCCAATGCGCCTTCAGCGTCTCGAAGTCGGAAGCCTCGACGCCGCGAAGCCTCAGCCTTTCGGTCAGGATGACCGGGACCGGCCGTCCCCTCATCCCTGGCCGGCTTTCATCTGTTCGAGCATCGCCTTCATCGCGCCGTGCACGGCCTGCATGCCCTTGAGCGGGCGGACCATGACCTTGAAATCGGTGATGAGGCCATCTGCGTCCCATTCGATCATGTCGATGCCGTTGACGGTGATCCCGTCCATCTCGCACTCGAATTCGAGGACGGCCTTGTCCCCGCAATCGAAGACACGGACATAGCGGAAGGTGTCATTGGCGAGTGTCTGGCCGGCGGCGCCGAGATACATCATCGTGATCGCCTTGCCCTCCTGCGGGGTGTGCACGACCGGGCTCTGGAAGACGACATCGTCATGCAGCATGCCCGAGAGCTCTGCCGGGCCGTGCGAGCCGTGGAAATAATCCATCCAGCGCTGCACATTCTTCGAATATCCGGTTGTCGCGACCATGTGGGGCTCCCTCTCTTTGCCTGCCTGCATAGCCTGAAGCGCACCGCCTGCGATAGCCCCGGCGCTGGTACAGCAGGCCAGCCTGTGATTTGGTAGCGCCCTGGCTGGGGTGGCGCTTCAGGCAAAGGAGGGCCAACCGATGAGTGTTGCCCGCGTTACAGAGATTACCGCCAGCGGAAAGTCGATCGAGAAGGCCATCGAGGAAGGCATCGAGCGCGCATCCGACACGCTGAAGAATGTCGAGCACGTCTGGGTGTCCGACATCAAGGCGCGCGTGAAGGATGGCAAGATCAACGACTATTACGTCACGATGAAAGTGACGTTCGTGCTGACCGACTAGGCGGATCCGCCAACGGGCCCTCGCCCTTTGAGAAACTCAGGGCGAGGGCCCCGCGCCTACTGGCCGCCAGTGATCGGCTCGCCGGTGAGGAACTCGCTCGGCTGCTCGAAGCAGTAGCCCCGCTGGATGACCCAGCTGGCGGGAAAGTCCGGCTGCACGAACACCATGTCGAACGTGCCCCAGTTCCAGCGCGCGTCGCCGGTCTCGGGGTCGGTGATCGCAAAATCGCAGCGCTCGACCGCGGCATGGTCGGGTTCGATCCAGATCCCGGAATAGGCCCCGCGGCCTTCGGTCTGGCCGGCCAGCCCTGTGACATAGCCAATGCCCAGCACATCACTGCCCTCGATCGGATAGGTCAGCACGGCGTGGCCTTCCGGCGTGTCATGGTCATAGACGACCTCGCCGATCGGCGTGTTCCACGCTTCGTCGGCCCCAGCCAATCCTGCGGCCAGGCCAGCCGCAAGGCCGGTAGCGATCAGAATTCGTTTCATGTGCGTCCCCTTTTCAAGTGATGGACAGCGCCCTCAGCCCTGAAGGCAATAAGTCAACGGATAGACAACATTAAGGCGGCGCACCTGGCGGCCATCGACCACTTTCGGCGCGAAGGTCATCGACCGGGCCGCCTCATAGGCCGACGCATTGAAGGCCGCCGACGAACAGGCCGTGAGGATGTCCTCCGGGACACCGGACGGCGTGACATCCATCATCGCATAGCACTGGGCCTCCAGGCCCATGCTCGCGGCTGATTGCGGATAGACCGGACGCGGCGGGGAGAGCGGCTGGTCGTCGCGCGCCACGACTTCGGTCGTGACCGGACCGCCGAGCAGCTCATCATCGGACATCGTCTTCTTCGCCACTTCCGCAAGACGCTGCTGCCAGCCATCGGGGTAGACGACCTCGGCAGGCGGCGCGCCGGCATGGCCGCACGCGGCAATCTTCCCGGCCAGCGAAACCGGGCCGGTCGCGGATGCAGACACCGCCGTGTCTGGCGCAGGCGGAGGCGTTGCACAAGCCGCCGCAAGAAGTCCGGTGGCGGCAAGGGCAGCGAGGGAAACGGGCTTCATGGGGACGGCCTAACATCATGGTTAACGAAAAACCGACCTTAGCAGCCCAGCCCGCGCCGCCAAGCCTGCCACGCGCCGTTTGGGCGCGGACGGCCTATTCTTCCTCAGGCGCCAGGCAGTACTGGACCGGGATGATGATGTCATCGGTCGCCGGAGTATCGGCGCCGTCGCCGGGCGTGAATTCCAGCGGGCCGATCATGGCGCGGGTCGCCTTGGCAAATTGCGGCAGCGTGCAATTGGTCATGATCTCTTCGGTCGCGCCGTCTTCATTGACGTCGAACATTACCTCGCAGACGCCCTCGACGCCGAGAACATTATAAAGCGCGGGATAATCCGGCGCGAGCGCTTCGGTCGGCACCGGCATGATGACGTCACCGCCGGGCATGTTGGCGGACTCGATACGCTCGTCCCAGCCGTCCGGGGTCTGCATGGTGACGGTCTTCGTGCCACCGCAGGCCTCGATGTCGGTATGCTGGCTCAGTACGGCTAGAACCTCACCGGTCAGCGGTTCGGCCAGGCGCTCATTCAGCGAGTCGACGGTTTCCTTGTTGAAGCCGTGATAATCCATGTCGGCCTTGGCCGTACCGGCGGCGAGCAGGCTGATGGACAGGACGGCGATGGAGGGGATGAGTTTCATAGGCGTGTCTCCTTGATTGCTCTTGGACCACGCCCCCTATCCTAACCACCCGCATAGGCCTTTGCCAAATCGGGGTCTTTTTCAGCCACCAGGTCGGCCAGGTCGGAGATCACCTTGGCCTGTTTCCAGGTCGCATCATCCTGCATCTTGCCGTCGAGCATGGCGACGCCGGTTCCGTCCGGCATGGCTTCAAGGATGCGGCGGGCGAACTTCACCTCATTCGGATCGGGCGAGAAGACGCGCTTGGCGATATCGATCTGGTTGGGGTGCAGCGACCAGGTGCCCGAACAGCCGAGCAGGAAGGCATTGCGGAACTGCTGCTCGCAGGCCGCGCTGTCGGAAATGTCGCCGAACGGGCCGTAAAAGGCATTGATCCCGGCCATGCGGCAGGCATCGACCATGCGCGCAATCGTGTAGTGCCAGGGGTCCTGCTGGGCGCTTTCGCGGGCCGAGCCGTCCTCGTTCGGATCGTCAATGACACGGTAGAAGGGGTGGCCGCCGCCAACGCGGGTCGTCTTCATCTTGCGGTCGGCGGCAAGGTCTGCCGGGCCAAGCGAGATGCCCTGCATGCGCGGGCTGGCGAGCGCGATCTCCTCGACCAGCGCCATGCCTTGCGCGGTTTCGAGAATGGCATGGAACAGGATCGGGCGCTTCAGGCCCGCCTTGGCTTCCAGCTGGGCGACATACTGGTCGGCGAAATGAATGTCCCACGGGCCTTCGACCTTGGGCAGCATGATGACATCAAGCTGGTGGCCAGCCTTCAGGACCAGTTCGGAGACATCATCCTGGAACCAGGGCGAGTTCAGCGGATTGACCCGGCTCCAGAAGCCGGTGCCCTTGCCTTGCCAGTCATACATATCCGCCATCTCGATGGCGCCGGCGCGGGCCGCATCCTTGGCGTCCGACGGGATCGCGTCTTCCAGATTGGCCAGGACCACATCAACGGTCGGCGCGATGTCCGGCACCTTGGCGCGCACCTTGTCGAGGTGCGAGGGCACGAAATGAATCATCCGCTCCAGCCGGACCGGCAGCTCGCGCATCGGTTCGGGTGCGCCGATCGCCAGTGGCTTGAAGAAATTCCGGGGTGTTTTCCGTGACATGCGCCTCTCCTCCTGCTTTTGCGGTGCAACATAGAGGAGCGCGTGGGCCGGTCAATCGGTTGACGCTACGCGAAGGCGCAGGACTTCAGGGCCGCGTGAAGCTGTAATGATTTTGCCGGAAGAAGGCCTCGTCATCCTGCGGCTTGATCATCTTGGTGATCTCGAAGGCGTGGTCACCGATGAGGTAGGTGTACTTGCAGGCGCCTGGCTCGTCATTCTCCTGGCATTCGGCCTGCGCGACCAGCATCAGGCCGTCTTCGGTCTTCATCCGGCGGATCAGGGTCTCATCGTTCAACCGGCGGCCATCGTCCGACACGGTAATCTCCGCGCGCCCGCCGGCCTGTTCATTGTCCGGGAAAGTGAAATGGAGCTCGAACGTCCGCTCGTTCTGACCGACCAGCAGTTCGACCGGCACGGTGACGTCGCTCTCGCCGTCGCGCGGATCGAGATAGGTCAGCTCGCCCTCCCAGTCATCTCCGACCAGGACGGCAAAGTCGTCAGGACTGGCCGTCGGCGCAAACGGAGCCTCCGTGCCGTTGCCCGAACTGGCATTGCCGCAGGCTGCCAGAAAGGCGAGCCCGGCGAGAGCCCATCGATTGCGCAACATGAAATCGTCCCTGCCCATCCCCTCATTTACGCATGAGGCGCGTCTGGGTTTCAATCCTCGGTCGGACGGCTTGCAGTTCGCTCGTAGGCCAGGGCGCTGCGAAAGAAGAGCGCGCAGCCATAGATCACCAGGCAGGCGGTGATGGCTTCCAGTCCCCAGAAGATGAGGCCGTGCACGTGCAGGGTGAACAGGACGAGCGTCACCAGGCTGAGCGCAAACGCGCCGGCGACTTCAGCGATGAGAATGGTGGCCGCAATGGCCTTGATGACGGCAAACATGGTGTCTCCAGTAAGCGGCAGTCGGACTGTCAGAAACAATAATATACGCGATCCCCGGCGCTGTGGGAGAGGCCGCGTGCAAAATCTCTTCAGCGCGCCAGCGGATGGGCCGTCTCCAGCAGTTCTGCCAGCTCGTCGGTGAGGACGTGTGTATAGATCTCGGTGGTGGAAATGTCGGCATGGCCGAGCAGCGTCTGGACGGATCGGAGATCGGCGCCGCCCTGCAGAAGGTGGGTCGCATAGGCATGACGCAGGGCATGCGGATGCACCCGGTCGGGGTCGAGTCCGGCGGCCAGGGCGAGGTCCTTCAGAAGCTGGCCGAGGCGCCGGCGCGTGAGATGGCCCTCCTTGCCGCGCGACGGAAACAGGTAGGCCGCCGCAGACTTCGCCTTCAGCGTGCCCTTGGGCAGGGTCTCCTCGCGCTGGGCCAGCCAGGCGAGGATGGCGTCGAGGGCAGGTGTGCCGAGCGGGCACAGCCGGTCTTTGCCGCCCTTGCCGCGGACGATGATGTCGCTGGTCTCCCAGCGCTCGCCGCGCCGGCGGGGCAGGTTGCCGAGTTTCAGGCTGACCAGTTCCGAGACCCGCAGCCCGGCGCCGTAGAGCAGCTCGACGAGGCAACGCAGGCGCATGTCATCGCCGCACGCCTCGATCAGGCGCGACATCTCTTCGCGCGAAAGTACATCGGGAATGTCGCGGCCAGCCTTCGGGCCTTCGAGTTTCGAGGTCGGGTCATCCTTGCGGTCGCCCTCCTCGAACAGGAAGCGGCAGAAGCGGCGGAGCGAGGACAGCTTGCGGGCCTGGCTGCGCGGGGCAAGGCCCTGATCGGCAAGCCAGCGCGCATAGCGGGCGACATCTTTCGCAGAGGCGCGGGTGAGCCGGCCCTCCAGAAATGACGAGGCATCGGCCAGGTCGCGGCCATAGGCATCGAGCGTATTGGCAGAGGCGCCGCGCTCGGCGCTCATCATTTCAAGAAAGGCATCGATGCGGGCGGCGTCACTCATCGCACCGAGTCTGGCGCGCAGATGCTTAATATCGCGCTTATGAAAACGGGCGCGACGTGGCCGCCGCGCCCGGATTTTGTAGCCTCCGGCCTGAACCAGACCGGAAATGGACTGGAATCGTACCCGAATCATACGGAAATCGTACTGTTTCTGGACTCCCGGGACGGGCAAATTTCCAACAGTGCGTCCCGGCTTACTCCGCCGGATTCTCCTCCGTCTTGTCGATCACCGGATGGCCATGATCCGGATCGTCATTCATCCGGTGCATGGCCAGAACGACACCCGACAGGGCGAGAATCGCGATCAGGTTCGGGAAGGCCATCGACGCATTTGAAATGTCGCCCAGCAGCCAGAGCCAGTCGGCAGAGGCAACGGTGCCGAGGAAGATGATCACGACCCAGATGTAGCGGAATGGGTGGGTCGCCCACTCGCCGACGAGATAGGTCGCCGCCTGTTCACCGTAATAGGACCAACCGATAATCGTTGTAAACGCGAAGAAAAACAACGCGATAGGCACAATGAACTCACCGCCCGGGAAGGCGGCGCCATAGGCCCGTGTCGTGATTGCGGCGGAGTTTGCATCCGTTTCCCAGGCATGGTCGACGGCAACCATGGACTTGTCGATCTCCGCCTGGAGTGCCGTCCAGGCCTCGCCGCCCTCGGCCTCGAGCGCGGTGACCTGTTCGACGGTCATCGACTGCAGCGCCGGAGGATGGGCGGCCTCGATGGCGATGTCCTCAAAGGTCACGCCCGATGCGCGGCACTCCTGCAGCCAGGCCGCGGCAACCGCCCCATTCTGGGCAATCGTCCGCTCGCGGCCTTCAGTATAGGCGCTTGGGAACAGGTCGCCCTCACCAAGGCTTTCAGGCAATGCGAAATCGGCTTCAATGCAGCTGTTCGCCGCCATCAGGGCCGGACTTTTCTTGAAGTCGCCAACCACGGTGAGAATGACCAGCGCGGTCATGGTGCAGATCACAATCGTGTCGATGAACACGCCGATCATGGCGATCTCGCCCTGCTGGACCGGGTTCTTGGTCCGGGCGGCCGCGTGCGCAATCGGGGCCGAGCCTTGACCGGCCTCGTTCGAGAACAGGCCGCGCGCGATACCGTAGCGAACCGCTTGCATGACCCCGTAACCAGCTGCGCCGCTCGCGGCTTCATGCCAGCCGAATGCATGGCTGAAGATTTCGCCGAAAGCGCCGGGCACCTTGTCGATATTGATAATCAGCACGATCAGCGCGGCCAGCACGTAGAGCCCCGCCATGACCGGCACCACTTTGCCGGCAAAGCTACCGATGGACTTGATGCCGCCGATGATGACGGCGAAGACCAGACCGGCCAGAACGAGCCCGATGGCCCACGGCGGAATGGACAGGCCGAGCGTCGATGAGCTCGTCTCGGTGACCGATTCCATGATCGAATTGGCCTGGATCGCGCCGCCTGTCGCCGCCGCCGAGAACAGCGTGCCGAGACAGAAGATGACCGCCAGCCAGCCCCAATGCTTTCCGAGGCCGTTCTTGATGTAATACATCGGGCCGCCATTGATGCGGCCGTATTCGTCGGTCTCACGATACTTCACGGCGAGCGAACTTTCCGAGAAGGCGAGCGCCATGCCGAAAATGGCCACGATCCACATCCAGAAGATCGCGCCCGGCCCGCCCAGCGTGATCGCCGTTGCGACGCCAGCAAGGTTACCCGTGCCGACCTGGCCCGACAGCGCTGTTGAAAGGGCCTGCCAGGGCGTGATCGCCCCGTCTTCGCCCTGTGCCTTGCGGCCCTGCCAGACTTCGACCAGCGCAGGCACGAAGCGGCGCAAGGGCCGCGCGCCGAGGCGGATCATCATGAACAGCCCGGTCCCAAGCAGGACAACGGCAAGCGGACCGATTTGGCCCGGAACGACGACGGCGTCGCCCCATGTGCCGCCCCAGATGAATCCGGCGACATTCTCGATGAGTGTGATGATATCCAAAGCTGGCCTCCCCGGCTCCCTGAAGCTCCTGTTGGGAGACCGACACTAGACGTGTTTTCGCCGCTGTGAAGCAGGACGGGGCAGATTTTACATCTGCCCCGTCCGTTGGTGATCGATTTTTGCCCGGATTCAGGTCAGGCGCTGAAACCTTCCCCGACACCAAAGTCGCGGCGCGCCGACACAATTGTCACAACAACACCGGCCAGCACATCGAGCAGGGTCATGATCATGATGATGAAGAAGACCGAGGTCGCGAAATTCGGCAGGAGCAGGAATTCGACCAGGCAGACGATGAAAAGGATCATCGAGATTGCGTGATTGATGATCGTCGCCGTGCCGGTCGAGGTCGATTTCAGGATTTCCATGAACAGGAGCGCGATCGAGAACAGGATCAGCATTTCCCCATTGGTGACCGCCCAGTTGACGCCGGAAATCATCGGCATGGTCAGCATCGGATTGTTGAGCAGGTCGAGGATCGGCGAGGCATTCGCGATCACGGCACTGTCGGGGTCGCCGGAGCCACCGAAAGGAAGCGCAATCAGGTTGTAGATGGCAACCGGAATGACCAGTAGCGGAAAAATACCGAGTAGCACACGCATGATGAATCCCCTGGCTGTTGTGGGACGGCGCTCAGCCGCCGCGCGTTTCTTGCGGTCCTCGGCTTGGGCGATTGCCGCCGCACCGAAGAATCCTTTCATACTCATGCCTAGCGTCCCCTTTCGCTGCTGTTAAGCACGAAGTTCTACATCAGAAGGCGCAAAGACGGCAGAATTCAGGTCAGGAAAGATACGGTCAGATTTCGTCCGCGCCTTCGGGATTCCGGCGGCGGCGGATCAGCCAGGTGACGCCGCGAAGGTCCGAGAGCGCCGCCCAGAGCCGCCCGAAATTCGTGTACTTGGACCGGCCCGCGCCACGCTCACGGTGATTTACGTCCATGTATTCAACGTCATAGCCATCGGCCCGGACGAGCGCCGGCATGTAACGGTGCATGTGATCAAAATAGGGAAGCGCCAGGTAAACCTCGCGCTTGAGAACCTTGATGCCACAGCCGCTGTCATCGCAATCGTCGCGCAACATGCGCTTGCGAATCGAATTGGCAAAGCGCGAACCGAACCGCTTCCAGGCGGTATCCTTGCGGCTCGCCCGGCGGCCCATCACCATGGCGAGCTTTTCCGGCGCATCCTGCCGCGTCAGGGCGCGGTAAAGGTCTGGCAGATCGGCCGGGTCGTTCTGGCCATCGCCGTCAAGCGTGCCCACCACCCGTCCGCGGGCCGCCTGAACACCGGTCCGGATGGCACGGCTCTGGCCGGCATTCTTGCGGTGGCTGAGGATGCGCAGCGCCGGAAAGGTTTCCTTCAGCGCAGCGAGTTCAGAGCGGGTCTCATCGGTTGAAGCGTCGTCGACGAAGATCATTTCGTAGGCGCGTCCATCCAGCGCTGTCGCGATCTCGCGGGCCAGCGCTTCGACATTTCCGGATTCGTTATGCACCGGTACGACAACGGAGAATTCTAGCGTTTCTGCCACGGCTTCTGGCCTCCCGCGGAGGATCTTGGGGTCTGACTGGTGGCCCTCTTTAAGCGCTTCGCCGGAAAAGCGAAACCATGGAAAGCCGCGCCGACTGCCAGTGCCCGTGTCAAAGCGCAGCGTTTCGGCTAGACGGGCGAAGATGGCCAGCCCGACCGACCTGCCGATTGAGCCGCTGCTTGCAGACATCTGCGAGGCCGTTCGCATGCGCCGGCGCCTGGTGCTGGCCGCCCCGCCCGGGGCCGGCAAGACGACGCGTGTCCCGCTGGCGCTGGCCGGTCTGATCGACGGGTTCAAGGCCCTGCCCGGCAAAGTGGTCATGCTTGAACCGAGACGCCTTGCCGCGCGGATGGCGGCTGAACGCATGGCCGCGACTCTGGGCGAAAAGACAGGCGGGCGGATCGGCCTTGCGACCCGGATCGAACGCAAGGTTTCGAAAGACACCGTCGTTGAAGTGATTACGGACGGCCTGTTCACGCGCCGGCTGCTCGCGGATCCGACGCTGGAGGGCGTTTCGGCCGTGATCTTCGACGAAATCCACGAGCGCAGCCTGAATGCCGATCTCGGCCTCGCGCTGGCCCTGGAAACACAAGCCGTGTTTCGCGACGACCTGCACCTCATCGCCATGTCCGCCACGCTGGACACTGAGAAGGTCGCCGCGAAACTGGACGCGCCCGTGATCGAAAGTCAGGGCCGGCAATACCCGGTCGAGACGAAGTATCTCGGCCGAACGCGAGAGCGGATCGAAGACCAGATGGCCGCCGCGATCGACAAGGCCGTGCGCGTCGAGACGGGCTCGATCCTTGCCTTCCTGCCAGGGGCGGGCGAGATCAGGCGGACCGCCGAGCGGCTTGGCAGCCTGCCGGGCGGTGTCACCGTCCACCCGCTTTTTGGCGCGCTCTCACCCAAGGAACAGGATGAAGCCGTCCAGCCTGCGCCAGATGGCCATCGCAAGGTTGTGCTCGCAACCGACATTGCCGAAAGCGCGCTGACAATTGATGGCGTCCATGTCGTCGTCGATTCCGGTCTTGCTCGCGTGCCGGAATTCGACCCAGCCAGCGGGACGCAGGTGCTGCGCACCATCCGGGCAGCGCGGGCCAATGTCGACCAGCGGCGCGGGCGGGCCGGCCGGCTCGGCCCCGGCGTCTGCTACCGCCTCTGGGACGAGGAAGAGACACGCGGGCTGATTGCTGCGCCATCGCCGGAAATCCTGAATGCGGACCTTTCGGGGCTGATGCTGTCCCTGGCCGAGTGGGGCGAAGACGACCCGTACCGGCTGACCTGGCTGGATGCGCCGCCCAAAGGCCGCATCGAAGCGGCACGCGAGGCCCTTACCGCCTATGGCGCACTGGACGGCGCCGGCAAGCTCACCGCCCGGGGCAAGCGCATGGCCGCGCTACCGCTGGACCCGAACTATGCCAGCTTAATCGCGAGCGCGGACACCGAGGGCGAACAGGCACTCGCTGCCGAGATTGCAGCGCTGGCCAGCGAGCCCGGCATCGGCGGCAGCTCGGCCAATCTCCTGGACCGGCTGGCAGGTTTCAGACGCGATAACAGCCCGCGCGCGAAGGCGCTGAAGCAGCAGGCACGCCGCTGGGCCGGGAACGCTGAGGCGACTGGCGATCCGGCAATACTCCTGGCGAAGGCGTGGCCCGGACAGATCGCAAGGCGGCGCGATGGATCGCAGACAAGTTACTTGCTGGCAAATGGCCGGGCTGGCGAACTCGCGGCCGACTCGGCGCTGGCCAAGGCGCAGTGGATCGTCGTGGCGGATATGGTCGGCGCAGCCGGCCGGGCGCGGATCACGCTCGCAGCACCGATTGCCGAACAGGATGTCCTCGCCCTTCATCCCCCCGTCACCGCAGAATGGGCCAGTTTCGAACCGGCATCCCGCAGCTTCAAGGGCCGCCGCGTGAAGGCCATTGGCCGGATCGTGCTCTCCGAGACACCTTTGCCGCAGCCCTCCGGCGATGTGGCGCGGGCCGCTTTTATCGAATTCGTGCAACAGGAAGGGTTTGAAGCCGCGGGCCTGGGTCAGCCCGTGCAGACATTTCTCTCGCGGCTGCGTCTGCTGCATGAGGCTTTCGGCGAAGACTGGCCCGCCCCATCCGAGGCGGAACTCGCCGCCAGCGCTGATGACTGGCTGGCTCCGTCTCTGGGTGGCGGCACGTTCCGGATGCCGTCGGACGGCGCGGTGCTGAACGCGCTGAAACAGTCCCTTGGCTGGCCGAAGGCGCAGGAGATCGACGATCTTACGCCATCGTCCATTCCTTTGCCCTGCGGGCGGAATGCGCCGGTCGACTATCTTGATGACAATGCCCCGCTGGTCGAGGCGAAGGCACAGGAGCTCTTTGGGCTGACCCGGCAGCCTACCATTGCGGGCGGGCGCTTGCCGGTCACACTGCAACTTCTTTCGCCTGCCGGCCGCCCGATCGCGGTGACGAAAGATATAGCGGGTTTCTGGGCGGGCGGTTATCGCGACATGGCGAAGGATATGCGCGCCCAATATCCCAAACATGACTGGCCCGACGACCCGGCCACGGCAAAGCCACATGCGGGCATGACCAAAAAACGGCTCGGCAAATAGGCGGTGCTCTCGTGCCGCTGTTCTGGTTTCTATATCCAGAAAAAACCCCGGCTCGCCTGAGCCGGGGTCCTTATTGTCGATTTTTGGTGATCAATCAGATCACTGGCAGGCGAGGCACTCGTCATAGTCGGTCTTGGGGACCTCCATGCCTTGCGCCTTTTCCTTGTCGGCTGCGCCAGCCCAGCTGGCCCGCTGGACGGATTTGGAACGGCAGTAATAGAGCGACTTCAGGCCCTTCTCCCAAGCCGACCAGTGCAGCATGTGCAGGTCCCACTTGTCGATGTCGGCCGGCAGGAAGACGTTGAGCGACTGGCTCTGGCAGATATAGGGCGTACGGTCCGCGGCCAGCTCGATGATCCAGCGCTGGTCGAGCTCGAAGGCGGTCTTGAAGACAGCTTTTTCATGCTCGTCGAGCGCGTCGAGATGCTGGACCGACCCCTCATTCTCCAGAATGGATGACCAGACCTCTTCGGTGTTCAGGCCCTTCTGCTCTAGAACACGCTCCAGCTGCGGGTTCTTCACGGTGAAGGAGCCGGACAGCGTCTTGTGCGTGTAGACGTTTGCCGGGATCGGCTCGATGCCAGCCGAGGTGCCGCCGCAGATGATGGAGATCGATGCGGTCGGTGCCACGGCCATCTTGTGGCTGAAGCGCGCCATCATGCCCGCGTCCCGGGCGTCCTCGCAGGGGCCGCGCTCCTTGGCGAGCTTGACCGAAGCCTGGTCGGCGCCAGCACGGATGTGCTTGAACATCTTCTCGTTCCAGACCTTTGACATGGCGCTTTCCATCGGCACGTTCATGGTCTGCAGGAAGGAGTGGAAGCCCATCAGGCCGAGGCCGACAGACCGCTCGCGCTTGGCCGAATAGACCGCGCGGGCCATCTCGTCCGGCGCGCGCTCGATGAAGTCCTCAAGGACGTTATCAAGGAAGCGGTAGATGTCTTCCAGGAAGTTCTCGTCTTTCGACCATTCGAGGAATTTCTCGGCATTGACCGAAGACAGGCAGCAGACCGCCGTGCGATCCTCGCCCTTGTGGTCGACACCGGTCGGCAGGGTGATTTCCGAGCACAGGTTCGACTGGCGGACCTTGAGGCCGAGCTTGCGCTGGTGCGCCGGCATGGCGTTGTTCACGGTATCGGTGAAGAGCAGGTAGGGCTCGCCAGTCTGGATGCGCAGCTCAAGGATCTTCTGCCAGATCTTGCGGGCATTCACCTTGCGCAGCACGTCGCCATTCTTGGGCGAGCGCAGGCCGAACTCTTCATCATTGCGGACCGCTTCCATGAACTCATCGGTGATGTTGATACCATGGTGCAGGTTGAGGGACTTGCGGTTGAAGTCGCCCGACGCCTTGCGGATTTCGAGGAACTCCTCGATTTCCGGGTGGTGGATGTCGAGATAGCAGGCTGCCGAGCCACGGCGCAGTGAGCCTTGGCTGATCGCGAGCGTCAGCGAGTCCATCACGCGGATGAACGGGATGATGCCGGAGGTCTGCCCGTTCTGGCCGACTTTCTCACCGATGGAGCGGACATTTCCCCAATAGGTGCCGATGCCGCCGCCATTCGAGGCGAGCCAGACATTCTCCGTCCAGGTCTCAACGATATCATCGAGCGAATCGCCAACCTGGTTGAGGAAGCACGAGATCGGCAGGCCGCGATCGGCGCCGCCATTCGACAGGACGGGCGTCGCCGGCATGAACCAGAGGCGCGAGATATAGTCATAGATGCGCTGGGCGTGATCCTGATCGTCGGCGAAAGCCTTCGCGACGCGGGCAAACATGCCCTGATAGGTCTCACCCGGCAGGAGATAGCGATCTTCGAGCGTCTTCTTGCCGAACTCGGTCAGCAGCGCATCGCGCGAATTATCAATCGTGATTTCGATGTCCGAAACCAGCTTCAATTCAGGACGCGCCTGACCCTTCGGCTTACCCCGGCGAAGGCTGGCTTTCGTGGTGGTGGCAGCATTGCTCGCAGACATCGTCTAACCTCTTCATCGGCCCGTTAAATATAGGGATGATGCCCCTGAAGCGCCATATATCCGGTGCCTCAGCCCTTCCCCAATACTAGATATAGTGTTCCCAAGGTTAATGCTTGGTCAATGGGGCACACGGAAGATTCAGCACCTAAGCGGTGGAAAACGGGTAAAGCGAACGTTAACACGCCGCCGCCACGCCCACCATGATTGACATTCTGTCATGCACAGAAATGCACCGGCCTGTGGATGGCCGCGCAAAGAAAAAAATCAGGGTGAATTTGTTTCGGTGCCGGACTCATCGGGAATCGATGCGAATCGGGTCTCAGGGAAGAGATTTGCGAGCGACTGATTCCATTTGAAGAGCTCCGGCCAGTTCTCCCCTTCATTCGACATCAGCCCCAGACGGACGATGACGAGGTCGCGGGACGGCACCACGAAAATCGTCTGGCCCTCATGGCCCTCGGCGGCGAAGCTGTCCCAGGGCGGGGCGTTCCGCTTCTGATAGGGCGGAACGGGGTCCGCACCGCGCGTCGTGATCCACCAGCCAGCCCCGTAGACATTGGCATCCGTGTCATCGGGGTCCGTGCGGGAAAAGTCGACCCAGCCTTCAGGCAGGAGCCGCTCGCCCTCCCAGACACCGTCGCGCAGATAGAGGTATCCAAACTTCGCGAAGTCCCGCGCCGAGGCCCAGACCAGCGAGCCGCCGAGATACGTCCCCGCCGAATCGAATTCTGGCTGGGCATCCATGCCGAGGGGCTCGAAGAGCAGAACGTTAAGGAGCTCGCCAGAATAGATCTTGCTATATTGGAGTTCGACCGAGTGATTGATAAGGCGCTCTCGAAACTCTGCGTCCCACTGTTCTGCAAGCGCATCCTTCATTCCCTGACCAAGCTCAAACGATCCTGAAATTTGCTGCAGCGCCCGTCCGAGCAGGTGATACCCCGCCGTCGAATAATTCCAGACCGTGCCTGGCGCGTGGATCAGCGGCAGCTCATCCACTATATATTGTGTCACGTCGAACCGGCCGGGCCCATACATCATCTGGATGACGTCATTCTCCGCCATGCTGGTTGCGCCTATCTCCAGATAGTCCAGCCCGTCGGTCATGGTCAGCCACTGGCGCCAGGTGATTTCGCTGCGCGGATCGTCCGCCTCGAAAGGCGAGGGCATCGGCACATCGATATCTTCGATCAGGCCGAGCTGGACCGCGCGGCCCGTCAGTGCCGAGGTGACCGACTTCGCCATGCTCCAGGACACCTGTTTCGTCTCCGGCCCGAAGCCGTCGCGATAGGCTTCGAGCACCAGCTTGCCGCGATGGATAATCACCACGGCCCGCGTCTCGCCCATCACATCGCTGAGCTCGCGCGTCATCACTTCGTCGATTTGCGCCCGAACATCATCCGCGATCTCGGCCGGCAGCTCGCCCTGCTCCCAGCCCTCGGTCGGCCAGGCAAGCCCGTCGGGCTGCGGCGGAAGCGGCACGAGGGGCTGGGCGGTGGCAGGCAGAATGGTGGCTAAAGCGAGCGCGAGGCTCGCCAGCAACCGCTTTTGACCAAGCCGGAATCGGCCATATCCCTTGCCCATCATACCGCGTCTCCCTATCCCTTTTATCGCTGAGGGCAGATTAGGGGCGTGTGATGAAGCTCGTCAAAGTGTTTGCGGTGATTGCCGTCGTGCTCGCGATCGGCGCGGGGATCGGCTGGCAGGTCTGGCTCAAGGACCAGGTCGCCTATGCCAAGGTCGCCACGGCCTACGGCGCCAAGATGGTCTGCTCCTGCCGCTTTGTGGCCGGGCGCGAGATGGACAGCTGCATGCAGGATTTCACTGTCGATATCAGCGCCGTCACAGTCTCGGAAGAAGAAGATACGATCACGGCCAGCGTCCTCGGCGGCGCGATCAAATCGAGGGCCGCCTTCGAAGACGGTCTCGGCTGCGCGCTGGTACACGACTGACGTCTGCGGTCAGGGCAGGATGGGCTCGCCGCCAAAAGCATCCGTGTAGGCGGGCTTCAGCTCGCTTTCGAAGGCTTCGTAGCTGACGCCAACCTCGTAGACGCCTTCGGCATAGGCGCCGACTTCATACGGCGCAAAATGATAGATCATGCCACCAGACCTGGCCGGATCGGACGATCGGGCGAAAGTAAACCCCTGGAACACGCTCTCATTGCCCTCGAAGGCCGGGCCGACCCAGGCCGTCATCATTTCATTTTCGCTGATCCCCGTCCCCTCCAGCCGGATGCGTTTCTGTTCCAGAAGGCCGTCCTTCAGGGCGAGGGTCATGGCTGCACGCGCCGCTTGCGGGTCATCGAAGAGGTCCTCGAAAGTGACCAGCACATTGTCGACGCGGTCCCAGTTGAGGACATCGAAGAGAACATTCGGATGCGCGCCGCCCGTATAGGTCGCATAGGTCCCGAGATAGGCGGCGAGACGACCCTCGCGCGGGCCGACCTCGATCCACTTCACGTCGAGCGAGTGCGGCCGGAAGTCATAACCTTTTTCCGCAGCCTCGGCCTTGTCGGCTTCGGCAGTGGCGATGAAGGCCTCGGTCCCGCGATTGGCACGGCTTCGGATCTCATCGCCAAGGTCGGGATGAAGTGTATCGAGGTCCTTGGGCAGGCTGATATCGATCGTCGCGGCCTGTTCACCGTTCACGATCGCAACTTGTGGCGAGGAATTGAACAGCTCGTCCGTACTCGCCGCCGTGCCTTTTGCATTGGTCTGCGTGTCTGGCTCGGCAAGCTCGGACGGTGATGAAGGAAGCTGTTCGGCCCCACAGGCCGCGACGGCGAACGCCGCAATTAATCCTGACCAGCGAACCACGTAACTACCCACCATTGCTGTTTCTTCAGCTGTTATAGACTCAAAAGTTCGGGGTCACCACCTTGGGCTGTTATATTGTTGGTTAATACACGCTCTGCCGCAAATCGTAGCAAATAGTGCGGTCCGCCTGCCTTCGGGCCGGTCCCCGACAGGCCCTCGCCGCCAAAGGGCTGCACGCCGACAACGGCCCCCGTCATGGAGCGATTGATGTAGGTGTTGCCTGCATGAACCACCGCGCGCACCTTCCGGGCGAAACTCTCAAGCCGCGAATGGACTCCGAGCGTCAGCCCGTAGCCTTTCGCCTGCAGCGCTGCGCCCACCTTGTCGATATCGTCCGGGTCGTAACGGATAATATGCAGGACCGGGCCGAACGTCTCCTTTTCGATCTGGTCCAGGCTGCTGAGCTCGATGATGGCGGGGCCGAAGAAGTGCCCGCCATCCGGCGCATCCATTTGCTTGAGAAGTGTCGCTTCGCCTTTCATGCGCGCAACATAGCTGGTCAGCATCTCGTGCGCTTCGGCGTCGATGACCGGTCCGACATCGGTATCGGCGTGGCCGGGATGACCCAGCTTCAACTCGTCCATGGCACCCTTGAGACCGTCGATCAGCAGGTCAGCGGTGTCATTCGGCAGGAACAGGATGCGCAGCGCCGAACAGCGCTGCCCGGCCGAGCCGAAGGCCGAGACCAGCACATCGTCAATCACCTGTTCACGCAGCGCGGTGGTATCGACGAACATCGCGTTCAAGCCACCCGTCTCCGCGATGAACGGAATGATCGGTCCAGGCCGGTCGGCCAGCGTCCGGTTAATCAGCCGCGCCGTGTCGGTCCCGCCGGTGAAGCAGACGCCGGAAACACGCGGATCCGCTGTCAGCTTTGCACCGACCGTTTCGCCGCGTCCCGGCAGCAGGTGTAGCGCCTCGCCCGGCAGGCCAGCGGCCTGGAACAGGCGCACGGCCTCATAGGCGACCAGCGGCGTCTGCTCGGCCGGTTTGGCGATGACCGTATTGCCTGCGCCCAATGCGGCTGCGATCTGCCCGGTGAAAATGGCCAGCGGGAAGTTCCAGGGCGAGATGCAGGCAAAGACGCCCCGGCCATGCAGAGAGATATGGTTTGTCTCGCCCGCCGGTCCCGGCAGTCGCGTCTGTCCTTCGAATTTCTCTTCGGCCTGGACGGCATAATAGCGGCAAAAATCGACGGCCTCGCGCACTTCGGCGACACCATCGCCGAACGTCTTGCCACCTTCCTGGGCCATCAGGGCGCAAAGCCGGTCCATATTGTTTTCGAGCGCATCGCCCATGGCAGCGAGAATCCGCGCGCGAGCCGCACCGCCGCACTTGTCCCACTCCGGCTGGAAGCGGACAGCCGCATCAAGCGCCGCATCGACATCGGCCTCGCTGGCTTCGAGCACCGTGCCCAGCGTGCACGACAGGTCGAAGGGGGGCGAGACGGGCTGGCCACCCGCTGTCTTTGGTTTGCCGGAGACGATCGGCCCCGCTTCCAGCGCCGGGCCCGTTTCCAGCTTGGCGACATTCTGCTCGAGCACATCGCGCTCGCCAGCCTGTGAAAGATCCACGCCGACCGAGTTACGGCGAAGCGGCCCGTAGAGACGCGGCGGCGTCGGGATGCGCGGATGCCGCCGCGGTCCTGCCTCAACCTTGGCAATCGGATCGTCGACGACCTTCTCGACCGGCACATCCGGATCAAGGAAAGAGTGAACGAAGCTCGTATTGGCGCCGTTCTCCAGCAGCCGGCGAACGAGATAGGGCAACAGGTCCTTGTGCGCGCCAACTGGCGCGTAGACGCGGACCTTGCCGCCTTTTTCGGCCGCGCCATAGAGCGGCTCACCCATGCCATGCAGGCGCTGGAACTCGTAATTCGTGACGCCTTCATCCTCCGCCATCATCAGGATCGCCGCCAGCGAATGAGCATTGTGCGTTGCGAACTGGGGATAAAGGCGCGGGCTCGCCCGTAGCAGGGCGTGGGCACAGGAAAGATAATTGAGGTCAGTGCCCGGCTTGGTGGTGAAGACGGGGAAGTTGACCATGCCCTCTTCCTGAGCGTGCTTGATCTCGGTGTCCCAGTAAGCCCCCTTCACGAGCCGCACCATGAGCCGCGTGCCGGTCTCGCCAGCGAGCTTTGACAGTCGTTCGATCACTTCACTCGCGCGCTTCTGATAGGCTTGCACGGCGAGGCCTAGTCCCTGCCAACCTTTCAGCGCAGGCTCTCGCATCAGGCGTTCGAGCAGCTTCAGCGAGATGACCAGCCGGTCGGCTTCCTCGGCATCGATGCAGAGATTGATGTTGTGCTTGGCCGCCTCTTCGGTGAGGGCGAGGAGCTTTGGATAAAGCTCGTCCATCACACGGGCCTGATTGACGGCTTCATAGCGCGGATGGAGTGCCGACAGCTTGACGGAGATGCCGTTCTTCTCTTCGGGCGCGTATTTCGGATCGCCATCCGCACCGACGGCCTTGATGGCGTCCATATAGGCGGTGAAGTAACGTTCGGCGTCCTCGCTCGTGCGGGCGCCTTCGCCCAGCATGTCAAAGCTGAAATTTGCCGCGTCGCCATCCTTGATCATGTGCCGACCGCGCTTCAGCGCTTCTTTAACGGTGCGCCCGAGGACGAACTGCTCACCCATGATCCGCATGGCCTGCAGCATCGCCGTCCTGATGACGGGTTCGCCGCTCTCGCGGATGAGGTTGTGCAGGAAGGTCGCCGGCCCCTTGCGGGCATCCTCCGGCGGGCCGATCACCCGGCCGGTCAGCATCAGCCCCCAGGTCGACGCATTGACCAGCCAGCTGTCCGACTGGCCGGAATGCGCGCCCCAGTCGCCGGACCGGATCTTCTCGGCAATCAGCTCGTCCCGCGTTTCGGCGTCAGGCACGCGCAGCAGCGCTTCGGCAAGGCACATCAGCGCGAGGCCCTCGGCATTGGAGAGGCCGAACTCCTCAAGGAAGCTCTCCATCATGCCTTTCGGCCGACCGGCCGCGCGGGCTTTTTCCACAAGTTCCCGCCCGCGCCGTACCGAGGCGGTCCTTGCCCGCTCATCGAGCGGAAAGGATTTCAGAATGTCCGCAACGAGGGCTTCCTCATCGGCGAACTTTCGGGCATCCAGCGTATCCCAGCTGCTTTCGGCTGTGTTTCCAAAGTCTGGCATGGTTGTGCTCCCTGCTCGAACCTGCTGCACTCTCGTTATAATTACAATCTTCCCGCAGGTTTACGCCCGCTGGAATGCGCCTAAAAGTGTCGCGCTGCGGACAGCTGCAAGGAGACCCGATGCGTATCATGCTCATTACCGATGCCTGGGAACCTCAGGTGAACGGTGTCGTACGCACGATGAAACGGGTGATCGCTGAATGCGAGGCCATGGGGCATGAGTGGGAAGTCGTATCGCCTGCCGACGGCTTCACGACCATCCCGCTGCCAACGTATAGCGAAATCCGCCTGGCCCTGTTCGCGCGCAAGGCCATTTCCGAACGGTTTGAAAGCTTCCAGCCCGATGCCGTCCATATCGCGACAGAGGGCACGCTGGGCCTCGCCGGCCGCGCCATGTGCCTGAAGGAAAAGCACCCCTTCTCGACCTCCTATCATACGCGTTTCCCGGAATACGTCTCTGCGCGGTTTCCCATCCCGACGGCCTGGGGGTATGGCTTCGTGCGTTGGTTCCACAAATATTCCGGCAAGGTGATGGTCGCGACGCCATCCATGCGAAAGGAGCTGGAAGATCACGGCTTCAACAATGTCGTCTCATGGACGCGCGGCGTGGATGTCGACCTGTTCCACCCATCGCGGCGCATCGAGGAAGGCCAGCCAGGTGACCCGTTCGAGGGCCTGCCGCGTCCCATCTTCCTGAATGTCGGCCGTGTCGCGGTCGAGAAGAATATCGAAGCCTTCCTGAAACTCGACCTGCCCGGCTCGAAAGTCGTTGTCGGCGAAGGCCCGCAGCTTGAAGAGCTGAAACGGAAATACCCGAAGGTGAAATTCCTCGGCGCGAAGTTCGAGGAAGAGCTTGCCACCTGTTTTGCGAGCGCTGACGTCTTCTGCTTTCCAAGCCTGACCGACACGTTCGGCCTCGTCATCCTGGAAGCCATGGCCGCCGGCACACCGGTCGCCGCCTATGATGCGCCAGGCCCGCGCGATATCATTCCCGGTTCCAATGCCGGCGTCATCGGCGAGGACCTGCAGCAGGCTTGTGTCGATGCGCTGAAGCTCAGCCGCGAAACGGCGCGGACCTATGCCGAGGGCTATAGCTGGAAAGCGTGCGCTGAGGCCTTTATCGAGAACCTTGATCCGCTGCCGGTGCCGGAACGCAAACGCTTCTGGCAAAAGATCCGCCTGCGCCGGCGCAAGAAGAAACCGCCCGTGGAAACGCCGCCAGAGGCTTAGCCCTGCTGCCTAGCTGTCAGCGCCCATCGGGATCATGGCGAGGGCATGCTGGCGCTCGGCTTCGCGCTCTTCGGCCGAAAGCGGAATAAGCCCCTTTTCCACCAGGTAACCCGTCGGACCCCAGGCGTCTTCCTGGGTGAACTCGCTGACGAAGCCCTCGATGCCCGGCACGAGCGGGAGGTTCTGCTTTTTCACGTAGAAGAACATGGAGCGGGAAATGCCATACCGGCCGCTGGCAATTTGCTCGAAGGTCGGATCGGTGCCCTCGATATGCGCGCCTTTGAGACGGTCGAGATTCTGCTCCAGGAAGGAGTAGCCCATGATGCCGATGCTGTCGGGATTCTTCATCAGGGTCTGGACAATGGCCGTGTCGTTCTCGCCGGAATCGATCCATTTGCCGTCCATCCGGATGGTGGTGGCGCGCTTGGCAAAGAGGGCCGCGTCCGTTTCCTTCAGCGCGGCGACTTCTGGAATTTCCTCAGCGCCGCCTTCCATGGCCAGCTCGGCAAAAGCATCACGCGTACCTGAGGTTGGCGGTGGACCGGAAACGAGGATCGGCATGTCCGGCAAATGGTCTGCGACGTCCTTCCAGGTCTGGTGCGGATTCTTCATCCAGCCGCCCTGGCCGTCCGGGATCTGTTCGGCCAGCGCCAGGAAAATCTCCGCCTTGGTGAGGTCAAGCTCCGGCGAGCCTTTCGCATTGGCAAGGACGATGCCGTCATAGCCGATTTTCACCTCGACGATCTCGGTAATACCGGCCTTGCGGCAAAGCTCGATCTCGGAGGGTTTGACCGGGCGGGAGGCATTGGAGATCGATGGCTGGTCCGGTCCGATCCCCTGGCAAAATGCCTTGAAGCCGCCGCCCGTACCGGTCGTCTCCACGATCGGCGTCGGAAATTCTGAAATCGCCCCGAACTGTTCGGCGACCGTGGTCGAGAAGGGGGCAACCGTTGAGGAGCCGACAATCTTGATCTTCTGGTCTGGCGACGCTGCAAAGACAGGTGGGGCGCCGCTCTGGGCATCGATCTGCGAGAGGTCGACCTCGGGTGCACACGCGGCAGCGGTGAATGCGAGGCTGAGCAGGGCGAGAAGAGACCGCATGAAGAGCACCTTCCTGAACTTCAAGTCAGCCTCAATTATCGAAGTTTTGTGACAGTCAGATGTGAGCCGACCGGTTTTCTGCATTCGCGGTGTCATCAAGCCCTATGGCGGTTCCGAACCCGAAGCGGCGGCAGACCTTGACCAGCCGCTCACTGTCAGCTGGCGGGCCGCTCAGGAAAACGCGCCCGCCCGGCATCTCAGTCGCTGCTCGTCCATCGACCTGGCGAAATAGCACCCGCAGCGTCTGACGGGCTATGGCTGCGCCGGAGTCGATATATCTGACCGGGCGCGGCGCTGCCGCCGCAAGCTGATCGCGCACCAGCGGAAAATGTGTGCAGGCCAGCACGATGGTATCCAGCTGGTCACCGCCTTCTGCCTCGAAAAGCGGGCGCTGCGCCTCCGCGAAACCGTTGGCATCGTAGGGCTCACCTGCGGCGTGGGCTTCGGCAAGGCGGACAAGTTCGATGCTGCCGTGCAGGATCACGCTGACATGGCTGGCAAAATCGCGAATAAGGTCTGCCGTGTACTGGCGCCGGATTGTGCCAGGCGTCGCAAGCAGGCCGATAACGCCGGACTGGCTCTCCGCCGCAGCAGGCTTGATCGCCGGGACCGTGCCGACCACCGGGATGGACAGCGCCGCGCGCACCTGGTCCAGCGCCAGCGTACTCGCCGTGTTGCACGCGATCACGAAGACATCCGGGCGTGCGGCATCGACCAGCCGTGAGGCGATCTCGGGCAGACGCTCGCGCAGCGCTGCATCGGATTTGTCGCCATAGGGAAAGAAGCCTGTATCGGCAGCGTAATCGACCGCGATGCCGGGCGCCCGCGCCATGATCTCACGCGCCACAGTCAGGCCGCCCATGCCAGAATCGAAGACCAGCACGCGGCCAGCCTCAGGCACGGGCACAATGCGGCTCGACAGGATGGTTTCGTTCGGCATCAGTGCGAGACCTCCGGTTCGCAGACCATAGGATGCTTCGCTTCAGGCGTTAATATGGCGTTGGCGCGGCATCTGCCTCGCCCCGGACCACGGCCCGGCAGGCGCTCAAAATGCTGCACCCGCGAAGGCCCAAGGGTGACGCTTGCGCAAAAAGCTTGAAAAAGCGCTCAATAAAAGCTATGTTGCACTGCAGCATACGCGCAAAGGAGCGCCTTTGATGACGACCGCCGAAGCAAAACTCAATCCGATCGACCTCTGGACCGAGTCCCTTGCGGCATGGACAGATCTCAGCCGCAGCGCTGGTGAAGCCTGGCTCGAGACCGTCCTTTCCATGCATCCGGACTCCGAAAAGACGACCTCGGAAGACCTGACCCGCGATGTCTTCCGCAAGCTGGCAGATCTCAACCTGCAGCACTGGGAAAATACGGCAAAGGTCCTCGACGCCATGCCGAGCTGGATGCGCTGGCCGCAGACCGTGCCGGGCGGCGTGGTGACCGACTGGTTCGACCAGGTGCGCCGCAATGGGCCGCAAGTCGACTTCACGACTATGTTCGACATGTCGAAATTCATGCCGGAGGCGGCAGGCGACGTGCTTCGCCGTCCGACAGGCATCGAGGCGCCGGATGGCAGTCCGGACGACTTAACCCGCATCAAGGGAATCGGCCCGAAACTGTCCAAGACGCTGAACGATCTAGGCATTTACCACTTCCGGCAGATCGCTGCCTGGGAAGAGCCCGAAGCCAAGTGGGTCGATGACTTCCTCGCCTTCAAGGGCCGGGTGGCTCGTGAGCAGTGGGTCGAGCAGGCGCAGAAGTTCATGTCGAACGGCGCGCTGCACTAAGCCGCCGCAAAAGGTGTATAGTAGAAAGTGGGCCGGGTCTGATTGACCGGCCCGCTTTTTTTATTCCGCTGCGCTCAATCGCGCTTCAATCGAACAGGACGTCGTAGAGATCGGTGCGCCGGTCGCGAAAGAAGCCCCAGGCAGCGCGATGGCGTTCGAGGAAGTCGAGGTCGAATTCGGCGGTGATGACGCCTTCTTCGTCGCGGCCAAGCTCGGAAACGATCTCGCCGGCATGGTCGGCAATAAAGCTCGTGCCATAGAAGACCTGGCCCTCTTCATCCCCGGTCCGGTTGGCGGCGACGACAGGAATGACATTGGAGACGGCATGACCCTGCATCGCCCGGCGCCACCGGGCGGCCGTATCGAGACTTGCATCATGCGGCTCCGAGCCGATGGCGGTTGGGTAGAAGAGGATGTCGGCGCCCATCAGCGTCATGGCGCGGGCGGTTTCCGGGAACCACTGGTCCCAGCAGATGCCAACGCCAAGCCGGCCCTTCATCGTCTCCCAGACGCGGAAGCCCGTATTGCCCGGCCGGAAGTAGAACTTCTCCATATAGCCGGGCCCGTCCGGTATATGGGACTTGCGGTAAACGCCGAGCGGGGTGCCGTCAGCATCCACGATGACGATGGAATTGTAATATTCCGGCCCGTCCTTTTCATAGATCGAGACCGGGATGACGACGCCGAGCTCTTTCGCAAGGACTGACAGCTGCTCGACCGCCGGATGCTCCGCCCACGGATAGGCTGTTGCAAAGAATTTCTCTTCCTGGACCTTGCAGAAGTAGTGGTCGCAGAAGAGTTCAGACGGCAGGATCACGTCTGCGCCCTGCGCGGCAGCATCGCGGATCAGGCCCGATACCTTGTCGATATTGGCCTGCATATCCTTTGAAAAAGAGGCCTGCAGCGCGGCAACCGTCAGCGTACGGCTCATGGAAGGGCTCCTTCGGTTTCGGGGACCTGCTGTGTCATGCAGTGAAAACTGCCGCCGCCGGTCAGGATGTGATTGGCCGGAAGCGCTATAACCTCATGATCCGGCATGATCGCCTGCAGCTCGGCCTGAGCGCGTTTCGAATGCTCATCCTCATAGATGGGCAGGATGACCCGGCCATTCGAAATCAGGAAGTTCATGTGGCTGGCCGGAACGGGCTCCCCATCTTCATCCTCTATCCGCCCGGGCGAAGGAATCGTCGAGACCTGGAGCTCGGCCGCGCGCAGTTCGCTTTCGATCGCACGCAGGATGTCCGTATTCGGATCATCGTCGCCGGACGGCGTCTGGCAGATCACATGACCGGGAGCGACGAAGCGCGCAATATTATCCACATGGCCGTCCGTGTGGTCGCCGAGCAATCCGTCACCAAGCCAGATGATGCGCTGCGCATTGAAAGCTTCGCTCAGCGCCGCCTCGGCCTTTTCTTCCGTCCACCCCGCATTGCGGTTCGGGTTCAGCACGCACTGTCGGGTGGTGATGAGAATGCCCTCACCGTCCTGTTCCACAGCGCCGCCTTCAAGGACGAAGTCGAGACGCTTGAGCGGGTGGCCTTCCAGCCGCGCAATGGCCGCAGCGGTTTCTGTGTCGCCTTCCAGCTCGTACTTGCCGCCCCAGCCATTGAAGGTGAAGCCAAGCCCCTCGAGCCGGTTGCGGAACTTGACGAAGACCGGCCCGATATCGCGCAGCCAGATATCGCCCATGGGGGCATCGTAGAATTCTGCCAGGTCCCCGATCAGGTTAACGGCTTCGGGCCGTGAGTGAGGCGCACCGATGACCAGTTTCACCGTCACGACAGGGGCCAGCGCCTTGACCAACGCTGCGATCTCGCGCTGGGCGCCTTCATAGTCTTCGGCCCAGGCGTCGCGCAGGTGAGGCCAGCCAACCCAGACAGCCGACTGGGGCGCCCATTCAGGCGGGGTGTGAGCGAGTGTAGTCGTCTTCATGGGGCGCGACTTGCCATAGCTTCCTAAAAAGAGAAAGGGCGGCCCGCATGGAGCCGCCCTTCCGTATTGTATTCGCTTGCTGCGACGAGCTTAGAACTCGTAACGCACGCCGAAGCGGATTTCGTAGCGCGATGCATCGCCCTGACGGGTTTCGCAAGGCTGGGTCGGCGTACCAGAGGCATCGACCGTGCAGACCGACGGGAAGCCAGGCTCACGAAGGATGCCCCACTCGTCGTTGAGCAGGTTGGTGAAGTTGTCGACCACCATGAAGCCGGACACGGTGTGATCGTTCGGCAGCAGGAATTCCTGCTCGACTTTCACATCGACCTTGCCCCACCAGGAGCCTTCCTCGCCGTTACGCACAGCGCCGGCGGCCAGGAAGGGATTGCCTTCGAGGAACGGCGTGAAGCCCGTAACAGAGTTCGGATCGATATCCGCGACCAGGCTGTAAGGACGGCCCGACGAGAGCTGACCGAAGGCCGAGAAGCTCGTCACATTGTCACCGAAGAAGGCACGCTCATAGTTCACGAGGCCCGTGAAACGGTGCTTGGTGTTGTAGTCGGAGATCGCAGCACTGGTGTCCTGCGGATCGCCGAAGGCACGGTTCACATAGTTGGAGAAGGCCACCGACGAGGTCATCGGGTGCACATCTTCAGCATCGGTGTAGGCGTAGCCCAGCGACCAGTCGAGGCCGAAGTCGTACTCTTTGGCGATGGAGCCAGACAGCACGAGGGATTCGGCATCGCTCGGGGAGTTCGTCAGCACGAATGCCGGCTCACGAACACTCGAATAGGTCGGATAGACACGGCCATCCGGGCCCGTCGTCGTGCCGGTCTGCTCGAGATCACCCCGGATCCAGACGGCGCTGTTCTCGGTGATCGTGTAGAGCGCGTCAGCAGACACGACATACTCGCCACCCAGGGCCGGAACGTCGACGAATTTCGTCGCACCGAGCGCCAGCTTCACTTCGTACGGAATCTCGAAGTTCGGATCGAGATAGTTGATTTCGAAGTTGGAGCCTTCGCCAGCGGCGACAGCGTCGATCATGACTTGCGGGACGCAGTAGCCCGGGCCCGTCGGAACGCCGTCTTCACACATCCCGTAAGCAACGTCGGTCAGCAGCGAGGTCACGCCGTTTTCGAGGCCGAAAGCACCGCCATCGGCACCGAACTGGAGAACGTTGTTCGCCGAGTAGGTGTTCGACAGCCAGACATTCGGGTTGCCGCCGGAGTAGATGCCGATACCGCCGCGAACATCCAGGTCGTCATTCACGTCCCAGGTGAAGGCAACACGCGGTTGCAGGAGACCTTCGCCATCCAGGGTCTGACCGTTGGAGAAACCGTAATCGGCCAGGAAGTCCGGATTGGTTTCCGGCTTGTCATCGGTCGTGTACCAGTCGTAGCGCAGACCGGCGATGAGCGTGAAGCCGTTGCCGAAGTCGTACTCGTCCTGGGCGTACAGCGTGTTGATCGCATAGCCCCAGTCTGCGGCCGCATCGTTCGGATCACCGGACGGCGCGTTATTGTAGTTGACGTTGTCGGCAAGGCCGAGGCGGAAGTTCTCGATCGCCCGATCAAAGGCGCCAACCGTATTCGGGTTCCGGTCGAAATCGATTTCGGTTTCGACGTGCTGGACGAACAGGTTGAACACATCGAGCGACTCTTGCTCGTAACCGAACGAGAAATTGTGAGCGCCAGCCGTATAGAAGCCCTTCAGTGCGAGGTTGAAGGTTTCGTAGTACAGCTTGTTCGCCTGACGCGAGTCGTCGCCACCGAGGTAGACGTCGACGTCGTCGGTTTCGATCGTGATTTCACCGAAGTCCGTGCCGCCAACAGAATTCTGACGGTTGTCGAGTTCGGAATAGCCGACGCGGATTTCCGTCGAGAAGTTGTCGGTCCAGTCCGAATAGAGCGAGCCGACATAGGCCGTCAGTTCCGCACCACGCTCATAGAGGTGATTGGAGAATTCCAGCTCGTCACTGTCACCGTCGGACTGGCTGATGTTGAAGCCATCGTTCCAGTTATAGGTGAAGCTGGCACGGTGGTCGTCGGTGATGTTCCAGTCGAGCTTGACGAGGATCTTCTCGTCTTCGTTGTCGAAGCTGGACGGAATCTCGCCCGGGTCGTAGCCGTAGATATCACGAGCGATCGCGGCAATCTCGTCGACTTCGGCCTGCGTGATGTTCACTTCGTTCACAGCGCCCGAGCCAATCGGGCCGCGGTCGAAGAGGTTTGCACCTTCGAGCTTTTCGTAAGCGGCGAAGAAGAACAGCTTGTCCTTGATGATCGGGCCACCAAGACCGAAGCCATAGCGGTACTCGTCATAGTCGCCGGTCGTGATTTCGTCGCCTTCAAGGCTGTCAGCGCGCAGATCGTTGCTGGTGTAGTCGCCGAACGCGTAGCCATGGAACTCGTTCGTACCCGACTTGGTGACGGCGTTGATGTTACAGGCCGAGAAGCCGCCATACTGGACATCAAACGGTGCCAGTTCGACAGAAACCTGATCGATCGCGTCGTAGGAGAACGGGATACGCTCGGTCGGGTAGCCGTTGGAGTTGAGGCCGAAATTGTCGTTGAGCTTCACACCATCGACGGTCAGCGAGTTGAAGCGCGAGTTCTTGCCGCCACACTGAACGGCGTTGAGGTCGCCGCGGGACTCATCGACATAGACGCGCGGGTCGAGACGCAGCACGTCGGTGATGTTGCGGTTGATCGCCGGAGCGCTCTGCAGGGTCTCGAGGCCGAAAGAGGCCGACGGGCCGACAGCAACCGGAGCCAGCTGGGAAGCCGACGCGGTGACTACAATCGTATCCATCGTACGGTCGCCCTCGGAGAGAACGAAGTCGAAGTCGGACGTGTTGCCCAGGCTGAGCAGGACGCCCGAGATTTCCTGGCTCTGATAGTCGTCAGCCATGACGGTCACGGTATAATCGCCGCCAACGCCGAGGTTGCGGATCACGAACTGGCCGGCCGACGTGGTCGTGGTCGTCCGGGTCAGCCCGGTCGCCTCGTCACGGACGATGACGTCTGCGTTTGCAATCGGCGCGCCTTCGGAATCGACAACGTTCCCGCGGATACCGGCCGTGGTGACCTGCGCCTCGGCAGGTGCGACGATCGCGGCGGTTGCCATAATGGCCGCAGCGACGCCGGAATGAAGCTTCCAGTTTGACATGAAGAACCCCTTCTTCGGTTGGACGGCTTCGGCCCCTTCAGACACATGCCAAAGCCAATTACAGCGGCCTCTATTAGCCGGGTGTAACAGTTTTGTGACGGAATCGTAACGCTTCTGTGCGGCGCAACATTCGCCCATAAACCCTTGCAAAAAAGCCACACCAGCCGAGCGGGGCTGGCCAAATCGAGGCGCCCGCGCTAGCAGCATTCGAAATGGTAAACAGCGTACACGACAGAGACGCGGCCGCGCGCTTTACAGCCCTGATTCTTATCGGGCTTCTGATTGTACGTCTCGCCTGCATACTTTTGACGCCGCTCGAACTCTATGCCGATGAGGCCCAATACTGGCGTTGGGGTCAGTCGCTGGAGTGGGGGTACTACTCCAAACCACCACTGATCGCCTGGCTCATCCACGCGACCACGTCGGTGTTCGGTGATTCCGCATGGGCCATTCGCCTTCCCGCGCCGTTTCTGCATACGATCGCCGCCTGGTGCCTTTTCCTGCTCGGCCGGAACATGGCTGGTCCCAAGGTCGGGCTTATGGCCGCCGTCGGATATGCCCTCATGCCGGCCGTCTTCCTGTCATCAACCGTCCTGTCGACCGACGGCGTACTGATGCCCATTTGGGCGCTGGCACTCTGGCTGACCTGGCGGGCCCGGCAAGGCGAAGCTGGCTGGATCGGCTTTGTCTCGCTGGGCCTCGCCATCGGTGCCGGCTTCCTGGCGAAGTATGCGATGCTCTACTTCGTGATCGGGCTTGCGCTGATCATCATTTTCGACGGACCGTCACGGCGCCATTTCCTGAGCCTGAAAGGCGCCGCCACCGCACTGACCGCGCTCGCGGTCTTCGCGCCGCACCTGGTCTGGAATGCGCAGAACGATTTCGCGACCGTCGGCCACACGGTCGACAATGCCAATCTCGGGGGCGACCTGTTCAATCCCGAGCACGCCTTCAAATTTCTCGCCGACCAGATGGGTGTCTTCGGCCCGATCAGTTTTCTCGGTCTGGTCGCGGGTCTCACTTTCATGAACCGAAGCGTCGGTGGAGAGGCCGCCAGAAAGGAGCTCTGGCTCGCCTGCTTCATCGTGCCGGTCCTGGCGATCATCCTCGGCCAGTCGATCCTGTCGCGCGCCCATGCCAACTGGGCCGCCACCGCCTATCCGGCGGCGTCCGTCTTCATTGCGCTGGTATTCCTGCGCGCGAAAACCAACCGGTCGCTCTGGTTCTGGATTGCAGGGCTGACGGCTTTTGGCTGCCTGCTGATACCGGATTTCACCATCATGGCGCGGCTAGGCCTGGGTCTCACCTTTGCGGCCGCCATTACGGCCGCCGCCTTCCTGGCCCGCTTCAAGCCGGAAGGCCTGTTCTGGACGGGGCTCGGCATTCACACCCTGATCGGTTCCGCCACAATGGCAATCATGATCTTCGCCAATACAATGGCCGGGCCGCTGGGCCTCGACAATGCCTTCAAGCGCACGCGCGGCTGGGATGCGATTTCCGACCAGCTTGTCGGTTTCGTTGATGAAAACGGCAGGCCAAGCGCGCTCGTCGTTGACGAGCGAGAGATCTGGCATGGGCTGGACTTCTATCTGAAAGACCGCATCGACGCGCCGCTCCTGCTGTGGCGCTACAATGAAGGCGCCCACAGCTTTGCCGAACAACGCCCGCTGACAGACGCGCTCGACGACAATGTCCTGATCGCCAGCTACAGGCCCAACCGGCGTCCGGCGATCGCCGCAGACTTCAAGACCTTCGAGAAAATCGGCGAGGTCAGTGTCGATCTCGGTGAACGCTCGAATGGCTGCCCCATCGTCCGCCGCCTTGTCCTGTATCGCGCATCGGGCTTCGATCCGCTGCCCCGGACGCAGGACTGGGTCGAACGCTTTGACAAGCTGACCATGGATGCGCCTCAGCCTTGTCCGGCTGCCGATTGATCGCCACTCTCCCGTTGAAATCATCCCCCTTATCCCTGAGACTCTCCACGATATGAGTTCCCTGAAGGCCGTTCTCGGCCCGACCAATACAGGCAAGACGCATTACGCCATCGAGCGAATGATGGGCCACGCCACCGGCATGATCGGCCTGCCGCTGCGCCTGCTGGCGCGCGAGGTCTATGATCGGGTGGTCAAGGCGAAAGGGGAAAAGGCCGTCGCGCTGATCACCGGCGAAGAGCGGATCGAGCCGCCGAACGCGCGCTACTGGATCTGCACGGTCGAGGCGATGCCGGTCCACAAGCGGGTCGACTTCCTGGCTGTAGACGAAATCCAGCTCGCCGAGGATGATGACCGGGGCCACGTCTTCACGGACCGGATCCTGAAAGCGAGAGGCATGTCCGAGACCATGCTGCTTGGCGCCGAAACCATGCGCGGCGTGCTCCGCGAGCTCGATCTCGAAGTCGATACCACAACCCGCGAACGCTTCTCCGAGCTCCACTATGCCGGCCCCGCAAAGATCACCAAACTGCCCAAGCGCTCGGCCGTCGTCGCCTTCTCGACCGAGCAGGTCTACGCCATTGGCGAGTTGCTGAAGCGCCAGAAAGGCGGGGCGGCAATCGTCATGGGCGCGCTCAGCCCTCGCACCCGCAATGCCCAGGTCGACCTCTACCAGTCTGGTGAAGTCGACTATCTCGTCGCTACAGACGCGATCGGGATGGGGCTCAATCTCGACGTAGACCGGATCGCCTTTGCCGCGCGCTCGAAGTTCGACGGGCGCCGTCACCGCTGGCTCTCGGCCGCAGAAGCCGGACAGATTGCCGGGCGCGCCGGACGCTTCCGATCAGACGGCGAGTTTGGCGAGACCGGCGATTGCCCGCCTTTTGAGGACGATGTCATCCGCGCCATAGAGGAGCACCGCTTCGACCCGGTCGATGAGCTGCAATGGCGCAATTCCGACCTGGACTACCGCTCGATCAAGACGCTGATCGCCAGCCTTGCCCGTCCGTCCGGCCACCCATCGCTGCGCCAGAATCCGCACGCGCTCGACGAATGGGTGCTGCGCCGGATGGCTGAGGATGCCGGGATTGGGCCTGATGTGCGCGGCGAGGCGAAGGTTCGCCGTCTCTGGGACCTCGCCCGCCTGCCGGACTTCCGCAAGGCAGGCCATGAAGGCCATGGGCGCCTTGTGCTCGGCCTCGCTGAAACCCTGGCCGATCCGGATGCCCTCCTCGGTGACACGGCCATGGCCAGACGCCTTGAGAACCTCGAAGCCAATGTGCCAGACATTGCCAGTCTCCAGCACAGGCTTGCCATGATCCGCACTTGGACGTATGCGGCCCACCGCGATGACTGGCTCGAGAATCCAGCCTATTGGCGCGACAAAACACGTGAAATCGAAGACAGATTGTCTGATGCCCTTCACGCCGCGCTCACATTGCGCTTTGTTGACCGCCGCACGACGGCCCTGCTTGCCGGACTGAAGAGGGAAGACCTGCTAGTGACCGAATTGTCGGAAAATGGCGAAGTGACTGTTGAAGGCCACGTCGTCGGCAAACTTGTCGGCCTGCATTTCGAGCCGGCCTCGACCGCAAAGACGCTTGAGGGCAAGGCCGTACGCTCGGCCGCCGTCTCGGCGCTGGGGCCGATCATGGCCGAACGCCTGGGTGAGATCGCTGGCGCGCCGGCCGAAGCGTTCGGCCTCACGGACGCCGGAACGATCACCTGGAAGGATGCAGAGATTGCGCGCCTGCTGCCCGGGCCGGACTGGCTGGCCCCGAGGCTGGAGCTGATCGGCGCCGACGATGCCGAAGCGCATCGCAAGGATGCCGCGCTGAAGCGGGTCGAAGAATGGCTCGGCGCTGAAATGCTGCGCGTCCTGCCAACGCACGCCAAACTGAAGACCGGCGAGACCGGCAAGGCGCTGGAAGGGATGGCGCGCGGCCTCGCCTTCCGCCTGCTTGAAAGCGGCGCAGCGATTGATCTGCGAGAGGAAAGCCCCCCGCCGCACGTCACCCGGGAACAGCGCGAGGCAATGAAGGCTGCGGGGCTGCGGACAGGCCGTGTGGCCGCCCATATTCCCGAGGCGCAAAAACCGGCAGCCCAGCGCATGATCGCTATCCTGCAGGCCAGCCAGACCGGCGAAGGCCGCCGTGTCGCCCCCGAGGGGGCAGGCTCCTTTCCGCTGGATGGCGAGTGGGCCGAAAGCGAGCTGCACTCACAGGGCTATCTGCGGTTCGGCAAGCGGGCGGTACGGGCCGATCTCGCCGAACGCCTCGGCTGGGAGATTTCCAAGCGCCGCAAGGAAGCAGGCACACCGGCCTTCGAACTGCCGGCTGAGCTTGCCTCCGTCGTCTCGTGTCCGGGCGATGAGTTTCCAGCCATCGTGAAGGGCTTCGGCCTTGCCCCGGCTGAAAAGGATCCGGAGACCGGCGCTGTCACCAAGTGGCGCTATCTCTCCCGCCATCGTTCTGACGGGCCACCGCGCGGCAACAAGCCCGCCGGCAATCGCCCGCCCAAGGGCAAGCAAGGCAAACCGCCACACAAGGGCCGCCCGCAGCGCGCCTCGCGGCCGGCGCCGCGCCAGCCGGATCCCGACAGCCCGTTCGCGGCCCTGGCGAGCCTTCTGCCACCCCCGCCGCCCCCGAAGCCGAAGAAGAAGAAAAAGAAGAAGCCGCCCCAGCCGCCGGCTAATTCTGCGCCTGAGGCCCCGGCAGAGACCGCCAGCGATGCCAAGGATGTGCCGGCAAACCCGCCACAGTCGCCTCCCGAGACGCCGGAGGCTTCCTCATAAGCGAGGATGTCCGCCTCGATGTCTGGCTCTGGCGCGCCCGCTTCTTCAAGACGCGGTCGCTTTCCTCGGGCTTCATTTCAAGACGGGGTGTGCGCGTCACCCGCGATGGTGTGACAAGAAAACTAAACAAACCAGCGAGCAGGCTTTCAGTCGGAGATGTTGTAAGTTTGCCGCTGGGTGCGCAAATAGTAGAACTACGTGTTGTAGACTTCGGCACGCGCCGCGGCCCTGCTAGCGAGGCTCAGCAGCTATATGAGAGGCTTGAAGCCCGGGATACAGGAGAAGGGTGATGCTTGAAGCGCTGAAAAGATGGTTTTCGGGACGGCCGGCACCGGTCGATCGCGACCTCGATCCCCAGGTCGCTGCGGCAGCATTGCTGGTCGAAGCCGCGCTGGTCGACGGCGTGTATGCCAATCTCGAAAGCGATCAGATCGCTGAGATCCTGCTCGAGAGCCTCGGCCTCGATGCCGATCGCGTCGATGAAGTCCTGTCGCAGGGTGAAGAACTTGCCGAGGATGCAGCGGGTGCCCACCAGTTCACCCAGCATGTGAAGAAGCTGCCACTGCTCGACCGCGTGCGCGTCATCGAGGGCATCTATCGCGTGTCACTGGCTGACGGCGCCGCCTGCAAGTTCGAGGAAGCTTTCATCCGGCACGTCGCCAGCCTGCTGCATGTCGATGACATTCGCCGCGCCCAGGCCAGGCGCCGCGCTGAATCGCGCCAGCCTCAGTGATTGACACCGAAGGCCGAAGCCGCCAAATGCTGCGCGCAAAACTCCAGAACAAAGCCCAGAAACACCCATGACCTATATTGTTGTCGACGCCTGTATCCGCTGCAAATACATGGATTGCGTCGAAGTCTGCCCGGTCGACTGCTTCTATGAAGGCGAGAATATGCTCGTCATTCATCCAGATGAATGCATCGATTGTGGCGTCTGCGAACCGGAATGCCCGGTCGAGGCGATCAAGCCCGACACCGAGGACGATCCGGACTCCAAGTGGCTGAAGCTGAATACAGAATACGCCAAGGTCTGGCCGAATATCACCCGGATGAAAGAGCCGCCTGCCGACCGCGAAGAGTTCGCGCAGGAAACGGGAAAACTGGAAAAATACTTCAGTTCGAATCCGGGCACTGGCGACTGAAGCAAACTGCTCGTCACAAGGCAGTTGTGAAATAGTCGTTTTTCTGATATATATTAACGGTCAAACCGTTTGAGGGAGCCCAAACACATCTCCGGATCGACTTAAGATGTCACCGGAGGGTGAGGGCTCTTGTTGCGTAGAAAGGCACACGATTCCATGGCAAAACAAGCACAGGGTGATATCCAGGAAATGGACTTCAAGATCAGTCAATCCGTCGTCTACCCGGCACACGGGGTCGGCACGATCACCGCGATCGAGAAGCAGACAGTCGCTGGGATGTCGCTTGAAGTGTACGTTGTTTCCTTCGACCAGGACAAGATGATCCTGCGGGTTCCGACCAACCGTGCAGAAGCCTCCGGCATGCGCGCCCTGGCCGGCTCCAAGCTCGTCGACGACGCCCTGAAGACACTCGGCGGCAAGGCCCGCATCAAGCGGACCATGTGGTCACGCCGCGCCCAGGAATATGAAGCCAAGATCAATTCCGGTGACCTGATCTCGATCGCGGAAGTCGTTCGCGACCTGCACCGCGGCGAAGACCAGCCGGAGCAGTCCTATTCTGAACGCCAGCTTTATGAAAGCGCGCTGGACCGCATGGCGCGCGAACTGGCCGCTGTCGAGAACACCGACCACGAGACGGCCATGGAGCGCCTGGCCAAGTCGCTGGCCAAGAAGAAAGCCGCCTAGGTCCGATCTCCGGCCCAGCGCCGATCAGAAAATTGGAAGCCCCGCCTCGATGAGGTGGGGCTTTTTCTATGGCTGCTATTGGAAATATCATTCCTTTACGGGCGGACTGCGGGTGATCCGCCTCTCATGAGAACCCGTAAGAAGGGCGTTAGGAACAAACAATTGCACCAGCAAGGAGTGACCCATGGCCTCTTCCACCCTGTCCGAACCCGCAGATCGCAGCTTTGTCCGGAGCGCCATGAAAAAACCCATGCTTAGCCAGGAGCATGAGCAGGATCTCGCAATCCGCTGGCGGGACGAACAGGACGAGGCCGCCCTCCACGAATTGACCGGCGCGTATATGCGGCTGGTCATCTCCATGGCGTCGAAGTTCCGTCATTACGGACTGCCGCTGGCTGATCTGGTCCAGGAAGGCAGCGTCGGCCTGATGCAGGCTGCTGCCCGTTTCGACCCGGACCGGCAAGTTCGCTTTTCAACTTACGCCTCCTGGTGGATCCGGTCCTCGATACAGGATTATGTCCTGCGGAACTGGTCGATCGTGCGCACCGGCACGACGGCGGCCCAGAAGTCCCTCTTTTTCAATCTCAAACGGCTTCGCGCAAAAATCGACGACACGGGCGACGGCGTCATGAGCGTCGAGAACCGAAACTGGATCGCGACCCATCTCGGCGTGCCTGAGCGCGATGTCGAGGCGATGGCCTCTCGTCTGTCAGCCTCAGACCGTTCGCTGAATGCGCCGCTTGCGACCGACAGCGAAGCCCAGTGGCAGGACCTGCTGGAGGATGAAACGGCGGTTACGGAAGAGCGCGTCATGGAAAGCCGCGATGGCGAGCGGCGCAAGCAGTGGATCGCTGAAGCGCTCAAGACGCTCAACGAACGTGAGAACCTGATCATCCGCGAGCGGCGCCTGACCGACACCACTGTCACGCTCGAAGTGCTTGGCAAGCGGCTCGGCATCTCCAAGGAGCGGGTTCGCCAGATCGAACACCAGGCACTCGGAAAGCTGCGCAAGGCGCTCGTGTCCATCGTTGGCGACCCGGAGGACACAGGCCTTATTCCTGTCAGCTAAAGCCAGCCGGACTCTGTCGTCCATATTTCGTATCCAGACTTCAGGGGGCCATCTTGCGGCCCCCTATGTATATTCCCATATCCCTTTCGAAGCCTGTTGCCGCTAAGCGGGACAGGTGGAATACACGTCCTGCGTGCGCATTCTCCATGGCCGCTGGATGGACACGACAGTCTGCCTTTGAAAGGGGATAAACATGAATTTCGAGACCTATACCGAACGGGCGCGCAGCGTGCTGCAATCGGCGCAAACCGCCGCACTTGCCGCTGGCCACCAGATATTCCTGCCTGAACACATCCTGAAAGCCCTGCTGGAGGATCGCGACCAGCTCGCGGTCAACCTGATCCGGGCCGCGGGCGGAAAGCCCGAGCTCGTCCAGCAGAAGACCGAAGAAGCCATCCGCACACAGCCATCCGTATCGGGCGGCGATGCGGGGCTGCGGCTCGACCAGAAGACGGCCAAGCTCTTTGCCGACGCCGAAGCGGGCGCCAAGAAAGCCGGCGACAGCTTTGTCACAGTGGAACGTATTCTCGTCGCCCTGGCCGGCCTCACCGGCTCGAAAGCAGCCGACGCGCTGAAGACGGGCGGTGTGACACCGCAATCGCTGGAAACGGCTGTCGCACAATTGCGCCAGGGACGGACCGCCGACAGCGAGAATGCCGAGGAAGGCTACGAAGCCCTCAAGAAGTATACACGCGACCTGACGGCCGACGCTCGCGCCGGCAAGCTGGATCCTGTTATTGGACGTGACGAGGAAATCCGTCGTGCCGTCCAGGTCCTGTCGCGCCGTTCGAAGAACAATCCCGTGCTGATCGGTGAGCCCGGTGTCGGCAAGACCGCCATCGCTGAGGGCCTCGCGCTGCGCATCATCAATGGCGATGTGCCCGAAAGCCTGAAAGACAAGCGCCTGCTCGCCCTCGACATGGGCGCGCTGATCGCGGGTGCGAAGTTCCGCGGCGAGTTCGAGGAACGGCTGAAAGCCGTGATCAAGGAAATCGAACAGGCCGAAGGCGGCGTAATCCTGTTCATTGACGAAATGCACACCTTGGTCGGTGCAGGCAAGACCGATGGCGCAATGGATGCGTCCAACCTCCTGAAGCCGGCCCTCGCGCGTGGTGAGCTGCACTGTATCGGCGCGACGACGCTCGATGAGTACCGCAAATATGTTGAGGGCGACCCGGCACTCGCCCGCCGTTTCATGGCGGTCTATGTCGATGAACCGACTGTCGAGGACACGGTGTCGATCCTGCGCGGCCTGAAAGGCCGTTATGAAGCCCACCATGGCGTGCGGGTTTCGGATGCAGCCATTGTGTCCGCCGCTACGCTCTCCAATCGCTACATCACGGACCGGTTCCTGCCGGACAAGGCCATCGACCTGATGGACGAGGCTGCATCCCGACTGCGGATGCAGGTCGATTCCAAGCCGGAAGCGCTCGACGAGATCGACCGACGACTGCTGCAGCTGAAGATCGAGGCCGAAGCCCTCAAGAAGGAGAAGGACCAGGCCTCGAAAGACCGACTGGAAGCCATCGAGACCCAGATCGACGATCTGCAGGCCCAGTCCGACGAGCTTACCACCGCTTGGGCCGCCGAAAAGGACAAGCTGAAAGGCGCCGCCTCCGCCAAGGAGGAGCTCGACCGGGCTCATGCCGAAATGGCGGAAGCCCAGCGGCGCGGCGACCTTTCGCGTGCCTCGGAGCTGAAATACGCCGTTATTCCAGAACTTGAAGCCCGCATCGCCGCCGTCGAAAGAAGCGAAGGTGATGATGGTGAAGTCAAGGAGGGCCTGGTTTCGGAAGTCGTGCGCCCTGAACATGTCGCCGCCGTCGTGTCCAAGTGGACCGGCATCCCGGTCGACAAGATGATGGAAGGCGAACGCGAGAAGCTGTTGCGTATGGAAGACGAGTTGCGCAAGCGGGTTGTCGGCCAGGACGAGGCACTGGAAGCGGTCTCGAATGCCGTCCGGCGTGCCCGGGCAGGCCTACAGGATCCGCACCGGCCCGTCGGCTCCTTCCTGTTCATCGGCCCGACCGGCGTCGGCAAAACCGAGCTGACCAAGGCCCTCGCCGAGTTCATGTTCGATGACGACACCGCCGTCCTGCGGCTCGATATGTCCGAGTTTCAGGAAAAGCACTCCGTTGCCCGCCTGATCGGCGCCCCTCCGGGCTATGTCGGTTATGAGGAAGGCGGCGTGCTGACCGAGGCGGTCCGGCGCCGGCCCTATCAGGTGATCCTGTTCGATGAGGTCGAGAAGGCCCACCCGGACCTGTTCAACACCCTGCTGCAGGTCCTTGATGATGGCCGCCTGACCGATGGCCAGGGCCGCACGGTCGACTTCCGCAACACGATTATCATCATGACGTCGAACCTTGGCGCCGACGCTCTCGCAACGGGAGAAGCTGGCGAGATCAGCGATGCCCAGCGCGAGGCTGTGATGGGCGCTGTGCGCGCACACTTCCGGCCTGAGTTCATTAACCGGATTGATGAGATCGTCTTCTTCAAGCGGCTTGGACGCGCGGAGATCGACCATGTTGTCGACATCCAGATGGACCGCCTGGCGAAACTTCTGGCCGACCGCAAGATCAAGGTCGACCTGTCCAAGACAGCTCGCGACTGGCTGGCCGACCGCGGCTACGACCCGGTCTACGGCGCCCGGCCGCTCAAGCGGGTCATCCAGAAAGAGCTGCAGGACCCGCTCGCCCGTCTGGTGCTGGAAGGCAAGGTTGCCGACAACAGCACCGTGACAGTGGATGTCGAAGGGGGCAGCCTGTCGATCAACGGCGTACCAAACGACTTCGCCAAAGGGGCTGCCGCACTTAACTAAAGCCCGGTCTCAACTCACTTTTTGTTTCAGCCCCGTCAGTGCTTTGGCGGGGCTGAACTTTTCCCGATATGCTCAAATGCATGGGTGACCTGCACTTTTATGCCTTTAAAAATGCTGCGGGTGCGAGAAAGTAATATTGCACCCGCGAAAAGCAGGGCACTCAGGGGCGGACAACGATCCGCAATGCTCAACTGAAAAAAGGGCAATTACCATGAAGAAAAGCGTTTCCTCCATTCTGTTCGCACTCTCGATCTTCGGCGGCGTCGCACATGCCGACACCGTGTACTCCGAAGTCAGCGCGACATTCACCTATGACAAGGCCCTTCTGGCATCCGAAGACGGTGCTGCGAAGGTGCTCGACAGCATCGAAGCCCAGGCCGAACGGGCCTGTCGCAAGGTATCGGCCGTGTCTCTCGGCCTGACCGTGGACAAGGTTTGTGCAACGGACCTCGTGTTCCAGGCTGTCGATCAGATTTCCAACACGAACCTGTCGTCGCAATACGCATCGTCGGTCTACTTCACCGACTCCGTATCCGAGCGTCTGCAGCTGGCTTCGCGCTAAGCTGCGAAAACGAAGCCTGAGCGCTTCGCAAAGAATAGAGAACGCCCCGGCCTTTGATTTCGACCGGGGCGTTTTTTATGCGCGGCAATTGAGCAATCAGGGCGCCGGCGGTGTATCGCCCGGTTCGATGGCCGTGTCGCTGTCCCCGGACGCCATCATCTGGCCGCCCAGGCGGAGCGCATCGATGCCTGCGCGGACCTGTTCGAACTCAGCCAAGATTTCCGGGCTCTCCGACAGCTTGCGGCCCGTCGGCAGCTTCAGCGTCATCGCATTGACCTGCTTGCCATTGATCAGCACTTCATAATGAAGGTGCGGCCCTGTCGATGCGCCGGTGGAGCCGACATAGCCGATAATATCGCCCTGGCGGACCCGGCGCCCGGACCGGATGCCGGGGCCGAAGCGCAGCATGTGCGCATAGGCCGTTTCATAGCCATTCTTGTGCTGGATGCGGACATAGTTGCCGTAGCCGCCATAGCGGTTCGCGCGTTCAATCGTACCATGTCCGGCCGCATAGATCGGGGTTCCGCTCGGAGCCGCGAAATCGGTCCCCTTGTGGAGCTTGTTGTAGCCGGAGATCGGGTGGCGCCGGTAACCGAAATTCGACGACAGGCGCGCGCCATTGATCGGCGTCTTCATCAGGAACTTTGTGGCCGCATCACCATTGGTGTCGAAGAAGTCCGTCATCCCGTCATCGCCGGGCGTGAAGCGGTAATAGGCCTTGTCGAGCGCCTTGCCGTTGATCGCCGCGTAGATCACATCGCCAGTCCGCACATGATTGCCGCGCTCATCGACAATTTCTTCGTACACCATCTCGAATTCATCGCCGGGATGAATGTCGCGCTGGAAATCGAGGTCGAAGGCGAAAACACGGGCAAAATCGACCACCTGCTGGTCACGGGCGCCCTTGCTCAGCGCGGTTTCGTAAATGCTGGTATCGATCGTTGCCGTGATACGTCGGGCAACCGGCTCGGTGTGCGCGCGCAGAAGCAACGGCCTGAAACTGCCATCCGGCATCCGGCGCGACATGATCTGCTTGCCAGCCTCATTCGACATCGACAGCGAAGCCAGCTGCGCACTCTCTCCATCCCCGCGGAAATAAGCATTCACCTTCAGCCCGGCAGGAACGCGGCGCGGGTCGACAAGGTCTGCCTCATAAAGCGCCTTCAGCGACAGGGCCGCATCGGACCGGTTCGCACCGAGATCCTCAACGAGTTCGATCAGCGTCTGACGCGGGCGCAGCGCCGCCTCCCGGCGTTCAGCCATCACCGGATCGCCAAGCTCCTCAGCCGTCAGCACCGTCGCCGCCAGCGGCGTTGCGAGCGTGACAGGCACGGGCGTCTGCGCCTCGGCTTCGCGCGACTGGCCGACAAGGTAAAGCGTCGAGACCGTCGTTACGCCGGCGAGGGCGGTCAGGAGGGCGAGGCTGGTCATGCCTCGTGACAAACTGATACTCAACTGGAGGGCCTCCTTGGTCAGTATTCCATCAACCCGATGGGGAAACAGTATAGCAAACCCCTATCGGCATCTCCATCCTCGCCATTTTAAGGCGAAACGATTAAGTAAACCGGCCCGGAAGTGTTTTAATTTCGCGACCGGCTTTCACGCAAGTGGGCTGATGCGTTTGAAAGCAGCAACAGTCATTAAACTTTGGGCAGGTTAGGACATGGCGAAACAGGGTTCGCGCGCACGGCCATGGCTGCTTACCGCCCTCATCCTGCTTGGCGGTCTCCTGCTTTTGATAGCCGCAAGCTGGGCTTTCCGGCGACCCCTGGCCGGCTGGGCTGTCTCACGCTGGTGTACCTCTCAGGACTTTGTCTGCACGCTGAAAGTCGACGCGCTTGGCCCCGGCGGGATCGAAGTTCGCGACCTGGTCATGACCGCACCAGACGGCAGCGTACCCCTGCAGGCGGCAGCTGCGCGGATTGATCTTGATTGGCCCGGCCTGTTGCAACCGCAGCCCCGCCGGGTCACGGTAACCCGGCCGGTCTTGAGGGGGCAGTACGAGGCTGAAGGCGACACGCCGGTCAGCTTTGGCGGACTCGAAACACTCATTCCGACGAGCGGGGCCCCGTCGGCCGATCCTCCGACCGTGGCCATCTCGGACGCGCGTCTTGAACTGTCCACACCAGCCGGACCGCTCGTTGTTAGCGGGCAATTTACCGGCCGTCTGCCCTATGAAGGCGAGGTCCGCGCCGAGATTGAACCGGTGGAACTGAATACAGGCGATGAACGCCTGATCCTGAAGACCGGCATGGTGGATCTCAGCTTTTCCGGCCTGCGGGTTGATGGTGACGCCGCCCTCGATCTTGTCGAGGTGGAGTTCGAAGGCCTGTCTGTGCGCGATGCACGGCTGACGCTGGATATGGCAGGATCGCTCCAGCCAGCCGCCAGCTGGACAGCGGGCATCGGCCGCCTTGCCTATCGCGGCATGAGCCTGACAGGCGCCGATTTCTCCGGCGAGATGAAGGCACGCGGGCCGTCTCTCGGTCCACGTGAGGGTGCGCTGTCGGGACTGGATTCGCTGAGCGTATCCGGGACGGTCGAGACAATTGAAACGACCTTCCTCTCTGCCGGCCATTCAGACGTGTCCATAGACCTTTCCCGCGAGGGCAAAGACCAGCTGATGGCCGATTTCGCCCTCGACAGCGCCGACCTCCAGCAGGCCCGGCTGGCAGCGAGGCGGGCGACCTTGTCCGGTCAGCTTCACACCGAAGACAGCCTGTCGGCCTTCGATGCCAGCGGCGATCTTGTCCTGGAGGGCGCGGCCCTGAGCGCGCCGCTACGCGAAGCGATCTCCAGCCGGCTCGCCCTTGATATCGCTTTCGACGCGCACGCAGACGCATTCGCCGGCTGGCTCGACAGGGCCGCCTCGCAGTTCAGCTTCGGAAGCGGCGTGGAGGCCCGGTGGGGCGGCGAGGATGCCTGGTCCGTGGTCTCAACTGGCACCGTCACCGCGAAGGGGCCGCAAGGGGCCGTCCTGACGCTTGCGCCGCAGGGCACCCAGCCAGCCGTCAACCTGTCCGACAGCGGGACGGAGTTGACCGGCCTTCTGAACCTGACTGGCGGCACGGCGCCGAGGATCGCCGCCCTGGTACGGTCGTTGCGGTTTGGCGGCGGCACGCCGTTGCGGATCGAAACTGGCGGCGCATCGCTCAAACCTTGGACGGCCGAGGGGCTGACCCTGGCAGCGGACCTCAATGAGATCGGCCTTACAACGGCAGGCGCTGTGCCGCGCCTGAAAGCGGTTGGCGAGATTCGCGTCGATGGCCCGCTCTACGGCATGGGCCTGTCCGACACGCGCCTTTTCGGCGGGGTCGACGCGGTGTTCGACAAGGCCGGCCTGCGGGTTCAGGCCTACAAGACGCGCTGTCTCGGCCTCGACACAACAGGCGTACGTGTCGGCGGCGGCATAAGCGTCGCCGACACGACCTTGCAGCTCTGTCCAATCGACGGGCGCGTCATTCAACGGTCCAACGGGGTCGCCTCCGGGCGCTTCGACCTCAGTTCGGTTTCCATACCGTTCTCGTCGAATTCGACGGATGGCATGTTGTCGCTGGAAGATGCGACGCTGGACTGGCGTGCCGGAGACCGGGCGGCCATCGTGATTGAGGCCAGCCGCATGAGTGCGCCGCTGGCGATCGGCGGCAAGACGCTGGTGGTCACCTCCAGCGATCCGACTCTGGGCCTCGAAAGCGGGCGGCCCATCGCGCTGCGTGCGAATGTCGGATTTAGCGAGTTTTCAGGCAGCATCCTGCCGGCCGATTTGAGCCTGGCCAGCGCCTCACTGGATGCAACCCTGCCGCCTAACGGCCTGCGCGGATCCGGACAGGCCGTGGATGTCAAAATGCGTGATCGAGGCGAAGACCCGCTCTATGAACCGCTGACAGGACAGCTAAGCGCGACCTTCCGCGATGGCATCATGACGGTCAGCGGGCCGCTGACGACTCCGCGTGCCGGCCAGACCGTAGCCAATGCCGAACTGTCGCTCGCCCTCGACACACTTGATGGGACGGCCAACGTCTCCACGCCGCCACTGGTGTTCCAGCCGGGCGGCTTTCAGCCGACTGCACTTAGCGAACGGGTGCGCGGCTTCCTGTCAAATGCCCAGGGAGAGCTATCCGCCCATGCCGACTTCACGATCGATGGCGGCAAACCATCGGGCACTGGCTGGGTCTCGGTTTCGAACTTTGGATTCGACACACTTCGCCTTGGGGCCGTGCGCGGGGTCAATGGCCGGATAGAGTTCGACAATGTCCTGAAACTTTCGAGCCCGCCGGGCCAGGAGGTCAGGATCGGGCAGATCAATCCGGGCATCCCGCTCGAGAACGGGCTGATCGCCTTCCAGCTGATCAGCGCCACTGAAGCCATCCTGGAGCGCGCGCAATGGCCCTTTGCGGGCGGCCACCTCGTGGCAGGCCGGTCCGACTGGACGATTGCGGGCACGCGGGACGTGATCCGGATTTCCGCCGAGGCGCTCAGCCTGACAAGCCTGGTCGATGTCTTCAACCTGCCGGACCTGAAGGCTGAAGGGACGGTGTCCGGCACCTTCCCGGTCGAGATCGCGGGTCCCAACGCCTATATCCGCGACGCAGTCCTGACCGCGGACGATCAGGGTGGAACAATTGCCTATACTGGCAAGGCAGCGGAATCGGCATCGAAAGCCGACAGCCGCGCCGAGCTGGCCTTCAATGCCTTGCGGGATTTCCGTTTCTCGGTGCTGGAAATACGCGCCGACGGCAATCTCAGCGGAGACATGCTGATCACGATGAAGCTTGCCGGTTATTCACCGGCCGTGCTGCAAGGCGCGCCCTTCGTTTTCAATATCGGCGTGGATTCAAAGCTCATGCAGCTGATCCGCTCAGGCCAGCGCGCGACGGGCACCGACTGGCTGTATGATGTCGTGGCCGAATCCGTCGCCGCGCGGAACCAGACGACGCCTGAAAACACTGAGTAGAGTGAATAGACAAGTCACGAGCCATTCAATTATCGTTCAGCGCAAACAAGCCATGATGGCAGGATGACCAGAAAGATGACCCACTTGAAACGCCTCCCCGTCCTTGCCCTTGGCGCAGCCGCGCTCGCTGCGGCATGCACCCCCACCGTCCGCCTGGAAGCCCCGCGCGAGCCGATTACGATCAATCTCAACGTGAAGATCGACCAGGAAGTCCGCGTGAAGCTCGACAAGGAAGTCGAGGACCTGATCTCTTCCAATCCAGACCTGTTCTAGGAACCCGCCATGACCGCTTTTTTCCGTATTCTGATAACAGCCGTCCTGGTGGCCGGGGCCGCCGTCATGTTTGCCGGCAGTGCCAACGCCGGTGACCCTCAGATCGAGGCCGCCAAGGACCAGGGAGTCGTCGGTGAGCGTATCGACGGTTATCTGGGCATTGTCGATGGCAGCGCGGACGCCTCGCTCATGCGCCTTGTCCAGGACATCAACAACAAGCGCCGTGCCGCCTATGACAAGCTGGCCGAACAGACTGGCACAACGACCGAGCAGGTTGCCCGCGTCACCGGCGAAAAGCTGATCAGCCAGGCCGCCCGCGGCGAATATGTGATGGATGAATCCGGGACGTGGACCAAGAAATAGATTCCTCCATGACACGCACCACGATCGCGACCATAGCCGGCGCCATTATCGCCCTCCTTGTTGCAGGTTGGGGCGTCGCAGCGATGTGGCGGGATATGGGCGTCACGCTCAGCCTGCATGGCTGGATCGCCTATGGTCTCGGTGCCGTGGGCAGCCTTGCGCTCTCCGGCGGCCTGTTCTGGCTACTTTTCCACAGCGCAAGATCCGGACATGACGATCTTGAGCGCCCGGAAGACCTCGACGGGTGACAAATCACCCGCTTTAGGGCAAGCCAAGGGCCAAACGAATCGGTTAGCGTTTCTGCCTGACCTAAAGGGGCCAAGCCATGCAAGCCACGATCGACCCGGCACACCTGTCTGCCTATATCGCATCGCGAATCTGCCACGACCTCGTTTCATCTGTATCGTCCATAACCAACGCGCTCGACTTCATGAACGAGCCGCAGGAGTCGGAGATGCGCGCGCAAGCTGAAAAGCTGCTGCATGACGGCGCCGACAGCGCGGCCTCGAAACTGAAGTTCCTGCGCTACGCTTTCGGCTCGGTCGGCCTGTCGAAAGGCGCTGCCGACATCCACGACGCCAAGACGATCACCGAACGTTTCGTGGAAAGTCACAACTACAAGCCAGCCGTGGTCTGGGACATCGAGACCGAGCATCTCAGCTTTTCTCATGCGCGCCTGATCATGAACATGGTGATGATGGCCGTCGACTGCCTGCCGCGCGGCGGGACGATCACGGTGAAGGTCCGCAACCAGCCCGAGGGTCTCGGCGTCAGCGTCACGGCCACAGGCGAGCGCTTCAAGCTGCGCGACGATACCGCCGATGCTGCCGCCGGCAAGGAGCCGCAGGACGGCTGGTCAGCCCGCACGGTCCAGCCGCTTTTCACGCGCATCATCGCCGAAGGCCTTGGCGGCCAGCTTTCGGTCGAGAAGCGCGAAGCCGAGATTGCGGTACTCGCGACCGGCCTGAGTGCCGAGGGATAAACGGAGCGTTAACTCGATTGGCGTCAACTGGCGTCTTGATCGACGGTACATACCGGGGTGAGGCAATGAGATCCTGTTTGATCGTTGATGATTCGCGCGTGGTCCGCAAAGTCGCCGGGCGCATCATCCGTGACATGAATTTCGACGTCATCGAAGCAGGTGACGGCAAGGACGCACTCGACTCCTGCCGGTCGAACATGCCCGATGCCATCCTGCTCGACTGGAACATGCCGGTGATGAACGGGCTGGATTTCCTAAGGGCGCTGCGCCGCGAGGAAGGTGGCGACAAGCCAGTCGTCGTGTTCTGCTCAACCGAGAACGATGCCGAACACATCGGTGAAGCCATGCGCTCCGGGGCCAATGAGTACATCATGAAGCCCTTCGACGCAGACATCATCGAAAGCAAATTCGCGGAAGTCGGCCTCGTCTAAAGCAATTTATTAACCTGAAGGCGCCATCTGTTAACGCCTGAAGAATCAAGATGGGCCGTCGGAAGACCGATCATGGACGAGTCAGTGTATCAGGAAATAGCCGACCTGGCGCGCGAAGGCGCAGGCCTGCTCATTCCACAGTCCCGGTCCTATCTGATCGAGGCCCGGCTCGCGCCGATCCTGCGCCGTGAAGGCTTTTCCGAAGTCGCCGAACTGGTCGCCTGTCTGAAAGCCCGCCCGAACACGAAGCTTCACAAGGAAACCGTGGCGGCGCTGACCTCGAAGCTCACCAGCTTTTTTCGCGAACGCGACATGCTGGAGCGTATCGCCTCGCATATCCTGCCAATGATGGCGGAATCGGCGGGCGAGGAGCCCTTGCGCATCTGGTGTGCCGGCGGCGCGGGCGGCCATGAAGCCTACTCACTGGCAATCCTGCTCGAGGAATCCGACCAGCTCCGCGACCGTCCGATTGAAATCCTGACCACAGACATCTCGGACGCCTGCTCGGAAGCGGCCCGGGCCGGCAAGTTCGGCCATTTCGATGTCCAGCGCGGCCTCTCCATCCACCGGTTGCTCGAACATTTCGCCCGCCAGCCGGACGGCCAATGGCAGGTGACCAGCACGCTGGCAGACCGCATCGGCATCCGCACGCACAACCTGCTGGACGATGCCAGCGGCCTGGGCCTGTTCGATGTCATCCTGTGCCGCAATGTCATCAAGGACATGACCCGCGAGGCCCGTAACCAGACCCTGCTGAACCTGGCCCGCCAGCTCACTGACGGGGGCGTGCTCATCCTCGGCAAGGATGAGACGGCGACCGGGCTGATCGACGGTCTGGAACCATCACGTGACCTGCGCGGCGGGTATACCCGCAAGGTCGCCCGCGGCGCGCTTGCGACAAAAGCCGCCTGACGGCCAGACGCCCAGGCTCATCGCGGCCTGAAGCCCTTCCCTGAATCATTGCGCGGCACGGCGCTGGCTACAGCGCGCCCGACTCCATACCCGCCGCCCTCGCCCGCAAGACATGCCGACTGGTCACGACAAGACGGGCTTGATTTTCGGACGCTAATCATCTACTTTGTTTTTCAAAGTTATTTGGAGAACGAAAATGTCAGCGAATTTTTCCGATGATCTGGCCTATGTGCGCGAAGTCGCTGAGTCCGGCGCATCTGCCCCGCTGCTGGGCGGGCGCTTCCTTGTCTGGTGGGGGCTACTCGTCACGGCGGCCTATCTTGGACACTATGCCATTCTAAAAGGCGTTGGCGGCCTGAACGCCGATGCCATCGGCATGATGTGGATCGGCTTTATCGTCATCGCCCTGGCCGGCCATTTTGCGTTGGTCTTCCTCTTCCCCTCCAACAAGCCGGGGGCATCCTCGGCCGGAAACCGGGCATCGGCCAATGTCTGGATGGCATCGGGCTTTGTGCTGTTTTCCTTCTTTACCGGGGTCATGATCAAATCCTTCCTGGACGGCACCGCATCGCCCGGTTTCAACTGGTCGATCCCGCTGGTTCTCGGCGTCTACGGAATCTCGCAGCTCGTCAGCGGTCTGATGGCGCGCTCATTGGGGCTTATCGTTGCTGGCTGGGGCGGGATCGCCTTTGTCGGGATCACCGTCATCATGATGCACACACCGGAACTCTATCTTGCCGCCGCCGTCGCCGCCGCTTTGATTGTCCTGCTGCCGGGAATCATGATGCTCCGTGAAGAACCGTCCACGACGGTCTGAGGAGGCTGTCATGAGCGACAACAACCCTTTCGACCACAGCCAGATCGATGACGTCATCCATGGCCGTCTCAGGCTAGGGGTCATGGCCTATCTGTCATCGGTCAGCCCGGCTGTGTTCGGTGAACTGCGTGACAAGGTCGGCGCGACAGACGGCAACCTCTCGACCCACCTGAAAAAACTCGAAGAGGCCGGCTATGTCCATCAGGAAAAGCGGTTCGTCGGCAAACGTCCGCAGACCCGCGTCTTCCTGACCGATGCGGGCCGCAAGGCCTGGCTCGACTGGATCAGCCGCATGCGCGCGATCATGGACGCAGCCGAATAACGATTTGGTCATGATAGAAACGCCGGCTGGCACGCCCTGTTACCTGAAGGACAGGTTGCTCAGCGTTCAGCCGCATCTTGTTAGAAAGAGGGGGTAGAAAGACAGGAGCAACACCACTCATGGCCCCTTTCAAACGCCTTGGACTAGTCCTCGCATGTACCACCGCAATGGCCGCGCCGGCTGTGGCCGAGCACTCCTTCCACCGCGGTGGTGATGGCGCGGCCATCGTCTATGCCCACCCCGACTTTCGCGGCCAGTCACTTCGCGTCACTGGTCCGATCACCCACCTCAACCGTTACCGCTTTAACGATAAGGCCTCCTCCATCCGCGTGACGGGTGGCAGCTGGGAAGTCTGCGTCGATCCGAATTTCCGGGGCCGCTGCGAGATCATCACCTATCGCGAAGGCCAGCTGAACGACTATCGCCTGAACGACAAGATCACATCGATCCGGCCGGTGACCTATCGTGGCGGCCGTTATGATCGCGATGACAGGTATCGTGACTGGGGCCGTAATCAGCGCCGCGGCGATGACCACTACCGGGGCGGGCGTGATCACGAGTATGGCCGCCGGCATGGGGGCTATGCCCGCAATGCGCCGGTCGTCCTGTTCCAGCATCCCGGCTTCCGGGGTGACGCCCTGCCCGTCGATGGCGCGATCCCGCATCTCAACCGGCTGCGCTTCAACGACAAGGTCTCGTCAATCGCCGTCAATGGCGGTGCATGGGAAGTCTGCTCGGATCCCAACTTCCGCGGCCGCTGCGAGATCATCACCGGGTCGGTGGACAATACGAGCTATTACCGGCTCAACGACAACATCACCTCGATCAGGCCCGCCAGCCGCCACTATGGAAAGCGCTGGTAGTCAGGCTCATCAAGGGGCTTCCCGGCAGCGCCCGGCGCGGCTAGGAAGCCCCGATGAGCAAGACTGACGCGAATGCTGACAGACTGATCGTGCTGGGCATCATTGCCGGCGCGCACGGCGTTCGCGGCGATGTACGGGTCAGGAGTTTTACCGAAGCGCCTGAAGACATCTTTTCCTATGGCCCGCTCCTCTCCGATGACCGCGACGTCCTGCTGGAGGCGAAAAGCGTCAAGCCTGCCAAGGATCACTACATCGTCACGCCGAAAGCGCCGCGATCGAAAGAGGACTGGGACGGTCTGAAAGGCGCGCGGCTGCATGTGCCACGATCGCGCCTGCCGGCGCCTGACGATGATGAGTTCTACATCGAGGACCTGGTCGGCCTCGACGCTGTCTCGCGAGACGGGTCAGCGATCGGCAAGGTGAAGGCGGTGCACGATTTCGGCGCCGGGGACCTTTTGGAGATCGCGCCCAAAAACCAAGGTGAGCCATCCTTCTTCGTGCCGTTCACGATGCAGGATGTTCCCGAAGTCCACTTCGCGGCCGGGCAGGTTGTTGTTCTGGATGCGGCGAGCTGGGCGGACAGGTCAGATCCGCGCGAGGAGGACAAGGGCGACTAGATCGTCCCGGCATCCTTTGCGAGGTCGAGCAGGTAGGATTCCAGCTTGCGGCTCTGCTTCTGGAGATTGAAGCTCTCCATCGCGAATTCACGGCCAGCCTCGCCCATTCTGGCCGTGCCATCGACATCGCTCAGCATGCGGGCCAGGCGGTCGGCGAGAGTGACCTCATCGCCTTCATCGACCAGGTACCCGGTCTCGCCATCCTTCACGCACTCGGTAATACCGGCATGGCGGGTCGCCGCCAGCGCACAGCCTGACAGCATGGCCTCGATACAGACCAGCGGCAGGCCTTCGGCATCGCCCGATTTCGCCCGGCGTGAAGGCACAACCGCGATGCGCGCCTCGGCCCAGTGTTTCGGCATGTCGTCGGCTGGCACCCATCCGGGCAGTTCGGCGACGATTTTCGCCGCCTGCAGCTTCTTCACCAGCTCGTCCTTGAGCTCGCCATCGCCAATCAGGCGGATCGTCCAGCCATCGAGTTCCTCGCCGAGGCGCGACAGGGCGCCGATCAGCGTGTCGATGCCTTTCTTTTCCGTCCAGCGGCCGGCAAAGACGAGCAGGTTCTTCTTTTCGCCCGGCTGGAAACGGTCGGGATCGGCGGTGTTGTGATGCACCACCATCTTCTCCTCCGGCGCCCCCTTGGCGAGGAGTTCGCGGCGGATGAAGTCCGAACAGGGCAGGATGAGCTGCGCCTCGTTCCAGAGCTTCGCCCGGCGCCGGTTGTAGACCCGCACGAAGCTGTCCTTGGTGTTCGATGTCTTGGTGGCGTCACCGCCATAATACGTCACCGCCAGCGGCAGGTTCAGCTTGCGCGCGAGCGGCAGGGCATAGGCGCCGGACTTGCCGAAGCTGGCATGGATGGCGACCGGGGACACAGCCTTCAGCACCTGCTCCAGCTTGGCCGAGACAGTGCCGAGCTGCTTGAAGGCCGATTCCCCGCCCGGCCCATGCAGGCGGCCAAGCTGGATCACCTCGGCGCCATCTGGCACCGGGCCCTTGAGTTCGTGACCGATATAGACGGGTTTCAGCTTGGAGAAGGCCGAGTAGCCTCGCGGAATGAAACTCTCCGACGGTGTGAACAGCTTGTCGCAATAGGCAAGGAAGCGCTTCGGCTCACTCACGATAAGCACCTCAATCTAGGAACCATCGTTGAGTATGGCAGCTGACAGCAACCGTCAAACACGTCTTGGCAGCAATAGCAGCTTCGCCTAAGACCCCGCTTCAGCCTGAGAAGGACACCGACATGACTGCTTACCGTTTGTTCGGCGCCGAAACCTCTCCATACTCGCTTAAAGTGCGGTCTTTCCTGACGTACAAGGGTATCGATTTCGACTGGATTGCCCGCTCTCAGGCGACCGAGGAGGAATTCCAGTCCTTCGCGCGCGTGCCGACCGTACCGCTACTGGTCTCGCCCAATCGCGCGCCGAACCAGGATTCGACCGATATCCTGTCCTGTGTCGAAAACGACCATGCCGAGCCTTCGTCTGTGCCGGACGACCCGGCCTGCGCCGTGCTGGCCCTTATCCTGGAAGACTATGCCGATGAGTGGCTGAACAAGGTCATGTTCCTGAAGCGCTGGGGCCAGAAGCCGGACCGCGAGGCCGCGGCCGACCGCACCATGGAGCAGCTTTTCGACGGCAAGCTTCCGCGCGCAAAGAAGAAAACCCGTGACCAGATCATCAAGCGGATGCGGGACCGCCTGCCGCTGGTCGGGGTCGAGAAAAAGAACGAGAAGACGCTGAATACCTCGTTCGAGCGCTTTGCGACGCTGCTGAACAAACACCTCGAGCACAATCTCTTCATCTTCGGCGGACGCCCGTCCGTCGCCGATTTCGCACTCGCTGGCCAGTTCTCGCAAATGCTGATCGACGAGACGCCGGGCGCCTGGCTGCGAGAGAACACGCCGTTTGTGACGGCCTGGTGCGAATTTATGGACGCCCCAAAAGCCGGTGCGCCGTTCAAGCCGCTTGAAGAGCTTAAGGAGACGCTTCTGCCGATCTTCAAAGGCGAGATCACGCAGACCTACCTGCCATGGGCGAGCGCCAATCTTGCTGCGGCCCAGGACAAGCAGGACCGCACGTCCGTGAAGATCGAGAAGAAGGCGTTTGAGCAGGTCACCCAGCACTACGCGGCGACCTCTTTCAAATCAGTCCAGAAGGCCGTGCGGCGTCTCAACGAGAATGAAGCCTTGTCGAGCTTTCTCGATGAAGCTGGCGCCAAGGATTTCTTCGAGCCCTCGAAGAACTGAACGCCTGAAAAAACACCCCGGACCTTCCGGCCCGGGGTGCTCGTTCCTGTCAGGGAAATCAGAGGCGCTTAGGCGGCAGAGACTTCCTTCTTCTCGCCTTCGACCAGTTTCGGCTTCGACTTCTTGGCCGAAACCGTACCGATTTCGATCTTGCGCGGCTTCTTGGCTTCGGGAAGCTCGCGGACCAGATCGATGCGCAGCAGTCCGTTTTTCAGGCTGGCACCGGTCACAATTACGTGATCAGCGAGCTGGAAACGGCGCAGGAAACCGCGCTCGGCAATGCCGCGATGCAGGAACTGGCGCTCATTGGCAGCCTCGTCCTGAACCTTCTTGCCAGCCACGGTCAGTAGGTTTTCATTGGTTTCGATTTCGAGATCGTCCTCGGCAAAGCCAGCAACGGCGATCTCGATCGCGAAGGCATCATCGGCCACACGCTCAATGTTGTAGGGCGGATAACCTTGCGTGCCGTCGAGGCGGCTCGCCGAATCGATGAGATTCGCCATACGGTCGAAGCCCACCATGGTGCGGTAAAGGGGGGTAAGGTCAATCGTGCTCATGTCACAGTCCTCTCTAAGCAACTGCGTCCGGCGACCCGCCGGACTCGAGTTTTCGGCTCATCTGTCGCTCCGGCCCGTTCATCGGCACCGGCAGATTACCGGTCCGGACCCGCTTGGCAGCGCCCGGACATAATGTATTTGGGAAGACTCAACTGCTGTTCAAGAACCTGAAAGGATGCAGGATGAAACGGATTTTAGGAACGAGCCTCATTGCGCTGGCGCTGGTTGCGTGCAGCAATGAGCCGGAATTGAACGAATCGGCATCGGCCCCGACACCACCGGCTGAGACGCCCGACGCCGCTGCGGACACCAGCGAGCCTGCTGCAGATGAGCAGGCGAGCTTCACCGTGGCGGATGCCATGGCCGGCTCCTGGCGCACCGACGAGGAAAAGGCGCGGGACGCGTTTCGTCACCCTGCAGAAACGCTGGAATTCTTCGGTGTCGACGGCGATGAGACCGTTGTCGAGATCTGGCCGGGTGGCGGCTGGTACTCCAACATCCTGGCGCCCTACCTGCACAAGAATGGCGGCCAGTTCGTCGCGGCGACCTTCGATCCGGCCGGGTCTGAGCGCGCCGCCAAAATCGTCGAATCCTACAAGGCGAACTACGCCGCGAGCCCGGAAACGTTCGGCGATATCCAGTATGTCGTCTATGGCAGCGAGGCCGCGCCGATGGGCGAGCCGGAGAGCGCAGACATCGTGCTGACCTTCCGCAATGTCCACAACTGGATGGGCGGCGGCCATGCCGACAAGTTCTTCGAGGAAGCCTACCGCATCCTGAAGCCGGGTGGCACGCTTGGCGTTGTCGAACACCGCCTGCCCTCCTCCATGGAGCAGGATCCTTCCGCCGCCAGCGGCTATGTCCATGAAGACTATGTGAAGGGCCTCGCCACCGCGGCCGGTTTCGAATTCGTGGAAGCCAGCGAGATCAACGCCAACCCGGCCGACACGGCCGACCACCCCTTCGGGGTCTGGACGCTGCCACCCGTCTCCCGGACGGCAGACAGGGATGGCAATACGCCCGAAGGCTTCGACCCTGCACCTTATCTTGAAATTGGCGAATCCGATCGGATGACGCTGAAATTCGTCAAGCCGGCGCCGGCCGAGGCGCCAGCAGAATCGACTGACGGCGAATAGACCGCCGGCACATTATTAGCCGCCCTCTCCGCCCGGATACGCCTCCGGTTGGGGCGGGCGGCTTTTCTTTGCGCTCCACAATTCAGCAGCCGTCAAAGGATGACGGCTTCACGCAGCGGCCTCTTGTGCCTAAAAGCCCGGCCATGACGATCCGCGCCCTTTTCCCGACCAGCCTGTATACCGCCCGCCTGCCGGATGATGACTGGCGTGAAGCGCTCGAAGAAGCCTGCTGGATGGTGGAAGACGGCGATGCCGCCGGGCATGCCTGGTGCGAGGAGAAAGGTTATCCGGGCTACACGTCCTACGCCTCGCTCGACGACCTGCCAGCCCGGGCAACGGCCTTCGAGTTGCTTGCCGAATGGCTGGAGGAGCAAGCCTGGACCTTCGCGAAGGGCCTGCACTGGGACGTCGATCGCAAACAGTTGAGCCTCGACGCCATCTGGGTGAACATTCTGGGTGAGGACGGCCACCATTCCGGCCACATCCATCCCGGCAGCATCATTTCCGGCACGGTCTACATCACCATGCCTGACGGCGCCGGCGACATAAGGTTTGAAGATCCGCGTCTGCCGATGATGATGGCGGCGCCGCCGGAGACGGACGATGCGCCGGAGGCGGCGCGCCGGTTTGTCTATGTGCCGCCCAAAGCGGGCGACCTTCTCATGTGGGAAAGCTGGCTACGCCACGAGGTGATGCCCGGGCGCACAGAAGACGCCCGGATATCTGTCAGCTTCAATTTCGGCCTGAAACGCTAAGGCCTACTTCGTGCGGCGCACCTTGTAAGCACCGCTTGGACCGTCGTCGAAGGTCAGGCGAGGGCTGCCCACCAGGGCTGATTCAATCGTTGCCTGAGCAGGCAGGGACTTGGGCGGCCGGACGTTTGTTACCATCGTCTGCTCCCACTCTTGGCCATCTGCCGTGATGAAATAATGGCGCCCCGCATTGTTCCTCAGGATCCGCGTTACCGATACGCTGATTTCGTTCGCCTGTTTCGACTTGTCCCCGCGTGGGAAGACGCGCGCCCAGATCGGCGTACTGTCATCCTCAGCCTCGGGTTCAGCCGGCACCTCAGGTTCCGGCGCAGGGGGGGCGGCGGCCCAGTCCGGCACAGAGGCCGTGTTCTGGCCGTCGCCGGAGTTCGCGGCTTCACGCGTTGCATTCGCGCCCGGTGCAGCTGCAGCAACATTGGCAGCAGGGCCTGACGCATCCGAACTGGCCGACGAGCCGGCCATTGCCGCTTCGCCATCGAGGGCATCGGTGAGGCTGCGCGCCGCCGCCTCGAAACAGGCGAGGCGTTCTGCCGCATCTTCGATACTCAGACAGGCTGCAGTCCGCTCGGCAGCGCTATTGAGGTCCTGCTCCTGTGCCTGAACGGGCAGGAGCACTGCGAGAGAGAGAGCCGCCAGGGCGAGAAATCTATTTTGCACGATAAGTGTCCACCATTACCTAGATGTCTGCTTTTAGGCGCTATGGCGCCGAATTCCAAACGTTCCGCGCAGACTGCACCCCTTGACGGTCTCGCCCGTCTTGTGCAGTGCAGCGCGGTTGATGCCGGGATGGCCCCGGCCTGACCGTTTGACAGGAACTGACATGGACATTTCGAAGATCGCTTCCGGAAACAATGTACCGGACGACCTCAACGTGCTGATTGAAGTCCCTCTGGGGGGCGAACCGATCAAATACGAGATCGACAAGGCTTCGGGCGCCATGTTTGTCGACCGCTACCTTTACACATCGATGCGCTATCCCTGCAATTACGGTTTCGTGCCCCACACGCTCAGCCTCGACGGCGATCCGATTGACGTCATGGTCGTCGGCCAGCGTGCCCTGGTTCCGGGCGCCGTGGTCCGTGCTCGTCCGATCGGTGTACTGCTCATGGAAGACGATGGCGGAGAGGACGAGAAAATCCTGGCTGTGCCGCACCAGAAACTGACGCGCTATTACGAAAAGATCCACAACTACACCGACCTGCCGGAAACGCTGTGCGACCGGATCGAACACTTTTTCGCGCACTACAAGGACCTTGAGCCGAACAAGTGGGTCAAGATCACGGGCTGGGAAGGCGTCGAGAAGGCACGTGAACTGATCAACGCATCCGTCGAGCGGTTCAAGCAGACCGGCTAGCCAGGCAGGAGGCCCGCTGAGGTGGAGTTCGGCGTCTGGCTCGCCATGATTGGCCTGTTCCTGGCGGGCGGACTCACACCGGGTCCGGCGGTCATGCTGGTCGTCTCCTCCTCGCTGCGCTACGGCTTCCGGCCGGCCATGCTGCCGGCGATCGGCGTCTCGACCGCCAATCTCGTCTGGATTTCTCTGGCTGCTGGCGGTGCCGCTGCCATCGCTGCCCAGTTTCCTGCAGGTTTCCTCGTCCTGAAACTGGCAGGACTATGCTTTATCGGCTGGCTCGCCATCGGCCTGATACGGGCCAGGCCGCGCGACCTTCGCCTGTCACGTGAGGCCATGCCCAAGCGCGCCGCGCTTTTCGGCAAGGGACTCGGTCTTCAGCTTGCCAATCCAAATGCGCTGGTCTTCTTCGGCGCGCTATTGCCGGGCTATTTCGATGCCAGCCGACCGCTGATACTGCAGGTCGCGATCGCCATCGCGACCATCACCTTCACGGAAATGCTCGGCCTCGCTTTCTATGCCGCCGGAGCCGACCGGCTGGCGCGCAGCTTCGCGACGCCGAGCTTTGCCAAGTGGTTCAATCGGGGCGCAGCCGCCCTGATGTTCAGCTCGGCGGCCTTCGCGGTCTGGGCGACCAGTCGTTAGGCCTCGACCACCGAAAACTCACCGTTGTCGGAATCGCGCCAGTGCAGCTCGCCTTCAGCAATGGCGAACCATGCGCCATGCAGGTCGAGCTCGCCGGCGTTCACCCGTTCCTCCACGAAGGGGAAGGTCATCAGATTTTTCAGCGACGTGTCGATGCCGGCAAATTCAAGCGCCCGCTGCGGGTTGTTTGCCTTTTTGGCCAGGATGTCGTCCCGCGCCTCGTCCAGCAGGCGGACCCAGGGGGCAATGAACTGGCCGACCGGCTTGTCTCGTGCCGCAGACAGCGACGCATTTACACCGCCGCAGCCACCATGCCCCATGACGAGGATATGCTTCACCTTCAGCGCCGTCACGGCGAATTCGAGCGCCGCGCTGACACCGTGGAGGCCCTCAGTCGTTTCGTAAGGCGGGACGAGATTGGCGACGTTGCGGACAACGAAAAGCTGGCCCGGCGCGGCGTTGAAAATGTCGGCCGGCTCGGCACGGCTGTCGGCGCACGCAATGATCATGATGTCGGGATCCTGCCCGCGTCCGAGTTCCTCATAGAGGTTTGCCTGGTGCTTGTAGACGCCACGGCGAAACGCGCGGTAACCGTTCTTCAGATCTTCTGGTGTGCGCATTCATCACTCCTTGGTCGCAGATTTGCGCAGGCAATAGTCAGGCTTTCCGCTTTCTGCAAGCAATCATGAGACGGTCCGTTCACTTTCGCCCAACCATTTCGGAGTATCGAGGTGATGGCCGCCCCTGTCCATGGCGGCTTACGGAGATCCACATGGCCGAAGCCGAAAAGACGACAACGCGGAAGAAGACGACGCGCCGGCGTCAGGGGCCGCGTCGCAGCGAAGCCTCGCGCGCGGCCATTCTCGAGGCGACCCGCGAGGAGCTTGCCACTGCCGGCTGGCGCAAGTTCAGCGTCGACAGCATCGCCCGGCGCGCCCATGCGTCCAAACAGACCATCTATCGCTGGTGGCCAGCGACTGGCACGATGTGCCTTGAAGCAGCGACCTCGCTGCTGCAGCCGACGCAGACCTCCGGCACCGACCCGGTCGAGCGGATAGCCTCACTGCTGATGCCGTTCGAAGCAGCGACCCGAACCGGCAACGGTCACGCTGTCCTTCGCGGCGCGCTGATGGCGGCCTCCGACGAGAAGGAAGCCGGCGATGTGTGGCGCAACTGGATGAAGTCGAACGTTCGCGCGCCCCTGCGCCTTATCCTGGCCGAACTGGCCGCGAAAAAGCGCGTGCGCCGTGACTACGACCTCGACGAGGCCGTCAATGTGCTGACCTCGCCAGCCTGGCACAATCTGCTGATCATGCGCGCGCCCCTCAAGGATGGTTTTGCCCAGGAGCAGGCCGTCAGGCTACTACGCGTCCTGGCGCCTTAGGCCTTCGCGCCGCGCTTGCCGCCGCCATAGGCCGGATCGGACATGGCGCGGGCCTCATCGAGCGGCCAGCGCGGACGGGCTGAAAACATCATCGCATCAGCCGGAACCTCACCAGCCGACAGCCGCTCGGCGCCCGCCAGCGCGATCATCGCCGCATTGTCCGTGCAGTGACGCAGGGGCGGCGCAATCAGCCGCGCGCCATGTCGCGCCGCGACCGCATCGAGGGCCTTGCGGATGGCGGTATTGGCGGCAACACCGCCGGCCACGACCAGACGTTCGCCGTCAAAGCCGGCCATGGCCCTGTCAGCCTTGACCGCCAGGCAGTCGGCAATGGCCGCCTGATAGCTGGCGCAGAGGTCGGCCACATCCTGCTCGGACAGGTCTTCCGCCTCGATGATGCGGGCCGCCGCTGTCTTGAGGCCTGCGAAACTCATGTCCAGGCCCGGCCTCTCGAGCAGCGGGCGCGGCAGCTTGTAACGCGCTGGATCACCCGTCTCAGCAGCCTTTTCCACGGCCGGTCCCCCGGGGAAACCAAGATGCAGGAGCTTGGCGAGCTTGTCGAACGCCTCGCCCGCCGCATCGTCGATGGTCGTGCCGAGACGGGTATAATCGCCAAGGCCCTTCACGAGGATGAACTGGCAATGGCCGCCAGACACAAGCAGGAGCAGGTAGGGAAACGGGCAGTCCTCGGCCAGGCGCGGCGAGAGCGCGTGGCCTTCAAGGTGATTGACCGGAATGAAGGGTTTGCCCGCGGCGAGCGCGATCGCCTTGCCGGTCATCATGCCGACCATGACCCCGCCAATCAGGCCCGGCCCTGACGTCGCCGCGATGGCGTCGAGGTCGGTCACGGCCAGCCCGCTTTCCTCAAGCGCCGCGGCCACCACCTTGTCGGCAATGTCGGCATGGGCGCGGGCTGCGATCTCCGGCACCACACCGCCATAGGGCGCATGCGCCTCAACCTGGCTGCGGACGATCTCCGAGAGGATGGTTGCCTTTCCATCTTCCAGGCGCAGAACGGCTGCGGCGGTCTCGTCGCAACTGGTTTCGATGCCGAGGACAGTATGGCGTGTCATGGCGCTGATTTAGGCGCTGGCGGTCTAATCGTCCATCAACGCCGACAGCATCGAGTGAATCCATGTCTCGCGATCGATATTGTAGGCCCTGAAGGTCGTCGCAAAGTCCCAGTAGCACCAGCCAATGTTCCGCTCTTCGGCGAACTCGCGCATCGCGCGGGTCCAGCCGACGCGCTGGTCGAGCGGGACGTCCTCATAGACGCCGAACTCGCCGAGCAGAATGGGGTAGCCCTGCTGGTTGGCGAACGTCGCCGCCATGTTCGCGCCCATCTCCATCAGCTCGCGGTCCTCATTCGAGCCCCAGCGCATGCCGACCGGCGGGGGATCGTCCGAGAAGGACGCGCCCTGGTGTGTAAAGTCGTAGGGCTCATAAGAGTGGAAAGTCAGGATGATGCGGTCATCTTCCGGCGGGCGGCTCTTGAGCAATGCATCCAGCCCGCCCCATCCGGCACTGCCGACAACCACCCAGCGGTCGGGATGCTTCGCGCGGACAATGGCCAAAAGTTCGCGATTGATCGCATCGGTCTTGCGAACCGTCATCCGGTCGTTCGGCTCGTTGATAAGTTCGAAGATGACACTGTCCGGCGCGCCTTCAAAATGATCGGCGATCTGTGTCCAGATGGCGCCGAGACGGGCGCGATGGGCATCCGGCTTCTTCATAAGCGCGTTGTAGTGATGCACATCGACGATGATGTTGACACCGGCCTCCGTCGCATCGGTCACGATCTCTTCGACCCGGTCCATGAAATCCGGATCGATCGTGTAGGGCGCGCGCTCATCGGCGTGTGCACTCCATTTGACCGGCAGTCGGACGGTGTCGAAGCCGGCCTCCTTGAGCCGGACAAGATCGGCCTGGCGTACGGTGTAGCCCCAGTCGCCCTCATTCGGCGCTTCCAGTGCGCCGCCGAGGTTCATGCATCGCTCGACGGGCGAGGGCTGGGCACGGGCCACCTCTTCGGCACTGGCCGAGGGCTCGCCCTGTGAGCAGGCGGCAAGCATGAGGGCAAGAGCGGCAATAAGCGGTCGCATGGCGTCCTTCTGACCTGATTTCGTTAAGAAAGCGCCTGTCCGGCGCGCACTGCGCCGCAGCCCCGCTCTCTTGTCATGACAGGTGTCTCACTTTAGCAGGGCCAAATCTGGACAGGCAGGAGGCAGGATGACGGCAGTATCCTCATCGAAGCTCACCTTGAAGATCGGCACGCGCGGATCGCCGCTGGCGCTGGCGCAGGCGAACGCCGTGGCGGCCGACCTCGAGCGGCTCTCGAACGGCGCGGTAACCGGAGAGATCGTCTCCTTCACCACGGGCGGCGACAAGCTGACCACCGAGCGCCTGATCAATGCCGGTGGCAAGGGCCTCTTCACCCGTGAGATCGACGCAGCCGTCGATGATGGGCGCTGCGATATCGGCGTTCACAGCCTGAAAGACGTGCCGGGCGCGCTGCCTCGCGGGCAGGCGCTACTCGCTTTCCCCGAGCGCGAGGACCCGCGCGACGGTTTCATCAACCGCGACGGCCTGAAAGGCCCGAAGGACCTGCCGAAAGGTGCAACTGTCGGCACGGCCAGCCTGCGCCGCGAGTCGCAGACGCTCGCCATGCGCCCCGACCTCAAGATCGTCACCTTCCGCGGCAATGTGCAGACCCGGCTGAAAAAGCTCGACGATGGCCTTGCCGATGCCACCTACCTCGCCATGGCTGGGCTGAACCGTCTCGGCATGGCGCATGTCGCGACGCCGGTCCCGATCACGGAAATGGTTCCAGCCGCCGGACAGGGCATCGTCGCTATCGCCGCGCGCCCGGACGACCTCGACCAGGACGTGCTTGACCTCATCCACCAGCTCAACCACCCAGCAACGCGTCTGGCCGCCATGGCCGAGCGCGCCTTCCTCGTCGAACTCGACGGCTCTTGCCGGACCGCCATGGGCGGGCATGCCTGGCAGGAAGACGGCGTGTGGAAGTTTGCCGGCGAAGTGCTGAAACCCGACGGGTCGCACCGCTGGGCCTTCCAGGGCGTGGCTCAGGCTGACGCCAGCGAGAGCGAGATGGCCGCGCTTGGGCGTGGTGCCGGCCAGCAGATCCGGGCGTCTGCGGGCGGCAACCTTCCCGCCTTCGACGATGGCTGACACCGCGCCGCCCATCATCGTCACCCGCACCGAACCCGGCGCATCCGAAACAGCAGCACGCCTGCGCGAGAAGGGCCTGGAGGCGATCGTGTCGCCAGCCCTTGAACTGGCCAGCCGAGACGAAGCCTTGCCCGACCTCTCAGAGTTTGGCGGCCTTGTCTTCACCAGCGCGAATGGCGTGCGCTTCTTTGCCGAGGCGAGTGAGGCGCGCGACCTGCCGGCCTGGTGCGTCGGCCCGGCCACCGCATCCGAAGCCCTGCGCGAGGGCTTCAGCCCGGTGCACCAGTCCTCGGGCAATGCCCATGACCTCGCCCACTACATCGCCCATCACTGGTCGGGGACGCGCAAGGCGCTCCTTCACGTTGCCAACGCGGCGGCCAAGGGGGACCTCGCCTGCGCACTGGAAACCGAAGGGTTCGATGTGACCTTCGCGGCGCTTTATGAAGCCCGCCAGGCCCCGTCCCTGTCGCCGGATGCGCTGGCCCTGCTCAAATCCGGCGCACGCACGATTTGCCTTGTTCACTCCGCAAAAGGGGCAAACGCCTTCCTTTCCCTTGCAAATGGTCTCAATCTTTCGAAAACGGATTTTGTCGTAATTTCACCGCAAGCGGCGGCGAGTCTGGAGCAAGTCCCTTCGGGGGGCGTTCATGTGGCCAGGCACCCTGATGAGGCGCACCTGATGGACTGCCTCGACGAGGCGCTTGCCGGGCGGTGACAGGACGACAATGACAAGGACAGACGGCTGGGGAGCGTGAAGAGGTAAAGCATGAGCGACCATCCAAGCCATTCCGTCCCGATCGATGCGGAGTATGAACCCGCCGATCCGGCCGAAACGCCCTCCACCAGTGAAACGCCAAAGAAATCCGGCGGTCCGGGCTGGATATCCCTGACCTTTGTCGGACTGCTGGCCCTCGGTGCGCTTGGCCTGTCCGTCTGGTCCTCCGGCCTTCTCGACACAACCGACCTGCCCGGCCCGAACGATACGGCGCTGGAAGACCTGCGTGACCAGCAGGCTGATTTGCAGACACGCATCGCCAATGTCTCTGCACAGGTCGAAGGCCTCATCGACCGGATCGATAGCGAGATCACGCGTATCGACGGACAGATCGCGAGCTTGCCGTCTGCCGCGCCGGCAGAAAGCACCGACCTGCCGGAAGGCCTCGACGCCCGTCTGGCCGGTCTCGAAGCGCAGATCGTCACGCTCACCGAAAGCCAGACCAGCGGGATCGATCCGGCCCGGATCGACGCCATTGAACGGGCGCTTGAGCGCGCAAACCAGGGCGGCGGGGCCAGCAATGCCCAGCTGGTCAGCCTGCGCACGGAGCTCGAAACCCTTCGCTCGGAGCTCGCCACGCTGGAGGCGACCCAGCGCGACCTCGCAACGGAGCTCAACGATGTGCGCACCGACTCGGCGGCTGCGCAGCGAGCGTCTACCTCTGCCGTGAGTGCGTCGCTCGCCCTGTCGGCCATCCAGGCGGCCGCCAATCGCGGTGAGACCTTCGAGGCCGAATACCGCCAGCTTCGCGAGGCCCGCCCGGACGACCCGGACATTCAGGCCCTCTCAAGCCTGGCGCAGATCGAGGTGCCAACCCTTGCTGCCCTGAAGGCCGAATTCCGGCGCCTGCAGAACGCCGCGGCCGCACGTGATACCGAAGACGCGTCCGGCATGGGCTGGGTGAGCACTGTTTTCGGGGATTCCGTCAGCGTTCGCCGCACATCCTCTGACAGCGACACAGCCGACCGGCTCGCCGATGCCGAAGCCGCTCTCGCCCGTGACGACCTTGCGATAGCCATCGATGCTGTTGAAAATCTGCCGGGTACCACCAAGCCGATCTACCAGACATGGCTGGCCGATGCGCGCCGCCGCGCCCGGCTGGAACAAAGTCTTGAGGAATTGCGCCTTAAATTGATCGCAGCGGGACAATAGATACTTATTCATGATCGTACTCTTTCTCGTCATCCTCCTTATCGTCCTCGCCGGGGTTGCCGTGCTGTGGGCAGCCCGCCTGCCCGGCAGCGTGCTGATCACGCTCGGCCCGGACACAGCTGTGGAGCTGAAGCTTGTCGTCGCGATTCTCGGTGTCGTTCTGATCGGCGCAGCGATGGCGGTGATCTGGGGCGCCCTGACGGGGCTGCTGAGACTGCCTGGGCGCTTTTCCGAAGCGCACCAGGCCAAGAAGGCGCGCAATGCCAACAAGGCGCTCGCCGACGGCCTTCTGGCCGCTGAGGCAGGCGATGTGCGTCTCGCAAAGAAATATGCCAGCAAGGCCGAAAAGCATGCCGATGACGAGCGCCTGAAGCTGCTACTGGAAGCACGCACGGCGGAAATCTCCGACGACTGGTCGGGGGCTGAGCGCGCCTGGGGCCAGCTGGCCAGGCTTCCGGGCGGCCAGCTGGCCGGCCTCAAGGGCGCAGCGACAGCCGCCTCCGAGCGCGGGGACGTCGCCGCCGCTGAAGCGCGCGCCCGCGAAGCGCTTGCCCTACGCACCGAAGCCGACTGGCCGTTCAACGCTCTCTTCGACAGCCAGATTGCGCGCGGCCACTGGCAGGAAGCGCTCGACACGCTGGCCACAGGCGAAAAGCGGGGCGCCATCAAGGGCGACAGCCTGCGCCGCCGCCGGGCCGTTCTCTACACCGCGCAGGCCTGCAGCCTGCCCAATGCCGAACGCCGCGACGCCCAGAAACTGCTGGCCGATGCTATCCGCTCGGCCCCGACATTCCCGCCAGCCGCCTATCATGGCGCGCGCCACCTGATGATCGACGGCAAGGTGAAGGCCGCCCAGGGCGTGCTCGAACTTGGCTGGAAGGCCAATCCGCACCCGGCGCTGGCCCATCTCTGCCGCCGCCTCGACCCGGCGGACACGCCAAAGTCGCAGATCGCCCGGCTGGAATCGCTGATAGCGACTAATCCCGAAGCGCGCGAAAGCCGCATCCTCAAGGCCGAGATCGCCATGGCGGGACGCGACTGGATGAGTGCCATTCGCATCCTCGCCCTGCTGGTCGAGGAGAAACCGACCGCGCGCCTCTGCCTGCTGCTGGAACAGGCACTCAAGGGCTATGGCGATGCCAAGGAGGCCGAGCGCTGGGGCCGCATGGCCGCGACCGCCTCGCGCGAGGCCGAATGGTCCGACATCGACCCGAACGGCAACGCCTTCGACTATTCCCGCCGCGACTGGGCGCGCCTCGTCTACAGCTTCGGCGATGCCGGCACGCTGGTGCATTCGCGCTATGAGACCTATGGGCGTGAGCTTGAGGCCGGACGCCACATCGCCCTGCCCGCCCCGGCCCGCCGCGCCGCGCCATCGCGCCAAGTCGCCGCGGCGACACCGCAGCTCGCCAGCGCGGAAAAGCCGGTCAAGCTGTCGGAGCCGCCGGTGGACTATGTTCAGGACGCTGAAGACGAGCGCTGAGCAAGGTTGGCGCGAGTGAAAAGCAGGCTTGCGGCGCGAGGCATCAAACGGTATGGAGGCGCCTCCAATTCGGATAGCCGCCTTAGCTCAGCTGGTAGAGCATCGCATTCGTAATGCGAGGGTCAGGTGTTCAAGTCACCTAGGCGGCACCATTCATTCCGGGTGGCCCTGCGGGCCAAAAATCAGTCCGGTGGACTGATTTTACGGAATGAATGCCCCGGCAGGGGCCGCAACTATCAGCCGAAGTTTACCGTCGGCTGATTACTCAGCTCGGCTTAGTCTCTATCAATGGCTCGACCGGCGAAAACCCCTTGGTCTTGGTGAAGCGCATTACGTGGTTGAAGTTCTGCATAGAATCCGACGGATCTATTTGTCTCAAGTTCAATCGCATGAAAGTGTCCTGAACAAACTGAACTGACAAAATTGGAGTCGGCTTCTGGTGCCCAGTCGCGGTGTCTAGCAGTTCCGCTTCGCAAGTTACGTACACCTCACGCTGCGGGAGAATGCGGAATAGATCTCCTGCCACCTTGAGCGCCACACTGCACACGTAGTCTTGATACAATTCATTAAACTGCCCAACCGGCATCTTTGATTCTGACAGTTTTCCGCTCGCGAGCTGCTTTCGTCGGAAACTCGGAACGATGTCGTCGGCGTGCACCAAAACAGTGGCGAGGACCTGTCCGTCGGAAACGGCAAAGTTTATCGACCTGCCCAGGCGGGCTTCTTCATTCAAGACTTGGTACTCTTCAATCACTTCAATTATTGCGACTTCATCACCCGCATTAAGTCGACGAGCGATTTCGGTGTCGGCCTCCCAGTCTTGCAACGCAAGGTCATAAGCATCGCAATCACTTTTGTACGATCGCTCATCTTTGGCAGCTTCAGTCGCAATAGCTGACTCGAGTTGTTGTCGACTTTTCTCTGTTCCTCCTAGAACTTTTGTGAGCAACGAGGGTCTAAACGCTTGGAGTTTGGCCCGAGCTTTGTCTGCGCGTTCTGTTCTACGCACAGGCTTAACTGGCGGCGGCGTATCAGCTAGTGATGCCCAATCGATCTCGTCAGCAAGATTTGTGTGAATGGATAGAAGATCGTCAATATAGGCTTCCCAATCGCTGACCGCATTCGCAGCGTCGGCGATCATTTGCTCTTTGAGCGCCGCTTTATATCTCCTCTGAGCGTCACGTTCTGCAGCTCTCGCAGCCGCACCCAAAGACCTCATTGCTCCTCGCCAGCCCATACCGCGCCCTCCCAGAACATTGGCTCACTTCAGTAATCTAGGGTTACACCAGACACACAATTGATAGAACCCCTCACCCGAGCGGATACTCCGCCACGGCGTCGTACACACTCTTCTTGCCCTCTCGCGGAATGCTTTCGAAGAGGTGGAACCGGTCGGCCGTCCAGGGACCGGCGCGCAGGACCTGCCAGCGCTCCGACCAGGCCATCGCCGCCTCAAGCGGGGTATTGTTGAGATAGGCGAGCGTGATGTGCGGCTTGAACGGCTTGTCATCCTTGTCGAGCCCCATGCGCGCGGAAATCTTGCGGCACTCACGGGCGAGCGCGTCGAGCGCGGGCGTCCGCTTTACCGTGGCGAAGACGGCATGCGGCTCCTTGCGGCCGAACCAGCCGACGCCTTCGATCTCCAGGTCAAGCTGCGGAGCGGCGAGCGCCCCGATTTCCTCGTCCAGCATTTCGGCGACCGGTTCCTTCATCTCGCCAAAGAAGGCCAGGGTGATATGGAAGTGCTCGCGGTCGCGCCAGCGCGCACCATCCAGGCCAGTGAGCAGCGGCTCCAGCCGGTCGGCAATCGGGTCGGGGACGGGAAGGGCGGCGAACAGTCTGATCATGCAGTATCTGAAACAGAAAAAGCCCGGCCATCAAGACCGGGCTTCCCGAAATGATTGCGGTGCGACGCTGGCCTTTTAGCCGGCCAGTTCGTCCAGTTTTCCAAAGTGTTCGGCAAGCAGATAATAGAAGGTGACGCGGGACTTGTTGCCGCCTTCCGGTTTCATCTTCTCGCAGATCTTGCCCATTGCTGCATCGATCTCGTCATTCTTCTGGGCAAGCCCGAGCTTGCCACGGCAGAACTTTTCGCGGACGCGCTGAAGCTCGCCCGGATCGGAGCAGGAAACCAGCGAAGAGTCACGGTTTCTCAGAGCAATACCCAAATGGCCGACGATCTTCTCAGCAGCCTTCTGGTTATATCCCTTTGCATATTTTTTTATGTTGTCAGCGTACGCCGATGCATCAGCCATAGGATCAATTCCCCTTCGAGTTAAACGTACGTCCCTGCTGTAGTTACCACAGCAATGATATGCTGCTATCAGCTTTTGGCAAAGTCAAACCATACTTTTCGGGAGGCCTCATCCTGACCGCGCAACTGTAACGTGTTCGAATCTTTCCGGGCACTACGCTCTTTAAAGGCCAGGCACCCGCGAATACATCACTATTTTGCGGACTTTTGCGGCAGTGCAGCATAAGCCACGCCCGCCCAGCATCTGAATCGCCTGTTAACCACTGCTCTGATTACAATACTGAAAGCTGAGTCGCGAGGACCGGTTTTCCTTGAAGTGGCGGGCCGTTTCGCCCATATTATCGACAATCGGCATAAGTGTATGCCGGCCTTTCGAAAGAGGGATAAATGAACAACTTCAACTCATCTGTCGCCCGCAGCAGGACTATGGATGCGAGCATTGACCAAGGCCTTCGGACCTTCATGCTCGGCGTCTATACGAAACTGACCTACGGCATCGCGCTTTCCGGCGTGCTCGCCTTCGCGGCCGGCACCTGGGACCCGCTCACCCAGCTGATCTTCGGCACGCCACTCTATTACGTGGTTGCCTTTGCGCCGATCGCGCTGATCTTCGGCTCGATGTTCTTCATGAAGAACCCATCGCCAACCGGATCAGCCATCCTGTACTGGGCCATTGTGACCTTTGTCGGCCTCGGCCTCGGCGTCTATTTCTACATGGCGTCCAACAGTATCAGCACGCAGACAGCTGGCGGCATTTCGCAATCGCTGAATTACATGACGATCGCGAAAGCCTTCTTCATCACCGCATCGTCCTTCGGTGCCCTGTCACTATGGGGCTATACGACGAAGCGTGACCTGTCGGCCATTGGCAGTTTTGCCATCATGGCGCTCTGGGCGCTGGTCGCTGTCTCGCTGATCTACATGGTTCTGCCGATGATGGGTGTCATGCAGCCATCGTCCGGCATGGAATGGTTGATCTCCGGTGGCTTCGCACTGCTGTCGGCCGTGCTGGTCGCCTGGCAGACCCAGGAACTGAAGGAAGGCTACTACCAGCTTTCGCATGATGGCCGCAGCCTGGCCGTGATGACGAACTGGGGTGCGCTCAACTTCTTCATCATGTTCGTGAACATGTTCCGCTTTGTGCTGATGCTCCTCGCCTCGCGCGAATAGCGCCATCAGACACTAAGAATTGGAGCGCCCCCGCAGATCTCTGCGGGGGCGTTTTTGATTCCGTCCCCGGGCCTCTCAGCCTGCCCGTCACCGGCCCCGCACAAACCAATGTCTTGACGCCGGCCCAGCCCGGTGACACGCTGGAACAGAAAGGGAACTCTTCCAGGGGGCCGGGCCATGGCGGACGATCATCTCAACCCTTGTGCCAGCGACATCTGCCGCGGCGTGCTGCGGCTGTTCACCGACCTGAACTTCGCCGGCATAACGGAAATGACGCTTGCCAATGGCCGGCGCGCCGATGTGGCCGCGATTGGCCCTAAGGGTGAGATCACCATTGTCGAGATCAAGAGTTCGGTGGCCGACTTCCGCTCCGACGGGAAGTGGCCGGAATACCAGCCCTTTTGCGACCGCTTCTATTTCGCGGTTGGTCACGCCTTTCCGCATGACCTTATCCCGGATGACGCAGGGTTGATCGTCGCCGACGGTTTTGGCGGCGCGGTGTTGCGGCATCCCGAGGCGACGCCCCTCGCCGCAGCCCGGCGGAAGGCGGTCACCCTCCGGTTCGCGCGGCTCGCGGCCAGCCGTTTCGTGCAGCTATCGGCTCAGCCATAAGCGCCGGAGACTGTGAGGAAGACTACGCATGCCGTCACGAACAGCGCAAACAGCGCCGCATTCCGGGTCGCAGGGGCAACGGCGTCTGCTTCGTCGCCTGATCGCCGAGTCCGGCGAGCCTGACGTGCGAAATAAAACAGCTGGTGGACCAGGAGCAGCAGGCAGAGCGGCAGGGCCAGGCGGCTTGCCGCCACAAGGGCGCACCCGGTCAGGAAGGTCAGGCCGGCGCCGGCCAGCAGCCAGAGGTCGCGGGCGGTATCGTCCGGAGTTTCATCCTGCAGCGCCTCCGGGTCGAGATTGCGGGTCGCGGCCTCGAGGTCGTTGGTCATCCGGCCAAGCCGCCAGGAAAACCAGGCGCTGTGGACACCAAATGCGCCGCCCGCAATCCATAAGAGCCCGATGGCCCGCAGAAGCCAGACAAGGACGGTTTCCATGCACCGCATCTAGCCGTCGCGCAGCCCGCCGCACAAGCGGAGCTGGACGGGCAGACCCAAAATGCCTAGCTCAAAGCCCATGAGCCTCGCCTATCCCCTCGCCCTGACCGCAAAGGACGCCCTGAAAGGCGCAGGCAAGGCTGCGCGCACTCGCTATGACGCCGAGGCGCAGTCGGGTGACCGGCCCGTGCTGTCGCTGGAGACCGAATGGCTGAAGCCGGACCCGGGTGAGGTCCCCGCGCTCGTCAAGCAGGCGGAAGCGGGCGAGGCGAAAGGCTTCATCCAGGTCTACGAAGATGCTGACGGGGCGCCCGTGCTGGCTGTCACCTACTGGAAGCTGGGCGACCCCGTCGCGAAGAAGGCGAAGAAGGCCGAACCGGAAGCCTCCTCAAAACCTGCAAAGGCCGATAAGAAGCCGAAAGCGGATGAGGATCACACCGACGACCTCTATTTCCGCCATGGCCGCACCCGCAAGTCACGGCGCAAGAAGCATGTCGATCCGCGCCAGATGGACCTGTTCACCCGGCCAGACCAGCGCGGCTATGAGCGCGAAGACCCGAACAATCCCAATACGATGCTGACCGAGGAAGAGGGAGACGGCACAACGTTTGGTGGTTAGGCCGGCTTGAAGGTCAGCGCGACGCCATTGTTGCAGTAGCGCTTGCCCGTCGGCGCCGGGCCGTCATCGAAGACATGGCCCTGGTGGCCGAGGCAGCGCGCACAGTGATATTCGGTGCGCACAATGAAGAGTTTGTGGTCCGGCTTGGTGGCGAGGTTCCCCTCGATATAGGACCAGAAACTCGGCCAGCCGGTGCCGCTGTCATACTTCCAGTCTGACTTGAAGAGCGGCAGGTCACAGCCCTTGCAGTGAAACACGCCGTCGCGCTTTTCGTCATTCAACGGCGAAGTGAAGGCGCGCTCAGTATCTTCCTTGCGCAGGACTCGGAAGGCGTCCGGCGAAAGGCGCTCGCGCCACTGTTCTTCCGTGAGCGCGCGCCATTCGGTGTCGGCGAAGGCCGCCTGGGCCGCGCTGGCCTCTTCAGCCTGGCCTTTTGAGTTGGTGCAGGCGGCGAGCACGGCGCCTGCCGCACCGCCGAACAGGATGTTTCGTCTGGAAAAACGGGATGTCTTGCTGGTCATGAGGCCGATATAGGCGGCCTTTCGGACGGGTCGACACACAAATGCGTGTGGAATTCTTGAGGTTTCGCGAGGCGCCCATGCAAAGCAGGGTCGCCAAGACCGCGGCAAGCCTCTAGAACCCCGCCCGTCGACAAGGGTTAACCGGAGCAAGCCCCATGGAAGATGGAAAGCTGACAGATGCCGCGCGCGAAAAGCTGCGCCTGACCGTCGAGCGCATCGAGCGCCTCGAAGTGGAGAAGAAGGAAGTCGCCGACCAGATCAAGGACGTCTATGCCGAGGCCAAGGCCATGGGCTATGACCCCAAGATTCTCCGCCAGGTCGTGCGCCTGCGCAAGCAGGACCGCGATGAGCGCCAGGAACAGGAAAGCCTGCTCGAAACCTACATGATCGCCCTCGGCGAGGCCTGAGGCTCAGCCGCCGCGCCAGTGTTCCGGGCGCGGCCCAAGGCCGATCGCCCGCGCCGGCAGCCGCCGGAGCAAGGGCGCGGCGTTCAGCAGTTTCACCGGCCATGGCACGGGCAGCTCGCCCTCTGCCTCGAGCGCGGGAATGACGAACCGGTCATGCGCAAACACCTGGGCGGCCTGGGTGATTTTCGCTGGCCATTCACGCCGCTTCTGGACCGCTTCCAGCGTTTCATGGCGCACCGATCCAGCTTTCAAATCCTTGGCAAGGATACGCGCTGCGGCCACTGCGTCCTGTAGCGCAAGATTGATACCCACCCCGCCAACCGGCGACATGGCGTGCGCCGCATCCCCGATCGCCAGAAGGCCTTCACGCCACCAGCACTCCAGCCGGCTGACCTGCACGTTCAGCGTCTTGATATCCTCCATGCGCTCGATGGCCTCTGCCTCGTCGCCAAGGTGTGGGGCAAGGTGAGCGATGCGGGCACGGAACGCCTCCAGCCCTTCGCCACGCACAAGGGCATCCGCGCCCTTCCGGACAACCAGCGCGCACTGCCAGTAGTCACCGCGGTTGAGCGTCACAAGAAAACCACCCGCCTTCATGTAGCCGAGCGACTCGCCCTCGCCATGACGGTCCTCGCGCGGCAGGCGGAACCAGAGCACGTCGATCGGCGCGCCCTTCTCCTCGATCTCGAATCCCGCCGCCGGGACCAGCGTGGAATCGCGCCCGTCACAGGCCACGGTCAGCGGTGAATGGATTTCGAACGTCGTATCGTCCGTGCGCGCCCAGATCCCGCAGACGCGGCCCTCATCGACGAGGAGTTCGTCGGCACGGGTCGACATCATCAGGCGGAAATTCGGCAGCTTGCGCGCTTCATCGGCGAGGAAATCCAGAAACTCCCATTGCGGAACGAAGGCGATGAAGCGGGCCGCGACCGGCAAGTGTGTGAAGTCGGCAATCTCGTAGGCCCGGTCGTTCAGGTGCAGGGCAACGCGTTCTGTTTTCTGGTGCGGGCGCTTCAGGAAAGCCTCCAGAAGGCCAAGCTCATCCAGCACCTGCATGGTCGACGGGTGGACGGTGTCGCCGCGAAAGTCGCGCAGGAAATCACCATGCTTTTCGAGAACGGTGACGTCGATGCCCTGGCGGGCCAGAAGGTAGCCGAGCATCATGCCCGCCGGTCCGCCGCCCGCGATGCAACACCCGGTTTCCATCCGCTCGCTCATCTTCCACTCAACCTCCCGACTGACTGAAGATAACGCTCCGCCTTTGTGTTCGGTTCAAACCGCACTAAGACCTCTTCCTGTCATGCCACGCGAAGTCGACGAACGGAAGAAGCGCAAGGCCCTGCGTAAACTGCGCAAGGCGGCCGAGCTGGCTGCGCGCGGCGAAGGCCCGCCCCTTTCGGACTGGGAAAGGGAGTTCCTAGAAGAGGTCGAGCAGCGCATCGAGGAGTTCGGCTCCGCCTTCGCCGACCCGGACAAGGGCAGTCTCGAAGAGCCCATGTCGGCCCTGCAGACCCAGAAGCTGCGCGAAATCGACAAGAAGGCGCGCGGCAAGGGCAGCGGCTTCAAACAGCGCAAACCACTCGGCGCAAAGAAGAAACCCGCCTACACGCCGCGTGTCCGACAGCTTGATGAGGATATCGAGGAGGCCGGGAACAGCCCGCCGCCTGCGTCTCCACCTGAGAAAAAACGCCCGGAGCTTGGCATCGTGAAGGGCAGCGACCTGATGAAGAAAACTGCGCCGCCTGCCCCTCCAAGGCCGCAAAAGCGTCCGGCATTCCGCGTTATCGAAGGCGGCAAGGATGACGCCTGAGCAGCGCGCGGCCTGGGATCGCTTCCAGGCCGACACAGGCGATCTCAGAAATCCCTATGACATCTTCGCGTTCGGCGACGGGCCGGACCTGGCGCGCGAGCTGCTGGATCTTGTCCTCGCGGGAACCAAGCAGGCGACAGCGAGCCGTTTCGGCCTCTACCAGAAGCTCGGTCTCCGCCCGCCCGCCACGGGCGACCTTTCGCTCGTCCTCGATGAGCAGGACGGGCCGGCCTGCGTCATCGAGACGACGCGTGTCGACATCGCGCCTTTCAACACCGTCACGGAGGATTTTGCCTGGGTGGAGGGCGAAGGCGACCGCTCGCTCGACTACTGGCGCGCCGCCCATCTTTCCTATTTCCACCGCGAGTGCGGGCGTGAGGGCACGATCTTCTCCGAGGACGAACCCATCGTCTTCGAGCGGTTCCGGCTTATCTGGACTCTCAACCCGGAATGACGGACGCTTCCGTCCAAAGCTTATGGAGCCCCGACCCATGAAGACAGTCGTGATCACAGGCGCCTCAACCGGCATTGGCCGGGCGGCTGCCGAACACCTCGCCGCCAATGGCTGGAAAGTCTTCGCGGGCGTGCGCAAGCATTCCGATGGCGAGCCCCTGAAGCAGGCGAGCGGGAATATCACCCCGCTGATCCTCGATGTCGCAAAGCCCGACCAGGTCAAGGCCGCGGTGGCCGCCGTCTCCAAGGCGCTGGAGGGCAGGACGCTCGACGGCCTCGTCAACAATGCCGGCATCGCCAATATGGGCCCGCTCGCGCTCCAGCCACTCGACCAGATCGAGCAGCATTTCGAGGTCAATGTCTTTGGCCTGATGCGCGCAACGCAGGCCTTCCTGCCCCTGCTCGGCATGGACGAGGCGCGAGAAGGAAAACCGGGACGGATCGTCAATATCACCTCGGTTGGCGGGCGTCTTTCGGCGCCTTTCCTGGGCGCCTATGCCGCCACCAAGCATGCCGTCGAGGCGCTGACCGACAGCCTGCGCCGCGAACTGGTCGTCTACGGCATCGATGCCATCGCCATTGGCCCTGGCGCAGTGAAGACACCGATCTGGGACAAGGCCGAGGACATGAACAAGCACGAGCCTTATGCCAATACGATCTGGGCAAAGCCGATCGAAAAGTTCGCCGATGTCATGCTGAAAGGCGGACGCGAAGGTCTGGAGCCGAAAGTGATCGGAGAGACGATCGAAAAGGCGCTCAGCGATGACAGCCCCAAGGCCCGCTATGCGCCGGTTCCGAACAAGCTGACCAACTGGACCATCCCGACCCTGCTGCCCAAACGCACGGTCGACAAGGTCATGGCAAAGCGCTTCGGGCTTTCCGGCAAGGACGACTGACCGGCCCCTGCGTCACCAATTGATGGGCGTGCCCGGCCCGCTAAGGTGCAGTCCCAAAAGGGAGGACCATCATGACCGAACTGGTGACACGCAGGGATGAAGACGGCATCTGCTGGCTGACACTTAACCGGCCGGACAAGCTGAATGCGCTGACGGTGGGCATGTTCAAGGCGTTGCGCGGCCATGTGAGCGATTTGCGCTCAGATGACAGTGTCGGCTGCGTCATCCTGAAGGGGGCCGGCAAGTGCTTTTCGGCCGGTCATGACCTTGCCGATATCGCATCGGGTGAAGAGGTCCCCTCACGCGGCTGGCATTCGGAAACGCTGCGCCTGATGGAAAAGCTTCCCAAGCCCGTGATCGCGGCGGTGCATGGACACTGCTATACCGGCGCGCTGGAAGTGGCGCTGGCGGCCGACTTCATCCTCGCGGCGCAGTCGGCCCGGTTTGCCGACACGCACGCGAAATGGGCGCTGACGCCGATCTGGGGCATGAGCCAGCGCCTGCCTCGCCGCGTCGGCACGGCGACAGCCAAACGCCTTATGTTCACCGCCGAGACGGTCAAGGCTGATGAGGCCCTGCGTATCGGCCTCTGCGAAGCGGTGTATCCGGACGACAGTTTCGAGGCCGAGCTTGGCGCCTTCGCCCGGCGCATCCTTGAAAACTCCGCCTTCAGCCACGCCGCGAACAAGCGGCTTCTGGAAGCAACCGACATGGATGCTCTCGATGCCGGCCTGCAATGGGAAATCATGGAGAATGAAGGCGTCGGCCCGGACATGCAGGATCGCATCGCCGCCTTCACGAAGAAGTAGGTCCGGTCTCCCTAGGCGCGCGGATGCGCCTTTGCGACGACGGCGCGCAGGCGTTCTGAATCCACGCCCGTATAGACCTGCGTCGTCGACAGGCTGGCATGGCCGAGCAGCGTCTGGATGGCGCGCAAATCGGCGCCTTCAGCCAGCAGGTGGGTTGCAAACGCATGGCGCAGCGCATGCGGCGTCGCCGTCTCCGGCAGGCCGAGCGCGGCGCGCAGCACCTGCACATTCTTCTGAACAATGGCTGGCTGCAGCCGCTTGCCGCGCACGCCATAGAAAAGCGGGGTATCCTTGCCGATCCGCCATGGGCAGAGCGCGGCATACTCTTCCATCGCCTGGCGCACGGCCGGGATGAGCGGCACGATCCGCACCTTCTTGCCCTTGCCGTCGACGCGCAGGCGCTCGGGCGCGGGCACGCTGTCGCCATTGAGGTTCAGCGCCTCGGATATACGCAGGCCGCCACCATAGAGCAGCGTCAGCACGGCAACATCGCGAGCGGCGACCCATGGCTCCTCGGCAAACGCTTCGGCCGTCTCGATCATGTCGCGCGCCGCCGCCACGGAGACGGGCCGCGGCAGGCGCGCCCCGCGCTTCGGGCCCTGCAGGAAGGCGATTTCGGGATTCTCGATGCCGTGATGGTGGTCGAGCCAATGATAGAAGGTCTTGATGGCCGAGAGCAGCCGCGCAATCGAGGCGTCCGACAGCCCGTCACGGCGGCGCCTGGCAAGAAAGGCGCGAATGTCGCTGGCGTGAAGGTGGCGGAAGATCTTGATGCCGACCTCTTCGCCCAGATGCCCCTCAAGGAAGCCGAAAAAGCTTGTCAGGTCGTGGCCATAGGCCTCGACCGTATTGTCGGCGAGCCGCCGCTGCTGGCGGACATGCTCGAGAAAGGCGGACAGGATTTCCATCCGCCGAGTGTCCGTGGAAGGGATTAAGGAGGAATTGAAGGCCCCCTACCGCCCCGTGAACACCGGGTCGCGCTTCTCGATGAAGGCCGCGGCGCTCTCCCTGGCGTCCTCGGTCTGCATCAGCCGCCGGATTTCGGTGATCGCCCACAGCCCCGTATCGCGCCAGTCCGGATCCAGCGTGCGGCGCAGGCCCGCCTTAAGCGCCTGGACGGCCTGGGGCGGGTTGGCGGCGATCTTCTGGGCGATCCCGAGCGCAGTCGGCAGGAGGTCGGCCTGTGGCACGACGCGGCTGACAAGACCGATCTCCTTTGCCCGCGCCGCATCGATGATGTCGCCGGTAAAGAGAAGCTCACTTGCCTGCTCGCGCCCGACAAGCTGCGCCAGCCGGCCAAGCCCCGGCGCGTCGCAGCAGAGGCCGCGCTTGACGAAAATCTCACCGAATTTCGCCGTATCGGCCATGACGCGGATGTCCGCCATGATGGCAAGCTCCGCCCCCCAGCCGAGGGCGAAGCCATTGATCGCCGCGATCACCGGGATGTCGGTGTGCAGGAGCGCATCGGCTGCTGGAGTCAGCCCGCCTGTCTTCTGTGAGCGCTTTGCCATGCTCTCATCGGACGGCGCGCCTTTGGAGAGGATCTGCTTCACATCATCGCCGGAACAGAAGGCCCGCTCACCCGCGCCGGTGATGATCATGCAACGCGCCTCGCTTTCGCGCACGGCATCCTCAAGCGCGGCATAAAGCGGATAGTCCAGCGCGTTCATTGCTTCCGGCCGGTTCAGGGTCAGGACGCTGATATGGTCATGCGTCTCGATCTTCAGGATCTCACTCATGCGTTCCTCCGCTTTATCTTTTGCCGGGAAGCCTGCCAGCACGGCCCGCCGCGTCAATCGTGACGCCGCGCCAAGCAGCAACCGATGGGTGACGGAATCGGCTGGCCGGACTAAACCCTGCTGACACATGAAACTCGCCCGCATCCTCTTCCCGCTGCCCCTGCCTGAGCCGTTCGACTATGCCATTCCGGACGGCCTCGACGTGCAGCCCGGCAGCTATGTCCGCGCCCCGCTCGGCAAGATCGAGCGGACCGGCGTTGTCTGGGAGGTGAAGGAACGCTCGGAGGACGACACGCGCGAGCTGAAGCCGGTCCTCGATGTCTTTCCTGTCCCGCCGATGACCGAAGCGATGCGGAAATTCGTGAGCTTTGCCGCCCGATACAATGTCGCCCATCCCGGCCATGTGCTGGCCATGGTGCTGCGCGCCCGTGGCGGGCTCACTCCGTCGCCGACGCAGACGCTCTACGTGCCAACGGGGCATCGCTCCAACCGCATGACGGATGCGCGGATAAAGGTCCTGGAGGCGGCCCGTGAGGCTGGCCCGACCAATGCCGCGGAGCTGGCCCGGCAGGCGGGTGTTTCGCCCGGCGTGGTGAAAGGTCTTGTCGAGGTCGGCTCGCTGGACGCCCGCGAAGTCGAGACCGACCTGCCCTACCCCCAGCCGACCAATTTCGGGCGCGGCGAGCATCTGACGGGCGAGCAGCAGGAGGCCGGCGAGACGCTGCGCGCGGCCATCGCGAAAGGTGGCTTCCAGCCCTTCCTCCTCGACGGCATCACCGGCTCGGGCAAGACAGAAGTCTATTTCGAGGCCATCGCCGAAGCCCTTTCGAAGGCAGGGGACGCGCAGGTGCTGGTCCTGCTGCCGGAAATTGCGCTCACGCAGGCCGTGCTGAAACGCTTCGAAGCGCGCTTCGGCGCCCCGCCGGCGCCCTGGCATTCCGGTCTCAGCGATGCCGAACGCCGCCGCACCTGGCGGGAGACTGCGCATGGCCGCGCGCGCATCGTGATCGGCGCGCGCTCGGCGCTGTTCCTGCCTTTCCGGAACCTCAAGCTTATCATTGTTGATGAGGAGCATGACACCAGCTTCAAGCAGGAAGATGGCGTCACCTATCATGCGCGCGATATGGGCGTGATGCGCGCCAAGCTGGAAGACGCTGCGATTATCTTGGCGTCCGCGACACCGGCGCTTGAGACCGTGGTGAATGCCGAACAGGGCCGCTACCAGCGCCTGAAACTCTCGGCCCGCCCGGGTGCGGCGAAGCTGCCGGACATAGAGCTCGTCGACCTGCGCAACGATCCGCCGGAGAAGGGTCACTGGCTGTCTTCAAGGCTCACCCATGCGCTGACCGAGACGTTCGAGGCGGGCGAGCAATCGCTGCTCTTCCTGAACCGGCGGGGCTATGCACCGCTCGTCATCTGCAAGGCCTGCGGTGAGCGGCTGAAAAGCCCGGCGACGGAAAGCTGGCTGACCGAGCACCGCTATACAAATCGCCTCGTCTGCCACCTCACCGGCTGGTCGATGCCGAAACCGGCCGCCTGTCCAATGTGCGGGGCGAAGGACTCGCTGATGGGCGTTGGCCCCGGCGTGGAGCGCGTGGCCGAGGAGGTGCGCCAGCTGCTGCCCAGAGCCCGCGTGGAGATCTTCTCATCCGACACCGCCCAGACCGGCGAGGATACGCGCGGCATTGTCGAGCGCATGGCGGCGGGCGAGATCGATGTGCTGGTCGGCACGCAGATTGTCGCCAAGGGCCACAATTTCCCGAACCTCACCCTGGTCGGCATTGTCGACGCCGACAGTTCCATGAAGGGCGGAGATCTGCGCGCGGGCGAGCGGACCTTCCAGCTCCTGTCACAGGTGGCCGGCCGCGCAGGCCGTGCCGAACGGCCGGGCCGTGCGCTGGTGCAGACCTATGCGACCGAGAACCCCGCCATGATCGCCCTGGCCGAGGGGGATCGCGATGGCTTCCTGCAGATCGAGCGGGATGTGCGGGCCGAACTTGGCCTGCCGCCCTTCGGCCGGATGGCGGCGCTGATCCTGTCGGCCCCGTCGGCGGAGATGATCGAGGAGGCTGGTCGCCTCACCGGCGCGGCAGCGCCGAATGGCGAGGGCATCACGGTCTACGGCCCGGCCCCGGCCCCGATCGGGATCCTGCGCGGACGCCACCGCATCCGGTTTCTCGTCACCAGCACACGCGAGATCGACCTGTCGGCTTATATGGCGGCATGGCTGAAGGGACTTAAGCTGCCGACCGCCGTGCGCGTCTCCGCCGATATCGACCCATATTCCTTCCTCTGATTGAGGAATGTGCCAATCGGTCGCAATTCTACCGCTGCGGCCATGTTGTCAGGGTTCAGACGAAGTGCTAAGCGCCCCTCCATGCATCGGGTTGGGGCTCATTGCCTGCCAGCCCATATGCTTGTGTTTCACTCTCGGGGCACTTCCGCCCGACAACAGACGGAACTTAGGTCTTGGCCGCATCTTCCGCCTCCCATGCCAATGAAACGGCGCGCCGCTATGCGAGCGCCCTGTTCGATCTCGCCAACGAAAAAGGCGAACTGGAAACGGTCTCGAAGGACCTGAAAAGCCTGATCGCCATGGCGGCGGGCAGCAAGGACCTGTCCGTTCTCCTGGAGTCGCCCGCCTTTGCGCGCGAGGACAAGGCCAAGGGCCTCGTCGCCGTTGCCGCCAAGGCTGGCCTCAGCAAGATCGCTTCCAACTTCCTCGCCACGATGGCCACCAATGGCCGCTCCGATGAGGTGTTGAGCGCAGCAGGCCACTTTGACGAACTCTACGCGAAACATCGCGGCGTAAAGCGGGCCCTCGCCCGGACCGCCGAAGAGATGACTGCCGACCAGCGCAAGAAGCTTGAAGCTGTGCTGAAGAAAGCTGTCGGAAGCGATGTGGAACTTGAAACCGAGGTCGAACCCGGCCTCATTGGCGGCATCCAGCTGCGCGTCGGATCTACCCTGATCGACACCAGCGTCGCCTCGAAACTTGACCGTATGAACACCGCCATGAAGGGAGCTTAGAAGCTCGATGGACATCAGCGCTGCAGAAATTTCAGGCATCCTGAAATCCCAGATCGAAAATTTTGGCGTCGAGGCAGAGGTCTCCGACGTTGGCCAGGTGCTGTCCGTCGGTGACGGCATCGCCCGTATTTACGGCCTCGACAATGTCCAGGCCGGTGAAACGGTTGAGTTTGACGGTGGCATCAAGGGCATGGCCTTGAACCTGGAAGCCGACAATGTCGGCGTCGTGATCTTCGGCGACGACCGCGGCATCAAGGAAGGCGACACCGTCAAACGCCTCAACGAGATTGTGGCCGCACCGGTCGGCAAGGGCCTGCTTGGCCGCGTCGTGAACCCGCTGGGTGAGCCGATCGACGGCAAGGGCGCCATCGCCGATGTCGCTTCGCGGAATCGCGTTGACGTGAAGGCCCCGGGCATCCTGCCGCGCAAATCCGTGCACGAGCCGATGATGACCGGCCTGAAAGCCATTGACGGCATGATCCCGGTCGGCCGCGGCCAGCGCGAGCTGATCATTGGTGACCGCCAGACCGGCAAGACCGCCATCTGCGTCGACACCATCCTGAACCAGAAGCAGACCAACGATGCTGCCAAGGACGACAGCGAGAAGCTGTTCTGCGTCTATGTCGCCATCGGCCAGAAGCGCTCCACGGTGGCCCAGGTCGTCAAGACGCTCGAAGAGCGCGGCGCCATGGACTACACGGTCGTCGTTTCGGCCACCGCGTCCGAGCCGGCCCCGCTGCAATACCTCGCCCCGTTCACCGGCTGCACGATCGGTGAATGGTTCCGCGACAATGGCATGCACGCGCTGATCATCTATGATGACCTGTCCAAGCAAGCCGTTGCTTATCGTCAGATGTCCCTGCTGCTGCGCCGCCCGCCGGGCCGCGAAGCCTATCCGGGTGACGTGTTCTATCTCCACTCCCGCCTGCTCGAGCGCGCGGCGAAGCTCAACGAGAACCATGGCTCCGGCTCGCTGACGGCCCTGCCGATCATCGAAACGCAGGCCAACGACGTGTCGGCCTATATTCCGACGAACGTCATCTCGATTACCGACGGTCAGATCTTCCTCGAGACCGACCTCTTCTACCAGGGCATCCGCCCGGCCGTGAACGTCGGCCTGTCGGTGTCGCGTGTGGGCTCTGCTGCCCAGACCAAGGCGATGAAGAAGGTTGCCGGCTCGATGAAGGGCGAACTCGCCCAGTATCGCGAGATGGCCGCCTTCGCGAAGTTCGGCTCCGACCTCGACGCCGCGACCCAGCGCCTCTTGAACCGCGGTGAGCGTCTGACCGAGCTCCTCAAGCAGCCGCAATTCTCGCCGCTGCAGATGGAAGAGCAGGTTGTCGTGCTTTACGCCGGTACGCGCGGCTATCTCGACGGCGTTCCGACCCGTCAGGTGACCCGTTACGAGAAGGAACTCCTGACCCACCTGCGCGGTGCGAAGAAGGACCTGCTCGCCAAGATCCGCAAGGAAAAGGCCCTGACCGACGAGATCGATGCCGAGATCAAGGCAACGCTCGACGAATTCACCAAGGCCTTCGCCTAAGTCCGACCACGCTATCAGGAGCTGAGCGATGCCCAGCCTCAAGGATCTGAAAAACCGGATCAACAGCGTGAAATCCACGCGGAAGATCACCAAGGCGATGCAGATGGTTGCTGCCGCCAAGCTGAAGCGTGCGCAGGAAGCCGCTTCGGCGTCCCGTCCCTATGCCCAGCGCATGTCGGCCGTGGTGGCCAACCTCGCCGGCTCCATGGGCGACGGCGCAGGCGGACCGAAGCTGCTCTCCGGAACGGGCAAGGACGACACCCATCTTGTCGTCGTGATGACCGCCGAGCGCGGCCTGTGCGGCGGCTTCAACTCCTATGTCGTCAAGGAAGCACGCCGGGTCATCCGTGAGCTGATCACGGGCGGCAAGACGGTGAAGATCCTGACCGTTGGCAAGAAGGGCCGCGAGCAGCTGAAGCGCGAATATGCCGAGCTGTTCATCGGCCATGTCGACCTCTCTGACGTGCGCGGCAATGACTATACCGACGCCGGCATCGGCCTCGGCAGCGAGATCACCCAGCGCTTCGAGGATGGCGAGTTCGACGTCGCAACCCTCGTCTACAGCCAGTTCAAGAACGTGCTGACCCAGGTCCCGACCGCCCAGCAGCTTATCCCCGCCAAGGCGCCGGAAGATGCCGAGACGATCGACCTGCAAGGCGCGATCTACCAGTATGAGCCCTCGCAGGAAGAGATCCTCGAGACGCTGCTGCCGCGCTACATCAACACGCAGATCATTTCCGCCATGCTGGAAAGCGGCGCGGGCGAGCAGGCCTCGCGCATGTCCGCCATGGACAACGCCACCCGCAATGCCGGCGAGATGATCGACGACCTCTCGCTGCAATATAACCGGGCCCGTCAGGCCCAGATCACCAAGGAGCTGATCGAGATCATCTCCGGTGCCGAGGCCCTGTAGGATAAGACGATGGATTTCTGGGTTTACGAACACTTCTCCAACAAGCGCGCGCGCATCCACGCAGGCGACTGCCGCTATTGCAATCATGGTCAGGGCGTCGGCGGCGACCAGACCAATGATGACGACAAGTGGCACGGCCCCTTCGCGACCTTTGCCGAGGCGGAAAAGACCGCCAAGTCGCTGAAGCAGAAAGACACCCGTGCCTGCGGCGTCTGCAAGCCCGCCGAAGCCGAGGCCAAGGCTCCGGCCGCTGCGCCCGCCAAAGAATCTGCCCCTAAGCCGGCGGCAACATCCAAGCCGGCTTCCAAGCCAAAAACATCACCCGCTCCCAAGGAGACGCCTTCCATGAGCAGCTCTGCAGCCGAAGCCACCGGCAAAATCTCTCAGGTCATCGGCGCCGTCGTCGACGTCGAATTCGACGGCCAACTGCCGGACATCCTCAACGCCCTCGAAACGGACAATAACGGCACCCGCCTGGTGCTCGAAGTTGCCCAGCACCTCGGCGAGAACACGGTCCGCACCATCGCCATGGACTCCACCGAAGGGCTCGTTCGCGGCCATCCGGTGAAGGACCTCGGCGAGCCGATCCGTGTGCCCGTCGGCCCGGAAACGCTCGGCCGTATCATGAACGTCATCGGTGAACCGATCGACGAGCGCGGCCCGGTCAACACCAAGCAGCGCGCCCCGATCCACGCTCCGGCCCCGGAATTCGTCGACCAGTCGACCGAAGCCGAAATCCTCGTCACCGGCATCAAGGTCATCGACCTGCTCTGCCCGTACGCAAAGGGCGGCAAGATCGGCCTGTTCGGCGGTGCCGGCGTTGGCAAGACGGTTCTCATCCAGGAACTGATCAACAACATCGCCAAACTGTTCGGCGGTTATTCGGTCTTCGCCGGCGTCGGCGAGCGGACGCGCGAAGGCAACGACCTCTATTACGAAATGATCGAATCCAACGTGATCGATCTCGACGGCGAAAGCCGCGTGGCGCTGGTCTACGGCCAGATGAACGAGCCTCCGGGTGCCCGTGCCCGCGTCGCGCTGACCGGCCTCACCCAGGCCGAATACTTCCGCGACCAGGAAGGCAAAGACGTTCTGTTCTTCGTCGACAACATCTTCCGCTTCACCCAGGCCGGTGCCGAGGTGTCCGCCCTTCTCGGCCGGATCCCGTCCGCTGTGGGCTACCAGCCGACGCTGGCGACCGACATGGGTCAGCTGCAGGAGCGTATTACCTCCACGACCAAAGGCTCGATCACCTCGATCCAGGCCGTCTACGTTCCGGCTGACGACCTCACCGACCCGGCCCCGGCCACCTCGTTTGCCCACCTTGACGCCACCACGGTTCTCAACCGCGCGATCTCGGAAAAGGGCATCTACCCGGCCGTTGACCCGCTCGACAGCTCCTCGCGGATCCTCGACCCGATGGTCGTTGGCGAAGAGCACTATGAAGTCGCCCGCGGCGTGCAGGAAATCCTGCAGCGCTACAAGGAGCTTCAGGACATCATCGCCATCCTCGGCATGGACGAGCTGTCGGAAGAGGACAAGATGGTCGTCGCCCGCGCCCGTAAGGTCGAGCGCTTCCTGTCCCAGCCGTTCGACGTGGCCGAAGTCTTCACCGGTTCGCCAGGTGAGCAGGTCAAGCTCGAAGACACGATCAAGGGCTTCAAGGGCCTCATCGCCGGCGAGTATGACCACCTGCCCGAGCAGGCCTTCTACATGGTCGGCAACATGGACCAGGCCATCAAGAAGGCCGAGAAGATGATGGAAGACGCGTAGGCGTCACTCCTAGATCGCTATTGAATTCAGCAGCCGCATCGGAAACGATGCGGCTGTTTTCGTTGTTGGGGCTTTCAAAATGAAGGAAGAAGGATCGACCGGTGGGATCTACGAACGTCATCCATCCGATATGGCATTCAAGCAATCTTCACACGGAGCGCCGTTTAGCGGCTTTGTTATCGCGTTGCTTCGTTACATGTTGATTGGGCAGTTCTTCCTGCTCGTATTGGCTGGCACGGCTTTCGGGTATTTCTATGTGTCGGCCAGTACAGAGCTACGCGCTGACAACGGCCCAGCCGTTGTCGGGGCAATCATCGGGTTTTCGATCAGCACAATTTACGCTGTGCTCGTCACTGGGTTTGGCTTCGTACTATTGGACATTCGACGATTGCTGAAGAAGCAGGTCGGCGAATTGTAATTGATACTTCCTCAATCCCCCGAATAGTCCGGCTTGCGGCCCTCCAGGAAGGCTGCGACCCCCTCCCTGAAATCCTCTGACTCCTGCGTCAGCAGGAAGGCTTCGAGGTCGCGATGGGCTGTCGCGCGAGCGAGGGCGTGCGCGGCGACATTCACATCCTGCTTCACCATTTTCAGCGCCGTCGGCGGCAGGCCGGACGCCCTCTTTGCGATCTCCAGCGCCTGGCGCAGCGCACCGCCAGGTTCGGTGATATGGTCGCACAATCCCCAGTCATGGGCGGTCTGCGCCGATACTTTCTCACACAGGGCCGCCAGCCGCTTCGTCCGCGCCGGCCCGACCAGCGCAACGAAACGCGGGATCGAGCCCCAGCTCATATTCATCCCGCGCTCGACCTCCGGCACGTAGAGCGTGGCCTCGCGCGAAGCGACCCGCAGGTCGCAGGCCGCCGCAAGCGCCATCCCGCCACCGACGCACCAGCCCTCGATCGCGCAGATTGTCAGCGCGTCGACATCCTCCCAGGCCTGGCAGAGGCGCGGGCCGGCGCGCAACAGGATCCGACGCTCGCTGAGCCCCGCGCCCGCCGAAGCCGCCCGCTCCGGGTCCTTGAGGTCCGCGCCGAGCGTAAACTGGTCGGCCCGCCCGGTCAGGACGACGGTCGAGACGTCAGGCGCGTCGTGGAACTGGCGCGCTGCGTCTGTCAGTGCCCGGATGAGAGCCTGGCTGAGCGCATTGGCACGTGTGCCCGTATCGAAACGAACGATTGCAACGCGTCCTTGCCGCTCGATTGTCACCAGGTCGCCCATCGCTGCCTCCTTTGCGTCTCACCTTTCTCCCACCGCGACAGCACGTCCCGGTGGACATTGGCGTCTCAATCAGTATTGAGATCGCAGCACAGTAATCCGGATTGACCTTCGATGGCTGAAAAACTTCACTTCTCGCTCGTATCGCCTGCCAAGGAGCTGTTCTCCGGCGAGGTGGACCATGTGATCGCGCCCGGCACCGAGGGCGAGTTCGGTGTGCTGGTGAACCATGCGCCCTTCATGTCGACGCTGAAGAATGGCGTTGTCCGCGTCCTCGAAGGCGACCGGACGACGATGCGCCTGTTCGTGCGCGGCGGCTTTGCCGATGTCACGCCGGCCGGCCTGACGATCCTCGCGGAAGAGGCGGTCGATCTCGCTTCGGTCAATGTCGCCGACGTCGATGCCGAACTTGAGGAAGCGAAGTCGAAGCTCCTGTCCGAAGGCAAGGACAGTCCGCATCATGGCGCCCTGCAGGCCCATGTCGACTATCTGAGCGACCTCAAGGCCGCCGTCGTCCACTAGGACACTACACCCGCTAAATTCACGCCCGTCCCGTTCCGCCCGCCAGGGCGGGAGGTACACGATGGCTGGTGCAATCACGCATCTTCTGCGGCGCAGCCCTCTCAGGCCAGCTGCAGCATCCGTGCCCGCGTCTCGTCGCGGTGCTTCTTCAGGTACTTCATGAAGGGCGTGCCACCCGTACCGACATCGGTATCGTTGCCCGCCGCCATGCGGGACTGCCGGTTGATATAGCTTGCCGCATATTCGAGGTGGCGAGTCCTGAAGTCCGCGACCGCCTGGGTCAGGCCGTTATAGGCATCGATCAATCCGCGCGAACCGGCGCGCCGTACAAAGTCGCGCAAGCCGCTCGCCTCACGCACATCGTCGATGAACGCGCGATGGTGCGGGGGGCGGTAAATATGCAGCTCGTCGAGATAGGTACGCATCGGATCGGCGGCATGGCCGACCCCCAGCAGCGCATCCATAGCCGGCACGATGGAGGATTGCGAACCGGTCTGCCCGCGAAACGCTACCGGCTGGCCATCATGCGCGCTGACACCTTCATAGATGATGCCGTCCGGCAGGGCAGGATTGTCCTTCCAGCCATGAATGTAGGGCCGTACACGCTCGAAATAGATATAGGGATCGCATTGTTCAGGCATGCGGTCGAAGATGGCATTGATCTTTGCCCAGACGCCCGCCATCGCTTCGAGGCGGTGCTGCACCGTGCCGGCATCGCCTGTTTCGACGGCCTCGATCACCGGCCCGAAGGCGGCCAGTGCCTCGCCGGCGGCTGCTTCAATGGCAACATGGACGAGCACGAACCACGCCTCGTCGAGGCCGCTCGCAAAATTCTGGATCATGTAGACATTGTCGAGATCTATTGGCCCGGCAGCATCGAAACGCGCCCAATTGTCCAGCACATAACCGCTATAGGGCAGGAGCGGCTGCTGTCCGAGCCTGTCGGCAAGCCAGCTGATCGGCCGGGCAAGCTGGCGCGGCAGCACGGATGGCGCTTCCGCGTCGCCCCAGACATAGGCCTGCACCATGAAGGAATAATGCACCATTGCCATACGCGCCTCGGCGTCGCTGAGCGCATCGACATCGCCTTGCCGGATAGTGTCGGGCAGCTTGTCGAGCAATAGCGTCCGCGTGCGGCCGGTGGGCAGGATCTGCGGCAATCTCAACGCGACGTCCCTTGCCTCAGCAAAAGCGCTGGGCAAGGTCACCTCGCCTGCCTCATACTTGCAGAGAAAACCACGCTCGGCGGAAACGTCATAGGATTCGAGCGGCCGGATGGGCATTTGCGGACCTCCATTGCGTGTTCTTTATGGTTGTCGCAATGATAATCCATTTGAAGTCGCTTTTTCTTGCTTTTATCGTCGCTTTATAGATATATACGCAATTTATGATTTCTCTAGACGATATGAACCGTCGAATATTGCACACCCTCGAAAACGAAGGGCGGCTAAGCAATGTCGATCTCGCCGCCCGGGTTGGCCTGTCGCCTTCGGCCTGCCTGCGCCGCGTCCAGGAGTTGGAGCGGTCTGGTATCATCAGCGGCTACCGCGCCATTATCGACCGTTCGAAACTCGGCTCCGCCATCACAATCTTCGTGATGGTCGGCCTGGCGGCGCACCTGAAGAAAGATGCCCGTGCTTTCGAACAGGCCATGGACCGCGCCCCGGAAGTGCGCGAGTGCCATAACATCACCGGCAATGTGGAATACCTGCTTCGGGTGGAGGTAGCAGATCTTGCCGCCTACAAGGCCTTCCATGCCGACACGCTGGGCGTTCTGCCGCAGGTTGCAAGCATCACGTCATACATTTCGCTGGGGTCTTCGAAGGATATGCGAGCCTGACGGATCGTTAGCCGAACACCGCCACAGTCTGACGACCGATCAGGACCGGATCGCCGGAAGCGTTCCACAGGCGCATGGACTGGCTGGAATAGCCGTGACGGGTCGCCTGCGCCTCATGATGGGCGATGAACCAGCCTTCAGCGGTGGTGATCTCCTCGCTGAGGAATTCCGCCATCCATGTCATCGAGCTGATCGGCGCCGGCTCGGTCATCATCGACATCGCAGCGGGCGGCGGCGCATCGGCGAGCGACAACAGCGTCGTCGCATTCCAGAGCGCCCCTTCATCCTTATGGCGCAGCCAGAGGGTCATGTCGCCATGTTCGGCGCCGCTCATCGGACGGTTCCCGCCCGCGAGGCGAATATTGAAATGGTTCGCGAAATTGGGCCGCCGCTCGCCGAAGAAGGACGGGCAGTCTTCCGGGCCCTTCACCTCCGGACAGGCCCGTGAGCGCTGGTCCAGCTTCGAGGGGCGCTTTGCCCCGAAGGTGAAGATGCAGCGCGCCATGATGCCTTCTTCAGTCACTAGGTCGGCATTCACGAAGGCCGATGACTTGCCGCGGCGCAGGATGCTGGGCGAGATCACGACGTCCCCGCCGACAGGCCCGATAAAGGCCACCTGGGCGGCGCGGACGGGCATGTCCGGAACCAGCTCCAGGGCCGATTCCAGGCACAACGCCGCCGTCAGCCCGCCATAGGTGGTGCGCCCCTGCAGCCAGTCGTCAGGAACCGTGGCCTCGATCCGGCCATGGGTGCCGCGCTTGAGACCGGCAATGAGTTCGCTGTAGAGCGGCATGGGCGCACGCGCTAGCAGCTAGTGCTGGCTCTCCGGCGTGGTCACGCGCAGGCCGTCCAGGTCATCCGACACAGTGATCTGGCAGGACAGGCGCGAATTCGCCTGAACGTTCTCAGCGAAGTCGAGCATGGACTGTTCCATGTCTTCCGGCTGGCCGACCTTGTCCATGAAAGCCTCGTCGACATAGACATGGCAGGTTGCGCAGGCGCAGGCGCCGCCGCAATCAGCGTCGATGCCGGGCACGGAATTCTTGATCGCCGTCTCCATGACGGATTCGCCGTTCTTGGCCTCGATCTGGCGCTCGTTACCTTCGTGGTCGATATAGATGATAGTAGGCATGCAGTCGGTTCTCCTCAGGCGGCTTCGGCCGCGATGTCTTTCATACTCTTGGATGTATCGCTGAGCTGGTCTGGCGCAATAACGGCACCGTTCATGATCAGCTTCTTGGATGCGATGAATTCCGGCGGGCTGTTCACCGCGTCGACGGCGATCAGGCGGCCATTCTTCAGGTAAAAGGCTGCGAATTTGTTTCCGGCGCGATCCCCGCGCACCACCACCTCGTCATGGCCCTGCGACAGGCCAGCAATCTGCAGCTTGATGTCGTACTGGTCGGACCAGAACCACGGGCAGTCGATGGCCGGACGCGGCTTGCCCATGATGGCGGCCGCAGCGAGCTTGCCCTGCTCGATGGCATTGTGCACGCTTTCCAGCCGCCCGGTGCGGGCATAGTGGGCGAGCGGGCGCACGGTGCAGTCACCGGCCGCGAAGATGCGCGGGTCGGCGGTGCGGGCATCCTCGTCGACGATGATCCCGTTGCGGCAGGGCAGCCCCGCCGCTTCGGCCAGCTCGACATTCGGCACGATGCCGATCCCGGCGAGCACCATGTCAGCGGGGATTTCCTCGCCATCGGCAAGCACGGCATGGGTGACCTTGCCGTCCTCACCCTTCAGCTTCGCAAGCCGCGCGCCGAGACGGATATCGACGCCGTGGCCGCGATGCAGCTCCTGGTAGAATTCGGAGATGACGGGGCTCGTCACGCGCTCCAGCACACGGTCGGCCATTTCCAGAACGGTCACGTCAAGGCCGAGCTGGCGCGCCACAGCCGCCGCTTCCAGGCCGATATAGCCGGCCCCGACAATCACCAGCTTCGTGCCGGCGATCATCTTCGGCTGGATGTGTTCGACATCGGAGATGCCGCGCAGGTCGAAGACGTTTTCGAGATCCGCCCCCTCGACCGGCAGGGCGCGCGGGCGCGACCCGGTTGCGATGATCAGCGCATCATAGGCCAGCCTGCCGCCATGTTCGAGATGCACCTCGCGGGCCGAGCGGTCGATCTTTTCAACGCGCTGGGAGAGCAGCGTCTCGACCTTGTTATCTTCATACCAGGCAGCGGGTTTGAAATAGAGGCGGTCCTCGGCCATCTCGCCCTTCATATAGGCTTTTGACAGGGGCGGACGCTGATAGGGCAGTGCCGTCTCGTCACCGACCATGGTGATGCCGCCCTCATAGCCGAACAGCCGCAGCGACTGCACGGCCTGCGCGCCAGCCTGGCCGCCACCGATGACGACGATATTTTCTGCGGTCGACAGGTCCAAGGCCTGTACTCCCTCCCATTATGTTTCCACTTTCATGACGCAGGCGTCACGATTTTTCAACCCAGTGCTTGCAAGTGCGCCAATACGTCCCTGCAGCTCAGTGTTTGCAGCGGGATTAAGCCGATAGGAGAGCAAGGTCAAATGCTGCCGAATGCCGCGGGAAACGGCGCCTGATCCCTCCGTATCGGCCTGTCCGGATTCCCGCAGATATTCGAGCTGGTAACGGATGATGATGATCGAATTGATCGCCAGATCCTCGATCTCGTCCTCACCGACATCGAGCAGCCCGTGATCGCGCATCGCGCGGAAGAAATCGCAGAAATTCTCCAGCGACTGTCGGTAGATATCGGGCAGGCGCTCCTCCAGCGCGTCGGTATGGGCGCCATAGTCGGCCTGGTCACGGTAAAGGAAGCGGAAGTCGCGCAGCTCGCCCGCCAGCGCCTCGAGATAGCGGACATAGCTCGCGATCACATCCTTGCCGTCCGGCCGGATCCCGAGGCGCGCGGCATTGCGCTCAAGGAAGCGCTCCGTGATCGCCTCCAGCAGGTCGCGCTTGGTCTTGAAGTGGTACCAGAGATTGCCTTCCGAAATGCCGACCGCCTCGGCCAGCATCGCGGTGGTGACATGGCCATAGTGCAGCCGGTTGAACAGCTGCCTGGCCGTGTCGACAATCTTCTCGCGCGTCGTCGCCGCCATCAGGTCTTCGGATGAAGCCGGACGGGCAGCTCAGTGTAGCCGGTCACGAAATTCGAGCTGACGCGCACCGGCTCACCAACCAGTTCGATCCGGTCGAAGCGGGCCAGGATTTCCTCCCACAGGATGCGCAGCTGCATCTCGGCGACGCGGTTGCCCATGCAGCGATGGATTCCGAAGCCGAAGGAGACGTGGTGGCGCGCCCGCTCGCGGTCGATGCGGAACTCGTCCGGCTGCTCGATCACTTCTTCATCGCGATTGCCCGAGCAGTACCACATAACGACCTTGTCGCCCTTGCGGATCGTCTTGCCGCCAAGCTCGAAATCCTCCAGCGCAATCCGGCGCATATGGGCGAGCGGTGTCTGGTAGCGGATAATCTCGGAGACCATGTTGGGGATGAGCGACGGGTCGGCCTTCAGCTTGGCATATTCCTCAGGATGCTTGTTGAGGAAATAGACCCCGCCGGAGATCGAGTTTCGCGTCGTGTCATTTCCGCCGACGATGAGCAACATGAGATTGCCGAGCAGCTCCATCGGGTCGTCGATCATGTGCCGCGTCTCGTCATTATGGGCGAGCAGCGAGATGAAATCGAATTTCTGCGGCTGGTTGGCCCGCTCGACCCAGAGCCGGGAGAAATATTCCAGGCACTCGGTCAGGTGCTTCATCCGCCATTCCATGTCCGCGCCCTTGACGCCAACCGCATCGGACGTGGTCGCCACGTCCGACCAGAAGGGCAGTTTGTGGCGGTCCTCGAAGGGAAAATCGAACAGCGTCGCCAGCATCTGCGTTGTCAGCTCGATCGAGACTTCGTCGACCCAGTTGAACGTCTCACCGACCGGCAGCGAGTCGAGAATGTTGCACACCCGCTCGCGGATCAGCGCTTCCAGCTCCGATAGCTGGCTCGGCGCGACCGCTGGCTGGGCCGCCCGGCGCTGAACATCATGCTTGGGCTGGTCCATGGCAATGAACATGGGTGGCTGGAAATTGTCCGTCGGGTCCCCGATCACGATGCTTGGCTCGGATGAGAAGACCTTGTGGTTGGAATCGACCGTGACGATGTCGTTGAACTTCGTGATCGACCAGTACGGCCCGAACGGGCTGTCGGGCAGGAAGTGGACCGGGTCCTCATGCCTCAGCCGGCGGAACACCTCATGGTGAAGGTTGTGTTCGAACAGCGCCGCTTCGCTCGGATCGACCGACTCGATCGGCCCCTTCAGGTTTCGCGACAGGATATCCTCATCGATCTGCATCGTGTCTGGCATGGTCTTCCTCCCTGTATATTTATTTTTAGGGTACATACCCTAGAAACCGATCATCTGCAATTCAGACCTGTCCCGGCCGGCATTTTTCTTTGTCCGGTGTCCGGCGCCGCGCTATGCCGGACGCATGATTGATCGACCCAGCTTTGAGGTGCAGCGATGACGGATACCGCCCAGCGGATGATGGCGATGCTGCATGCGCGCGCCGCAAAATTGCAGAAGGGCGAGAGCCTCACCCCGCCCATCGTGAATGCCGCCAAGTACGCCCTGCCGGGCGAGCCGGACCATGCCTTTCCCTATGGCCGGTTCGATAATCCGACCTGGGCTGCCGTCGAAGGTGCCATCGGCGTGCTGGAGGACGCGCCAACGGTCTGTTTTCCGTCCGGCATGGCGGCAGTGACGGGCGCGATCATGGCCTGCCTGAAACCGAAGGCGAAGCTGCTCCTGCCCTCGGATGGCTATTACACCGTGCGCGTCCTGATGGACGAATTCCTGCGCCAGCATGAGATCGAGGTGACCGAGATCCCCACCGCGCAGATGGACGAGCAGGATGTCACCGGATTTGATCTTGTCTGGCTGGAAACCCCATCCAATCCCGGCCTTGATGTCTGCAACATCGCCGCCATCGCCAAGCGCGTCCACGCCGCTGGCGGCCGCGTCTGCGTCGACAACACCACCGCCACCGCCCTCCTCCAGCCCGTGCTCGACCTCGGCGCGGACCTGACGGTCTCATCTGACACCAAGGCGCTGTCCGGGCATTCCGATGTCCTCTTCGGCCATGTCGCGAGCCGCGACGCGGCGCTCATCGAGCGGGTCCGCACATGGCGCAAGCTGTCCGGCGCGACGCCCGGCCCGGCCGAGGCCTATCTTGCCTATCGCGGCCTGATGACGCTGGACCTCAGGCTGGAGCGGATGTGCGCCAATGCCGAGGCGCTGGCCAACCTCTTCTACACCCACAAGACCGTGGAGGCCGTGCGCTTTCCCGGCCTTGCCGACGACCCGTCCTACAATACCGCTACTCGTCAGATGGCCCGCCCCGGCTTCGTGATCGGCATCACCTTTGCCGATGCCGCGACCGCCGAACGCTTCATCGACGACTGCCCGGCCATCTTCGCGGCCACCAGCTTTGGCGGCATCCAGACCAGCGGGGAGCGGCGCACGCGCTGGGGCGACGATGTGGCCGAAGGCTATGTCCGCCTGTCGGTTGGCTGCGAACCGACCGGGGCGCTGGTGGCGGCCATCTCGGATACGCTGGATTCGCTGGCATGAGCCATCTGGAAGTCTTCCTGCCCGATGAGGCGGCCACCGGCCGTCTCGCGCGGCGCCTCGCCCCGCACCTCAAGCCGGGCGATGTGATCGCGCTTCGCGGCGGGCTTGGTGCCGGCAAGACGACCTTTGCCCGCGCGCTGATCTCGGCCCTCAATGGCAGCGACACTGACGTGCCGAGCCCGACCTATACGCTCGTCCAGACCTATGACACGCCGGGCCTTACCGTCTTCCACTTCGATCTTTACCGGCTCGATGACCCGGATGAAGTCATGGAGCTTGGCTGGGACGAGACGATGGATGGCCTCGCCCTCATCGAGTGGCCGGACAAGGCCGGCGATCACCTGCCGCAATGGCGCCTCGACCTCACCCTCGAACAAACCGTGGATGGTCGCACAGCGAGGCTGGAAGCTTTCGGCGAAGACTGGCAGGCTCGCCTCCATGGGATTTGACGCAAACAGGCTGCTGCAGGTCGAAGCGTTCCTGGCCCGTGAGGGCTGGGGCGATGCGGCGATTGACTGGCTCGGCCAGGACGCCTCTACGCGCCGCTATGCCCGGCTGACACGCGGCGACGAGACCGCGCTCCTGATGGACGCGCCGCCCGTCGAGGATGACCCCTGCACGCCCGCCATGACCGATGCCGAGCGGCTGGCTGGCGGGTGGAACAAGCAGTCCCGCCTCGCCGCATCCCGCGTCGAGGCGTTCGCCGCAATTGGCGGCTGGCTGCACGAGCACGGCTTCAGCGCCCCGGAAATCTATGCCGGCGACCCGGAGCTTGGCCTCGCCCTGATCGAGGATTTCGGCACGCTGAAGGAGTTCGCCCGCCTCATCGAACAGGGCGAGGATGAAGTGACGCTCTACACCGCAGCCGCCGAAGCGCTGGCCGATCTGCATGCGCTGGAACGGCCGGTCATCCTGAAAGGGCTCGGCTGCGACTGGCCGCTGCTCGCCTTCGATGACCTTGCCCTGCGCGTCAACGCAGACCTCTTCGCCGACTGGCTGCCCGTGCTCGACCCGCGCATGAAGATGTCAGATGCCGCGCGCAGCCGCTGGGAAAGCGAGCGTGACGCGCTGATCGACATGGCCCGCGCCTTCCCGCGTGAGCTGACCCTGCGCGACTATCATGCTGAAAACCTCATCTGGCTGCCCGAACGCGAAGGCCGCGCCCGGATCGGCCTCCTGGACTTTCAGGACGCCGTCATCGGCTGGGACGCCTGGGACATGGCGATGCTGGTGCAGGATGCCCGCCGCGAGGTGACGCCAGCCGCCCGCGACGCGGCCATCGGCACCTATCTGGAGAAGTCCGGCAAGGCCGAAGCGGATTTCCGGGAGCGGCTGGCCGTTATCGGTACGCTGAACGCGCTGCGCATCACCGGCATCTTTTCCCGCCTCATCGCCCGCGACGGCAAGCAGCGCTATCACGACTTCCTGCCGCGCCAGAAACGCCTGCTCGCCCGCAACCTGCAGCACCCCTCGGCCGCGGGCATGGCCGATTTCGTGCGCGACGTGGCGCCGTTTATTTTCGGGGAGGCGTGAGGATGGTGATCCGTCTTCCAGAATGCCCCACCCCGACCCTCCCCTTGCACGGGGAGGGGGATGGCGTTGCGCTTAGGTCTGACGTCAGCACATACGCCCGCATGGTGAGCGAAGTCGAACCACGGGCGGGCTTTGGAACAGTGTGGCTTGCGCCCCCTCCCCCTTGGGGAGGGTCGGGGTGGGGCCGGGCTGAAAGGCGCCAATCATGACCTCCATTCCCCATACCGCCATGATCCTCGCCGCGGGCCTCGGCACGCGCATGCGGCCGCTGACCGACAACACCGCCAAGCCACTGATTGAGGTCGCGGGCAAACGGCTGATGGACTGGCAGGTCGGCCCGTTGATCGAGGCCGGGGTGAAGCGGCTGGTGGTCAACACGCACTGGTGCGCCGACCAGGTCGAAGCCCACGTGAAGGGCTATGGCGGGGTCGAGGTCGTCTTCTCCGACGAACGCGATGAGGTGCTGGAAACCGGCGGCGCGCTTGCCAAGGCGGCGCCGCTTCTGGGGTCCGATCCCGTCTTCGTGGTCAATACCGATGCGTTCTGGGCCCCGAATGATGCCGCCCCGCTCACCGAACTTGCAGCCGCATACGACCCGGCACGAATGGACGAGATCCTGCTGCTCGCCGACCGCGGCCGCTGCCTCGGCTTTCCCGGCGCGGGCGACTTCTTCATCAATGATGACGGGTCGATCCGCCATCGCGGTGAGGCCCCCGAAGCGCCCTGGGCCTATGCGGGTCTGCGCATCGTCAATCCGGCCCTGTACGCCGCGTACGCCCCTGAGCCGTTCTCGGCGTTCCGTATCTGGAGCGCGCTTTTGCCGAAGGGCCGGATGCATGGCGTGCCGCTCGACCGTTTCTGGCTGCATGTCGGTGATCCGCAGGCGCTGAAAGACGCGAAGATGTGGATGTGGTGTCACGGCGCATGACACCTCCCGGCCTCTTTGCTGACGGTGCGCCGCGGGTCTGGACCATCCCGCCGGGCGCGAACTTCCTCAAGGCGCTGGCCACCGCGCTGGCCGCAGAAAAGGGGCTCGCCGGCAAGGCCGACGCGCTGGCCGATGACCTGATCTATGTGCCCAACCGCCGGTCGGCCCGCGCCCTCGCGCTCGCCCTGTTCGAGGCGGCTGGCCACAAGCCGATCCTGATGCCGGACATCCGCCCGCTCGGCGATCTTGAAAGCGACGAGCCGCCGCCCGGTGCGGAATCGGCGCTGGCCGACCTGCCGCCCGCCGTCTCGCCCGCCGCCCGGCTTGGCCGCCTCGCCGTGCTGGTGCGCGCCTTCTACGAAAAGCGCGGCACGTCCATTCCGCCCGCCTCGGCCCTCGCCGCCGCCCGCGAGCTTGCCCGCCTGCTCGACCAGGCGGCGCTGTCGGGCGGGGTCGACTGGGACAAACTCGACACGCTCGTCGCCGACCGCCAGCTAGCGATCCACTGGCAGCAATCGATCGACTTCCTCGAAATCATCGCCACCCACTGGCCGGAAGACCTTGAGCGCAACGTCCAGATGGACCCCTATGCCCGCCGGCTGGCCGCTGCCGAGGCCACGGCGGAAAGCTGGCAGGCGAACCCGCCAAAGGGCGATATCATCATCGCCGGCTCGACCGGCGCAGACCCGTCCGGCCGGGTCCTGATGAAGGCCGCCATGACGCTGCCGCGCGCGCTGATCGTGCTGCCGGGTCTCGACCGGGATGTCAGCCCGGAGGCCTGGGGCCGGATCGCACGCGCCCCGAACCATCCGCAATTCACCATCGCGCGCACGCTGCGCACGCTTGGCCTCGCCCCGCATGAGGTCGCCATCTGGCCGGGCCTGACCAGCTCGCCGCAAGCCGATGCCCGCCGCGCCCTCGTTCATGAAGCGCTCGCTCCGGCTGATGACACCTCCGGCTGGCTCGACCGGCTGGACATCCTCTCGGGTGCACAGGACCGGGCCGCCTTCGCCCGCGACGGCTTTGCCGGCATGACGCTGATCGAGGCCGATGATGAAAGCGACGAGGCCTGGTGCGCTGCCCTCCTCCTGCGAGAAACGCTGGAAGCCGGGGGCGAAACGGCAGCCCTCGTGACACCCGACGCAGGCCTTGCCCGGCGCGTCTCGGCGCTGCTCAAGCAGTGGAACGTCAATGTCGCCCCGTCCGGCGGCGTGCCGCTCCTGCAGACGCCCGCCGGCAGTCTCGCCGCGCTTGTCATGGAATGGGCCTGCGACCCGACCGATCCGGTCGCCATGCTGGCCGTGCTGAAGCATGACCAGGTCGCCTTCGACCATGATGTGGCAAATTTCGAGCGCTTCTTCCTGCGCGGCCCACGCCGCTGGACGGACTGGGAGACGCTGGAAGCCCATATCGAGCGCACCGCCGCCGACGAGGAGAATGCGCGCCGCTCGGGCCTGCAGCCGCATCATGGCGCAGCCGCACTGAAGCTGGTCGAGGACCTGAAGGCGCAGGTCGATGCGGCAGGGTTTCCCGCAGACGATACGCCGCTTGAGGGCCTTGCCTTCCTCGAAGCGGTCAGCGAGCTGATGGGAAGTCTTGGCGCGACGCCCCTTCCCTGGGCGGGCGCCGATGGCGCGCAGCTGTCCACAGCCATGCGCGACTTTGCCGATGTCACGGCCAGCATGGAGGCCGCCGGACCGGAGATCTGGTCCGAACTCTTCAAGACCTATTGCTCCACCGTGCTGGTGCGCGAGGAGGCGCGGGATCATCCCCGGCTGAATATCTGGGGCCCGCTCGAGGCACGTCTGCAGACGGCCGACCGGCTGATCCTCGCTGGCCTCAATGAAGGCGTCTGGCCGGCCCAACCGCCCGCCGACGCCTTCCTGCCGCGCGCCTTCCGCGCCGAGATCGGCCTGTCGGACCCGGATGAGCGGATCGGCCTGTCGGCGCACGACTTCGCCCAGCTCGCCGCCGCGCCGAATGTCACGCTGTTGTCGGCCCGGCGGCGCGAAGATGCCCCGGCGATCAGTTCGCGCTGGCTGTGGCGGCTGACCACGCTGGCCCGCGGCGCCCTTGGCGAGGCGGAGGCAAAGGAAGTGCTCGGGCCGGAAGACGGCCGCGACCCTCGCCTCTGGCTCGAAGGGCTGCGTCATCCGCCGGCGCTTGAAGGCTTCAGCGCCGAGCCGCGCCCGAAACCATCGCTTGAGGCGCGCCCGTCCGGCCTGTCCGTCACGCGGATCGAGACCTTGCAGCGCGACCCCTACGCCATCTACTGCCAGTACGTCCTTGGACTGACAAAACTCGACGCCCTCGACATGCCGGTCGATGCGCGCCCTCGCGGCACCGCCATCCACGCCGCGCTGGAGAAGTTCGAGGAAGAGGGAATCGAGAAATCAGCCGACAATCTCATCGCCATGCTGGAGGCCGAGCTGCGGGCCGCCGGCGAAGCCGAGGAGGTCATTCTCGGTGCGGTTGCTTCCCGGCGGAGGACGGCCGAGGACTATCTCGCCTGGCGCAAGGCGCGGCTGCCCCTTATTGCCGGTATTCCGTATACGGAGGTCAAGGGCACCCTCGACGTCCCGCTCGGCGCCGCGCGTTTCAAGCTTTCGGCCACGGCGGACAGAATCGAGAAGCATCAGGATGGCGCGATCGCCATCCTCGATTTCAAGTCCGGCGCCCCGCCCGGTGAAGGCGAAGTGCGCACCGGACTCAACCCGCAAATGCCCCTACAGGCCATCATCGCCATGGAAGGCGGATTCGCGGATAAGGGCATCGCCGCAGCCCCTGTCCGTGAACTGACTTATGTCCGGTTCGGGACGAAATTCGATGTCCGCCATATCGGCGACAAGGCCGGTAGCGCGCACCCAGAGAAGCCGCTGGAAGAGATTATTGAGGAAACCCGCGAAGGCTTCCTCAAGCTGATCGGCCGGTTCGCGAATCCAGACCATCCCTATGTCAGCATGCCGCGCCCGAAATGGGCGAAGTATGGCTCCGACTATGCCCGGCTCGCCCGGCGCGACGAATGGGCGGCGGAGGATGGCGATGACTGACCAGGCCGAGACAGCCTTCGCAAGCGCGATCCGTGCGCAGGCGCTCGCGGCCCGGCCAGACCGGTCGGCCTGGGTCGAGGCGCATGCCGGCTCCGGCAAGACCAAGGTGCTGATCGACCGGGTCGCCCGCCTGCTGCTGCGCCGCGAAGATGGCCGCAGGGGCGCAGACCCCGACACCATTCTCTGCATCACCTACACCAAGGCGGCGGCCAATGAGATGCTGAGCCGCCTGTTCGACCGGCTCGGCAGTTGGTCGGTCATGGAGGATGCGCGCCTCGCCGGGGAACTGGCCCGGCTCGAACAGCGCGCAGAGGAGAGTTATTCGGCGGAAGATTTGCAGGCCGCACGCGCCCTCTTCGCCCGCGCCCTGGAAACGCCGGGCGGGCTGCGCATCGAGACGATCCACGCCTTCTGCTCACGCATCCTGCGCCGCTTCCCGCTGGAAGCCGATGTCTCACCGGGCTTTGCGGAGATGGAAGACCGCGACGCCGACCATCTGTGGGATGAAAGCCTCGCCGGCGAGATTCTCAGCGCCGCCGAAGATCAGCTCGACACGCTGGCAGCGCTGTCCGAGGCCGGCGGCGGGTTTGGTGCAGCCGCCCCGCTCTCCAGCCTTCGCGGCGCGCGCGGCGTGCTGACCGGCAGCAATCCGGACGCACTGAAGGCCGCGATAAGCGACACAGTCGAAGCGCCTGATGAGACGGTCGATGAGATCATGGAGCGGGCAGTGGGAAGCGGCTTGCCGCGCGAAACGCTGGCGGGGATCGCCCAGGGCCTCGGCAGACTGTCCAAGCCGGGCGCAAGCGACACCCGCCTGCTTGAAGCGCTGATCGTAATCCTGTCGGACACGCCTCTGGCGGAGCGCTGGGCGGCCTACCAGTCCGTCTTCCTGACCAGCACCGGTGCCATGCGCGCCAGTAATCCGTATACGGCAGGCGCCGCAAAGGAAGTACCGGGCCTCGCCGACGCTTTCCAGATGAAGGATGGCGATGGCCACGAGGTCACCCGCTTCCGCGGCCTGCTGAGGGACATGATCGCGCGCCAGGCCTATGAACGCACAGCCGCGCTCGTCGATGTTGGCCTGCCGGTGCTCTCGGCCTTCCGGTCCGGCAAGGCGCAGCGCGCCGCCCTCGATTTCGACGACCTCATCCAGCAGACCCGCGCCCTGCTGACCTCAGGCGGGCTGGCCGAATGGGTACTTTACAAGCTCGATGGCGGGCTGACCCATATCCTGCTCGACGAGGCGCAGGATACCAGCCCCGCCCAGTGGGAAATCATCAATGCACTGGTCGCCGAATTCCGCGCTGGGGCCGGGGTCGAGCGCGCCGTCGATCCGCGCACGCAATTCACGGTGGGCGACAAGAAGCAGTCCATCTACTCCTTCCAGGGTGCCGATCCGGATCGCTTTCTCGACGAGAAACGACGCTTTGCCGAGGCTGAGGAAACCCTGCACGGCCAGGCAAACCTGCCGGACATGACCATGTCGTTCCGCTCGACCCCGGAAGTGCTCTCCTTTGTCGATACGGTCTTCAACAGCGCCCGTTTTGCAGGTGATCCGTTCTCGGAGCATCCGCCGGAAGAGGCCGACGACCTCACCCATGTCGCCCATCGCGCCAATCAGGCGGGGCGTGTCGACCTCTGGCCGATCGAGCCGCATGCGGAGGATGATGACAGCGACCCCTGGGACGCACCCATCGATCACCTGTCTGAAAGCTCGCCGAAGAACAAGCTCGCCACGAGAGTGGCGCGCGAAATCCGCCGCATGATCGATACAGGCGAGCCGGTCTGGCGCGGCGGAAAACGCCAGCCCGCCGAGCCCGGCGACATGCTCATCCTCGTGCGCAAGCGCGGCGCTCTCTTTGAGGCGCTGATCAAGGCGCTGAAAGCCGAACGCCTGCCCGTGGCCGGGGCGGACCGGCTGGTCCTGCTGGATCATATTGGCGTTCAGGACTGCCTGAACCTCATCCGTTTCGCGCTGATGCCGGGCGATGACCTGACGCTGGCCGAAATCCTGCGCGGGCCGTTCTGCGGGCTGGTCGATGACGATCATGAGCTCTTTGTCCTCGCACATGGCCGGGGCAAGGAAGAGCGCCTCTGGGACCGGTTGCGCGCCAGCCCGGAACCGCGCTTTGCCGATGCGAAAGCCTTTTGCGAGGACCTGCTCGCGGGTCGCCACCTGCCGGCCTTCGACCTTATCACCCGGGCCCTCGTCACCCGGCATGATGACGGCCTGTCGGGCTGGGACCGGCTGATCCAGCGCCTTGGCGAGCCGGCGCGCGACCCGGTCAATGCCCTGCTCGACCGCGCCCTCGGCCATGCGATGGGCGAGGCGGCGAGCCTGCAGACCTTCCTTGCCGAGATCGAAGGCGATGCCAGCGAGCTGAAGCGCGACCTCGCCGAAGCCCACGGCCAGATCCGCGTGATGACCGTCCACGGCGCCAAGGGGCTGCAGGCGCCGATCGTCATCCTGCCGGACACCACATCCGGGGAGAAAGCCGACACGGCGAGCCTCTTCCTCGTCGATGACAATGTCCCCGTCTACAGCCCGCGCAAGGCCGACGATCCGCCCGTCATTGCCCGCGCGCGCGAAGCCCGCACCGCTGCGCAGGCGCGCGAGAGCCGGCGGCTGCTCTATGTCGCCCTGACCCGCGCCGAGGACCGGCTGATCATTGGCGGGGCATTTGCCGGCAACCGCAAGGCATCCGGATACGCCAAAGACAGCTGGTACGATCTCTGCCGGACGGCGATGCTGTCGCTGACCGGCGCCGAGGATGTCGGCGAGGGGCTGACCTATGGCGAGGTCGCCGCGCCGCTCGGCAAGGGCAGGGGTGCTGGCAGCGGACCGCCGGGCGCACCGGCCTGGACGAGGCAGGTCGTCACCCGCATCGACACCGCGCCGCGCGTCACCGCCCCGTCGCGCCTGCTGACAGACACGGCACCCGTCACCCAGCCCTTCGGCAAGGCGCGCGCGGCGGCCCTGAAGCGCGGCCAGCTGATCCACGCCCTGCTGCAATACCTGCCCGAACGCCCCGAAGCCGGGCGCGAGGCCGAGGCCCGCGCCTGGCTGGACCGCCACACCGATCTTGCCCCCGATACCCGCGCCGAAATCCTCACCGTCACCATGGCGACGCTGAACGAGCCGGGTTTCGCCGCGGTTTTCGCGCCGGGCGGGCGGGCCGAGGCCTCTGTCGTGGGGGAACTGACAAGCGGCGGCGAAAAACTCATCATCAATGGCCGCGTCGACCGGCTGGTCATTACCGGCACCGATATCCTGCTCGTCGACTACAAGACAGACCGGCCCGCGCCAGCCAGCGCCGAAGCGGTGGAACCGTCATACCTGCTACAGATGGCAGCCTATCAGATGGTGCTTGAAAAGGCTTTCCCGGGCCGCACAATCCGCCCCGCCCTGCTCTATACCGACGGGCCAAAACTGTTCGAGCTGCCGCCCAGCCTTTTGCAGAACTCACGCAACCGTTTAGCTGGTGGCATTTGAAGAATCTTGGCAGTCACTATCTATAGACAGTAAGTTTCGAGCCAAAGGAGGCATGAATGGCCGCCGAACACATTACAGATGACAATTTCGACACCGCCATCGAGGGCGACCTGCCCGTCGTGGTGGACTTCTGGGCCGAATGGTGCGGACCCTGTAAGCAGATGTCGCCGCACCTGGAAGCCGTCGCCGAGGAACTGGCCGGCAAGGTGAAAGTCGCCAAGATCAATGTCGACGAGAATCCTGTCGCCGCGTCCAAGTTTGGCGTGCGCGGCCTGCCGACGCTGATGATGTTCAAGGACGGCAAGGTCGCCGCCACGCATCTCGGCGCGATGTCGAAGCAACGCATCGCCGAATGGATCAAGGAAAGCGCTTAAGCCGCGTCCTGACCAGACAACGAAATCCGAAAGCCCGCCCGGTCCGCCGCGGCGGGCTTTTTCGTGCGCCCCGCAAGGCCCGCGACCCGTCATCCCCACAAATTCCCCATGGACGCCGCGCGTCTGCCCATTTACTTCACGGGTGAAGAAAAAATTGGAGGAGACCGTCCCATGGAGCCCTATCAGCCGCTATCGCGCTCGATCAAAGGAAAGACCGCCCTCATCACCGGCGCGGCCTCCGGCATGGGCCGGGCCACCGCCCACCTCTTCGCGCATGAGGGCGCGAATGTCGCCGTCACCGACCTCAAGCAGGAGGCCGTCGACAAGGTGGTCGACGAGATCAAGGCCGCCGGCATCGACCATGTGAAGGGCTGGGCCATGGATGTCGGCGACAAGGACGCGATCAAGCGCGTGATCGACGAGGCGGCGGCGCATTTCGGCGGGCTGGAAATCCTCGTCAACAATGCCGGTTTCGCGATTCCCGCCGATGTCGCCGAGGAGTCCTATGAAGACGCCTGGGGGCCGAGCATCAATGTCATGCTGACCAGCCACCAGCGCGCCATCCGCGCCGCCCTGCCCTATATGCGCAAGGCGAAGTTCGGGCGCATCGTGAATGTCGCCTCGACCGAGGGCCTCGGCGCGACGCCCGGCAATTCGCCTTATGTCGCCGCCAAGCATGGCGTGATCGGCCTTACCCGCGGGCTCGCCTGCGACCTTGGCCGCGACGAGGACACCGACATTACCGTCAACTGCATCTGCCCCGGCCCGATCCGCACCGGCATCACCGCCGGCATCCCGGAAGAGCACAAGACCATCTACGCCAAACGCCGCGTGCCGCTGCGCCGCTATGGCATCCCGGAAGAAGTCGCCAACATGACGCTGTCTGTCGTCCTGCCGGCGGCGAGCTTCCTGAACGGCGTGCACATCCCGGTCGATGGCGGCATGACGATCAAGAATGCTTGAGGGTTTTGATCAGCGCCGAGAGAGAAAGACAATTATGCGGCTCGCCATATCGGCGAGTTCTGCATCATTGATATGCTCAGTTTCCCACGCCGGGTTTGAGTCATGATGAAAACGGTTCGCATATGCCGTCAGCTCCCGAAGCTCAGCGGTGTCTTCAGGCGAAAGAAGCTCGCCGGCTTGGCCATGCCGCTGCTCGCATCGTCCTGCGAACTGACCCAGAAGGGATCCTGGCGGAAAGTCAGATGGAAACGCGACCCTTATGAAGGCCTCCAGCATCGGTCTTAGCGCTTGAGCTACCAACCTTTCATTATCGGCGTTAGCGGCAGCAAGATAGCTGCATACCAATTCATATCTCTTATCGTGAGCCGTAACGCAGTCATCGTGGACGTTCCACACAGCCACATTTGAACCCTGCTGCTCTCGGAAAATGCGGAGCGCTACCCGACTATTCATCGGCGCGCTCTCCCAAACTCGACACAGGAATGATTTCGAGTGCGACAGGACTAGTACCTGCTGTACTCTCGCTGAAAGTAACAGGATTTCTCGTACAGTTCTCAGGGTTCGGTGCTCATCCAAGCTTGTCATAGGATCATCGATTACAACAATGCGTTGACCCAAGTCGTCTTCCATATCCAAAGAGGAAAAGAAAAACGCCAAGGCCAACGTACTTCGATCGCCTGCACTAAGGGTATTCTTGAAGCTTGGACCTTCAGTCGCCGCAATATCTACAGTGTGATTGTTTATAACTACAGCGTATGATGTAGAAGACCCAGACCTTCTATTCACCGAGTGTATCCGAGACAGTCGGAATGAGGCGTTCAGTCTCGCCAGATAATCGTTTATCCTATCCTCATACTGTGGAAATATTTGATTTCGATATACGTCTAGCTGCTGACGTGTTTCATCTCGTTGGCGTTCTGTATTTTGCTTCGCTGCCTTTTCATCCAAATATGATTGGCAAAGCTCCCTAACGCCATCTTCAAATCGTGATTTCGTTGCCTGTAAGCTATCAAAGTCTCGCTGGAGGGCCGACAAATCGTCAGCCTCTATACGTTCTTTGATAAGTGCGATTTCTTCGTTCGCATTTTCAAATGCGGCCATCTTCGCCGACATTGCGTCGGCAAGATCGTGAAACCGCTGCACAAGGTGCAGTGTCTCTGGACTTAACGTGCGCGGTTCCAAGGGAGCTAAAGATTTCAACTTCAACTGATTTAGAACCGCATTCCTCGCATCAATCCAGGCCCTATGCATTTCAGCAGTATCAATGTCGAAGTCTGGAACGCTGAAAAAACCAGCCCAGAAGTCTCTGTTCTGATAGAATTTTCGTGCGTCGCGCTCAAAGGCTGCGACAACAGGCTCACCATGCTCATGTTCAACTCTGTCGATTGCTTCAAGCAAAGTCGTCGTCAGCCGGTCGTATTCTTCTGAAAAATACACTTTGTACTCAGAGATCAGCCGTGAATCCCACGAACTCAAGCCGCAAAACGGGCAGCTTTCGCCCAAGAAAGCGATGCCTTCGCCAACCCATCGCTCCGCACCCTCACCAAGCGCCTGAAAGTGCTGTTGGACTCGCTCTGTAGCGGCAGCTTCAACGTTTGCCAAAGACTTGCTTAGCGACGATTCCAGCCATGCCAAGTCGAACTTCGGAGGTGTAAATTGGTCAAACTGCTCTTGATCTCTAATCTTCGTGGCGGATTTCGCGGCCGAGATTCTTTTGCCGGCAAGATCGATCTTGTTTTCGATATCTGGATCGGGATTCAGACCACAGAATTCCTCAACGCTCAGTCCGTTTCTCAGGTGCTCTGGAATAGCGTTTGCCCGCCCCCTTAGCTCGACGTTATGTCGCTCAATCTGCGCAACTTTTTCTTGAAGAGCATCGTTTAGCTGCACCCCTTGCGCCCCTAAGATCAACTCATGCAAGTTTTGTCGATGAGAAGGATGTATTTCGACGCCGGAACAAACGTTTTTTGACACAAAGTCGTCATCGAAAACCGAGACTGCGGGCACGTCCCGAGTCCAAACTCCATTCTCAAATACAATATTTTGTCCATCCACCACGAGAACGACGTGCGGAGTATTTTCTGCACCCAGTCTGTGCCGATCTAAAATCAGCTGTGGGTTGTTAGTAGCGAGCGACCGGAAAATGTTGGAAACGGTAGTTTTTCCACGCCCATTCTCCGCATAGATGAGTGTTAATGGCGCCAATGCAGCGGCTGGAGGCGGCGAAACCGAGTCAAACTGACCAATGTTTCTCAACAAGTTTATTCTGTTGACGACTGCCATAAACTTCTCCACCCAGAAACGACGCTCTCATTGCCATATACTAGAGATTGCAAAACGGGATGTCAGCTAGCACGATCCAACTGGACGCATTCCCACCCACTCTTCCGACCCATAAAACAGCTCAGCGAGTTCATGCGGGTAGGGTTGTTGGTGGCGGTGCGGGAAACCCTCAATGAGGCTGTTGCGCTAGACAACCTGTACCTGCGGCCCGAATCATCAAGAACGCTTGAGCGGCGCCCCCTACCCTTCCTCATGCAGCGGCAGGACCTGGCCGGTTACCGCGCCGCCGTCGATGACGAATTCGCTGCCGGTGGAAAAGGTCGCCTCGGTCATCAGGAAGCGCACCATGCGGGCGACCTCCTTGGCTTCGCCAAAGCGCGGCAGGGGCTGGGTGGCGACCACCTCATTACCCATGCCTTCGGTCATCGGGGTCGTGATCGGGCCGGGATGGACCGAGACCACCCGGATGCCGCCATCGGCCAGGTCGAGCGCCGCCGCCTTGGTCAGCCCGCGCACGCCCCACTTGCTGGCGACATAGGCGGCGAGCCCGCCATAGCCCTGAAGGCCCGCCGTCGAGGAGGTGTTGACGATGACCCCGCCGCCCGCCTCGCGCAGCGCCGGTGCGCAGACATGCAAGCCAAGGAAGACGCCGGTCAGGTTGATGTCGATCAGTTTCCGGAACGCGTCCGGCGAGCAGGCCTCGACGCTCGCGAAATCGGCGATCCCGGCATTGTTGAACAGGGCGTTGAGCCCGCCAAACGCCTTGGTCGCGGCCTTCACGGCGGCGCGCCAGTCCGCCTCACGCGTGACATCGAGGTGATGGTAGACGGCCTTGTCCCCCAGCGCGGCAGCGAGCGCCTTGCCCTCCTTGTCGAGCACGTCGGCGATCATCACATGCGCCCCGGCCTCGGCAAGCAGGCGGGCGGTTGCCCCGCCAATGCCGCGCGCGCCCCCCGTGATCAGGACCTTGAGCGCATCAGGGGCGATTGTGTTGACGGTCATTTTCCTCTCCTCCGCATGGGCCATTCGGCTCGTTTATCGGGCGAAGCCTAGCACCGGCGAGCGCGCGGCGCGCTTCGGGGAATCCCTTATTCGCTTTCACGGCTTGCTCACCGGGCGAAACCTGGCAATCTTGGTGAATCACGACCGGGAGGGGAAAATGAAATCGCTTGTCGTTCCGCTGGCCCTGCTGGGCCTGGCCGCTTGCGCCACCGAAACTGTCGCGCCTGCGCCGGAGCCGGCCACATTGTCAGATGCCGAATTCAAGACGCTCTGGAATGCGGCCTACAATTCGAAGCCTGAATCCGGCGCCGAAACGGCGTTCACGGCGATGCTCGAGCGCGAAGACCTGACACCCGCCCAGCGCGGCGAAGTCTATTATGGCCGTGGCACAATGCGCGGCATCTATGTGCGCGACTGGCCCGAAGCCTATCCACAATGCGCACTTGGCGACTTCATGAAAGCCAAGGACCTGCCGCTCTCTGAGGCGCGCATGCAACAGATGAGACAGAGCATGGAGTACCAGGTCTCCCGCCAGCAATATTTCAAGGACGCCCCGAGACTGTGCCAGGAATGGGCGGCAGAAGCGGCTGTCTGGCTGTACGCGCCGGCGGAGTGAGGCTCCTTTCTTGGGGCCAGACCGGAATCAGACTGAAAATGTACCGGAATCATACTGGAATCAGACTGTTTTAATACCGTGTCGCCCGGAGGACATTTCCAGGACGCTTAAGCGGGGAGCTCTTCATTCAGGGCGAGGACTTTTCCCGCCAGATAGAGCGAGCCGCAGATCAGGATACGCTCCGCCCCGGCCCGGACCGCCGCTTTCATCGCGGCTTCAAAGCCCTGATGGGCTTCGGCCTCAGCCCCCGCATCCCGCGCCGCGACGGCCAGCGCCTCGGGGCTGAAGCTGTTGTCATTATTGGCGATCGGGCAGGTGAAGACGCGCAGGCCGGGACGCTTCAGCGCCGCGAAGAAGCCCGCTGCATCCTTGTTGGCGAGCATGGCCGAGACCAGCATTGTCCGCTTGGCTGGCTCCTCCCGGTCGAGCGTGTCGAGCACCCCGGCCAGGGCGCGACCGGCATGGGGGTTGTGCCCCCCGTCGAGCCAGACCGGCATGTCATTGGCAAGTGCCGTGACCGGGCCGGGCGAGAGGCGCTGCATCCGGGCGGGCCAGTGGGCGGAGGCGGCGCCGGCCTGGATCGCGTCATCTGTAATACCTTGAAGTCCAGCGGTTTTCAGTGCTTTCGCCGCCAGCGCGGCATTGGCGAACTGGTGCTCTCCGGCAAGGCCCAGCGGCGGCTCTATGGCGGCGATTTCGGCGGCGGTGACAAAGTCGATCACCGTGCCGAGCTTCGCCGCCTCGGCCTTCAGCGCGGCCTCCGCCTCGCTGCCCTGGATTGCGGACACGGCGGGGCAGCCGGGCTTCAGGATACCGGCCTTGTCGGTCGCGATCTTGGTGATCGTATTGCCGAGGAATTGCTGGTGGTCGAGGTCGATCGGGCAGAAGACCGAACAGGCCGCCTGTGTAATGACATTCGAGGCATCGAAGCGCCCGCCCAGGCCAACTTCGAGGACCAGCAGGTCGGCTGGCGTCTCGGAAAAGGCGAGGAAACTCGCCGCCTGCGCCGCCTCGAAATGCGTGATCGGCCGGTAGCCGAGCAGGGCAGCCTCGACGCGTTCGAGGCAGTCGACGAGATAATCGTTTGAAATCAGCGTGCCGGCAAGCCGGATGCGCTCATTGAAGCGGACGAGGTGGGGCGATGTCGCCGTGTGGACGGTGAGCCCGGCTGCCTCGGCCATGGCGCGGATAAAGGCGACGGTGGAGCCTTTTCCATTTGTCCCGGCGACGTGGATTATCGGGGGAAGGTCGAGATGCGGATTGCCCAGCGTCTCGAGCACGACGAGCAGCCGGTCAAGCGCCAGGATCCGGTCGGACGGATTATATCGCTCGAACCGTTTCAGCGCCGCTTCGACGCCCAGCTGCGCGTCAATCAACCCTTGCCGGCCTTCTTGTCTTTCTGCGGCGCCGGCACGTCCGCGGAGGGTGCGTTCACCGGTCCGATGGCCGTGCTTTCGGAAGCGCGCTTGGGCAACAAATGCCGGAGGATACGGCCCAGAACATCCTTCATCTCGCGCCGGTCGCAGACAATGTCGACCTGGCCTTTTTCGCGGAGGAATTCCGAGCGCTGGAAGCCTTCCGGCAGCTTCTCGCGGATCGTCTGCTCAATCACGCGGGGGCCGGAAAAGGCGATCATTGCGTCCGGTTCAGCGATGTGAACATCACCGAGCATCGCATAGGAGGCCGAAACGCCGCCGGAAGTCGGATCGGTGAGAATAACGATATAGGGAAGGCCGGCATCGCGGACCTCGGAAATGGCGAGCGTGGTCCGCGGCATCTGCATCAGGGAAAGCGTGCCCTCCTGCATCCGAGCCCCGCCGGAGGCTGTGCAGACAACAAACGCCGCCTTGCGGGCGACGGCCAGCTGGGCGGCTGCAATGAATGCCTCACCGGCCGCCATACCGAGCGAACCGCCCATGAAGGCAAAGTCCTGCACCAGGATCACCGTTGGCTTGCCATTTACCCGGCCGAAGGCGGCGGCCATGCAGTCATCCTGCGCAACCGGCGGGCTGCCTTCCGGGCTTTCTTCCTTTTCGCGCCCGGCAATCTTCGCCTTGGCGGCTTTCAGGCGGGAAGGATAAGGCTTGTCGTCCTTGAACTTCAGCGGGTCCTGCGCAACAGGCGGAAGTTGCAATGGCTCCCAGCGCTCCTGATCGAACAGGAGGCGGAAGCGGCGGCGCGGCGAAATCCGCAGATGCGCGCCGGCTGGCGTCACATACCAGCTCTCCTCGAGGTCGGAGCGATAGACGAGTTCCCCGCTTTTCGGGCACTTCACCCAGAGATTGTCCGGCGTGTCCTTCTTCGAGGACAAGAAGGTCTTCAATCCCGGCGTGCGGAAATTCGTAAGCCAATTCATTTCGCTGGACTCCCTGAATGGTCCAATACGTTACAGTTACGACGATACGCCTTTGAGCGCGGTCGACAACTCTTTGGCCAGCCCCCCAATCCGCCCGGCTATACTGCCAGTGTCTCCTGACTCAAGAGCCAAGCGCACATGATCCACGAAAGCGGTGCCCACCACAACCCCATCAGCGATACCGGCCATGGCGGCCGCCTGTTCACCTGTGCGCACGCCAAACCCGACGCAAACCGGCAAACCGGAGACTTTCTGGGCCCGCTCGACGCCCTCTCGGATATCTTCCGGATCGGCTGAACCTGCACCAGTTACGCCAGCAACAGCGACATAATAGAGAAAGCCGGACGCGCCTTCGGCAACCTTGGCGATGCGCTTTTCCGTCGTGGTCGGCGTGGCCAGACGAATGACAGAAATACCATATTTTTCATAGGCTTCGCGCAGCTCATGATCTTCCTCGGGCGGCAGATCGACAAGGATCGTCCCGTCAATCCCGGCGTCGGCGGCTGATTCGGCAAACGCGGCATAGCCCATATGAAAGACCGGATTGGCATAGCCCATCAGGATGAGCGGCGTCTCCTTGTCCTCAGCGCGAAACCGCTTTGCGAGGGCGAGGACATCGGCCAGCTTCGTCCCGGCCTTCAGGCTGCGCTGGCCGGCCAGCTGGATCGCCGGGCCATCGGCCATCGGATCGGTGAAGGGCGCGCCCAGCTCTATGATGTCGGCGCCATTATCGCGCAGGGCGCACAGCGTCTGATAGCTCGTTTCGAGATCCGGATCGCCCGCCATGACATAGGTGACGAGTGCGGCCCGCTTCTCGGCGCGCACGCGGTCGAACCGGTCGGTAATTCTCTGTGTGGGCATTACTGTGCGGGCGCCTTCGTATTCTCGTCCAGCCAGGTGGCGAAGGGTGCCGGCATGTGGCTGACCGGCATCGCGACCATAGCCGGGACATCATAGGGGTGGATTTTATTGACGAGGGTTTCCAGCGCGTTCCAGCACGGCGCAACGGATTTCAGCCAGAGAACATGCTCGAAGGCCTGTTCGACCACGCCTTTCCATAGATAGGTCGACGTCACCGGGCCTTCGATATTGGCGCAGGCGGCGAGGCGTTGCTCAACGGAGGCATCGGCAATCTTCTGGGCGACGTCCTTTGACGGGCAGGTAATACGGATGAGGAGAGCTTCGGTCATGTTGAAATCAGCCGGTTTTCTGGCGGTTATCCTAATCTGGTCACCGATATTGCACACCGCCGGGCATGCAGAAACCCGGTTTAGACGCAATCAGAGGCGAACATCTGCTATTCCATCACCTTCACGCCCTTAAGCTGCTCATTCATGCCGGATCGTGGCAGACCACGCACACCTTGTTGCCGTCGGGGTCCCGGAAATAAGCGCCATAGTAGTTCTCATGATACTGGGGGCGAAGACCAGGATTGCCCTCATTCCCTGCCCCGCCTGCCAGCGCCGCAGCATGTGCAGCATCGACAGCAGCCCGGCTCGGTGCCAGCAGCGCGATCATCTGTCCGTTACCAGAGGATGCTTCTTGTCCGTCGAACGGTTCCGCCAGCACAAAAAAGGGCCGCCCGCCATCGCGCGCGGTCCACATCACGAATTGCTTTGACTTCGCCGGGTCGCGCGGCGGATAGCCGAGCGCAGCCATCACAGGCGTGTAAAACGCTCGCGCTCCTGCCTTGTTCTTCGTCCCCAGCGTGACGTGCGAGATCAAGCTCAGATATCCATGCCCAGATGCTCGGCCACCGAGAAGATGTCCTTGTCGCCCCGGCCGCAGAGATTCATGATCAGGATCTGGTCCTTGTCCATCGTCTCGCAGACATCGCCCAGGCGGGCGATGGCGTGGGCGGGCTCAAGCGCCGGAATGATACCCTCAAGACGCGTGCAAAGCTGGAAGGCGTCGAGCGCTTCCTTGTCAGTGCAGGTCAGGTATTCCGCCCGGCCGGTGTCGCGCAGGAAGGCGTGTTCGGGGCCGATGCCGGGATAGTCGAGCCCGGCGGAAATCGAGTGCGCATCGATGATCTGGCCGTCATCGGTCTGCAAGAGGTAGGTCTTGTTGCCGTGGAGAATGCCGGGCTGACCACCATTCAGGGCGGCGGCATGTTCGCCGGTCTCGATGCCATGGCCGGCAGCCTCGACGCCGATCAGCCGCACGCCCTCATCCTCGATGAAGGGATGAAACAGGCCGATCGCATTGGACCCGCCGCCGATACAGGCCATGACGGCATCCGGCAGGCGGCCTTCGCGTTCGAGGATCTGGCGGCGCGCCTCCTTGCCGATCACGGACTGGAAGTCGCGCACCATCTCCGGATAGGGGTGCGGGCCAGCGGCGGTGCCGATGACGTAGAAGGTGTCGTGGACGTTGGTGACCCAGTCGCGCAGCGCCTCGTTCATCGCATCCTTCAGCGTGCCGGTACCGGAAGAGACCGGAACGATCTCGGCACCGAGCAACTTCATCCGGAAGACGTTCGGCTTCTGGCGCACGACATCGGTCGCGCCCATGAAAACGGTACAGGGCAGGCCAAAGCGGGCGCACGCCGTCGCCGTTGCGACGCCGTGCTGGCCGGCGCCGGTCTCTGCGATGATGCGCGTCTTGCCCATGCGCAGGGCCAGCAGCACCTGGCCGAGACAGTTATTGATCTTGTGCGAGCCGGTATGGTTGAGCTCATCGCGCTTGAAGTAGATCTTCGGCCCACCGAAATGCTCGCTCATCCGCTCGGCATGATAGAGCGGCGAAGGCCGGCCGACATAGTGCTCCCAGAAATCGTCCATCTGGGCGGCGAAAGCCGGATCCTTCTTGGCGGCGCGATATTCTTCTTCCAGTTCGAGAATGAGCGGCATCAGCGTTTCGGCGACATAGCGTCCGCCAAACTCGCCGAAGCGGCCTTTCTCGTCAGGCCACTGTGCCCATGTATTCAGCTTGTTCATTTGACGCTCCCGTCAGGCGGCCTTCGCAGCAGCGATGAAGCTGCGGATCAAGACCTCGTCCTTTACGCCCCTCTCGCTTTCGACACCAGAGGACACATCGACCGCATCTGCACCTGTCGCAGCTATAGCGGTCGCGACGTTCTCGGGCGTTAGCCCGCCAGCCAGCATCCAAGGCTTCGGCGCGGCCCAGCCCCGCAGGATAGACCAGTCGAAAGCCTGGCCATGCCCGCCGGTCCGATCGGCACCTTCCGGGGGCTTCGCATCGATAAGAAGCCTATCGGCTGATACAAAGCGTGCGACAGCTTCGAGATCGGCCCGGTTCTCAACGCCAACGGCTTTCCAGACTTCAGTGTCTTTCGTCATGGCGGCCCTGAGCTTTGCGACGAATTCCGGCGTTTCCTGCCCGTGCAGCTGAATAGCGTCTGGCAGCACCGTATCAGTCAGCGACTTCAGGACGGCGATGTCGGGATCGACGACGAGTACGACCGATCGCAGCTGCGCCTCTGCAGACACCTTAAGGAGGTCATTCAGGCGCTCAGGTACGGACTCGCCATGCGGGGCAATGAAGCGTGGGCTTTTCGGCACAAGGTTAAAGCCAATCCAATCCGCGCCAGCCTCAGCCGCTACGTGGACCAGCGCTTCATCCCGTACGCCACAAATCTTCACCTTTGCCATGGCGCGCTGGTTGGCGTGGGCACACTAGAGAGTCAAGCAAATGGGGCCGTAAAGCGCTTGCGGGCAAAGTATTAGGCGCAGGAGGAACAGGCGTGTTGACGCCACGTCACTGAAACGCAAGGCATTTACGAACCGCGCCGCGCTGGCAGAATGGCCGGGTACAGACAACGGAGTTTCCCATGCCTGCCGTTAGCCCCCTGTCCGGAATTCGTGTAGCCGACATGACAACCGTGCTGTTTGGCCCCTACACGACGCAGACACTCGCCGACCTTGGGGCCGACGTGATCAAGCTTGAGCCGGAAACGGGGGACGCCTTCCGCCAGGTTGGAAAACCGGCCCACAATCGGGACATGGGCCCCTGCCACCTGACGGTGAATCGCGGCAAGCGTTCTGTTGTCTGGGACATGAAGTCGAAGGCCGGCATGCACGCTGTGCGCAAGCTGCTCGAGACCAGCGACGTCTTCATCCACAATATCCGGCCCGATGCCGTGGCCCGGCTCGGCCTGACCTTCGAGGAGGTCAAGGCAATCAAGCCCGACATCGTCTACGTCCACTGTCTTGGCTTTGGCACGGACGGGCCCTATGCGGGCCGCCCAGCCTATGACGACCTGATCCAGGCACTATCGGGCGCGACCAGCCTGCTGCCGCGTGTCGACGGCAATGAGGCGCCGCGTTTCCTGCCAACTGCCTTTGCCGACAAGGTTTCCGGTCTGCACGCCGTCCACGGAACGCTGGCGGCCCTTCGTCATCGCGACCGGGCCGGAGAGGCGGTTCATGTCGAGGTTCCAATGCTGGAATGCGTGACGAGCTTCCTGTTCGAGGAACACTTCTACGAGGCGACCTTCGATCCGCCCGTCGGGCCGCATTGCTACCAGCGCCAGATCGACCCGGCCCGCCAGCCGGTCCGGACCAAGGATGGCTGGGTCGCCATCGCGCCATACATCGATAGCCGATGGGTGAAACTGTTCGATGTCATCGAGGCTCCAGAAGAACTCGAGGATGAGCGGATCTCCGACTATAAGGGCCGCTACTACAACCAGGCCTACATGATGTCGCGCGTGCAGGCCCATTTCGTGAACTACACGTCGGAAGAGATCCTGCGCAAACTGGCCGATGCGGACATCCCCGCTGCGAATGCGACCGATATCTCCAAAGTTCAGGACGACCCTCACCTGAAGGCCATCGATTTCTTCCAGCGCCGGGAGCATCCGAGCGAGGGCGGCTATTGGGAAGTGCAGCCGCCGCTCAAATTCTCGGGGCTGCCAAAGCGCGAAATCCCCCCAGCGCCGCGCCTCGGACAACACACGGAAGACGTTCTCGCCGAATTGGGACTCGCGCGGGCGTCGCTCGAAGAGTAGTTATCAGCCCCGCCATTTCATACCGTTTTGCGCCCAGTCCTGCCCAAAAACCGCGCAAAATACTTTGACGCAAAAAATTCTTGGTTGTTTCACAATTTATATCCGCAACTTGTCGCGAAAAGCGCGATCTCTTTTTATGCGCTGTTTTCACAATACTTTATTTTCTCGCCAGAAACTTGGGGGGTTCGAGGCACGCGTTAAGCGTGAAAAGCGATGCGTTTCCCGAAGCCTTGGCGGTCAAAACTATTTTGACCTTTCGGCCTATTTCTGAGACGTGAAACGTGTGGCCAGCGGCTACACGCCGCGAGAGCCGCCACACTGGATTTGATTGTGAGGTCCTTGGCCGGCGCGCCCATTCGGGTCGCCCACCTCACTGCGAAAACCTGAACTGCGAGAAGGAGCGATCATGGCATCTGCGTCCAGCACCGAAACGGCGGTGAACACCGAACAGAAATACGGTGACGACCCGCTGGCTGTCCGCGAGACAGATCACTATCAGGAAGAATACATTGAAGGTTTTGTCGACAAGTGGGACTCCCTGATCGACTGGGATTCCCGCGCGGAAGGCGAGGGCCAGTTCTTCGTCGACATCCTGCGCGCACGCGACAAGCACACTGTGCTGGATGTCGCGACCGGAACAGGCTTTCACTCCTGCCGGCTGATGGAGGAAGGCTTCGATGTCACCAGCGTCGACGGCAGCGCCGAAATGCTGATGAAGGCGTTCGAGAATGCCGGAAAGCGCGGCCAGGTCCTCAAGACCTGCCAGGCAGACTGGCGTTGGCTCAACAAGGATATCAAGGGCAAGTTCGATGCGATCATCTGCCTGGGCAATTCCTTTACCCATATCCACGACGAACTCGACCGCCGGAAGGCTCTGGCAGAGTTCTACGCCGCACTGAAACATGACGGCATCCTGATCCTCGACCAGCGCAATTATGACCTGCTGCTCGACAATGAGGCTGCGAACAAGCCGAAGCACAAATACTATTATTGCGGCAAGGACGTCGTCGCCGAGCCGGAATATGTCGATGAGGGCCTTGCCCGCTTCCGCTACAGCTTCCCGGACGGGTCACAGTACAATCTGAACATGTTCCCGCTGCGCCGGCGCTACGTGATGAAGCTGCTCAAGGAAGCGGGGTTCGAGAAGATTCACACCTATGGCGACTTCCAGTCGGACTTCGAGGAGAGCGAGCCGGACTTCTTCATTCACATAGCGGAGAAACGCGATGAAGACTGACACGCGTGCTGAAGACGTCGCCGTCGCTGAAGACTATTATGACAGCGACGACGCCGACCGCTTCTATTTCAATATCTGGGGCGGCGAAGACATCCACATCGGTCTCTATGAATCGTCGGACGAGGCGATCGCGACAGCAAGCCGGCGGACGGTCGAGACCATGACGAAGATGATGGGTCCGGCAGGCAAGGCCGCCCGCATCGCCGATCTCGGCGCAGGCTATGGCGGCTCGGCCCGCTATCTCGTTCGCGAAGCAGGCGCGCGGGAGGTCGTTTGCGTCAACATTTCCGAGACGCAGAACCGGATCAACCGGGAGAAGAATGAAGCGGCCGGCCTCAGCGACCGGATCGATGTGCTGCACGGCTCCTTTGATGACGTACCGGCCCGCGATGAGGCCTTCGACATCGTCTGGAGCCAGGACAGCTTCCTGCATGGGGCGGACCGCAAGCGTATCATCGTGGAATGCGAGCGTATCCTGAAACCCGGCGGCCGGCTGATCTTCACCGATATCCTGCAGACGGCCAATGCCCCGGCGGACAAGTTGCAGCCGGTCTTCGACCGCATTCATCTGTCCAGCCTCGGCTCGATCGATTTCTACGATCAGGCCGCAGCCGGCGCCGGGCTTGTACCAGGCCCGCGCAAGGAGCTCGCCGAAATGCTGCCCGCCCATTATGGCCGTGTCCGTGAAGAGCTGATCTCGCGCCGCGAAGAGCTTAAGGGCCTCGTTTCGGACGACTATGCCGACCGGATGATCGAAGGGCTAGGCGCCTGGGTCGACGGCGGCAAGTCGGGCTGGCTTACCTGGGGCATCCTGACCTACGACAAGCCCTGACCCTTTCGGGCGTGCGGCAGGCCGCACCATTCGCGCACCTGCCCGCGCCGCTCCAGAGGATCGCTTGACGTGAAACGCTGGGTTGGAATTCCCCTCTCCGGAGTTTGCGCGCGACAAACCCTGCAAATGCAATAGAAGAGAAATCTTCTGGCACATTCCGGGGACCTTGGGGTGAAGGACTTAAACGCGAGCGCGCGCGGCAACCACGTGTCCGCCCTGCCGGAGCAGGCTGACTATGACGTGGTTGTTCTCGGGGCGGGCATTTCCGGCATTACGCTGGCCTACGACTTCGTGCGGTCCGGCCGGTCCGTCCTGCTTGTCGATGAGTATGAAACGCCAGGCGGCAATCACATCTCTGTCAATCTGGATGGGCGCTCCTTTGATATTGGTGCCATCTTCTTCTGGACCGGCTATCCGCAGTTCGAGATGTTCCCCGGCCTGTCGGAGCTCGTTGTCCCGGTGAACTGGTCCCTGCAGCGGGTGACGCCCGACATGCGCATCGCCCGCTATCCGATCGACCTCCGCGGCGACCTTTTGGCGCGCCCGCTCAAGCATAAAGCAAGGATGGCCCGCGACCTCCTTCGCATGCGCCTGCGCGGCCAGTCCCGCCACAGCGCCCTGACGTTCCTCGAGTATTATCTCGGTCAGACACTGATGGAGGACAGCGGCATCCTCAACTATGTCGAGCGCTTCTATGGCGTGCCGGCCGACGAGATCAACTATGACTTCGCCCGCAGCCGCATGCGCCCGGTTGAGCGGGCCGCAAGCTTCTCCGGCCTTGCCTCGCAATCTTTCCGGAAGATGTTCGGCAAGCGCCAGCATCTGGCCAGCGAGCAATGCGTTGCGCGCCCCAAGTCGGGCTTTCCGGCCTATTACGACGCGGCGATCGGGCAGCTGCACGGCATGGGAGTGGAGACACGGCTTGGTGCGCAGATCGGCTGGTCTGCCTCAGCGCAAGCCGGGCACGCCCTTCGCATCGATGGCAAACCGGTGAGCGCCCATCGCATCGTCAGCACGATGCCGCTTGGCAGGACCGCCGAGCTTGCCGGCGTTGAGGCCGATGACGCCCCGCGCTCGAAAGGCCTGCACACCCTGTTCTGCCAGTTTCGCGGCCAGCGCGGCTTCGACTCGCTGATCCTCTACAATTTCCACAAGGCCGGTCGCTGGAAGCGGCTCACCATGCATTCGGACTATTATGGCAAGGCCGATGGCTGGGAGTACATGTCCATCGAGATCACCGCCGATTCGGCGGAGGAGACGCCCGAGGCGCTTTTCGCAGACTTCCGAAGCACCGCCCGCGCCTTCGGTCTGTTCGATGGCGAGCTGGAACTCATGGGACACCGGCACACGGCCTTCGCCTACCCTGTCTACAGTCATGGAACAGCGGTCCGGCGTGACACGATGATCGACGCGCTGGCGAAAGCGGGAATTGAAACGGCCGGCCGGCAAGGCCGATTCCAGTACCTGCCGACCTCCGCCGAGGCCATCAAATCGGTCCGCGGCGACATAAGCGTGTTGCCTCAAGCGTAAGCAGGACGTCCGGCGGCGACGAGGAACAGCTCCGCCTCAGCCTGTATGGCCCGGTAGTGCAGCGCTCAGGCGAGGCGCGGCGAAATCTATGAATGCACGCAGCTTCTGGGGCAGGATTCCGCCCCCATAGAGCAAATGAACCGGCCAGGCTTCGGGTTCATCCCCGGTCAGCACGATTTTCAGGCGCCCATCAGCCACCGCTTCGGCGACCTGGTATGAAAGAACGCGCGTTAACCCCAGACCGGCCTCGGCTGCGCCTATCGCAGCATCTGCTGTATTCACAATCAGCCGCGACCCGATCCGGACCTGCCGCTCACCAAATCGCCATCGATCAGCGACCATCAGGTTTTCGAAGGTGATGCAATCGTGATGCGCCAGATCCTCGGCTCGCTCTGGCTCCCCCCGCGCGGCGAGGTAAGCCGGGCTGGCACAGACCACCTCCCTTACCGCACCGACCCGGCGCGCCCTGAGACTGCTGTCTGGCAGATGACCGATCCGGACGGCGAGGTCGACATGCTCTTCCTGGAAGCTGACCATCCGGTCGCCCTGGTGCAGGCGGACATCCACATCGGGGTAAGCCTTCAGGAACGCTGTGATCAGAGGCACCATATGAATTCTGCCGAAGACGATCGGCGCGGTCACGGTCAGGAGGCCCCTCGGCATGCTGAACTCCCCGGCCGCGGCGCGTTCGGCTTCCGCCACCTGCTCCAGAATGCGTCGGCAAGCGGCGACATAGGTCGCGCCCGCTTCGGTCAAGGCCAGGCCGCGCGTAGAGCGCGTTACAAGCTGTGCGCCCAGCCTCTCCTCCAGTTCCGCAACCCTGCGGCTGACCGTCGCCAGCGGCATTCCCAGTTCACGCGCTCCAGCCGTGAAACTGCCGGCGTCGACGGCCGTGACAAGGATGAACATGGAGTCGAGGCGGTCGACCATTTCTACCGTTTTTCGAGAGGATAGATTTCAATTATAGAGCCTACACCCATTTAATGGAAGCCATATCTTGGAGGTCCCGAAGACAAACCCAAGGAGACCCCCTATGTCCCGTATTCAAGTTCCCGCCACGATCGACGCCGCGCCCGAAGCATCGAGGCCCCTGCTGGAGCAGGTCAACAAGCAACTCGGCAGCACGCCAAACCTGTTCCGGCTTGTCGCCCAGAGTCCTGCGGCACTGGAAGGCTATCTCGGCCTTTCTGGCGCACTCGGCAAAGGCCGTCTACCGGCTGCCACACGCGAGCGGATCGCCCTGGCTATCGCAGAGTACAATGGCTGCGGCTATTGCCTTTCGGCCCACACCTATCTCGGCACAAACCTCGCCAAGCTGTCGGCGGAAGAAATCGCGGCCAATCGTAAAGGCCGGTCGAGCGATCCCAAGGCCAATGCCGCTGTAGTCTTCGCGCTCAAGGTAGCAGAAGCGCGTGGGCATGTATCCGATGCCGATCTCAGCGCCGTCCGGACGGCCGGATATGACGACGCACAAATCATTGAGATCGTGCAGCACGTCGCCCTGAACATCTGGACCAATTACCTCAACGAGGTTGCCCGGACTGACATCGACTTCCCCGTTGCTGAGGGCGTTGCCGCCTGAGCCTCGCAAGAGGGCGGCGGGCCTCGTGCCCGCCGCCAATTCAACATCATGGAGGCCGATATGAGCCGCCCGCCGCTTCCCCCATTCACAGCCGAGACCGCAGCACAAAAAGTGCGGCTGGCCGAGGACGCCTGGAACAGTCGTGATCCCGAAGCCGTCTCGCTTGCCTACACGCCGACGAGCCGCTGGCGCAATCGCGACACCTTCCTGAACGGCCGCACGGAGATTGTCGCCTTCCTTGCCGAGAAATGGCGGAATGAGCATGAGTACCGTCTGATCAAGGAGCTGTGGGCCTTCGAGGAAAACCGGATTGCCGTGCGGTTCGCCTATGAATGGCATGACGGGACCGGCCAGTGGTTCCGTGCCTATGGGAACGAGAACTGGTCGTTCGATGAAAGCGGCCTGATGGCCAAGCGTTACGCCAGCATCAACGACGTTCAGATCAAACCGGAGGAACGGCTATTCTTCTGGCCGCAAGGCCGGCGTCCTGACGACCATCCCTCGTTGAGCGCGCTGGGGCTCTGATCGTGGCGCAGCATCCGAGAACCCCCAGCGACATAGCCTTCTCACCCGCCGTGAAGGCGGTGCAGGACGCCAAGGGCTCACGCGAAGCCTATGCCCGCATGGAAGCGAGCCACCCTTGGCAGACCACGGTTACGCCGGATCTCGCCCAGTTCATCAGCGAACAGAACAGCTTTTTCCTTGGAACCGCGAGCGCTGCAGGCCAACCATACATCCAGCATCGCGGCGGACCGGCAGGCTTCCTCAAAGTGCTTGGGGACCAGCAACTCGGCTTTGCCGACCTTGCCGGGAACAGGCAATACATCACGCTCGGAAACCTTTCTGAGAACGCTCAAGCGTTCATTTTCCTCATCGATTATGAGCAGGCGCGGCGCGTGAAACTCTGGGGCACGGCGCAAGTGGTCGATGACCAGCAGGACCTGATGGCGCGCTTGCGAGTTGAGGGCGGCAAGGGTCGGCCTGAACGCGCTATCCTGTTTAACATCAGGGCCTGGGACGTGAATTGCCCCCAGCACATTCCGCGGCGGATTGATGTGGCGCGCGTGGCGGCAGTCCTGTCCGATCGCGACGCGCAGATTGCCCGGCTGGAGTCCGAACTGGACGAATACCGCTCGCGGCAGGGCAATGACCGCCTCTGACAGGCCCAAGCCCCGGCGGGCGCGCGCTGCGGGATGCCGAAGAGGTCTGTCTTTCTAAGGAATACTGGCGGTGAGACAGGGATTCGAACCCTGGATACGGGGTTACCGTATACACGCGTTCCAGGCGTGCGCCTTCAACCACTCGGCCACCTCACCATAAGGGCGCGTCTATATCGGAAGGTTGCCTGTTCCTGCAAGCCCGCGATGAGCTTTGCGCTGCATATTGATCGCGGCATGCGGACACACGCGCTGGAAAATCTATCCGGTTTGCGTGTTGCCAAAGAACATCGGCAGAATGAGGCGGCCGGTTTCCGGCGTGGTTCCGAATGCCTTGCCTGCATCGTGCCACATGTAACCCCGGAACAGGACAAGACGATTGAACTTCATCGGGATCGTCATGGTTTTCTCCCACTTGGACAAATCTGACTCATCCTCCGCGAGGATCGAATCCAAAGCTTCGCCGGCATTCTCGTAGCCGGCAGCCTCCGCAACGCCCGGAAAGGCCGGCGCCATGTCCCATCCCGTTTTCTTGTGCCGAAAGAAATGCGTTCCGCCCTGACAATGCTCATCAAGGCTGAGATAGACAATCGCGGACCAGTGGCAGATATCGATGTGAACGCTTGTTTTTGCGAGGTCATCCGACATCGCTATGCGCGGCACGCAGTGGGAAAGGTTGGTTTTCGGCTGCAGCGGCTCCTGCACTATCTGACTGATCAGCCGCTCGACACCGGGCAGGGGCAAACTGCCCTCGGCGTTTCGGCCTGGATAAATGGCGCGCTCCGGCCGGGGCGGGTACTTCATCGAAAGCGCCTGATTGCGGATCGCGATCGGGTCGTTGAAGAAGTCATCGATTATCAGATGGGTGAGATGCAATCGCTTGGTCCTCCTGCCGGTTTTCTACGGCCTGTCCCGGGTATTTGGCAATCTGGAGACCTGCATCTACCAAGGCGTTGCCCATATTGTCCTCATGCCAGACAAACCCATATTGAAGGCATTCGCACGATACCAAGGACGCCTGATCATGTTCTTTTCCCGCAAGCCCGCAGACATGCCGAAAAAGGGAGAGGCCCTGCCCGGCCGGGACAAGCCGATCCCAACCGCCGATATCCATTTCGTCAATGGACGTCCGCTTGATGCGAAAAAGCCCGAAGGCTTCGAGGAAATTGTCCTTGGCATGGGATGCTTCTGGGGTGTGGAGCGCATCTTCTGGCAAATGGATGGCGTCTGGCTCACCCAGGTTGGCTATGCTGGCGGCGAAACGCTAAACCCGACCTATGAAGAAACATGCACCGGCCTGACCGGGCACACGGAAGTCGTCCGGGTGATCTACGATCCCGCCAAGGTCTCGACCGCCGCTATTCTGAAAGCTTTCTGGGAAGGCCATGACCCGACCCAGGGCATGCGTCAGGGCAATGACGTCGGCACGCAATACCGCTCCGCCATCTTCGCGACGACCGAGGAGCAGCTGGCCGCGGCGAAGGCATCGAAGCAGACTTATGAGCAGGCCCTCAAGGCGGCTGGACGCGGCGGTATCACAACCGAGATCGGCATGCTCGATACATTCTACCACGCTGAAGACTATCACCAGCAGTACCTGGCCAAGAATCCCGGCGGCTATTGCGGTATCGGTGGCACTGGTGTGTCCTGTCCGATGCCGACAGGTGTCAGCGCCTGACGCATTCTGCTAGGCGGGGCGTGTGACAGGTTTCGTAACCCGCTTTGCCCCCTCGCCCACGGGCTATCTGCATCTTGGCCATGCGGCCTCGGCTTTCCATGTCTGGGATGCTGCCCGGCGCGCCGGCGGGCGGGTGCTGCTGAGGATCGAGGATATCGATCTTGGCCGCTGCAAGCCCGAATATACCGAAGCCATCTTCGAGGACCTTGCCTGGCTCGGCTTCGAGTGGGATGGCCCTGTTCGTATCCAGTCCGAACATTTCCAGGACTATGAGCGCGTCGTGGACCACCTGACCGCCCTCGGCTTGACCTATCGCTGTTTCCGGTCCCGCAGCGACATAGCTGAGGAGCAGGCCGCTGCCGGCGCGCCGCCCGGCACACCATTCACCGGCTCAGCGCTGCCGGCCGATGCCGAAGCGGAAAGGCTGGATCGCGGCGATGCCTTTGCCTGGCGCCTGTCTCTGGAGAAGTGCCGGGATTATCTCGGCTCAGCCTATGACCAGCTATCCTTCGAGCTCAGCACGTCACCGGGGGAACACCAGACCATAAAGGCAAGGCCTGACATCCACGGCGATATCAATCTTACGCGAAAGGATTCGCCGACCGCCTATCATGTCGCATCCACGCATGACGATGCGCTTCAGGGCATCACCCATGTAATCCGCGGCGAAGACCTGAAGGACGCAGCTCATATCCACGTTCTGTTGCAGGCGCTGATGGACTGGCCTCAGCCAGTCTACACGCACCACCCGCTCGTCATGGGGCCGGATGGCAAACGGCTCGCCAAACGTTTTGCATCTCAAAGCCTTGCGAGTCTGCGTGCAGACGGTCTATCGCCCGACGATGTGCGCCGACTGGCGGGAGTTTGAATGACCGAAACCGAGCTGCATCTTCCCCCGCCGCGCGCCTGGGTTGGCCCGCTGCTTCTGCTGGCAGGCGGCGTATTCATAGGCCTCGCGCCAATCGGCCTGCGCCTTGGCCTGGATCACCTGGGGCCACAGGCGATTGCCTTCTGGCGCTACGTCTTCGCAATTCCGCTTCTCTTCATCCTGCTGGTGGCGATCGAGCGCCGCATGCCGGCCCGGATCAATGGCTATGTCGTCCTGGCTGGGACATTCTTCGCGCTCGACATTGCCCTCTGGCACTGGGGCCTGACGCTGACGACGGTTGCCAACGCCACCTTCATCGTCAACCTCGGCAACGTCTGTGTCGGCTTCATCGCCTGGCTGTTCCTGAAGGAAAAACCGAAGCCGATCTGGTTCGCGGCGGTCCTCGTCGCCGTGATCGGCGCAGCGGCCCTGTCGCTCGGCGGAGAACCGGGCGGCAAGAGCGATATCCGCGGCGACGTTCTCGCCATTGGCGCTGCCATCATGGTGTCGGGCTACATGCTCTGCTCAAAGCTGGCGCGAAATCGGCTTGGTGCCATGGACGTGATCTTCTGGCTGACAGTTGTCGAGGCCGTCGTCGCCGGATTCATGGTCATCATCTCGGGTGAATCCTTCATGCCGCCCACACTGGCAGGCTTTGCGGCCCCAGCCTTCCTTGCCCTAGCCGCACAGATCGGCGGACAGGGCCTCATCATCGCCGGGCTCGGCCGCACGCCAGCGGCAATCGCCGGGATCATTGTCCTTATCCAGCCTGTCGTCGCGGCCGCGATATCGTGGCAGCTGTTCGATGAGTCACTGACCGCAATACAAGGCGGTGGCGCCGCGCTCATCCTGTTCGGTATATGGATGTCGCAACGCCGCCCGCGCCGGCGCCCAACCACACCTGAATCAAAACCGTTACAAGACGCCGTTAGGAACGCTCAATGAAACGACCGTCCGCACTTCACCGGGAGACCCGCATGCGCATTCTCTTCTTCACCCTTGCCGGGGCGCTGACCCTTGCCGCCTGCGCGACCTCCGTCGGCGCAACTGAAGACCGGGCGGTGACAGCAGCGCCAGAGGCATCGGCCGGACTGGAGCGGGCCAGCACAACGCCGCAGCAGTCCAGCGACGGCTATTATACATCCGCTGCGGCTAGCGTTGCCCAGCGCGCCGGTGACGATTTCGCCCCGAAGGCAAAGAATATCATTCTCTTCATTGGCGACGGCATGGGCGTTTCGACCGTCACGGCGGGCCGGATCTATGCTGGCCAGCAAAAAGGTCTTGATGGCGAAAGCTACAGGCTGGCCATGGAGAGCCTGCCTTGGTCGGCCTTCTCCAAGACCTACAGCCACGACTCGCAGGTCGCTGACAGCGCCTCGACGGCCACGGCCATGCTGAGCGGCGTGAAGACGCGTTCGCGCACGCTCGGCCTTCGGTCGGGCGTCTCATACGGCAATTGCGCCTCGCAGGACGGACAGGGCACAGACAGCCTGTTCGAAATTGCCGAAGCCGCCGGCCTTGCTACCGGCATCGTATCGACCGCGCGTATTACGCATGCCACGCCGGCAGCCACTTACTCCGAAGCAGCCAATCGCGACTGGGAAGATGATGCCGAAGTCGGCGACAGCGGCTGCAAGGACATCGCCAGTCAGCTCATCGACTGGCCGGCCGGTGACGGATTTGAAGTCATTCTTGGTGGTGGCCGTGGTGCTTTCATGCCCGCTAGTGTGACTGACCCCGAAACCGGCGAACCCGCCGGACGCCGCGTCGATGGCAAAAACCTGACGAACGTCTGGCTCGCCAAACCCGGCGAGCGGGCTTTTATCGTCGACCAGGCCGGCTTTGACGCGACCGATTTCAACAGCGAGGCAAAGGTGCTGGGCCTGTTCCAGCCGTCGCACATGAACTATGAGCTCGACCGCGCCGGGGACAAGGCTGGCGAGCCCTCGCTGGCGGAGCTGACGCGCGCGGCGATCACCCGCCTGTCACGCAGCGAGCAAGGCTATGTCCTGCTCGTCGAGGGTGGCCGGATTGATCATGGCCACCACGCGACCAACGCTGCCCGCGCGCTCGGCGATACTGCCGCGCTTGACGAGGCCGTCGCCGCTGCCCTGGAAATGACGAGCGAGGACGACACGCTGGTCATCGTCACGGCAGACCACTCTCACACGCTGACGATTGCGGGCTATCCGGTCCGCGGCAACGATATCCTCGGCAAGGTCGCCTACGGCCCCGGCGGCATGGCGCGGGCCGATGACGGCAAGCCGTACACCACGCTCGGCTATGCCAATGGCAGCACAGGCTGCAAGCCGGGCGAGGAAGATTGCGCCCGCGAAGACCTCACCAGTGTCGACACGACCGACAAGGATTTTCACCAGCAGGCACTGGTCTTCCAGGGGTCGGAAACCCATGCGGGTGAGGATGTCCCGGTCTATGCGCGCGGCCCGGGCGCCGAACTGGTGCGCGGAACGATCGAACAGAATGAAATTTTCCACATCATGGGCCGGGCCAGCGGCCTCGTGGCCTATGACGAGGACTGATCGCCGGCTCGTGTGAGGGAGCGGATCGCTTCGGCGACCGCTTCGCCATGCGAGTGATGGGGCATGTGCCCGCCATCAGCCAGCGGGACGAGTGTGAAATCCGCGATCTGGTGCTTGATCTTGCCCGCGTGGAGTGTCGGATTGATCACCGTATCCTTCGCCCCTGAAAACAGGACGACCGGGACACTGATCTCGCCATAACGGTCCTGCTGGGCGGCGAGTTCCCCCTTGAGGGCATTCACGTCGCGGGCATTGGCGCGAAACTCCGAGGGCCGGAAAAGCAGGCCGAGGCCTGCATCCTCATAGTATCCATCAGGCGCGTCGCCTGGGTCGAACACATCGTCAATCCCGTTTTTCACCTGCGCCGGTCCGGCAATCGGGGCGAGCTGCGCGAAGGCAGGCCCAACAAGGGGTGGACCGGCATACTGATTGTACCAGGCAACACCGCCGCTCCCCCAGTCGTGAGTGACCGGCGCCAGCAGGACGAGCCCGTCGACAAGGCCCGGATAATCGAGCGCGAGGCGAAGCGCGACAGCCCCGCCGAAAGAGTGCCCGACGATGACGGCCTTTTCGCCGGGCGCCAGCGCCTCAAGCACGCCCGCCATCTGCGCGGCCTGTACACCGAGCTCATTGCTGTCGTCGGGGCGCGCTGAATAGCCATGACCCGGACGATCCGCCATCAGGACGCGATGGCCCTCATCAAGGCGCGGCGCCAGTGTAAAGGTGAACTCACGGGCGTTCGCTGAGGCGCCATGGATCATCAGGACGACAGGACCGTCTTCGCCCGCACGGATCACGTGGACAGCGCCGTCGTCCAGGTCGACATGCTGGCCCACAGCCGGCCATCGGTTCTCGGCCCTGCTTGTATAGATCGCGCTATGCACGCACGCGGCGGTTACGCTGCTCGCCAGCAGCACGAAGACGAGCGCGCCGAACAGCTTCAAAGCCCCTGACCGGTCTGCTCTTTTTCAAGTCTTGCCACCGCAGATTTCGCCGGGCCGAGCGTCGGATGTACGTTCAAGGCTTCCTTGTAGGCCTCAAGCGCCTCTTCTCTGGCACCCAGCTCCTCGAGGACGCGGCCGAGCCCCGTCCAGGCGCCGAAGTGGCGTGGCTCAAGGCGCAGCGCCTCGTTCACGTCGCGCAGGGCCTCGCCCATTTTCTCCTGCTGCAGGAAGACCGAGGCGCGGCGATTATAGGCTTCGGCATAGCCGGGCTGGATCGCGATGACGCGGTCGTACAGCTCACGGGCGAGGTCCAGGTCACCGAGCGACTGCGCCGTGACGGCCCGCTCCATGACAAGATCGGCAGCCGCAGACCCACTCTCCATCCAGGCCGCCCAGATATCGAGCGCGACACTCGTCGCCTCTTCCTCGGTGGGGGCATTCTTCAGCTCTTCAAACATCTCGTCAGACGGGCCGAAACTTGGTCCGCTGACAAAGATGATGCTGGCAAGGGCGAGGGCCTGAAACATGGGCATAAGTATGAGCCTATAGAGGGCTCGGGCAAGGCCCGATTGCGGCGATGCGGGGGCAGCCGGCTACAGGAAGCCGCGATCCTTTAGCGCCGCTTCCAGATTGGCCGCGTCCTTGAAGTGATGCGCGTCGAAGCCGAGCGCCGCCGCGGCCTCGACATTTCTCAGGCTGTCATCGATGAAAAACACATTGTCTGGCGCCGGATGCCCCATCCGTTCGAGCGCGATCTCATAGATGCGCCTGTCCGGCTTCACCACGCCTTCTTCGCCCGACACGACGACATCGCGAAGCCGCCTCATGACAGGGAAGGCCTCAAGCATGTCGGGCCAGACTTCTGCTGGCATATTGGACAGGCCGTAAAGCGGCTGGCCAGCGGCATGCAAGCGCTCGACGAGGTCTTCGGTCCCGTCGACATAGCCGTCGAACATGTCGAACCAGCGAAGCCGCCAGGCATCGATCGCGTCGGCATGATGCGGATAGTCGGCCTTCAGGCGAGCGGCGTTCTCGTCCATGGGCACGCCGAGATCATGCTCGACATGCCAGGCAAGCGTGCAGACCTCATCGCAGAAGCGGCGCGCCTCTTCTTCAGTCGGGAAGATTTTGCGGTACAGGCGGATTGGCTGCCAATCCACCACAACATTGCCAAGATCGAACAGGACGATGCGCTCAGGCACAGGGAATGATCCCTGGGCCACGAACGTTCATCTTCTGCTTAACCCTGTTTTGCTTTAAAGCGAGGATCGGTCTTGTTGATGACGTACACACGGCCCCGACGGCGCACGACCTTACAATCGCGGTGGCGCGTCTTCAGGGCTTTGAGTGATGATTTGACTTTCATGGGGCTGGCCCTGCGATATCGTGGAAACTCGAAAGGCGCTCGAATAATCAAACGCCCCCGCAGAGTCAACGCCACAACCACACCAGAACGGTATAAGGACGTACCCTAGATGACGCGACTTCCCTCAAAACCGCAGCGCTGGGTCTATGCCGCGGCCTTGATCGCGCTGATCGGCGCCTGCGCGGCGACCCCGCAGACAACGCCCGGAACACCTGGCAACGGCGCATCAGGGGGCAGCGGCCCCTCCACCCCGCCAGCGTCTGGCCCGACGCCGGGAGACCCAGTCGGCACGCCGGACGTCGCCTTCAGCGGCCCGACCGGCCCGTTCACCCCGTCCGGGAATCGCGACATGGATGCCTGGCGTGAAGACTTTGCTGACCGAGCCAAGGCGCAAGGCCGCAATCCGGCAGTTGTCTACGCCATTCTGGAGGGCATCAGCCCGCTGGAGCTTTATCTCAGCGAAGATGTGAGCGTCGCCAGCACCGGCATTGCCGACCAGGCCGAGTTCGCCAAGGCCATCTGGGACTACCTGCGCACCGCTGTCACCGAATCCCGGCTTCAGACGGGCGCTCAGAAACTCGCTGAGTATGATGAGGTATTCGATGTCCTCGAGGAGACCTATGGCGTCGACCGGGCCGCCATCAGCGCGATCTGGGCCATGGAAACGAATTTCGGCTCCTATATCGGCAATTACGACGCAGCCAACACGCTGTCCAACATGGCCGTCGAGGGCAGGCGCCGCAGTTTCGCCGAAGGTCAGCTGATTGCCCTGATGAAGATTGTCGAAAACGGTTTCGCCAGGCGTGAGCAGCTCGGCTCGGGTTGGGCCGGTGCAATGGGACAGACCCAGTTCATGCCGTCGACCTATCTCAGCCACGCGCAGGATTATGACGGCGATGGGATCGCCGATGTCTGGAGCTACGCCCCGGACGCACTCGCCTCGGCCGCGCACTATCTGGCAGCCTCCGGTTACCAGCTCGGCGAGCCTTGGGGGATTGAGGTACTGGCGCCGTCCGGCTTCGATTGGGCTTACGCAGACGGCAACGACCGGCGCATGTCGACCTGGCGCTCTCTGGGCCTGTCACCGATCCGCGGTGGCGCCTTCGGCGTGGATGATGGCGAATATGCGGAGCTATGGCTGCCGGCTGGCGCAACCGGCCCGAAATACCTTTTGTTCCGGAACTTCGACGTCTTCAAGACCTACAACAATGCCAATTCCTACGCCCTTGCGGTTGGTTTGCTGGCGGACGGAATACGCGGCCAGAGAGGCCCCGTCGCCGTCTGGCCCACCGACATTCCACGCCTCAGCACGCAAGAAGTCATGACGCTGCAGCAGACGCTGAACGAACTTGGTTACAGTGCCGGACCGGTTGACGGGATTGCTGGCAGCGGCACGCGAAAGGCTCTGCAGAACTTCCAGAAGGACCGCGGCATGGTCGCCGATGGCTATGCGTCCAAACCGGCCCTTGATGCAGTGCTGGCGGCGGCCAGCTAGTCGAAAAGTCCCGGCCCCTCATCATCGGGGTCGTCCTCGAGCACCTGATTGGCCGGGAACACCTTGCGTGCGGCAGCCGCCATCATCAGCAGCATCACGCCCGCGCCAATAAACGGCGCGGCGGTATGGACGTTTTCATACATCCAGGGCCCGAAGAACGGGCTCACGATGAAGCCCATTCCATTGGCTGAAATCACAAGACCAGCGACATTACCCTGCAAGCTCGACCCGACTGCCAGCGATGCCCCGCTCGAAAACCCCGGCCGGGCCAGGCCCTGGCCAATGCCGACAAAGAACTGCGCGAGCACGAGCACGGCGAACTCACGCGTCGGCACGATCAGGAAAGCACCGAGCGACAGGATCAGCGCGCCGGACACCATCAGTTCGCGATTGGTCATCTTCAGGCGCGGAATGATCACCAGCTGCGCGATCAGGGTGCCTGCCGCCCCAACTGTATAGGCCGGCCCGGTGAACTGCATCGCCTCGGCCCCGTCGACATCGATCTTGTCCATGATGGCGAAGGCGAAGGTCTGGGTCAGCACGCCCGTCACGATCGACAGACTGATTGCGAAAAGCAGGAAGGGCAGGACCCGCGGGTCGCGCCAGAGCCCGTCGCCTTCGCGCTTGCCGCCCTTGCGCAGGCCTGCCTCGCGCCGCGGCGGATTGTGTTCGGGCAGCCGGGTGAAGATCAGGAATGACATGACGGCCGCGATCGCGCTGATCATGAAGACCGGCGTCAGCAGCCCGAAGACAGCGCCCGCCGCCGCGGCGAAGGCCGGGCCGGCGACGGCGCCGAAGCTGAAGCCTGACGTCAGTGAGGCAATTTCCTCGGTTCGCTGATCGCGCCGCGTGCGGTCTGCGACATAAGCCTGGGCAGCCGGGTTCGTGCCCGAGCCAAACAGGCCGAACAGCGTGCGCGAAAACAGAAGGCAAAGGAAAATCGCAATGGCGCCCTTGATATGACCGGCCATGGCGAGCGCGGCGAACGTGCCGAAAAGCAGCATCGACACTGAGAAGCCCAGCATGCCAAGAGCCGCGACCGGGCGGCGGCCCCAGTCATTGCTCTTTCGTCCCCAGAAGGAAGACGTGATCGCCCACATGGTGGCCGACAGCGAGAAGATCGCCCCTGCCATCCAGTCGGGCAGCCCAATCTCGCGCGACAATGGCGGCAGGATCGCGCTGACCAGCATGGTGTTGCCAGCCCCGACGGCGAGCAGGGCAAAGAACAATAGCCGGAACGCGCCGCGCCGGTCGGGCCGGTCCTGTCCAGGGTCTGGGATGGTCTCAGTCGACATGCTTCCTCATCGGCTGCCGCTCCGGAAAGATCAAGCAGCGACCTTGCGGCACGCAGCGGCCAATCCCATGGAAACGCAATATAAAGCCTCGGCTGCGAGTGTTGGTGAATTCCAATGTGACCGGACCCTTCATGACGCAGATTCTCGGCCTCATCACCGTCTTCCTGATCATCATTGGCGCGCTCGCGTTCAGCGGCAGCCCGGCGATCGTCGACGCGCTTCCCTTCGAGCTCGCCCTGATTGGCGGTGCAGCGGCGGGCACGCTGCTGATCGGCAACTCGCCACAAGTCGCAAAAGCCGCAGCAGGCGGGTTCGTCACAGCGATGAAGGGTCCCAAATGGCGCCGCAGCGACTATGGCAACCTGCTGACCGGCATGCATGATCTGATGCGGCGCGCCCGAAGGGGCGGGATCGTCGCCATCGAGGCCGATATCGAGTCGCCAGCCTCCTCGCCCGTCTTCACCAACCGGACGAAACTTCTGGCCGACGAGACGGCGCTATCGATGATCGTGACCAGTTTCCGCCTGATGTCGCTCAATCCGGGCGGCCGGTCGCCCGTAGCACCGCACCTGCAAGAAAGCCTGACCACTGCCGCAAGCGAGCGTCACCGGGCCGTCTCCGCGCTGAACACGCTGGCCGACACACTACCCGCGCTGGGTATTGTTGCTGCGGTGCTTGGCATCATCAAGACGATGAGCGCCATCGATCAGTCACCCGACGTCATTGGCCCCATGATCGCGGCCGCCCTGCTCGGCACCTTTCTCGGCGTCTTCCTGGCTTATGGGGTCGTCGGCCCGATCGCTGCGCGGTTCGGCCAGATCGTGGATGAGGACATGCAGTATCTCGAGACCATCCGGACGCTTATTCTTGCCTATGATGAAGGCAATGCGCCGATGACCGCAGTCGAACTGGCGCGAGCGCGCCTGCCCGTCCATGTACGGCCCTCAGTGGAGGAAATGGACGCCTCGCTTTCGACCATAGAGAGCCTCCCGCCGCGCATGCGCGGGCGCACCGCCTGAACGCCTTGAAAAGAATGATGCTTGTGGCTGGTTTTTGACGTGGCGACGCCCTAGGTGTTAGCCGGTGACTGAGGGCAGAGGAGCTTGGGATGTCGCGTTTTGACGAGCTGATTACCACGGTCGAAGCCTATCAGGCGCTCGCTGCCGAGAATTATGCTCGTGTGCGTCAGATGGCCGAAGAAATTCGCGCCGGGCTTTGCGACTATCTCGATGCCGCCGACGGCATCTGCGTCCGGCTTGTTCCTCCTGCCGGTGAATTCCAGCCCAAGGACTATGGTGATCACGCCTTTTCGATGCCGCCGCGCGGCTTTCGCCCGCTTGGGCCGATCGCATTCGGGCTGGCTGTGCGCGTCAGCCACGGAACCGACTGGATTCGGGTCACGACCCAATGCCAGAAAATCGGAGACTTCTTCATCCTGGACATCCAGGGCGGGGAATCCTTCAAATTGACCCTTCCGCTAACGAAGGATGACTCCGCGACGCTGTTCGAATATGTATATCAGCACGTACTGAACTGGTTCCAGTCGAAGATGGATCAATATCAGCAAGGGGAATACGGCACCCGCGAGATAGGTTTTGATTTCTCGCGCGAGCCTGAAAGCGCGAAGGCCTGACCTGGCCGCTCCGCAATCACAAAAATGCCAGATCTCAACCTCCACCTCGCTGCCGCAGGCTCCGACAGCCTGATCTTCGCCTGCGCCCTTATTGGCGCGCTGGGCCTCGGCGCCCAATGGCTCGCCTGGCGCCTGCAGGCCCCGGCCATCGTTCTCATGGCGCTTGCCGGCCTCGCTGCCGGCCCGCTCTTCCAAGTGCTTTTCGGCACCCCTTTGCTCGACCCGTCGGAAACCTTTGGTGACCTGCTGCGGCCAATCGTGTCGCTCTCGGTTGCCGTGATCCTGTTCGAGGGTGGCCTCATCCTGAAATTCGAGAACCTTCGCGATGCCGGCGCATCGGTGCGGCGGATGGTGTTCTTCGGCGGCCCGCTGGCCTGGGTGCTGGGCTCATTCGCGGCGCGCTATGCCGCAGGCCTCGACTGGGCAAGCGCGATCGTCATTGCCGGCGTCATGGTGGTGACAGGGCCGACCGTCATCATGCCACTGATGCGCCAGTCCAAGCTGTCGGGCCGTCCAGCCCAGTTCCTGAAATGGGAAGGCATCGTCAACGATCCGATTGGCGCCCTCTTCGCGGTTGCCGCCTACGAAATCGTGCGCGTTGCCTCGCAGGGCGATTCCACGCTCTGGGCGGGTATGTGGATCCTCATGGCGGCCGGGATAGGCACCCTGCTCGGCGTTGCCTTCGGGCTTGGTATGTCGCGCGCCTTCCGGGCCGGCTGGACACCGGAATACCTCAAGGCTCCGCTGATTTTTGCCTCCATTATCCTCTGCTATGCCATCGCCGAGGAAGTCGAGCATGAGACCGGCCTCGTGGCCGTCACCGCCTACGGCATGACGCTCGCCAATTCACGTCTCGCGGACCTTTCGGAACTCAGGAAGTTCAAGGAAGATATCGCCGTATTGCTCGTCTCCGGCGTGTTCGTCATCCTGACGGCGGACCTCACACCGCAGATCATCGCATCTGCGCTGAACATGAATACGCTGCTCTACCTCGTCTGCATGCTGTTCCTGGTCCGCCCGCTTTCCGTCTGGATCGCGACGGCTGGAACACTCAGCCGCAATGAAGCCCTGCTGCTTGGCTGGATCGCCCCGCGCGGGATCGTGGCCGTTGCTGTCTCCGGCCTGTTTGGCTCACTGCTGGTCGACCTGTCGCGCGAAGGCCGGTTTTTCTTCTCGGGTGCCGACCAGATCGTACCGCTCGCCTTCGCCATGGTATTCACGACCGTTGTCCTGCATGGGTTTACCATTGGCCCGCTGGCCCGCCGCCTGGGCCTGGCGCGGGCCGAAAAACCGGGCGTGCTACTCGTAGGCGCAAACTCCTGGAGCATCGAATTCGCCAAGGCCCTGAAAGCCAGCAAGATCGATGTCATCGTGGCCGACAGCAATTACCGCCGCCTCAGGCCAGCGCGTGAGGCCGGGCTCGATACCTTCCTCGGCGAAGTCCTGTCAGAGGACGCCGAGATCAAGCTTGACCATGCGCGCTTTGCAACAGTCGTCGCCCTGTCGACCAACGACTCCCACAATGCGCTGGTCTGCAACCAGTTCGCCCCGGAAGTCGGCCGCCACCGCGTCTACCAGCTTTCACTGTCTGAAGGCGATGAAGTGGACGAGAAGTCCGTTGGCTCGGCCGCACGCGGCCGCACGCTCATCCGCCGGGGTCGGACCTATGACGGCCTGATCCGCGACCAGTATCGCGGCTGGAACTTCTCGCGCACGCGCCTGACAGACAAGTATACGCTGGAACAATTCCTGGCCGAGCGGCCCAAGGGCGACCTTGTCGCGGAAATCCGCCCGGACGGCACGCTTGTGCTTCTCGGCCCGAGCCGTGAGGCGCGCGGTGGCGAAGGCGCAACGATCATAAGTTTCGCCCCCGATCAGCAGCCTACGACCCAGCCTGCCAAGCAGGTCGAGACCAATGGCGAACAAAAGCTGAAAGCCGAAGGCGACAAGGCCTGAGCGAGGCCGCCTAGGCAGCGACCGCGTGCAGGTCGCTGCCATGTTTGCGCAGCCAGGCGCGCTCGCGCTTCCAGTGCGGCCGGCAGCGCGCCACATGCGCCCAGAAGCGCGGACTGTGATTCATTTCCAGCAAGTGGGCGCACTCATGCGCAGCGACATAGTCGAGCACGTCCGGTGGCGCCATGATCAAACGCCAGGAAAAGGCAATCCGGCCATCCGAGGTACACGACCCCCAGCGCGAACGCGTATCTTTGATGCTGACACGGCGCACGTCCACACCCAGGACACCGCAATAGGTTTCGACCGCCCGCGTCAGGTCCTCTCGGGCTGCCGCCTTGAGGAAGCGTTCGGCGCGCCGGCCGATCGTCCCGGCATCGCCCGGCAATGAAAGCGTCATCGGGTCGCCATCCAGAAGGCGGGCCCGCCGACCGGGTCCGTCTAGGCTGATCCGGCAGTCCATCCCGCGCAGGCGGAAGGTCTGTCCGTCTGCCAGCCGCACCTGCGGCGGCAGGGCGCGAAGCCGGCTCGCGGCCCAGTCGATCCGGTCCCGGGCAAATCGCGCGGCATCTTTCGCGAGGCGCTTCGATGGCGCAACCGCCACCGCTTCCCGGCGCTTTTCATCCAGCCTGAGAATCAGGCGGCGTGCCCGCGGATTGATCTCAATACGAACTGGAACCTCAAATCCGCAGGACGAGGTAAGGATCACGGTCTGGTCATCGGCGCCAATCATGCTAATCCTCGACTCACGGCGCTATAGATTCTAGCCAATGGATACACTCTAGGGGAACCCAACTCATGAAATATCTTCTTTGCGGTGTCGCCGCAGTCGCGGTGCTGACCGGCTGCAACAAGACGACAGAACCGGGCGAGGAACCGCTTGGCGAGATTTCGCTACGTGCCGGTGACCCGGCTGAGGCGGATGCCGTCATTACGGCAATGTCTCTGTCAAACTCCGGCGACGGTATCGTCCAGTATGGCAGCAAGTCTGTCGATGGCGCGAAAGCAACCTTCTCAGACGTCACGATTACCGGCGATGAAGACGCTGCCGTGACCGCCAGCTCGCTTGAATTTGAAGGCCTCGACATGGTCGACGACAAGGCCTCCTTCTCGCGGATGACCCTGAACGGCATCAGCATCGTTGATCCGGAAGACGACACCGGCAGCGTCAAGGTCGCCAAGGTCGAAGTGCTGAACCCGACACCGGAACTGGCCGCATGGCTGTCCTCGAGCTTCGGGGCTGGCGAACCTGCGCCTTTCCCATCAGCCGACATGCTCGGCTTTGCGTCATGGTCGATCAGCGATGTTTCGGCCGCCTTCTCCGATGAAGATGGCGAAGGCACCTTCTCGATCGCGAACTTCGAGGTTCGCGACCTGGTTGACCAGAAGGCCAAGAAGGCCGTCCTGTCAGGCCTTTCCTTCGACTTCATGGCCGATGAAGGCGGCGAAGAAGTCCCGGTCAAGATGAGCCTCGACAGCGTGTCCCTGTCGAATCTTGACCTCGGCATCCTCGAAGTCGTCCAGCAGAACATGGGCAATGAGGACGAACTGGCCTCTGCCGTCATGGGCAAGATGTACGAAAACCCGATGGAGCCGGGTTACGACAAGGTCTCGATGAACAACTTCTCGCTGGAAGCCGCCGGCGCCACCTTCAAGGTGCCGTCGATCGATGCGTCGGTTGAGCGCAACAGCGATGGCAAGCCGGTCAAGTTCGTGACCAAGCCGTTCTCGATGACGCTGGACGCAGACCCCGATGGCGGCGAAGCCGGTGCGGGCCTGGCCCAGGGCCTCAGCATGGTCGGTTATGAGAGCGTCGAGATCAAAGGCGCAAGCGTCGCCGATTACGATCCCGAGAACGACATCGTCGAGATGGACGCGAAGGACAACTATTTCGAGCTGGTCGACGGCGCGAAATTCTCCTTCGGCGCCAAGCTTGGTGGCTACGCCGCTTACAGCAAGGCCGCCGCAAGTTCGCTGGACTTCGACGCGCTGGCTGAAGGCGCAGAGCCCGATCCGATGGCCTTCCAGAACGCAGTCAGCGAACTCGACTTCTACGACTTCGAACTGTCCATCAAGGACAACAGCCTGTTGAACCGCATCTTCAATGCGACGGCGGCCCAGTCCGGCCAGGATCCCGAGCAGATGCGTCAGCAGGTTGCCCAGATGGCCCAGATGGCGCCGATGATGGCCCAAGGCTCCGGCGTGGACATGGCCATGGTTAGCGAGTTGTCGCAGGCTGTGTCGGCCTTCATCAGCGACCCGGGCACGCTGACCATCAAGCTTAACCCGGAAGAGCCGCTGTCGGCTGAAACCCTGGCGGCGATGGAAGATCCCAGCATGCTGACCAAGGACTATCTGGGCTTCTCGGCGACACACAAGAAGTAAGCCGATCCCAGACCCTGATTGAAGGCGCGCCGGCAAACACACCGGCGCGCCTTTTCATTTGTGCGGATGCGGCGCATATCAGCCGCATGAGACTCGCTTTTTTTGGAGATGTGGTCGGCAAGCCCGGCCGCGCTGCCGTCCTTGACTACCTGCCGGGCCTGCGGCGGGATCTATCGCTCGATTTCGTCGTGGTGAACGCCGAGAACGCCGCCGGCGGCTTCGGTCTGACGGAAACCATCGCCATGGACTTTTTTCAGGCCGGAGCCGATTGCCTGACACTCGGCGATCATGCCTGGGACCAGCGCGAGGCGATGACCTACATCCAGCGCGAGCCGCGCCTGCTGCGCCCGATCAATTATCCCGATGCGGCCGAGGCGCCGGGCAAGGGTGCTCATGTTTTCGTTCTTGATGACGGCCGGCGCGTTGGCGTGGTGCAGCTTCAGGGCAACGTTTTCATGCGCCAGCAGCTGGAGAATGCCTTCCACCACGCCGATCGCGCCCTCGATTCCATGCCGCTCGGCGTGGCCGTCGATGCATTGATCGTCGACATGCACTGCGAAGCCACCAGCGAAAAAATGGCCATGGGTCACTATTGCGATGGACGCGCCAGCCTCGTTGTCGGCAGCCATACGCATGTGCCGACGGCGGACCTCATGATCCTCGAGAATGGCACGGCCTACCAGACCGATGCCGGCATGTGCGGGGATTATGACAGCGTGATCGGCATGAAAAAGGACAATTCCATCAGCCGCTTTGCCACCCAGCTGCCCGGCGATCGCTATGCGCCCGCACTCGGCGAGGGCACCCTTTGCGGCGTATTCGTGGAAACCGATGATCGCACCGGCCTCGCCCGGCGGATCGAACCTCTTCGCATGGGCGGACGGCTTGCTGCCTCAGTACCGCAGGTCTAATCAGGCACTCTGCTTTTCAGGTTGGCGCGTATCCGGAACGGCCACTTTTGAAGCGCGTGTGGCTTCTCCCATATGCGTCGCCTTGCCGAACAGCCAGCCCTGGATCAGCGACCCGGCGCATTCGCGCGCCCAGTGAAGCTCGCGCGGGGTCTCAACACCTTCAAACAGAAGGTGGGCGCGGATTTCATGAAGCTTCAGGATGATCTGATGGGCAAAGCGACGCGTGTCATCGCCTTCCATCATGTGCCGGAACCAGCCGGCATCGATTTTTACAATGTCCGGCTTGATGTCGACGACGCGCAGCAGGTCGGAACTACCGACCCCAAAATCATCGATGGCGATCTGGAAGCCGAGATCTCGCAGCTTCTCGGTGATCCGGATCAGCGCATCCTTGTCGCCGCCTTCTTCCTCGGTGATTTCGAAAACCACTTTTGAAGGCTGGACGCCTTGCTCGCGCACAAGGTCGGCATATTGATCCAGCCCGGTCAGCATCTGATCGAGATAGTCGCAAGAGCCGGGATTAAGATTCACGAACAGGCTGGTGTTGCCGAGCTGCCAGGCTGCCGTATTGGCGATATGCAGGCAAAGGCAGGCCCAGTCAGCCACGAACCGGTCGCGCGAGGACAGGCGCGAGAAGAAGTCCATCGGCTCGATCGGCTTGCCCTTGAAGATTGGCCTGGCCAGCGCCTCGACGCCATAAAGCATGCCGGCATTGTTATTGATCGCGTAGATCGGCTGGAACGCGGAGCGTATCTCGAACAAGCCGAAATCGAAGGCCCGGTGTCCGCCATCGAGTTCAAAAATGCGCTGGGTCAGCCGGGCAAGGTTCATAAGATTTCCCTAATGCGTCACAGGGCATTTTTCGCAGGCTCGAATTAACATCTTCCTTGCAGAAACTGTCAGTCTGCATCGATATCTTTTATTATAACGCTGCCTCGGTTAGATCGGCGGCACCTCTGAACCAAGCCCTCCAGGAGAAGAACTTCACATGGCTGGACATTCAAAGTGGGCCAACATCCAGCACCGCAAAGGTGCCCAGGACAAGAAGCGCGCGGCGCTCTTCGCGCGCCTGTCGAAGGAAATCACGATTGCCTCCAAGCTTGGCGGTCCTGACCCGGACGCCAATCCACGTCTTCGGCTCGCCATTAACAATGCGCGCGGCCAATCCATGCCGAAGGACAATATCAAGCGCGCCGTCGACAAGGGGCAGGGCGGCGCCGGCGAAGAGTATTTCGACATTCGTTATGAAGGCTTTGGACCGGGCGGCGTCGGCATCATTGTCGAGGCTTCGACCGACAACAAGAACCGGGCCGCGAGCGAGATCCGAGCCGCCTTCTCCAAGAATGGCGGCAATCTCGGCGAGACGGGCTCTGTCTCCTTCGGCTTCGAGCAGGTCGGTGAAATCGAGTATCCCCCGGAAGCCGGGGACGAAATGGAAGTCATGGAAGCGGCTATCGAGGCTGGCGCGACCGATGTCGAAAGCGACGAAAGCGGCCATTGGATCTATACCGAACGCGAGGACCTGATGGACGTCGCCTCGACGCTGGAAGGCAAATTTGGCGAAGTTGAAGCCAAATCGACCAAGCTTATCTGGAAGCCGCAGAACATGGTTCCGGTCGAGGGCGACCAGGCCGATACGCTTATGAAGCTGCTGGATGTGCTCGACGAGCTCGATGACGTGCAGAATGTTTACGACAATTCAGAGCTTTCTGAAGCCGAAGTTGAAAGGCTCTCGAGCTGAACACCTTTACGTGAGCCAGCGCACCTCTGCCCTCCAAATTGGTACAATTTGTGCCATATAGAGCGGGAGTTTAGTAAACAGGGGCGCTGGATCCGATGACCCGATCGCAATCCTTCTACATCGCCATTGTCGCAGGTGTCGCAGCGGCCACTACGGGGTTCGTCTGGAGCGCCGTCGCCGATCAGTCCGCAACCGATTTGCCCAGCGAGGAAACGCGTCTTGAAACCGCGATCTTCGCTGGCGGCTGTTTCTGGTGTACCGAGGCCGACTTCGACAAGGTCGATGGCGTGATTTCGACCATTTCCGGCTACACAGGCGGCACGGTGGAAGAGCCCACCTACAAGCAGGTCACGCGCGGCGACACCGGACACTATGAGGCGGTGAAGATCAGCTACAACCCGCAGCAGGTCAGCTATGAAGAGCTGGTCGAGTACTATTTCCGGACCATCGACCCGACCGATCCGCGCGGCCAGTTCTGCGACAAGGGCTCAAGCTACCGCACGGCGGTCTTCGTCAGCGGCGAGCGCGAGCGCACCATTGCCGAGACCGAGATCGAGATGATCACCCAATCGGGGCAGCTTCCGGGCCCCGTCGTCACCAAGGTGCTCGATGCGAGTGAATTCTGGCCGGCCGAAAGCTTTCACCAGAATTACTACCGGACCAATCCGATCCGCTACAAATTCTACCGCGAGGGCTGCGGGCGTGACGAACGCCTGAAAAAGCTCTGGGGCGAAGACGCCGCGATCAACTAGGTACTTTCGACGCCACCAACAAAAGAACCCCGCGCAAGCCTGATGCGCGGGGTTTGCTTTATCCTGTTTCAGGCGGCTGGTTTGATTTCGACCAGCTTCAGCCCGAAATGCAGGTCTTCACCGGCGAGGGGATGGTTGCCGTCGGCCGTGACGGTCTCATCATTCACCGCGATGATCGTCAGGTTTATCGTGGAGCCATCCTGTTGTTGGGCGGCCAGCGTCATGCCGGGTTCGGGCGTATTGTCCGCCGGCAGCTGCGCACGTGGGATGTCGATGACCATTTCTTCGCGGCGTTGGCCGAAGGCGTTGTCAGCACTTATGGTGACCGAACGCTCACCACCGACTTCCATTCCGTCCAGGGTGGTTTCGACTTCCGGGAATATCTCGGCGCTGCCAATGGTAACGGCGACAGGCGCGTTTTCTTCGGTCTGCCCGACGACCCGTCCATCGGAGGTTTTAACGGTGTAATCGATAAGGACGGTATCGCCCGTTTTTGCGGCTTGCATGGTGATGATTTCCTATCTGGAGTGACAAAGTCAGGCGCGCCAGGGACGACGCACCGGCGCGAATGCGGGCGCCTGCGATCAGTATTGGTCGCAACCCAGGCCCTGACTGTCAAATTCACACCCCACCCGGAGCGCCGGGCCAGGCCGGCACCCCCGACAGCAAGGCGGCGCCAGCGCAAGCTCGTCGGACGTACGAACTACCGCTCGTCTTCCTCTTCATCCGCCGGGTCTTCAAGAATGAAGAGCCGCGGATCGAGGCGCACATTGGTCTTCACGTCATCAAGACGGACAAGCGTCGTCTGGCGGTTCGCATCCAGCGCATTCCAGCTCAGAAGCGCATAGGTCTCACTGTCGAAATAGAGCGTCAGCTGACCTTCGGCCTCATCTGACCGGCTTTCCAGGGTGATTGCCACCTGGTTGTTGCGGCTTTTCACATCGATGACCCGTGCGTCGGTCTGGAAATCAAGCTCGTCATCGAGGATCAGGCCGAGCGGGGTCGAGGCCAACGGAACCCGGTCAACTGTCTCGAGCTCGCTGTCTTCCATGGCGACCGTCGTGCCGTCAGCAACGATCAGGATCGGTGTCGGATCGTCATAGTCAAACCGCATCCGGCCGGGGCGACGTAGGGCGAAGTCACCGCGCGTCACGCTGCCATCGGGTGAGACCTGGACGAACCGCCCCTTCGCAGTCTTCGCTGCGGCGAGCGCACTGGCGGCCTTGTCGAGAATGGCCTGGCGTTCCGAGCCGGTGAGACTGCCATTGCTGGCAGGCGCAGGCGGAATGACCTTTTCCATGGTCTCGTTCGGTTGTGAGGATTCTTCGGGTTCCGGCTGATCGTTCTCGAAGGTGATCGGCGCCGGTGTTTCGGCTTCAGCTTCGTCGGCCTCGGCATCATTGCCCGACGGCTGCACGGGCTGAACCGGCGCGGCCTGCGCGCTGTGAATCACGACAGGCGAGGCGACCGGCATGAGAAAAGCCGGGTCCACCTCGAAGGCGAGGGGTACGCCACTCATCATGATGACGGCGGCAAAAGGTGTCAGCAAAGACGTCATATCGTCCTCCTGTATTGGCACGCTGAGATAATCAACGCACCCCACAGAAAACAGGGCCGAAAAAAGGTATTTCCGCCGCGATTCGTTGTGCCGCATTCAGATTCTGGCTGACCGCTTGCGCCCGATCCTGGCCATTCCGGTCAGTCGGACGGATTGTCCCGCGCCAGGATCTCGCGCTTGCCGGCATGGTTGGGCGCTGAAATCACGCCTTCTTCCTCCAGCCGCTCGATCAGCGTGGCTGCCTTGTTGTAGCCGACCTTGAGGCGCCGCTGCAGGTAGGAGGTCGAAGCACGTTTGTCCCGGATGACAATCGCCATTGCCTGCGCGTAAAGGTCATCGTCTCCATCACCCGTCGACACGCCGAGCATCGCATCCATGATCGCACTGCCGGTGCCGCCTTCCTCGGGCTCTTCGAGGATATCGGTGTTGTAGTCCGGCTCGCCCTGCTCCTTCAGCCAGTTCACGACGGTCTCGACTTCCTCATCGGAGACAAACGGGCCGTGCAGGCGCTTGGTCTTCACGCCGGCCGCCTGGTAGAGCAGGTCGCCCATGCCAAGCAGCTGTTCAGCGCCCTGCTCGCCAAGGATGGTCCGCGAGTCGATCTTGGTCGTAACCATATAGGAAATACGGGTCGGGAAGTTCGCCTTGATCGTACCGGTGATAACATCGACTGACGGGCGCTGCGTGGCGGTGATGAGGTGAATGCCGGCGGCCCGCGCCATCTGCGCCAGGCGCTGGATGCAGCCTTCGATCTCCTTGCCTGCAACCATCATCAGGTCGGCCATCTCGTCGATCACGACGACAATGTTCGGGATATGATCGAGCGGCAGCATCTCCGTCTCGTGGATCGGCTTGCCGCGTTCATCGTAGCCCGTCTGGACCTTGCGGGTCATATGCTCACCGCGTTCACGGTATTTCGCCGCTTTCTCGTTGAAGCCGGCCAGGTTCCGCACACCGGCCTTCGACATGAGCTCATAGCGGCTTTCCATCTCGCGCACCGCCCATTGCAGGGCGCAGACAGCCTTCTTCGGGTCGGTCACAACCGGCGCCAAAAGGTGCGGAATGCCCTCATAGATGGAGAGTTCCAGCATCTTCGGGTCGATCATGATGAAGCGGCACTGCTCGGGCGTCAGGCGGTAGATCAGCGACAGGATCATCGCATTCACGCCGACCGATTTACCCGAACCGGTCGTGCCCGCGATCAGGAGGTGAGGCATCTTTGCCAGATCGACCACAGTGGGCGTGCCGCCAATATCCTCGCCAAGCGCCATCGGCAGAGAGGCTTTCGAATTCGTATAGGCGCCAGCCGACAGCAGCGAGCGGAAGTAGACCGTTTCGCGTTCCTCATTCGGCAGTTCGATACCGATGGCGTTCTTGCCCGGAATGACAGCCACGCGCGCCGACACAGCACTCATTGAACGGGCAATGTCGTCTGCGAGAGAGATCACGCGGGCCGATTTCACGCCTGCCGCCGGCTCCAGCTCGAACAGGGTAACGACCGGGCCGGGGCGGACTTCCTTGATCCGCCCGCGCACGCCAAACTCGCGCAGCACTTCCGACAGGCGGTTGGCCTGGGCGAGCAGGCCGTCCTCATCAACCGCCGCGCGGCGCTCGGCCGGCAGCTGCAAAAGGTCGATCGAAGGCAGGATTTTCGGGCCGCGGCGTGATTTCTTGCGGATGGACGGGCGCTCCGGCTCGGGCGCCGGGCTCTTCGCCGGTGTCAGTTTCGGACGGGTGACCGCACTTGGCAACGCATCCTCATCGTCCTCCAGCAGATCCTCATCCGCATAATCGTCATCCAGCTCAGGCTCGATGACCTTGCGCTTCGAGGATGTCTCCGCCTTGCCCTGGATACTCGGGGCATAATCGTCCTCGCCTTGCTTGCCGCGCTGGGCGAGACCGCCAAACAGCGACCGGCCAAGACCGCCGAAGCGGCGCAGCATCCGTCCGCCGGAACTGGTCGCCGCGCTTTGCAGCAGGCGGGCATCGCCGCGCCGGAAACCAAGGGCACTAAAGGCGAGGAAAGCTGCGAAGACGCCAAGGAAGAAGCCGGCCAGGACAGACGGGAAGGGCAGGAGCAGGGCCTTGAAGGGCACAACGGCCACGTCATAGATCCAGTCGCCAACGACACCGCCAAGCCCGGACCAGAGCGGCCACGAGGCGGGAACGGGGAAAGAGGCCAGCGCACCGGCGAGAACCGGGATGAACAGGACGCCATAGGCCCAGCGCCGGATGCGTGGCGCACCGATCAGGACCGCACGCATCGCGCCGCCGACCATCAGGGCAAGGCCCGCCATCCAGGCCGCGAAGCCGAGCACCTGCAGGGCGAGGTCGGCAAGGATCGCCCCTGTCCCGCCGAAGAGGTTCTGCACCTCCATGCCGGTCGCCGCATTCCAGCTGGGGTCCGTAGATTCATATGTGCCGACGCTGCCGCACAGGAAAACGCCAATGCCAAAGGCCGCCGTTCCCGTGAGAATCCGCCAGACGGGGTCAGTCGCTTCGCGTACGCGCTCGCGTTCTGCAATCGAATTAGCCATGTCGCTGTCCACCATCCTCATAGATGAGATTTTCGGACAAATTGCCCGGATGCTCTTAACACCGCGCAAACGCGGCAGGCTTGAGGCCGCAAAAAGACTCAAAAAAAATCCCCGGCCAGTTGCCTGGCCGGGGAAGTCTGGGAGGAAACGCTTCCCGAGAAGAAGCGAACCCGTGGAGGCGTTATCCGAATTCCGGATAGGCCTCGAGACCAACTTCGGACTTGTCCATGCCGGCGAGTTCTTCTTCCTCGCTCGGGCGGACGCCGAGGGTGACTTTCAGAGCCATCCACACGATCGCCGAGGCAATCGACACGAAGATGCCGCAAGCCAGGACGCCGATGAACTGGCCGAGATAGCTCGGCGTTGCTGCATCGGTGGTGTCGATGCCGAAGCCACCGCCGTGCGACAGCGGAACGATCATCGTGCCCCAGATGCCGCACACAAGGTGAGCCGGGATGGCGCCGACGACGTCGTCGATTTTCAGCTTGTCGAGCAGCGGAACCGTGAGGACCACGAGCACACCACCGATCGCACCGATCAGGATGGACAGACCCATGGACGGCATCAGCGGCTCGGCCGTGATGGACACCAGGCCACCGATGGCACCGTTGAAGGCCATCGTCGCGTCGACTTTGCCTTTGTACAGGATCGCCGTCAGGATCATCGCAGCGAGCACACCGCCACAGGCGGCCATGTTCGTGTTGGCGAAGATCATGGCAACAGCGTTGATGTCATCAAACGTGCCGGCAGCGAGCTGCGAGGCGCCGTTGAAGCCGAACCAGCCGAACCACAGGATAAACGTACCCAGTGCGGCCAGCGGGATGTTCGAACCCGGCATCGGGTGGACTTCACCATTGACGAACTTGCCGACACGCGGGCCGATGATGATCGCACCGACGAGAGCTGCCCAGCCGCCCGTGGAATGCACGAGGGTCGAACCGGCGAAGTCAGAGAAAGCGAACTGTGAATCGAGCGCACCGCCGCCCCACTCCCACGAAGCCACAATCGGATAGATGAATGCGGTCAGGAATGCCGTGAAGATCAGGAACGGCCAAAGCTTTACGCGCTCTGCGACCGTGCCGGAAACGATGGAGGCTGCGGTTGCGACGAACACCATCTGGAAGAACCAGTCCGAAGCGGACGCATAGCCCGTTCCAAGGTCGTCAGCAGGCGTCCAGATAAAGTTCGGAATACCGAACCAGCCGCCCGCAATCGTGGCGCCCGGATAGGCCATGTTGTAGCCGACAAGCCAGAACATGATACCCGCGACCGAAAACAGGGCCACGTTCTTCATGGACTGCATGGCCGCGTTCTTCTTTCGCACGAGGCCTGCCTCGAGCATACAGAAACCCGCTGCCATGAACATGACGATGAGACCGCCGATCAGGAACAGATAACTGCTGTCTACATATGCGCTTACTTCGGACGCTTCCTGCGCGGACGCGCCAAGCGCCCCGAAGGCAGCGAGCGGCACCAACGCCATGCCCCGCCTTATGCCCTTAACCAAACTACTCATGCCCTTCTCCCAATTGGTTGGTATGACGTGGGCCAACTAAACGGACCTGCCCCGGCAACGACCAGTGACATTAAGCTGGCGTCATAAGGCGGTCGTTCGAGTGACTAAAATTCGGGCACCCTGCGACCCAAACGCCCGTTTCGGCGTCAACTCTGGACCCGTTTACGGGGTCTGCTAAGAACCGGAGCCATGAGCGCGAAAGAGACAGAAGTCCTTGTAATCGGTGCTGGCCCCGCCGGGGCATCGCTCGCGCTTGCCCTTGCAAAGGCAGGGATTGAAACCCTGGTTGTCGATGCCCGCGACCCGAAAGGCACACGTCCGCAGGACACCCGTAATTATGCCGTGGTGACAGGGAGTTGGCGCCTGCTGGAGCGGATCGGCATTGCCCCTGCGCTTGAAGGACAGACCCAGCCGCTGCATGGCCTGGAAGCCACCGATGGTGGGACCCACTGGTTCGGCCAGCCACATGTCCTTTTCGATGACGAGGACCTGCCAGACCGCGAAGACGGCGAAACGCTGGGACACATGGTGGAAGCGCCCGTCCTTCAGGCAGCCCTTGATGCCGCCATGGCCGAACAGGAAGGCCTTACCCTGCTCGCGCCCGCCCGTTTCTCCAGCTACGAGGCCGGTCCGCGCGGTGTCACTGTCACGCTGGAGTCCGACGAGACGATCCATGCTCGGCTTCTCATCGGCGCCGACGGAGTTAACTCACCCGTCCGCGAGGCGGCTGGAATTCAGACCGAAGGGCGCGACTACCAGAAGTCGGTCTTTGCGGCGAACGTTACCCTGTCGCGCCCGCATGACGGGATCGCACGACAGCTTTTCACACCGGAGGGTCCGTTTGCGACGCTGCCCTTGCGGGGCGATCGCGCCAATCTCGCCTGGTACATGAAGCGCGGCGCCGCAGAGGCGCTGGCAAAAATGACGCCGGAGGCCGTAGAGGCCGAGCTCAATCATCGCTTTGCCGACTTTGCGGGCGAGATGAAGATAGACGGGCCGATGGGCTCCTATCCCCTGATCCTGAAGATCGCCGAGCATATGGTGGACACGCGCGTAGCCCTGGTGGGCGATGCCGTGCGCCGGATCAACCCGCTGGCCGGGCAGGGGCTGAACCAGGGCTTTCGCGATATCGCCGCGCTCTATGATGCCATCATGGACGCAGACCGGGCCGGGCTGGATATCGGCTCGGAGCAGACGCTGTCGGCCTACCAGGCATCACGGCGCTTTGGCGCAAACACCGCCGCACTCGGCATGGATGTCATCGACCGGCTGTTCTCCAACGACTCGATGCTGACCAAGCCGGTCAGGAGTCTCGGCATGCTGGCGGCTGAGCGGATCGCGCCTGTCCGCAAACGGCTGGCCGGCATCGCAAGCGCCTCATCTGAAGGGCTGCCCAGCCTGATGCAGCCGCTGGATGCGGCCTGATCAACCCCAGAGGAAAAGTCCGCCAAGGATCAGCAGCGGAATGACCGCCAGGCCGAACGTGTTACGCGCAAAGACGAATTTTTCGATCCAGGCGTCGAGGCGCGGATCACCACTGGACCGGGTCTTCGTGACCATCTCGACATTCTGACCTTTGATCTCTGTGTCGTCGCTGACGATGTAGCTGGTCAGCGATCCTTCCGCGATCAGGCACCCGAAATAGAAGACAGCGGCCCATGCGATCGCACCGAAAGCAACGGCCATGACCGTCCAGCCGATCTCGAATGTCTGGAACTGTCCAAGCTGCCAGAGCGATACGATGAGGACTGCGGCGCCGACGGCCACGGCCAGCAGCATCAGGGATCGCAGTTTGCCGAAGTCGACGCTCTTTTCATCTTCGGCCATGTCGCATCCCCTCTTGCGGTCTTGCCGGTCAGGCGGCCTCGCCCAGCTCGCGCAGGTATTTCCAGGTATACAGCCCGCTCGAATGCCCATCGGAGAAATGGATCCGCACGGCATAGCGTCCGACCGGATCGGCTTTCGTCACGCTGACATCATCGGCCACCGGCGGCTGCGGCGGACGCGGCCCGGCGCCATGCCCGCGCACTTCGGCTGACGGGCTCTGCTCACGCAGTTTCTTGAAAGGGATGTCGAACGTCGCGTCGTCCTCGAACGTCACTGACAGGACACCGGCCCCGCGGCGGAACTTCAGCTCTGTCGGCCATGGCATGACGGTCATCGCGTTCAGTCCTCGTCCAAGGCGCGCGCTTCGCTTTCGAGCATGATCGGCAGACCATCGCGGATCGGAAAGGCAAGCTTGGCTTTCGGCGAGACCAGCTCCTGTTTTGCCCGGTCATAAGTCAGAGGCGCGCGGGTCACCGGGCAGACAAGCATTTCCAGCAGACGCGGATCTGTCTTCGCGCCAGCCTCCTCTGTGGGCGCCTCAGGGCCGGGTGAATTTGTCTCGGTCATTGCAGGGTCGATGAATCGTCGCCGGAAGTGTCCATGTCAAGCAAGGCGATGAGCGCATCGCACCGCCCGCAAAGGTCAGGCGCCTCAAGCAGGGCCTGCTTCTCCATGGGCGAGAACGGGCAGCCCGCCGCAAGCGCGTTGACCAGGGTCTCCAGCGGCGCGGTCTCGACTGCGTCCCAGTCCACTTCCATCTCATTGACGGCAACATATTTCTTGAGCGCTTCAGCCAGGTGTGCCCGGTCCGGCAGGCAGGTCGGCTCCGGTTCGCTCAGATCGGCGGCAAACCGGCTCCAGTCCGCGCGGACCTGCCGATAGGGCGTGGTGACATCAAGCTCCTCGACCACGCTGAACCGGCAAATGCCAGACAGGTTGATCAGGTAACGCCCGTCCTCGGTTTCGGAATAGGACGTGATGCGGCCCGCACAGCCCACCCGGGCAAGGTGCGGCGCCTGCTTGTTGCCGCCCGCCGGCTGGATCATGCCGATCAGCCGGTGTCCAGCCATCGCATCATCAACCATGTTCAGATAGCGCGGCTCGAAAATATTCAGCGGCAGGGACCAGCGCGGGAAGACCAGTGCACCGCCCAGAGGGAATACAGGCAGCGTGTCCGGAAGGTCTGCTGCCTTTCTGTAGCCGTGTCTGGTCATTGGAACGGGTCCTCCTGACAACAGCCCCTTCCCCCCATGGTGGCGCGAAATGCCTGAAAGTCGAGGGCTGCGCCGCTAATTCGCTGCGCGGACCCAGCGAAGGCGACATTGTAATGCCCCGCTCGGCCGTCAGGCAAACATCAGGGAAGACAAACGCCGGCGGCCCTCGATCGTTGCAGGCGATTTCGGCCCGGCAGCCTCGAACAGCTCAAGCAGCTTTGCTTTCGCCTTGCCGTCTTCCCAGGCGAGATCGTCGGCCAGGATTTTCAGCAGGTGGTCGGCCGCTTCCTTGTGCTTGCCGCGCGCGATCAGCGCTTCAGCGAGCTCGAAGCGCAGCGCATGGTTCGAACGGTCTTCGGTGACCTTGTCGATCAATGCGTCGAGTTCGTCATCCTTTGGCGCATCAGCGCTCAGCTCAATAGCCGTGCGCACGCCCTTTATGGCGGGGTCAGACTGCTTGTCCGGGCCAGCCATGTCGAGAATCTGCGACGCGCGTTCGGCGTCGCCATTGGCAAGGTAGCAGCGCGCCAGGCCGGCGATCGCGGCGACATTCTTCGGATCGGCTTCGACGACAGCGCCGTAATACTGGGCGGCCTGGGCAACATCGCCGCCCTGCAGCAGCTTGTCGGCCTCTTCGATGGCAGCCTGCAATTGCTGGCCCTGATCGGTCCCGCCGAGAAGCTTGGAGATGAAGTCGCGCAGCTGGCCTTCCGGCAGCGCGCCCTGGAAGGCATCGACCGGCCGGCCCTTGTCGAAGGCGAAGACAGCCGGAATGGACCGCACACCCAGCTGGCCGGCGATCTGCGGATTCTCGTCGATATTGATCTTGACCAGCTTCACCTTGCCTTGCTGGTCATTCACCACCTTTTCAAGCACCGGGCCGAGCGATTTGCACGGCCCGCACCACGGCGCCCAGAAATCAACCAGGACCGGCGCCTCTTTCGAGGCCTCGATGACGTCGGTCATGAAGGTCTGGTCGGTGCTGTCTTTGACGTTACCGCCCGGTGTGCCGAGTGAGATGTCTTCCATAGCAAAGCGCCTTTCGAACTTGTCGCCGCGAATTTGGGATCAGACCCGCAAAAACGCAACATCGCGGGTTCATTCTGGCAGCACCTCGTCCGGCGCCTGTGCTATGAAGTACCGCATGGACCCGAAGATCACCGGCTTTGACAGGATCAAGTACCTGCTTGTCGCGCTCGGCGGCGCGGCGGTCGGTGGTGTCGTCATGTTCGGACCAGCGGAGCTGCGAGAAGAGATCCCATGGCACCGCGAACTCGGCATGGGCTTCATCGCTTTTGCCGCGCTGATGCTCGCCGCGCTTTTCTTCGTGCGCGCCAAGGCCCTGCTCCTCGCCATAGTCTCGGGACTTGTTGCGGCCGGTGCCATCTTTACGGGCGCCGCCGGCGAAGACCTCGCGACCTGGCAGCGCGGCCTCTTTATCTTGCTGGGCGCCGGCGGCGGTATCTTCGCCATTGCCTGCCTGGTCAGCGTCTTTTCTGGCGAGGACCCGTCGGCCTGATCAGCCGGTCACAAGCGACGCAAAATCGACTTCGGTCATCTCATGACCGGTCAGGGCGACAAATGTACGGAAATCCTCACGCGGGATAGCGGTCGTTGCCGTGTTCACCAGGGGGTGGAAATTCAGCGGGTCGCACCGCATCAACGCGGCGTCCACGATGAACCGCACACGCCCGTCCCTGTCATTCATCAGGGCGAAGGCGGTGACGGAGCCGGGTGTCACGCCAAGGCATTCCACCATCAGCTCGGCACTCGCAAAGGACAGCCTCCGCGTACCGATCAGCTTGTGCAACTGGTTGAGCTTCAGCTCGCTGTCGGCATGCGCGGAGATGAGGACGATGGTCCCGTCCTTGTCCTTCATGAACAAATTCTTGGTATGCCCGCCCGGCATGCTGGCCTTGAGGTCACGGCCTTCTTCAACCGTGAACGTCGCCTCATGCCAGCGCGTGGTGTGGCTGAGGCCGTGCTCGTCGAGAAAGGCAAACAGATCGTCGGGGCTTGCAGGCATGGCGGTGTTTCAGGCAATCAGGGCCAAGCCGTCAAGCGAGGACCGCCCGAAATGCACCTGGATTGCTACAAAATCTATGACCGCGCGCCGGAAATCGTGCCCGGCCGCTCACAGCGCGAATGGATGGATGCCTTCCCGGACCGTCACCCGTATCGCTGCCTGCCGCTGACCATGGCAAACTCCACCGGCTGGGAAATCCTCTGCCCGATGGACCTCAAGATCGTCTGGGATGGCGGGCCGATGGAACACAACCTCCACCTGTTCACCCGCAAGGCCGACCAGCGCTATCTCCCCTCCTTTGCCGACAGTCACTTCCGGCGCGGCATTGTGACCATGCATACCGGCCATCTGTTCCGCACCCCGCCCGGCTGGGGCATCTGGGCATCCGGCCCGCCAAACTTCCCGAAGGATGGCATCGCGCCGCTGACCGGCCTCGTCGAGACTGACTGGCTGCCCTTCCCCTTCACCATGAACTGGCAGATGACCCGGCCCGGCGAAGTCGTCTTCAAGAAGGGCGAACCTTTCTGCTTCATCATGCCCTTCGAGCATAGCAAGACCGAGCAGATCCAGCCCGAGCGCAAGATGCTGCATTCCAATCCGGAGCTGGAGAAGGAATATCACGCTTGGCAGACCAGCCGCGGCACCTTCAATGAAAAGCTCAAGGCGCTCGATTCCGAGACGGTGAAGGCCGGCTGGCAGCGCCATTACATGAAGGGCCAGAAGGTCACCGGCGACAAGGCTGACGCCCACCAGACCAAGCGCCGCCTCAAGCCGCCCGTGGACGTGTAGGCCCGCAGGCTAGGGGCGAGCGGCGGCCGATTGCACCTTTGCGTGCGAATCCCCCTTGCAAGCCCTCCGCTTTTGCGCTTAAAGCCGCGGTCTCGCTGGTCGGCACGTGCTGGTCAGCTACCCCATCGGATGCGGGCGTAGCTCAGGGGTAGAGCACAACCTTGCCAAGGTTGGGGTCGTGAGTTCGAATCTCATCGCCCGCTCCAAACACTTTTCCAAAAACATCAATTAAATCAGCAGTATAATGCGTGGGCGTAAGCCCGTCGCTTGACGTTTGCTCAATTTCTCCCTACAAAATTCCCTACTATTGTTCCTACAAAGCGATTGGGCTGTGGACCCGGATAACCGTCATCTCAAGCGCAAGCGCGCGTACTGGCACTATCAACGCCGCGTCCCGAAGCGGTATGAGAGCATTGATGATCGTGGCGTCGTAGAGTGTTCGCTTCGCACGAAATCGATCGAGATCGCACGGTTGCGGCGCGACGCGATGGAAGAGTCCGACAACCTGTTCTGGGCGTCTCTCGCCGGGATGGATGGCGAGACGGAAACAGGCGAAGCGCAGGCCAGAAAGCGGCAGGTCGCCGAGAGACGCTACAAGGCTGCAACCGTCCGGGCGCTGGCGCGCGGCTTCGTCTACACACCCATCGATCAACTCGCCGAGACGCCTGATCTCGGTGATATTCTCGACAGAATCAAAGTCATCAAAAGCGCCGATAAAGGTGCGCCAAGCCAGTCGGAAGAGGTGGAAGCGGAGGCTCTTCTGGGCACAGTTTCATCGCCGCCTGTAACGGTCAGCTCCGCGTTTGAGCTCTATTGCGAAGAGATCGCCGCTGACGAATTGATTGGAAAGTCCGAGGCTCAGAAGGCGGCGTGGAAGAAGACCAAGAACCGTGGCGTCCAGTATTTCATCGACGTGGTCGATGACAGATCCATGCGGGAAATCACGCGGCAGGATGCGCAGCAATACTACAATTGGTGGAAGGATCGCGTCGTTCCGAAGCCGGGAAAAAAGGCGCTCAGCACCAAAACCGCCAATCGAGATCTTGGCAATATGCGTAAACTCTACGGCGAATATTTCAAATATATCGGGGAGGAAGACAGGCCCAATCCGTTCCGAAACCTCTCATTCAAAGACAAAAAATCCGCAGATGTGCCGCCCTTTGAAGACCAATGGGTGCGAGAAAAAATCCTGGTTCCCGGCGTCCTCAAGGGCCTGCGGGGCGACGCGGATTTGATCCTTTACGCCCTGATCGAAACGGGATGTCGGCCTGGTGAAATCGCCAACCTGCTCGCCGAGGACATCAATCTCGATGGAGATGCGCCGTACATTTCCATACGCCCTAAGAGGGACCGGGAGATCAAAACCGCGTCGTCCATCCGCGAAATTCCGCTCGTCGGCGTGTCTCTTGAGGCCATGCGGCGTGCGCCGAATGGCTTCCCACACTATCGCGATAAACCTGATCTGCTATCGGCGAATCTCATGACGGCAATGAAGTCGCGGAACTTGTTTCCGACCCCCGATCATAAGGTCTATTCGTTCCGACATTCGTTCGAAAAACGCATGCAGGAAGCCGAACTCGACTATGGTTTCCGCTGCATGATCATGGGCCACCGCAACTCGCGCCCAGCCTATGGCGACGGTGGTTCGATGGCTTACAGGCGCGACCAACTATTGAAGATTGCTCACCCGGTTTCAGATGAGCTGAAAAGTTTTTTTCGCAAAAGGTGACGCCGGTCTATAAGGCCACGCTAGACGCTGCTCACGGTCACAGCCATCGCGGCAAAACCGATCGCGAAGGCAAGTGTTGAACTCCATCTGGGCGGCCGCGGCGCATCGCCTTCTGGCACCATGTCTTCAATGGTCGCGAGGAGAAGTATTCCGGCGATAACGCTTAATGCGAATGCTTGCGTCTCGGGCGCAGCATGCCGAAACACGGCATAGCCAACTATAGCACTAAGCAGTGCAGGCGTCCCAGCAAGAGCGGCGGCGGCGAGGCGGCGTCCCACGGGGATGCGATAGTGCTTTAGATTTCCTGCTGCTGCGAAGCCGCCAGGCACATTGGCGAAAAGCTGCGCGCCTGCGAGCAATAGACCTACCTCCAAGGCGACTGCGCCTCCCGCGCCGGTCATCAGGCCGTCACTAAAGAGATCAGCGCCAATGACCGTATAGACCATGAAGGCTTGGGTCGCTCGGATTTGGCCGCCGTTCTGCCAAAGCACAATGCCCTTTGCCACCAAAAGGGACGCACCGGCACCGATAACGAACCCAATTGCAAAAATCGAAACTGGTAATGAAGCCAGGATGAATGGCAGCATTTCAAGACTCACGAGCGCGATCGCAATGCCGGCGGCGCCGTGCAACGCGGCGCCAATTGTCCATCGCGGCGTATCCACCTTTTCGGCAATGACAGCGCCGATAAAATTACCAAGCGCAGGCAAGACCGCAAACCCAACTATGAGTATGAATTCATTCATAAAATTGACTTCATAAGCTGAAATATCGCCCCACCCAAACCAAGTCTTGCGTTCTCGTTGCTTATGTCGATTTGCTTTTGCGGCCAATGATCCCCGTCGGGCAGCGCGCGGCACAATTGCTCTGTCAATGCAATTTGATCGCCTCCGATGTCCGTCCGCTTTCGCGGTTCCAATGAACTTTTCGCCTTCTCAATCGTCTTACTCGGCGACACCAGAGGGAGGATTAGAGCGATGGCGCGCGTATTCGCCGTTGATTGTCTTGAAGCGGTGCCGAACAGATTTGATCTGGCGCTCCTAGCAGCGCATCGCGCGCGCGAACTTCACAATGGCGCTCTATCGTCCCTTCCGAAAAACGGTCACAGCGCGCCGGTTCTCGCGTTGAAAGAGATCTCCGTCGGCGAAGTGAACCCATGCGATATCAAGGGCCGCCTTATCGAAACTTTGCAGCGTGTTCGACCTGACGACGACGGTGACTCCCCTGAGTTCGAACGCATCGATGAGAACGCAATGTTGCGCGCAATTGAAGCTATGGAGAAGGAGGCGCCTCAAACTGAGTGAGAGGCCCTGTCAAAAACCATAGCTGTCCGAACGCGATGGAAACAATGAAAAAGCTGGAGCGCTGAATGATGGCGAGCAAAAAAGCTGAAAAACCATTTTTAACCGACATCAAGACACTGCGAGATCGCGCACGCAAACACATTGAAGACGGCGCGGTAACGCCAGGCTATCAGGCGGACCGCGAAGTTGTAGTCAATTTACTCAATGCGGCCTTGGCCACTGAGTTGGTTTGTATTTTGCGTTACAAACGTCACTATTTTATGGCGAGCGGCATTTATGCTGATGCGGTGGCCCAGGAGTTTTTGCAGCACGCCAATGAAGAGCAAATGCACGCTGACCAGATCGCCGCGCGTATTGTGCAGCTCAAGGGCGAGCCTGACTTCAATCCCGATGGTTTGGCAACACGCAGCCACGCCGAATATGTCGAGGGCGAGAACTTAATCGACATGATTAAGGAAGACCTCATCGCAGAACGCATCGCCATCGACAGTTATTCGGAGATGATCCGTTATATCGGCGATAAAGACCCCACAACTCGCCGGATGCTTGAGGGCATTCTAGCGATGGAAGAAGAACATGCAGATGATCTCGCGGGAATGCTGACGGAACTCGATGTTTAAGCCAAATGCATTTCGCGCTGAGCGACTCGGAAGGCAGAAAACGCATGAACAGGACCTTATTCAGTCAAACATGGGACACGCCATTTCGCGCCGTACGCGCATTGGAGAATGCGCTTGATATCGCCTCATATGGGTCAAAAGCCGCCCTCGTAGGTGCATTGACCATGCCTATCCCTTTCTATTGGAACCCTCCTTTTTGGACAATTGCTCTGTCGTGGCCGCGCATAGCTCGAAATACGAAAAGCGCTGCGCGCTCAACCGCGCTCGCGAAAAATGCGACGAGAACTGACAATACTCACGCCAACGACAACCTCACAACCAACCGGCTGATCGCGGCTTAGAACGCTTTTCCACACTAATTGAACTTTTGCGAACCGCTATTCGTCGCACAGTGTAGAAGCCGGACGATGACAGGAGGCGACATCCATGTCGGAGACGTTCATTGATTCAGTTGAGGAACAAATCGAAATTCGCCAGGCGGGTTGGGGCTGGGCCTTGACAATCGGGTGCCTTTCCATCGCCGCTGGCTTTTTCGCCATCCTGTTTCCACTCATTGCTTCTGTCGCCTACAGCCTGTTTTTCGGAGCGATTTTGGCTGTTGGAGGCTGCCTTCAGCTCTGGGATGCATTCCGTCGGCGCCGCACCGGCGAGTTTTGGTTTGAATTGGGCCTTGGCGTGCTTGCGCTTGTGACCGGCGCGATATTTCTTTTCGCTCCCGGGGCCGGCGTGTTTTCGCTCACACTCGTCTTCGCTGTCTATTTCATCATTGACGCCACAATGAGGTTTTTCTTGGCGTCTCGCCGAAAAACGAAAGACAGGCGCGGCTGGATGATCGCCGGCGGCGTCCTGAGCCTGTTCCTTGGGCTCATCATTCTTTTCGGTCTCCCAAGAACCGCGCTTTACACCGTTGGCATCCTCTGGGGCGTCCACGCAATTTTCATCGGCGTCCACTTTACGGCCGCCGCGCTCGCAGCGCGCAAAAGGATAAAACCGTAACCGTCGGGAGCTTGAAAATGCTAATGATAAGAAAATCCGCCATCGTCTGTGCAATTTTCGTCGGAGTCCTGTGCAACCAGACTGTCTGGGCTCAGCCTGCTGAACTCTATGAAAATCTTGATGTTCATGGGACTCTGCTTTGTAAGGCTGACGCGGGCATGACAATCACGGTTTCCGAAAAACGTAGGCTGAGTTGTGAATACAAAACCGGAAAGCATGGTGATGTATTGCGCAAGTTCTCCGGCGTCGTTTCAAAACGAGATACCGATTCGTTATTTATAAACGAGCAGTATCTTTCATGGACCGTCCTTTATCTCAAAAGCAAGAACGACGTCGCTGATCCCGATGCATCAATTGTTGGGCGATATGCGCGCGCCTGGCCGGAAATCATCGACGAATATGAGCTGAAGCCGAATACGTTGGTAGGTGGGGAACGCAATCTTTTCGCACTGGAGCCGCGACCCGTCGACGGGCGACGGTCCGATGAACTTGCGTCATCGGTACTCTATTTTGAAGTGAGCAGCCTTGCGCCTTAGCGCGTTACGCTTCACCCCGCCAGGCTTTCAGTATAGCCTGGCGCACCGTTTCGGGCTGGTTGTCGATGACGCTGATAAGGTGCGTCAACTCGCGGCGCAAACTATGAAACTGATCGATATACCCAAAACAAATCGACAGCGCGTCGTCGCCAATATCGAAATCGTCGCTGAGGGTTAAGATGAGTTCAAGTCGCGCCCGATCGATCTCGTCATAGAGTGCAGCGCCAGCCTCACGCCGAGGACGCACAAGTCCCTCGCGGAGCCATGCACGGAGGCGCTTTCTCGTTAGCGTACGCAATTCCGCAATAAGATCGTCTTCAGTGTAAGTGATAGTCGATTTACTGCTCACCGCCGCCTCCAGTCGCTCGCCCAACCCGCGCGAGGATCGAAATTCGTTCGCTCACGCCAAGCTTTCACAGCGTCTCTGAGATCGTCGTCTATCTCGCTTGGCAGAACGACTTTCAATTCCACATATTGATCGCCGGGCGGGCCTTTAGATTTGCGAATGCCCCGGCCTTTGAGGCGAAGGGACTGCCCGCTTGACGCTCCGGCCGGAATTTTCATCGTTACAGGTCCGTGAATGGTCGGAACTTCAACCTTTGCGCCCAGAATGGCTTCATCAAGACTGATCGGCAAAGTCAGGCGAATGTCGTTTCCGTCCCGCGCAAAGAGGGAATGGGGGCGGACGGAAATCTCGATCAGCGCATCGCCATTTGGTCCGCCACTAAAGCCTTCTTCGCCCTTTCCTTTAAGACGGATAGTTTGGCCGTCAGCGACGCCGGCAGGCACAGAAACATCAAGTGAGGCGCCCTCAGGTAACGTGATGCGCTTCTTGCCGCCCTTGGCGGCTTCCAGAAAGTCGAGTTCCAATCTGTAGCGGGCGTCGCGGCCCGCCATGCGTCCAGCGCCGCCCATGGGACCTCTTTCGGGACCGCGCCTGCGCCCGAAAAAATCGCCAAAAATGTCAGATAAATCTTCGAATCCGCCGAACGCGTTTTCACCACTGGTCCTGCCGCTACGATAGTAGTAGCGCTCGCCGCCGTCAGCGCCTGCATGTTCGCGATAATAGCGCGGCTCCGAGCGCTCCTGCCCAGAGGCGTCGATCTCACCGGCGTCATATTTAGCGCGTTGCTCCCTATCGCCGAGTATCGCATAGGCGGCTGAAACTCTCTTGAACTCATCCGCAGACGCTTCATTTCCGGGGTTTAGATCCGGGTGCAGCTTCTTGGCGAGCTTTCGATAGGCCTTGCGAATGTCGTCGTCCGACGCCGAGTTCGATACGCCCAATACCTTGTAAAGATCTTCGGTCATTACACAGACAGCAAGCAACTAGTTTGCGCAAAAAATTATTACCTGGGCGTATTTAGAGACGCGGAAGGCCCTTGAAAAGTTCACGACCCATTCTAGATCGAAATTGCGGGTCGCCGACGCCGGGACCCGAGCAATGATTTGGCGCACGTGGTCGTCCAGAACAGAATTTTAGACGCGTGCCAGCCTCCATGTCGCTCGAAGTTTGAGGGCATGACGGTCGCCGGATTATTTGTATAGTCGTTGGCCCAGACTTTAACCGCCAGCGATAAAATGGTCTGGCAAGACTGTTCTTACCCCAGACTTTTTCCGGCGTTGGCCTCCCTGCAAAACTAATGTCTTTGAGCGCGCTCAGGTGAACTTTCCGCCTGCGTCGTTCGTCGAGAAAATTGAGAACTTGCGAAGGAGGTTGAACCAAATGTTGAGCACATACAATGGCCGCTTCGGATGGGATCCATTCGCTGACTTGCGGCGCATGCAAACGGATATGAACCGACTTTTCGATGGCTACGCCACAACCTCAGGAGCCGGTTTCCCCGCCGTTAATGTTTACGCAAAAGACGACGCACTGCTGGTGACCGCGGAACTCCCGGGCCTTACAGACGACGCCATAGACATCACCGTACGTGACGACACGTTGACAATCGAAGGCGAATTGACGGTCGAAAACGACAACGCAGGATGGCATCGTCGAGAGCGTGGTAGAGGCCGCTTCACGCGCGGTGTTGAATTGCCGTTCCGCGTTGATCCAGATCACGTGAAGGCGAGCTTTGAAGACGGGGTTCTGGAAATCGAAATGCAACGCCCAGAGGCCGACAAGCCACAGCGCATCGCCATCAACGCCTGAGGCGACGGCGACCATTTTCAAAATCTGGGTCATAAGGAGATTCTGAAATGAGCAGTGATGTTAGCACTCGTAACGAAGATACAAATGTGACGCGGATTGATGAACGCCGTCCACGTCGCATTTACCGGCCAGCGACCGACATCTTCGAAATCGATGACAAGGTTGTGCTCGAAACCGAGATGCCGGGAGTCAATCGCGACACAATCGATATTACCCTTGAAAACCGTGTGTTGACCATTCGTGGCGAGCTGAAAGAACGTCCGCGCCAGGGCTGGCGCCCTGTCTATGCCGAATACGGCGAAGGCGATTACGAACGCAGCTTCTCCGTCTCTGAAGAAATTGATCAGGACAAGATCGACGCATCCTTTAAGAACGGCGTATTGCGGATCGAATTGCCGAAAGCGGAAACGGCGAAGGCGCGAAAAATCAGCGTCAATGCCGCCTAGTCAGTAAAGCCCCGATAACCAAAGGAGCATAAACAATGCGTATTCGCGATCTTGTTCCCTGGGGCCGCAAGAAAACCGACGACGGGTCGGAGACCCGCTCGTCGGGCCGCAGCCTCGTAAAATCTCGCGACGAAACCCAAGGTTCAGTCATATCGCTGCAACATGAATTGAACGATGTGTTTGACCGGTTTTTCGAACGTTTCGAGCGCCCGTTCTTCGACCGCGCCGGAGCCATGAACGTCTTCTCGCAACCGAGCGTGGACGTGTCGGAAAGCGACAAGGCCATCAAGGTCAGCGTTGATCTGCCTGGAATGGATGAAGATGATATCGATGTGACGCTGACAGGCGATGTCTTGACAGTGCGTGGCGAACGCAAGGCAGAGCGCGAGGAAAATAAGAAAGGCTACTTCCTCCATGAGCGGTCGTATGGCGCATTCTATCGCACTATACCGCTGCCGCCAGGCGTTGAAACGGACAAGGCAAAGGCAGAGTTCAAAAAAGGAGTCCTCACTGTCACTCTGCCGAAGTCGGCGGACGCTAAACGTCTCACTAAGCGAATCGAGGTGAAGGCAGCATAGTCTGTTTTGTCTGTAGAGGGGAAGGTCTTGAGCATGACAACTTAGCGGAGGCGATAGATGCCTCCGCCGCTTTTTCCTCGGCACTAAGCGAAAGGTACGAAAACAGAAGAATTGCGGGGTGAACGATCATGACACGCGGCGCTATTTTAGCTTTCATCATCATTCTGATTTCGGTTATTATACCGACCAGCGCGGCGAACGCGCAGGTCTCAATCCCTTTTCTCAACAGTCAAAACCAGGAGCAACCGACGCTCGCGCCGGTGCTGAAGGAGGCGACGCCGGCAGTTGTTAACATTGCCGTCGAGTCGCAGGTCTCGCTTGAGCGCAACCCGCTCTACGCTGATCCGTTTTTCCGCCGCTTTTTTGAATTTCCCGACGTACAGCCGCGCACCCGGCCCCGCCTTAGCGCCGGCTCGGGCGTCATTGTCGATGCGGCCAAAGGGTATATTTTGACAAACGCCCATGTCGTCGATGGCGGCGATGAGATTTTGGTCACTCTCAAGGACCGCCGTCAATTTAAAGCCGAACTTGTCGGCAGTGATCGCGGCACCGACATAGCGCTGCTTAAAATCGATGCGAACAATTTGTCTGCCCTCCGGCTTGGGGATTCTGATGATCTTGAAGTGGGAGATTTTGTCATCGCTATCGGTAATCCGTTCGGGCTTGGTCAAACCGTAACTTCGGGAATTGTCAGTGCTCTAGGGCGCACCGGGCTAAACCTTGAGGGGTATGAAGACTTTATTCAAACAGATGCGCCGATCAATCCAGGAAATTCGGGCGGCGCGCTGATCTCTCTCGACGGCGAGCTTATTGGGATTAACACTGCTATCGTCGCGCCGGCAGGTGGCAATGTCGGCATCGGTTTCGCCGTGCCCAGCAATATGGCGCGAGGCGTAATGGAACAGCTAATCGAATTTGGCGAGGTGCGACGCGGACGGCTTGGCGTCGTCATCCAAGACCTGACGCCAGACCTCGCATTGGCGCTTGATATTGACGCAACACACGGCGCGGTCGTCAGCCAGGTTGAAGAGGGCTCGCCTGCTGACAAGGCGGGCGTCGAGGCGGGCGACGTCATTTTGAGCGTCGACGGCCAACCGATCGACGGCTCGTCTGACTTGCGCAATCAGATCGGCCTTAAACGCCCCGGTTCAACCGTATCGTTGAAATTACTGCGAGATGGCGACGAGCGAACCTTGCGCGCTCGCCTCGCCAAAGGGGATAGCGACGAGGGCTCATTAAGCTCGACCTCCGCACCAAAACTCGCCGGCGCCAAATTGCGCGCGCTCACATCCGCGGATCAAATTCCGGGCATCGCAAAAGGGGTTTTTGTTGAAGATATCGCGGCAGGCTCTCCCGCAGCCCGCGCCGGCCTTCGGCCAGGGGACGTGATCGTCGCGATCAATCAAAACCCAGTGGACAGTGTGGGTGATGTCACTGCGGCTCTCGACCGAGCGAACGGACCCATCGCGCTATCGGTTGTGCGTGGATCGACTCGCTTGTTCCTCGTTATTCGTTAGCGGACGAGTGGAGGAAAACAATGGAAAACACCTGCCTACACAGCACAAGAACCTTAGCCGCCGCGCTGCTGGCGATCGGGTTATCCTATTCGGCGCCCGCATCGGCGGACCCGATATCAGATCGATTTGACGGTGTTTACGCCGGGGAAATTCGACTCAACCGCGCGATCTCGACAGGCGATTGTTCGACCTTGTCGCTTACAAGAGTCGAGATCTCCGAAGGAAATATGTGGGGCTATGATAGTGACGGGACCCGTGTTGCCCGAGGCTGGGTAACCGAAGACGGTTTTTTCACTGGCGAATTCGAATTGCCGAGCGGCAAAAGAGCGGGCTTTGAAGGCGTCGTTGATGAAGACGGCGTCTTCACGGGCGGGATCGTCGAGAAGGAATGCGCATGGCTCGCCGATCTCAAACAGAAGCGAGGGGAGGATGTCACCTGACGTCCTCAGTGGTCTCCGAAGCCCGCGCGGCTATCCTCCGGCTGCGTGGCGCTTCGAGACCGCAAGAATTAAGAGTCATCGGGAGCAGAGTCATGTGGATAAGCGCGAGAGAACTCGAAAGGCTAATGAATGAGTGCGCTCGGGATGGGTTTAATCCATTCGGTAGTGGACCCGTGCCGATCCTTCTGCGTTCGGACAATCAATGTGATGCTCGAAAAGACAATCAACACCGATGCACGCTGAGTAACCGAAGAACGGTTAAAAACACTCCTGCATCACTGCAACTAGTCGGTAGCAGCGAGATGATGAGCGCATGAGGAGATATGGCTCCTTGATAAAGTCGTTTACTTACAGCGCTACGCCTGATCGAAGCAGGCCTCAGTGAGCCTGAAAAGTTCATGAAAACCAGCCTGAACTTTTCACCAGCCTGATTCGTCTAAACGCTGAACAGAGTAACTGAATGAAGGGACCTGCTAAACTTACATAATGCGGCGGTGAAGGAGATGGACGAATATTCTGAATTTTCTACGATGCGGCGCAATTCCATGCGGAAGCAACCGAAACTCCCCGGTTCGGATGCGCCGGGATACGATATCCCGCGTGCGCTAATTCGTCGGCGTCCGCGCGATCCCAGCCGCGGAGGACGACGCTTCCTCAATAGTTGGATTCTTGAGTTCGAAATGTGGGGACGACGCGAAATCGAACCACTAATGGGATGGACCTCGTCGAACGACCCATACGCATCGGTCCGACTGGAATTTCCGAACCTTGAAAGCGCCGTAGAGTTCGCGGAATCACGTGGGTGGCGATATACGATCAGTGAAGCTCCGGCCCGTCGACAACAGCGAAACTATCAGACGGAGCTTACAAATCGCCTTCGCTATGGCGAGCGTCGAAATAACTCGAAACAGGATCGCAAAGACAGAACGGCGATTCAGTCCGTTGAGCCAACTCGCCAGAATTACGACCCGGTTGATGAAGCGCTAATCGAAACCTTTCCGGCGAGCGACCCGCCCGCATGGACGGGCGCAGCCCTGCGATAATTATGTCGGGGGCGACGCATGACGGGCGAAACGGTTGCAAATGCGAAGAGCGAGTTCGGCGCAGCTAAACCGCTGGCGCCGATTGTTCAACGCCTCATTCTTCCGGCCGTGCAATTTCAACAAACTGCCTTCGCCGGCGGCGCTGTCTTGCTTTTGGCGACGATAGTCGCGCTAGCTTGGTCTAATTCACCATGGGCGGGCGCGTATTTTTCTATCTGGCAAACACCGGTCGCTATTCAGGTCGGCGATTTTGAATTTTCAAAACCATTGCTCCTATGGGTCAATGACGCGTTGATGGCGATTTTCTTTTTCGTCATCGGACTTGAAATCAAACGTGAGGTACTGGCCGGCGAACTAAGCAACCCGCGCAATGCAATATTGCCGTTGATTGCTGCCGCTGGCGGCATCGTCGTTCCCGCTCTTGTTTACACGGGTGTCGTCCTATGGGCCGGCGGCGGCGAAGACGCTATTCGCGGATGGGGTGTCCCGGCGGCGACGGATATCGCGTTTTCTCTTGGCGCACTATCTATTCTTGGAACGCGCGTGCCGATCTCCGCCAAGGTCTTTCTTACCACATTCGCCATAGCCGACGACATTGGCGCAACACTCATCATCGCGATTTTTTATTCCGGCGTTGTCAATTGGATCGCGCTTGGCTGGGCCGCCGCCGCACTCGCTGTTATGCTGGCGGGCAACCGGCTCGGTTTTCGCGCGACAACTTTTTATGCGCTGCTTTCGCTGACCGTTTGGTTTGCATTTCTGAAGTCTGGCGTACACCCGACTATCGCCGGCTTTCTCTCCGCATTTGCGATACCCAGCTATCGACGGATCGAGCCGCGCGCGTTCCTTGAGAGCTCGCGCAGCACTCTGGACGCTTTCGAACGCTCCATTGTCGACCCCATCGCTCAATATCAGGAGAAGGCATCCCAGGCTCAGGAGTCCCACTTTGCATCAGTTGAACGTTCCGCGCGGCTAGTGCAAACGCCGTTGCAGCGGCTTGAGTCGGCGCTCCACCCTTGGGTTGCTTTCGTTATTCTGCCTGTGTTTGCTTTAGCGAATGCGGGCGTTGTTCTTCCGTCCTCGCCGGCACTTATCGGTACACTGATCTCCCATCCTGTCACCCTTGGCGTTTTCGCCGGCCTGGTACTAGGCAAGCCAATCGGCATTTTTGGGGCAACCATGATCGCTTCTAAAACCGGCTGGTTCGAATTGCCGAAAAATTTGTCGCCTCGTCACATCATGGGACTGAGTTTCCTTGGCGGGATTGGCTTTACGATGTCAATTTTTATCGCGTCAGTCGGCTTCGGGTCGGGACATGGCGGCGGTCACGGCGCTGGCCATTTTGACGCCGCAATTGAAGCCCCCGGTCAAGACTATAGCAATCATGCCGGCAGCCCTGGCGAAGCCTCCGCTGCTAAACTCGGCATACTTTTGGGCTCATTAACCGCGGGTGCAGCGGGAATCGCCCTGCTGGCTCACGGCGGCCGCAGGCGGACAGATACTGTCGAGTTGAATAGAGAGGGAGCTGTCGCATGAGCCGTGAAACTCAGGCTAATCTCTGGTATGTGGTGCTCGCTGTCCTTGCCGTCCTCTTCATTCAGGACGCCTTTTCGTCGGCGCATCAGACAGCGTCAATTTCTTACAGCGAATTTGAGACTTATGCGCAAGAAGGACAGATCGCTACTGCAATAATCGGTAACCAATTCATCACCGGCGAGTTCAGTGGACCGGTTGACGGAAAGTCCAGATACGTCACGGCCCTCGTAGATCCCGCTATTGCAGAGCGACTTGAAGAAACCGGTGTCGAGATTGTCGGAAGAATCGAAAACACCTTTCTTCGCGACATACTTTCGTGGGTCATCCCGATTTTCATTTTTTTCGCCATTTGGATGCTGCTCTTCAGACGATTCGCTGAGAAGCAGGGAATGGGCGGCTTCATGTCGATTGGAAAAAGCCGGGCCAAGATCTATGTTGAAGAGGAAACTGGCGTACGGTTTAAGGATGTGGCCGGCGTCGATGAAGCTAAAACCGAACTCGAAGAGATTGTCGCCTATTTGCGCAATCCGGATGCTTACGGGCGGCTCGGCGCCCGCCCGCCCAAAGGCGTCCTTCTTGTCGGTCCGCCCGGCACCGGAAAGACGCTCTTGGCGCGGGCCGTGGCGGGAGAAGCCGGTGTCTCATTTTTTTCGATCAGCGGTTCGGAATTCGTCGAAATGTTCGTCGGCGTAGGCGCAGCGCGGGTTCGTGACCTTTTCGACCAGGCGCGTCGTTCTTCACCTGCAATCATTTTTATCGACGAACTCGATGCTCTTGGTCGGGCAAGAAGCGCCGCGCAAATCGCCGGTCATGATGAGCGCGAGCAAACGTTAAATCAGCTCTTGACTGAACTTGACGGATTCGATTCCAAATCAGGGATCGTTCTCCTTGCCGCTACGAATCGACCGGAAGTGCTGGATCCCGCGCTCCTTCGCGCGGGACGCTTCGACCGCCAGGTTCTCGTTGACCGGCCCGATAAGATAGGCCGTATACAGATTCTTCGTGTGCATTTAGAAAAGATCACGGTTGCGGAGGATGTTGACCTAGAAAAAATTGCTGCGATGACGACCGGGTTTTCCGGTGCGGACCTCGCTAACCTCGTCAACGAGGCGGCTCTCCTTGCAACGCGCCGAGGCGGCGAGCGTGTTACGCTTGATGACTTCTCCAACGCCGTCGAACGGATTGTGGCGGGGTTAGAGAAAAGGAATCGCGTGCTGAATCAAAAAGAACGTGAAATTGTCGCTCATCATGAAATTGGCCATGCTTTAACGGCCTTGGCGCTGCCGGGGTCGGATCCCGTGCACAAGGTTTCGATCATTCCTCGCGGGGTCGGGGCGCTTGGCTACACTATTCAACGTCCCACCGAAGATCGCTTCCTGATGACGAAGGAAGAACTGGAAAACAAAATCTGCGTTCTCCTTGGAGGACGCGCTGCCGAGAAACTGGTGTTCTCCCACCTCTCGACTGGCGCCTCAGATGACTTGGTGAAGGCAACGGATATCGCGCGCTCCATGGTCGAACGTTATGCTATGGACGATGAATTGGGTCACGTCACTTACGAAACGGATCGACCCAACTTTCTTGGCCAGCAAGGCCCGCGCCATCGCGAGGTTAGTGAAGCAACGGCTCAGAAGATCGACGCAGCCGTTGCCGCCATCATCAGTCGCGCATTTGATCGGACTTATAGTCTGCTTGAACAGAATGAATCCATTCTCAGAAAGACCGCAGCCAATCTTCTGGAAAAAGAAACCCTGACTGAAGAGCAATTGCGAGAACTCACGAAAGACCTGAAATGCGTTTCCACCGGAACGCCTGTGGCCGCATAAAACGAGGGTGACATGTTTTTGGGTTATCGCCAGCGCGACTTATACGATCTTGTCGAGCGATATCGCAGCGCAATGGCGCCAGTACATGAGCTGGCTATACTTGGACTAGATGCGTACAAAGATTACGCACCTCTAACATCGACTGAGTTTGGCCGCGGGTTCATTGAAAGCATCAATGCAGCAAAAAACATCATTCTGCGTGGAGAACGATCTGAATTCGGCATTAGAACTACAACGGTCGCCGGAATAGATGTTCCCGTATCAGAGGTGATAACTGCACGCAGAACGTTCTGCGATCTTTTGCATTTTCAAAAATTGAATGCGCCGCCTCAAAAGAAAATGATGATCTTTGCGCCGATGGCAGGTCATTTTTCAACATTGCTTCGCAGAACCGTTGACGCTCTTCTTCCGCATTTTGATGTGTATATTACGGATTGGAAGAACGCGAGAGATGTCCCGCTATCAGAGGGAGGCTTTGATTTCGAGGACTATATTTCTTATGCCATCGATTTCATGCAAGCTTTTGATGAGCGCGTAAATGTAATGGCGGTGTGTCAGCCAACAGTCCCTGTTCTGTGTGCAATTGCGCTTATGTCCGCTCGCCAAACAAATCCGCTTCCTGAGAACCTTATATTGATAGGGGGGCCTATCGATCCCCGTCGCTCACCTACCCAAGTGAATTCACTTGCTGTTACGCAACGTGAAGATTGGTTTGTGGATAATCTATTGACGATTGTGCCCCAAAAATATCCGGGGGCTATGCGAACCGTCTATCCTGGATTTTTGCAGCTCCATGGGTTTTTGTCGATGAACTTTCCGCGACACTTGCGATCAGCGCAAACCTTGATCCGAAATATCACGCTGGGCGCGGATGGAGACGTCGAAAAAACCGCGGAGTTCTATACGGAATATTTTACTGTGATGGATCTTACCGCAGAATTCTATATGCAAACGATAAAGCGCGTATTCAAGGAATTTGCGCTGCCTGAAGGAACTATGACCTGGAGAGACGGAAAGGTCGATTGCGGAGCGATAAAAGATGTCGGTATCATGGCGATTGAGGGTGCTGAGGATGATATTGCCGGTGTTGGACAAACCAAGGCAGCCCTCGACCTTTGCAAGAGCGTGCCTTCGTCAAGGAAGCGGTATCTGCTACAGAACGGCGTCGGCCACTATGGCGTATTCAGTGGAAAAACATTCGAGCGCAAGATAACACCTGAGATCTGCACCTTTATTGGAATATGAATTCGGCGAGGGAACGCGTTATTCATCTTTCAATATATGATATGTTTATGCGGCGTGGCCAAAACCACGATGAAAAACGCGGGGCCGCGTCTAACCGCGGCCCGCAACATATTCCTTGAGCGCGTCAGCCTCTAGCTTGAGTTCGCTCATTCGATGTCGCAACACATCGTGGATCGCAACGATTCCACAAAGCTTCCCGTCACAAACCACCGGCACATGTCGAATCTGATGATGGTCCATAAGCGCCATTGCCTCGTCCATGGAGTCGCCGATGTCGCAAGTAACAACTTTTGTCGACATGAAGTCCGTCACGGGTCGATCGACTACGTCCCGGCCAAATCGTTCAATGCCGCGTACGATGTTTTCCTCAGAGATAATCCCCAAAATCGTGTCGCCATCATCGGTAACGACGAGCGCGCCTGTATCGTCGATTTTAAGCTGGCCAATAGCCTCGGTTAACGATTTGTCAGCGCCGATGACTGGGACAAAGCCCCCCTTCCGTTTGATTAGATTCTCTACTCTCATTTTTAACTACCCATCCTGCGAACGAGCAGCGCCATTCGACTCGCCTGGGGCCAGAACAGCGTCGTCTCAATAGCGAATCAAAAAGGCGTCTCGCGATTCTATACCGGGAATATCATCTGTGAGCGTTGTTTTCATTTTCAAGATGGCTGACGCTCCAAAATTATTCACTTGATTGAGCTCTATAAGCTGCCTCGAAGAGTTTAAGCTGGTCACGGGAATTGTCGCCCGTAATCGCGAACCGATGTCCGTTCGATGACCAATAATGGGTTTCGCTAGCCCTCAGGATAACCGGCGTCGGCGCGTTAACCCGCGGATCTGGCCAAATTGTAAGGCCGTAGCGCTCTCCGTTTTTGTCTCGGTAAAAAAGCACGACGGCGCCGGCGCCATCAATCGAACTCGTGCGTCCCCCCAGATAGATGAACCCTGTTCCATCCATCCGCCGGGCATTTAACGCCGGGTTTCCCAGAGTCGGTAAAGTATTTTTGATAGATTCGAGATTTGTGACCCCAAATTCAATGGACGGTTCGTCGGGACCTAGGAAATATTCTGCATTTTCGGCCACCGCTCGATCGGCCATCTCTTCATCATGCTTGTTCATGTCAGGCCTTGAGACAAAAACCAGCATGGCGGCAAGCACCCCAAGCGCAGCAACCGTTCCGACGAGAATTCCTGCACGTTTCCGAATGAAAGACAGCGCTTCTTTTGGAAACGCCGCATCAAGCAAGCGTTGTGGCGTGCTGTCGGGGCTAATCTTGCTACGCATGGTCCGCAACCCTCCGAGTATGGCGGCATCGGCGGAGAGTTGGGCATCGTGAACTTCGTTGCTTGACAAATAGAGGGCGACTTCGGCCTGACGTTGCGGGTCGAGTTCGCCATCGGCATAAGCGGAAAGTTCCTCCGGCGTCGGAGGACGAATATCAGTCATCGCCATCTCCTTTACCTGGGTCCTGTTGTTCTTGGACTCTCGGAAAATAATCGCTCATTTGATCACGTAAAAGCTCCCTCGCGCGAAAGACGCGGGAGCGCACAGTACCGACCGGGATATCCATTACCGTCGCGCTTTCGGCGTAGGAATAACCCTGGACTCCTACAAGCCACATCGTTTCCTTCAGCTCCGCTGGGAGGCTTCCGAACGCTTTGTTGAGATCGCGCAGAAAATCCGACGCTTCAAGACGCATGTCCGGCATCGCATGTTCAAAATCGAGTGCGTCCGCCGACAGCCCATCTGGGGCGGCCGCTTTCCTTCTCATTATATCGATATGGCGATTGCGCATGATTGAAAAAAGCCATGCGCGCATGCTGTCTGGCTCGTCTTGATCATTGAGCGCTGTAATGGCGCGTGCAACGCTATCCTGCACGAGGTCGTCTGCATTCGAGCTGTCCCTCGTCAGGTAGCGCGCGTATTCGCGCATTCGAGGCAGTTCGGCGAGTATGGCTCTGGACGTCATGGGTTTTCAGCGCGCCTAATTGAACTTTTTAGTTAGTCGTTCGTCTCCAATTGTGAAGGCCGCTGAACGGAAGTGGTCTTTTGAAAGTATTGACAAATTCGTAGCACCGCTCGGGCGTTACGACAACGTGTTTGTACGCGGCCTGCGTGAATTTAGCGCGGCGGCGCCACGACGTTCTGCGGCCTGGTGGGGCTCATAACCTATGGAGGCGAATGTGATCAGTAAGCGGAACCATAGCTCAAAACAGGGCTTATTCGGGCGCGTGTCATCTGGCGCGCTTATCGCCATGATGGCCTTCAGCGCGACAGCATGCGCCGAAAGCGAAGCTGATTCTACGGCCGCATCAGATGCGCCCGGAAAAATAGAACTTGCACAAGTCGATCAAACACCAAACGACACCAAGGCTGTCGAGACAGCTAAAACTCCGGAAGCTCCCAGCGATCAAGCGGAAACCACGAAATCTGTCGAGCCGTCTGTCGCGGATGAGGCGAGTAGACAGATTGCCGAAAAGCGCGCCGCTCTACTAAAAGATGCGGTCACGGCGATTGAAGAGTCTCGTAAAGCGGTCACTGCACTGGATGACGACGACGCTGAAGCCGCTCTTGAGGCGCTTGCAGCCGCGACCGGAAAGCTCGACATAATCGTCGCCCGCGAGCCTGATCTTGCGCTAGCGCCTGTTAGCGTGACAGCTATTCGCGAGGACCTGATCGCCACAGTCGATGGCGTGAAACGCCTGCGGAAAAATATCGAAGATCTAATCGATGACGGCGAAATTCAGAAAGCTAAGCCACTCATTGAGACTTTTGGCAGCGAGATCGTGATAACCGAGACGAGCATTCCGCTTGCGACCTATCCTGACGCCATCAAGGATGTCGCCGCCTTGATCGACGATGGCGAAATTGAAGCGGCCAAGGTTGCGCTCGACACGGCGCTCTCCACTATGGTGATTACGGAAACAGTAGTCCCCCTGCCGTTACTGCGTGCCCACGCAATGCTCGAATTAGCTGAGGATGTGCTTGACGAGGAAACGACGGCGGAAGCTGAAGCGAAGGTTGAAAGCATTAGCGGTGATAACGAAGAAGATCGGATGACGCAGGCGGAGCGCCTTCGTGAAAACGCCGCTTATCAAATCGAACTCGCTAAGGCTTTTGGCTATGGTGACAAGTCACTCTACCGCCAGCTTGAACGGGATCTCGACAAGCTAAAGGACCGCATAGCGGATGAGAAGGATACGGGCGATCTGTTCGCCTCCTTGCGTCGTCAGATCACCGGTCTAATGCCGGGTGACGACGAGTAATGATCGCCCGAAAAGAGGCGGCGCGCGCCCCCCGCATAACGCGCCGCCTCTTTGCCTCATATTCGACCTTCATTGATACCTCCCGGCCCGTTCGAAAGGATGCGCCATGACCGAACACGAAAAGCATACGACAGATATGTCTGCGCCGGACAGACCTCAGTCCGCCGAAAGCAAAGACGCGAAAACGAAAAAGCCGGCGGATGCCGAAGCGAAACTCTCTGATTTAGAGGATAAGTTCCTACGCGCTTTAGCGGATGCCGAGAACGCTCGAAAACGTGCTGCGAGAGCGCGTACGGAAGGCCATGTCGCAGGAATTGCGGAAGCGGTGAATGCGCTGTTGCCGACGCTCGACAATATCGAACTTGCGCTGAAAAATCGGCCTAACACGGATGCGGTTTCCGTCGCATCCTTGTTCGACGGTGTTGAAGCGACGCGCCGGGTGTTCATCGAAGGATTGAAATCCCTCGGTGTTGAACGTCTTGATCCCACCGGAGAAGCCTTCGATCCCAATACATGCGAAGCAATGAGCGTCCAAGAAGTTGACACGGCGCCGACGAATACCGTCCTGGAAACTGTGCAGCCCGGCTACCGACGGGGCGATTATCTCATTCGTCCAGCTATTGTTGTCGTCTCCAAGATGAAGAACAGTGGCCCAGGAGAATCAGAAGACCAACATACAAAAGTATAAAGTCGATTTCAGATGGAGATCGGATATGCAAGACAAGAACGCGAAGCTCAATGTCCTGGAAACGATGCCTGTGCGGGAAGTCGTCGCGGTAGTTCATTCTGAAGATCAACTCATCAGCGCTACCGACCAGTTGATGGCGGCAGGCATTGACCGCGCTGATATCGATCTAATGGCGGACCGAAACACAATTCTGCGCAAACTTGGGAAGTATTACTACGATCCCAGCGAGATTGCCGACAATCCCGACGTTCCCAGGCAAGCCCTTATCCTGCGCGAAGAACTCACGGAAGGCGCCGCCGGCGCCTTTGGCGTACTTTTCTATCTCGGCGCGCTTAGTACGGCGGGAGCGGTCGTTGCTTCCGGCGGCGCAGTGGCCGCTGCCGCGCTTGCAGCGCTCGCTGGCGGAGCCGTCACTGGAGGACTTGGAGCGGCGTTCGCACATAATTTGACCGCCGAGAAAATGCGAAAATTGAAATTCGATTTGTTGAGCGGAGGAATTCTTCTCTTTGTCCGTGTGCGCAATGACTCGAAAGAGCAAAAAGCGCTTAACGTCCTTGAAGCGATCGGCGCCGATAACGTCCATGTTCATGAAATTCAGCTTTCCAAAACCGTGGCCGATATCCCGCTCTCTCAAATCAATCCTGACCCTTGGCTCGGGAATGAGCGGCTTGGAGACGTATGCTGAGTGTTTGTGTAATGGAGGGCATGCTATGAATCAAACAATTGAATCCTTGAAATCGCGGCTTCGCAGTGTCGAACGAGACCTGGAGGCGCGCCTTATCAAATCACGTCGTCAATTTGAGTATAGCCTCGTGAATGGAAAGGCCGTTTTTACGAGAGCGGCGCGTAAGCGGCATGCAGAATTGAAGAAAAGTCTTGTTGCGACTCTTGCTGATGCGCGTGTTCGCAACTTAATTGCGGCGCCCTTCATTTATGCCGTGTTTTTTCCGATTGCGGTGTTGGATGTATTTGTTTCAATGTATCAGGCGATTTGCTTCCGCCTATGGCGAATTCCGTTAGTGCGGCGTTCGGAATATGTGATCGTCGACAGGCACCGCCTTCCTTACCTTAACGCAATTCAAAAACTCAATTGCGCCTATTGCGGGTACGCGAATGGAGTCATGTCGTATGTCTCGGAAGTCGCAGCACGAACGGAACAATATTGGTGTCCGATTAAACACGCGCTCTCTGTTAAGCAGCCTCACGGGCGCTATCTCAGCTTCATCGAGTACGGTGACGCAAATGACTTGCAAAACCGCATAGGCGAACAGCGCGACGCATTGTGTTGCGATGATCAACAGGACACCTCGAACACCAAGCGCACGCCGATCTGCGAGGCTCCACTGCCAACGGCCGCCGACTAGCCGAACACGACATATTTGGCAGGTTTTCGATCGGCGAAAATCTAACAGCTTATGTCAAGCCATGCTCGGGGGTTTGCGTCAGTGTAAGTTGAAAATGAACCATTCCGCTTCGTCTAGAAAATATAAGACCTTACCACCGCCCAAGTCCTGGGTGGAGTTGACAGATGCATGCGTTGTCAGGATCTCTTCGTCAGGCTCATTTGAAGCCGCCCAAAGCGAATTACAGCAATTGGTTGATCTAGCGCCGACTCTGAATAGCAAAATTGTCCAGCAGAATACCCGCGCACCGTGGAATGCCCCGGAGGTTGTGTCGCTTTTCCAAGAGTGCACGTTCCGGCAGCTCGTTATTGTATCCGATGAAATTTCTACATTTTTAGTCGGACTGGCGTCGCTGGCGCTTGAAAGCGGGTACGATACTTTCGCTGTTATCCATAATCTAGATAAGGCTCCGCAAAGCGCATCAATGCGATTAGAGATGATCGGTGCCAAGATCGTCGACTTTGAGCGATTTCTGGAAGAGTGCAGAATCGCGACCAAAAGCTAACGCCTGCTATAGGCAAACAAGCTGCGTATTTCCCCTTTACAGCCTATATCGGCGTATAGTTTCTCGCGACGGCTCTATAGCAGTCAATACGAGCTGCTTCGGATCAACTCCTCGCCTCCAAATTCGAGCCTGACGGCCCAGGCGGTTCGGGTGCCTGTCTGGTTTTATGCAAACGGGCGCTTCCGGCTACGCCGGACCGCGCTCGCGTGAATGGAGCCGCCCTATCCGGGCGTCACCACCCTTCGGGCTTTGATCGCTAGCGCATCTTGATCGTTTGAACCAGCGGACGGGGCGTGGACACGCCCCGACTTTTTCTGTGTTTCCCCTGAAGACGGGGGTGGGCGGTCGGCGCGTATGGCGCCGGGCGGTCCCGGCCGCAAGGGCCTTGGATCTTAATTCGTCCAGTTCGTTTTTCTTCTCCTACCAAAACCCTTGCGCCCGCGCCCTCATGCCCGACGCCTGACGGCCTCTCACCGCCCACCCCCGCCTTCCGGGGAAATGTGTGACGGGCGGAGAAGGAGGCGAGAGATGAGCGCGAACAAGGAAGCGACGTGGCAGCCGGAGAGCGAGCAAGCCCTCCCGGCGAGGGAGAGAAGAAACCGGGCGGGCCGCAAGGACCTCTATCAAGAAGTGACGGATAAGATTGTCGCCGAATTGAAAGCTGGGCGCGCGCCATGGGCGCAGCCATGGGGCGCGGCGCATGTCGCAACGCCGCTCAGCCTGCCCAAGAACGGCGCCACAGGGCGCGGCTATTCCGGGATCAACATTCTGCTTTTGTGGGGCGCCGCCATCGAGGGCGGACGAAGCTGTCAGACATGGCTGACCTTCAAGCAGGCGCTGGCCCTTGGCGGATGCGTGCGCAAGGGCGAGCGTGGGGCCATGGTCGTTTACGCCGACCGCTTCACGCCGAAAGACGAGCAGCAGCGCGCGCAGGAAAGCGGAGAAGACGCCAAGCAGGTTCCGTTTCTGAAACGCTACACCGTCTTCAATGCCGACCAATGCGACGGTCTGCCGGAAACCGTGACGGCGCGCACGGCGCCGCTGCCGGAACGGGACGTCATTCCGGGTGCAGAAAACCTGATCGCCGCAACCGGCGCGGATTTCCGCATCGGCGGGGACAAGGCGTTTTATGTCCCGTCGAAGGATTTCATACAGGTTCCGCCGCAACCGGCTTTCTTTGATCAGATCAATTACTATCGCACCTGCTTTCACGAACTCGGCCATTGGACGGGACATGAAAGCCGTCTGGCGCGCGACCTCAAAGGCGGGTTCGGCTCAAAGGACTACGCCCGCGAGGAACTGGTTGCGGAAATGGCCAGCGCCTTTGTCTGCGCAAGCCTCGCCATCACGCCTACCGTGCGACACACGGATTATATCGGCTCATGGTTGGAAGTCCTGCGCGAAGACAAACGCGCCATTTTTCGCGCGGCCTCGCTCGCCTCGAAAGCTGCCGATTTCATTCTCGCCTGCAACGCCGATGACCCTGCCACCGCCGATGCGCAGGAGGCCGCAGCATGAGCGTGCCGCCCCCCTTTCAGATCACCCAGGACGATCTGGAGCGATCATCGCTTGAGCCCGGAGATGTCGGCCTTTGGGCGCTGCTCGTCACCGGCTGTTTTCACCTGTTCGACACCGAAGCCGCCGCGCGGCGCGCCTACCGGCTTCTCTTGGCGGACAAGGCCGTCCGCTGAACCGATTTCCCAACCCAACCCGATAAGGACTCTATCCGATGAAACTCCAACATATCCCCGTCGACCAATTGAAAGTCAGCAAGCTGAATATGCGCCATGAGCGCAGGAAACCCGATATTTCGGACATCCTGCCGTCGATCCGCGAACGCGGCGTCCGTCAAACGCTGCTGGTTCGTAAGGAAGGTGATCACTATGGCGTCGTCGCCGGTCGCCGCCGTCTGTTCGCCCTCAAACAAGTTGCGAAGGAAACAGGAAAATCTCTCACAGCCCCGTGCGGCGTTCTTGGGCCGGGAGACGATGCCGAGGCGATTGAGGATTCTCTTCTGGAAAACATCGCCCGCCTTCCGCCCGGCGAATTTCAGCAATATGACGCCTTCGCGCGGCTCGTTCAGGCGGGAAAATCCGCCGAAGACATCGCCGCCACGTTCGGCGTCACGGAACTCAAAGTGCGCCGCGTGCTGGCGCTGGCGAACCTGTCGCCGGACATCAAGCGGCTCTACGAGGACGATAAAATCGATGCGGGCACGTTGCGCGCGCTTACCCTCGCCACGCCGGACCAGCAGGAAAGCTGGCTGAAACTCTTCGCCGATCCGAATGAACACGCCCCGCGCCGTGAGCGCCTGAAAGCGTGGCTGACCGGCGGCGCGCGCATCCTGACCAAGGCGGCGCTGTTCGATCTTGCAGCCTATGACGGGCATATCCTCACAGACCTGTTCGGCGACAGCGCGATCTTCGCCGATCCCGACCTGTTCTGGTCCTGCCAGAACGCCGCCATCACCGAGCGCATTGAAGCCTACAAGGCGGCAGGCTGGCAGGTGGTCGAGATATTGGAGCGCGGCGCGTTCTTTTCGTCATGGGAGTATGTGAAACTTCCCAAGGCCAAGGGCGGGCGCATCTATGTGGAAACGCGCCATGACGGGACCGTGACCTTCCATGAGGGCTATGTCAGCCAGAAGGAAGCAAAGCGGCTTGAAGGGACGGTGAAAGGGGAGAAGGCCAGCGCGCCTTCCGAGAAACCGGAAATGTCCGGCCCCTTGGGAGAATATGTAACCCTCCACCGCCACGCGGCGATCCGCGCGCGCCTGCCCGGTCATCCGGGCGTCGCGCTCCGCCTCGCCGTCGCCCATCTGCTGATCGGCTCGTCGCTCTGGCGCATTGAGGCGGACCCCCAGCGAACCCGCAAGCATGCCACAGCCGACAGCCTCGCCGCCAGTAAGGGCGAACGTCTCATGCGGGAAGAAGCCGGCCATGTCTGCGCGATGCTGGGTTTTGAGAATCCCGAACGCGGATTGCTGCGGCAGAACGGAGACGGCTGGACTGCGGCGATGGTCTTCTCGCGGCTCCTGAAGATGGACGACAGCGATGTGCTTCGCATCCTCGCTCTTGCAATGGCCGAGAGCTTGGAAGCCGGTTCGCCGGTTGTGGAAGCGCTGGCGCAGACGATCGAGCCTGACCTTTGCGCGCTCTGGACCCCGGACGAAGCGTTCTTCGATCTCTTGCGGGATAAGCGCGTCATTAATGCGATGGTCGCCGACATCGCTGGTGAAGCGGCGGCGAAAGCCTGCCTCACGGAAACCGCCAAGGCGCAGAAACAGATCATCCGAAATCGCATTGACGGCAAGGGAGGCGATCCTTTTCCAGACTGGCGCCCGCGCTGGATGACGGACATTCCCACAGCCTATCTCGCCACCAATGGCTCTCCTCCTGTCGCGGCCGCGGAAAAGGCGCGCTCGGCGATTGCAGAAGGGAAGAAAGCGATAGAGTGACGATCAAACACCGCGCTGGCTCGCCAGTGCGGCGCCTACCTCATCGAGGCAGGATCGAAGACTGTCGGCGAGTCCGGTCAACGCCGCCATATCTGCTTCGCCGGGTGCAGCGAAATGAATTGCGAGCATTTCGCTGACCAATGCGTGAAGGGCTACCGGCTCGCACACGCCGTCATCGCCGAACAGGCGCCTATTTTCCTCGGCGGACAAATTCTCGCAATCAAGCGCGACGAATCCCGATTGCGTCATAAAAATGCGCAGGCGCTCGATATCTACCGGGTGCTTCACATAGAACGCCTTTCTCAAATCCCCGCCGAGGGCCGCGAATGACGAAAGCCAAATATATTTGGTAGCGAAGAATCGCGCCCCTTGTCCACTTGGGGCGGATGAACGCAAGGGATATCGTCGCACGGAATGTCAGGAAAAGACGCGCCGAACTGGGCCTCAGCCAGGACGAAGTCGGCGCGCGCGCTGAATCGTCCGGCAACTATATCGGCATGATCGAGCGCAGCGAGACATCGGTTTCCATCGACATGCTCGCAGACATCGCCGAAGTCCTGGGCGTGTCCCTGCGCGACCTTGTCGACCCGGATTGGACTGGCGGGCAGAACGGATCGGCGAATTAAGCCCAGCCTCGCCTCTTTGGGAACCAACATCACGGACTGGTCTCGGCAACTTGGCGGGCGCGTCTTGCGCCGCCGAAACGGGCGAGCCTGCATCCAGTCGCTTGCGCCATCACCATCTCTCATAGCGCCAGACCCTCATCTCGGCCACTTCCCCTGAGCGAGCCCTGACCCATGGGCCGAAACGCCGCCGGCCCTGAAACCCTGCGCCGCCCGCTTTTTTCCTCCCCGCTACGCGGGTTCATCGCGAAGCAAAAAAGCGCGCGGCTCCGGGTGCTCCACATGCGTTCCGCCCGGCTCCTCGGAGCCGGTTCGGACCGCCGCCGCCCCGGCCTTCATGGGGGCGCGCCAAGGGGATTGGCCCCGAGCAGGGCGCGACAACATGGAGACGAAAATCATGGCTCAAGCACTTGGATATGTGACGCAAACCGGAGACGGCGAATACGAAGGCACACTCGCCATGGGCGTCAACGCCCGCATCAGGATCGCCCGCAACGCAGCGAAAAAGCCGGGCTCGAAACAGCCCGACTTCCGCATCTTCAGCCCCCAATTCGGGGAGCTCGGCGGCGGCTGGACCCGCACCGGAAAGACCTCGGGACGTGAATATGTGTCGCTCACGCTGGCGCATCCGATGATCTCGCCGCGCCGAGTGTACGCCAATCTCGGTCCCGCCTCGAGTGGTCGCGACGGCGAATTCGCGCTCCTCTGGAACGCGGCGTGACAGGCAAGTCGACGCGCGGGTTGACATCCCGCGCGTCGATCTAAGCGGGGCTCAATCTCGGGTTTGTGATTTTCAATCGAAATTTTAACGAATCCTAACCGCCCGTTACGATCATGGCCAGCCAGGAGTTCTGATGAATGATCGCGCGATAGGTCCAAGACAGTCAGAACGCGCCGGCGATCCCCCGGCGCGGGATCTGCGTCTGCCTTATGCGGCTTGGGCGTGGGAGTATTTGAGGCGAAACAAAGACTATGGGCGCGCATATCGAGCATCCTTCACCGGGCGGGCGCGACCCATTCCGCTGAATACAGGCGCCATTTTGATTCGCGAAAAACGACGATGGTCCGACGCTGAACAATGGGGTCTCTTAAGCTTCGCCGATCCGGAGAAATCCTGCGACGAAGCGAATGTTTTCTGGCGGCCCGACAGGCTGGCGGGTGCTTTGCCAGTCCAGCTTGTCCGCTTCGCGGACCTCGCCAGAAATAGCGAACGCAGACGCCATGACGAGATCGAACTTCGCCGCATTCCAACGCGCCGGGTCATACTCGAAACTGTAGACGGCGCACGCCATATTGTTTTAGGCGGAAGAAGGTTCTGGGTGCAGCTTTTATGCGAAAACCCGGCCTCGGTGGGCGAACGCTGTGCCATTGAAGTAAAGATCAATTCTACGCAGCATTATCAGCGAAAATTAGATACAGCGAGCCAGCTCCTGTCGCTTTATCATTCAGCAGGCGGAAAACTCTCTTTGATAGGGCGCAGTCGCGACTCGACACGACTTGCACAAGGGATTATCGCCATCGATATTGTAAATGCCGGCGGGTTCCATCGCGATGTCGCCGATGCGATTTACGGCGCGGAGAAAGTCGCAGAACGCTGGGGCGGACCGTCCCGCTACTATGAAGACTGGGCAAGACGGCTTGTCGCCCGCGCCCGATTTATGGTGAATGAGGGCTATCTCAGCCTCCTCGGCAAAAAAACTCTTTAACGCAAGATGAAGATCGTCCCGGCGAAAACGCAACGTCGCGAATTCGCCGCTACAGCACGCCTCAAAATCCGCGATAATTTCCTTCAGGAGCCGAAAATCGACCGGCTCCAACTAGGTTGTTGCGTAATGGGGGACATCATGGAGCACCCAAAAAATCCGACTGTCGAAAGTCCATATCTCACCGCCGCCGAGGCGGCTGCCTATCTGAGGCTCGAAGAATCGACCCTCAACGCCATGCGCTGGCGCAAGGAAGGACCCAACTGGCGCAAGCATGGCGGCAAAGTCGTTTACCATAGAGATGCGCTGGATCGCTGGTCGCGGATGCGCGATTCCGATCCGGCTGTGCGCAAGGCATCCAACGGCGACATGAGCGGCGACGATGCGCGATCCTGAAGAGGGCCGCCTCACCGCCGTCATCCTTCAGTATCGCAAGAACAGGCTCAATCACCGGCTTGTATTCGGGACGGCGCGCTTCATTGTGCGCCGGGGATGGCGGCGAAGACTCGCAGCGTTCGCGCCGGACGCGACCTTCGGTTATGAGCGCTGGCAGGCGGGAGAACACGGCACGCGGGACTGGCGATTGTTCGTGTGCCGCACATCATCGCAGGGCTCGCTGACGAAGATTCCGGGCGTGCTGCCGGGCGCCGTCCTGCTATTCGAAGCGCGCGGAAAAACGAAAGTGAAGCGCGCCTTCGTCGCCCTCGATGCGATCCGGCGGGAGGGCGAAAGCCTTGAAGACCTGGCGCCGCATCGCTGGCGCGCGCTGCACAATGCGCTCCAAACACGCCAATCCACATCGAGCGACGGGATCGATCCATCATGGCCGCGCGCCTGATTGCAGGAACCGCCGCAGCCGTCGTGTGCGCCGCCGCAGTGGTGCAGGTTGCGGCGCCGCCGAACCCTCTTGTGCTCTATAATCCGAGCGAAAGCGCGCCGGTCGGATGGTACAGGATCGACGCTGACGGAAGCGTGAAACGCGGCGCGATGGTCGCTGCATATGCGCCGGATGAGGCGCGCCTGCTCGCCCATGAACGGGGTTATCTGCCGTCCCATATTCCCCTCATCAAGACTGTCTGGGCGGTGGCGGGAGAGGAAATCTGTTCCGAAGGAGGCGTCATCCGCGCCCCGAACCGACCTGATATATACGCTCTGGCGCAGGACGGTTCGGGGCGGGAGATGCCGGTCTGGACAGGCTGTATTGTCCTTCGTTCCGATGAGATTTTTCTCGTCTCCACCGATGTGCAGACCTCTTTTGACAGCCGGTATTTCGGACCGGTCCCGGTCAAAAACGTGCTCGGCACGGTCTATTTCGTTGGTCCGGAACCGGATCGATCGGGTGCGTCCGGCGCGCAAACCGGCCGGGCGCGGGACGAACGTCAGTGAGGGGCGCGGATGGCAAGATAAAAGACGGGAGCGCCCCCTGGGCGCTTATCCCTTGTCTGCACATCATTTTTGGGAGTGATAGTATTCGTGTAGGGAGCACCCCCGATTCCACGGTTACTCCGGTCATAACTGACGTATTCGGGGGTGATCCCCGGAAATCGGCTGATGGGACGTGTGCGTCATGACGGGCGACGGCGACAGGTTCGAGGTGCGCCTCGGCCGCATGCGGTCGCCGTCAGGCGCGCGCAAGGTCGAGGGCTTCTTCCGCAAGGTCTCGAAGGGCGCCCGAAAACTCGGCCGAGGCGGCGGACGCGGCCGCTCGCAACGCGGCGCCGCGCGCACACAGTTTTACCGGCGCGTTCTGGTCAAGGTGCGTGTCATCCGCATGGACCCAAAAGGCCGTCTCGCGCAGAAGCTCCACCTCAACTATGTCGAGCGGGATGGGACCGGCCCGGATGGCGAGCCCTCGCGCCTCTATGACCGGCATGGCCCGGACGCCGACAAACAGGCATTCCTGGAGCGCGGGGCGGAGGACCGCCACCAGTTCCGGATCATTCTGTCTCCGGAGGATACGGGCGAGCTTTCCAGCCTCACCGAATTCACACGCGATCTGACGGCGCAGATGGAGCGCGATCTTGGAACCCGGCTCGGCTGGGTGGCGGTCGATCACTACGACACCGGCCAGCCCCATACGCATCTCATCATCTCGGGCAAACGCGACGATGGGCGCGATCTCGTCATCCCCCGCGATTACATCTCTCGCGGTTTGCGCGAACGCGCGCAGGCGCTCGTCGAGCTTGAACTCGGACCCGTTCCGGAAACCGACGGCCGCGCGCGCATGGCCCGCATGGTCGGACAGCAGCGTTTCACAGAGATTGACCGGGCCCTCATCCGGCGCGCCCGCGAAAGTGTCGTCGATCTGTCCGGACCGCACCGTCCCGGCGACGGATGGCGCCGGCAGATCGAACGCATGCGTCTTGCGAAATTGCAGGAGATGGCCCTTGCCGAATCCTTGGGAAAGGGACGCTGGCGATTGGCGGACCATGCCGAAACGGATCTGCGACGCATAGGCGAGCGCGGCGACATCATCAAGGCCATGCACCGGGCCATGCGGGACAAAGGCGTCGCGCGCACGCTCGATGCTGGCGCGATTTTCGATCCCGCATCCGAGGGCGCGCGGCCTGTGACAGGCGTCATTCTCGACAAGGGCGTCGCCGACGACGTCAACGACCGCGCCTTCATCGTCGTCGATGGGCTTGGGGGTCGGCCCGTCCATATCGTCGTCGGCGGCGAGGATCGGCTTGCGTCTCTTGAGACAGGCCGCATCGTTACCGTCGCGCCACCGAACCGGGACCCGCGCCGGGCCGATCATGTCATCGCCGAGATCGCCGCCGCCAATGCGGGGCGCTATTCCAGCGCGCTCCACATGGCGCACGATAAGAGCGCCCGGCCCGAATTTGTCGCCGCCCATATCAGGCGGCTCGAAGCGCTCCGGCGCGCAGGCCATGCAACACGCGCATCGGACGGAAGCTGGCGCGTGCCCGAAGACTATCTGGACCGCGCAGGCGATTATGAGAAAGCCGCCGCCTTAAGACGCCCCGTCGAGATCAGGGTGCATTCCTCTTTGCGGCTGGCGCAGATGAACTCGGCGATGGGCGCGACCTGGCTCGATGAGCATTTGCGGGATTTCGATGATGCTGGCGCCGTTCATGGTTTCGCAGGCGAGGTCGAAACCGCGCGTGTCGCACGGCGGCAATTCCTGATGCAGCAGGGCCTTATCAATCGCGAGCATGGTCGCCTTCCTCAGTCCGTGCTCGACAGGCTCGAAGCGCATGACCTGAAGGACGCCGGCGACGCCCTCGCCGAAACGCTTGGCAAACCCTATGCCCCAGCGCCGGCGGCTGGGCGCGTGAACGGTGTGTACACGCAGGCGGTCGAACGACCGAGCGGCAGATACGCCGTCATCGAGCGGACGCGCGATTTTACCCTCGTCCCGTGGCGGGAGGTGATGGACCGAAATCTCGGCAAGTCGGTGAGCGGCCTCGTCCGGGACGGCGGGATCAGTTGGACGCTGACGCGCGGAAGGGGAATCGGGTGAATAGTTCGATGTTTTTAGTCAGGAATGTTATCAGGTAATCAGGGGGTCGAGAATCAATGTCGGATAAGAAGAAAAAAGGCGCCAGTACTGAATTGGCTGTACAGAACGCGATCCTGATCGTGCGTGAAACGCCGGTCATTCTCGCCAACGACCTCGCTGACTTTTACGAAACCACAGTCAGCGCCGTGAACCAGTATCGTTCGCGCAATGCGGACAAGTTCACATCGGACTACGCCTTCCAGCTTTCCGATGCCGAGTGGGAGGGTTTGAAATCACAAAATGTGATTTCAAACGACGGACGCGGCGGATCGCGGCGCGCCCCCTGGGCCTATACCGAACATGGCGTTGCGATGATGTCCATGGGCATGAAGACGGAAGTGGCCGTCCGTCTGTCCAAGGTCATTATCGACACATTCGTCGAGTTTCGTCGCGGCGCTTTGCCCGCAGAGCGCGTCATCGCCGGACCCAACGCATTGAAACACCGCCGGTCGCTTCAGGAGAAGCTCTATTCCCAGATCGAGCAACTGCTCGACGCGAAACTGCCGACCGAGGACGGGTCGACTCTTCGGGAGGAGATGGGGTCGATTGCTCAAAGCGCGCTCGGACGCATCAAGGCGGTTCTTGATACGCCCGCCAAGTCGAATGAGAAGATTTCCGCGGAAGTCTCGAAGATCCTCGCCGAAGCGGAAAAGGTCTATGCGGAGACCCGCAAGATCAACGCCGAAACCGACAGGATCGTGCTGGACAATTACCGAACCCGCTTGGAGTTCATTCGCGACCTGCGGGAAATGGCGATGCAGCTCGAACGGGACGACTGGGTTGATGTGTTCGATCACACATTCGGCCCAGCGGACTCACAAGCCTCGCTTCCGGCGCCAAAGCCGCGAAAGCGCTGATTCACCTTCAATTTTCGTCGCCGGTTTGAAATCACAAACTGTGATTTCAAACGCCTCGCGGTTCCACGAGAAGGCGTGCGCGTCAAAATCGCCTTGACTCTTTACTTTTCAAAAGAACAAAATAAGAACACTATGACAGCGCCATCTTCTCCCGCCAGGCTCCCGCAAGGGGCCTTTCGAACGATATCGACCGCACGCCACGACGCGCTTGGCCTGGGGCCTGGGCTCAGCCTCGCACGAGGCCGCGTCCACGAAGCCCTTGGAAACGCCGCCGACATGTTCGCGGTGCTCATTGCTTCGCGGATGTCAGGGCCGATTTTCTGGATTGGCCTTCAGCGCGAAATCGAAACGCTCAATCCCGCCGCCTTGCAGGATTTTCTCGATCCGGCCCGCATCACGCTCATCGCTGGCGTTTCACGCGCCGAAATTCTGTGGGCCGCCGAACAGGCCCTTCGCACCCCCGCCGCCATCATCGCCGAGATCGGACAGGGTCCTGATCTGCGCGAGAGCCGCCGGCTTCAGATCGCGGCGGAAGAAAGCGGCGCTGTCGGGATCATGCTCATCAACGGACGCGCCCAGACATCGGCCGCGGAAACACGATGGGAGTGCCGGCAGGCCGGTGAAAACCAATGGGCGTGGATAAGTATGAAAGACAAGCGCGGAGGCGGCGGCGCGTGGCGGGTGAGTTGGGAAGGGGAAGGCGATGCGAACGGTGGCCGGCAAACGGGTGCTATCCATTTGGCTGCCGCGACTGCCGCTTGACCGCTGGAGGCGCAAGGGCGATGGCCGCCTCGCAGGCGCTTTTGCGATCATAGACGAGGTCAACAATTCATGGCGCGTCACCCATCCCTCCGACGAGGCGATCAGGGCCGGCGTCCGCATGGGGCTGACCCTGCCCGATGCGCGGGCGATCTGTCCGGACCTTCTGACCGAGCCCGCCGATGCAGCGCGCGAAGATGCGCTGTTGCGCGCGCTCTGGCGCTGGGCCGACGTGCTGAGCCCGCGTGTCGCCCTCGACGCGCCTGACGGACTTCTCCTCGATATCGCCGGCTGCGCGCATCTTTTCGGCGGCGAAGAGGCGCTTGCGGTCGACGCCATCGACCGGCTGGAAGCGGTGTCTGTCGCGGCGCGAACAGGGATCGCCGATTCGAAGGGCGCCGCCCGTGCGCTGGCGCGGTTCTCCTCCGCGCCCGTCGCGATTGCGGAGCCGGGCCGGACCGGCGCGGCGCTTGCCCCACTTCCCGTGGGCGCGCTCGGCGTTCAAGACGAGACGGCCAGTGCGTTGGCCCGCGCCGGTCTCAAAACCATCGGCCAGCTCTATGAGGTAAAAACGAGCGAACTCGCCCGCCGGTTCGGCCTCAGCCTCACCGGCGCCCTTGCCGCCGCACTCGGCCAGACCGCAGATCCCGTAACGCCCGCAAGCGCCGATCCCATCTACGCCGCGCGCATGACCTTGCCCGATCCTGTCGGGCTCCTCTCCGACATCGAGGCGGTGCTGCAAAGACTGGCATCGTCCGTATGCGGACGGTTGGAACAGGACCGCAAGGGCGCGCGGGCTTTCACGCTCACCGTGCGTTGCGTCGATACCGGCGACCATCATCTGAGCGCCGGTTTTGCCCGGCCTTGTTTCGACGCCAAGGCCGTCTTGCAGCAATTCGCGCATCCGCTCTCGAAGCTCAGAATTGAATTCGGCGCCGATGGCTTCCGGCTTGCGGCAAGTCATGTCGAGCCCGTGCGGCACCGGCAGGCCGAAATTGACGACCGCGTAAGGGAGAACGCCGGCGTTGCGCAGCTTCTGACAACCCTTGGCAACCGGATCGGCTTCGATCATGTGCGCGCATTTGCTGCGCGCGACAGCCACCAGCCAGACCGTGAATTCGACCTCGTCGAGGCTGTCGACCGGCGGAGCGCGCTCGCCTGGGCCCCCGCGCCGCGCAAACGGCCGCTCCGGCTGTTCCGGCCGCCTGAGCCTTTGCATCTTCTTGATGGCGGCCGGCCGCCACGCCGTTTTCAGTGGCGCGGCGCCATCTACGCCCTCTCCTCGGCGAAAGGTCCCGAAAGGCTGACGCCAGAATGGTGGCGAACGGAGGATTTGAGAACGCGGGACTATTGGACCGTCGATACGGCGGATGGCGCGCGGTTCTGGCTCCTGACCTATCCGGGCCAGGACGAACAGAGCTGGTTCGTCGCCGGGAGGTTCCCATGAGCTATGCGGAACTCTGCACGATGAGCAACTTCACCTTCCTCACCGGCGCCTCGCACGCCGAGGAACTGGTCGAGCGCGCCGCCAAGCTGGAGCTTGACGCCATCGCCATCGCAGACAGGAACACATTTGGCGGGATCGTGCGCGGACACACGGTCGCCAAGGCGCTCGGCGTGAAATTCATTGTCGGCGTGCGCCTGGTCCTCACCGACAACAGTGAAATCCTCGCTTATCCGAAAACACGCGAAGCGTTCGGCCGCCTTACACGCCTGCTGACGCTCGGCAAGCGGCGCACGGTCAAAGGCGATTGCCGGCTGGAGCTGGCCGACCTTCTCGAATGGGGCGACGGCAGCATTCTGGTCGCGCTATGCGGACCCGGTTTTTCAGAGATGGTGAAATCGCTGAAAGCCGCCTTTGATCGCGATGTCTTTATCGGGCTGGCGCCGCGTTATGATGGTGAGGACGCTTCGCACTTTGTCATGCGCGCAGCGCTCGCTGACGAAATCGGCGTGCGGATCGTCGCCCTTGGCGATGTCATCATGCACGAAGGCCGGCGCATCCGGCTCGCGGATGTCCTGTCCTGTATCCGCGAGAAGACCACCATCGACCGGCTCGGCCGTATCGCGCAGCCAAACGCAGAACGCCGCCTTAAATCCGAATTCGAAATGCGCAGGCTGTTTCAGGCCCACCCTTCAGCGATTACGAACACCTGGGAGATTGCGACGGCCTGCGCCTTCTCGCTCGATGAACTGAAATACGAGTATCCCGACGAAATCACGGGCGGCATGGCGCCGGATGAACGCCTTCGCCAGCTCACCGAAGACGGGCTTGCGCGACGCTATCCGGATGGCGTGCCGCTCAAGGTCCGGGCAATGGTCGAAAGGGAGCTGACGGTCATCGCTGACCTCGACTATGCGCGCTACTTTCTGACCGTGCATGATGTCGTCGTCTTCGCACGGTCCAAGGGGATTCTCTGTCAGGGACGCGGCAGTGCGGCCAATTCCGTCGTCTGCTATGCGTTGGGCGTCACCGAAGCTTCGCCCGACATGATTACGATGGTGTTCGAGCGCTTCATCTCCGAAGCGCGCAATGAGCCGCCCGACATCGATGTCGATTTCGAGCACGAGCGGCGTGAAGAAGTCATTCAGCATATTTACGAGAAATACGGCCGTGACCGCGCGGGGCTGTGTTCGACCGTCGTGCATTTCCGCTCGCGCCGCGCCATTCGCGAGGTGGGCAAGGCGATGGGGCTTTCCGAGGACGCCGTTGCGGCTCTGTCGTCGCAAGTCTGGGGCTGGTCGGAAGAAGGCGTCACCAATGACCGCGCGCGATCCGCAGGACTTGATATCCGCGACTGTCGGCTCCGGCTCGCCCTTGAGCTGACAAAGGAGATCATCGGCTTTCCGCGGCATTTGTCCCAGCATGTCGGCGGCTTTGTCATTACCCGCGGTCGCCTCGACGAGCTGGTGCCGATCGAGAACGCCGCGATGGACGATCGCACCGTCATTGAATGGGATAAAGACGATATCGACGCGCTCGGCATGCTGAAGATCGACGTGCTCTCGCTTGGCATGCTGACCTGCATCCGCAAGAGCTATGATCTCATCAAGCTCTGGAAAGGGGAGCGCTACACGCTGGCCACCACTCCGCAGGCCGATCCCGCCGTCTATGATATGATCTGCAAAGCCGACACGATCGGCGTCTTCCAGATCGAGTCGCGCGCGCAGATGAATTTCCTTCCGCGCATGCGTCCGCGCAATTTTCAGGACCTGATCGCTGAAGTCGCAATCATCCGTCCGGGTCCCATTCAGGGCAACATGGTTCATCCCTATCTGCGACGCCGAAACGGCGAGGAAGAAGTGGTCTATCCTTCCGAAGAGCTGAAAGAGGTTCTTGAGCGAACCTATGGCGTCCCGCTCTTTCAGGAACAGGCCATGCAGATCGCCATCGTCGCCGCCGGGTTTACACCGACCGAGGCCGACGCGCTGCGCCGCGCACTCAATGGCTTCCGGCGTCAGGGCGCCGTAGAAGATTTCAAGGAACGCTTTCTCGAAGGCTGTCTCGCGCGCGGCTATGACAAGACTTTCGCCGAGAACTGCTTCCGTCAGCTTGAAGGGTTTTCGAGCTATGGCTTTCCGGAAAGCCACGCCGCCAGTTTTGCCTTGCTGGTTTACGCCTCGTCCTGGATCAAACGCCATCATCCGGAAGTCTTCTGCTGCGCGCTTTTGAACTCGCAGCCGATGGGGTTCTACGCTCCGGCGCAGATTGTCCGCGACGCCCGCCAGCATGGCGTCTCGGTTCTGCCTGTCTGCGCGGAGCGCAGCTATTGGGACAATGTTCTCGAATATGACGCAGACGGATCGCTCGCCGTCCGGCTGGGCTTTCGTCAGATCAAGGGGTTTTCGGAAGAGGACGGTCACTGGCTCGCTTCGGCGCGCGGCAATGGCTATCGCGCCATCGACGCCGTCTGGCGGCGCGCTGGCCTCTCCCGCTCGGCCCTTTCCAAACTGGCCGGCGCGGACGCATTTGCCGACTACGGTCTCTCACGCCGCCAGGCCCTGTGGGAGGTGGCCGGACTTGGCGGCGACAAACCGCTGCCTTTGTTCGAGCAACATGGCGAAGGCTTGCCGGCCATCGAGACCCTGCTGCCCGTGATGAGCGAAGCTGAGGAAGTGTTCGAAGACTATGTCTCAGCCCGCCTCACGCTGCGGGCCCATCCGGTCGCGCTTCTGCGGCCAGACCTTCCGTCATTTCTTCCGACCCGCGCGCTGCGCGCCCAACCGAATGGCGGCTGGGTCAGCATCGCCGGCCTTGTCATCACGCGGCAGAGACCCGGAACGGCGAGCGGGGTCATCTTCATCACGCTTGAAGACGATGGCGCGACCGCCAACGTCATTGTCTGGCCGAAGGTCTTTAAGAAATTTCGCAAGGAGGTGATGACCGGCCGCCTCTTGCGCATTCAGGGCCGACTACAGCGCGAAGGCGTCGTGACCCATATCATCGCCTCGCGGATAGAGGATTACTCGATCCTGCTCGACGCGCTGGGCGATCCGGCGGCCGGCGCTGGCGTGATCGATCCCACCCATGACAACGCCGATGAGGCCAAACGGCCCGCTCCGGACAATCGACATGGCGCAGGCAATACCTCCCCGCACCGGGTTTCTGAACTGATCTCGCTGGAACTCCAGAGAGCCCAGCACGCCCGATATGGCGCCGGCGCTCGCCATCCGCGCGAGCAGGCGAAGAAACTATTCTATAGCCGAGACTTTCACTGATCCACGTGGGGAGAAGACACGACACGCTTTTATTGGCGGCGACATAGCGGACCCAACGCAGCCAAGCTGTTGTTAACCTGAAAACAGCCGGCCGGAGCTATAATCGGCGCTATGCCATCGAAGCAGGACGACAATTTGCGACCTTGTGGCGGTGGCTGCGGTCATAAGCAGGAAACCGACGCAGAGAGCGCGAAACGATGTGGACGAAGACAAACGACGGATCGATCATTGACGACGACGGGAAAGTAATTTTCTTCAGCACCCGGCGGTTCGTCGATGACATCTGCCTCGGCGATTGTTGTTTCATCTGTGGTGCGCGGCCTGGAACGAAACCGTTCAACGATGAGCATGTCATTCCCGATTGGATGTTACGCCGTTACGACCTCCACACATGCGCGATGACGCTCTCAAATGGTCAGCAATTTCGATATGACCGGCTCAAGATTCCATGTTGCGCGGAATGTAACTCGCTGATGGGGCGCGAGATAGAAACGCCCATGAGTGAGCTTGTGCGAGCAGGCCATACTGCTTTCAACGACTACGCCGCCAATGGCGGACTTCTCAACATTATCGTCTGGCTGGGTCTGATCTTTCTCAAGACCCACTTGAAGGACCGTTCGTTCCGATGGCATCGTGATGCAAGGCTCGGCGATGAGCGCATTTCGGATTTTCACACTTGGGAAGAGCTACACCACCTGCATTGCCTTGTGCGTTGCTTCTACAATGGGGCGCATGTCGATCAGGCGGCGACCGGTTCATTCCTCACCCTACCGACGCGCACTGAGCTGTCGGCGGAGAGATTCGATTTTGTCGACCTCTCTGAAGGACAGACCTTGATGCTGCGGCTCGACGGTTTCGCCGTTTTTGCGGTGTTCAACGATAGCGGCGGCGCAATGAACTGGTTTCACGAGAAAGCGAAGCTGATCTCCGGCCCGGTCTCGGAACTGCAAGCGCGGGAGATCGCGGCGGAACTCGCCTATCTGAACCTCCATCTCGATCCGCGGCCAATATTTCACACGGAAACCAATCTTTTCCAGCAGACCTCGAATATCCGCGCGACGCGCTCGCCTGCGCCTGAGATGGCGCCGTTCGACCGCACTGTGCGCGGAGCGTTGCTCGAACGGACAATTGGCTACGCTATCGACAACATTAAGGCGGAACGCGCGACCCGCGACGAGATCGAAGCGTCCATCAAGGCAGGAGATTTTACCTGCCTGTTTAACAACGATGGGGATTTCAACGGACCGGCATTCGCAAAATAGGCGCCGCTGGGTGACGTCCGAATTCAGGACCAAGGGGCCAAACAACCCAATTCGGCAGAACATTTGGCGGTAGTGACGTTGGAAAATAGCGCAACGCACCATCATTTGCTAACCTAGGAAGATGTGCGGACGCGGCGATCAGAGCCTTACCTTTTCAGAGATATGCGAACTCTCAGGCGCAATTGGCGCCCCGACGACCAATCTTGAGCCTTGCTACAACATCGCGCCGACGACAACGGTCCATATTGTCCGGTTGAGAGACGGCGAGCGCGTCATTGAGAAAGCAACATGGGACCTCGTGCCAAGTTGGTGGAAGCAACCGCTTTCGGAGAAGAAATTTCGTACCCACAATGCACGCGCCGAGACATTGCAGGAAAAAGCGACGTTCCGGTCGGCATGGAAGAAAAGTCAGCGTTGCATTATCCCGATGAACTTCTTCGAGTGGAAACGGCCGCGCAAGAAAGGCGATCCGCCGCACTACATCTATCCTGCGAAGGAGCCAGCATTCAGAATGGCAGGGCTTTGGGACGAATGGAAAGACCCGGAAACGGGAGAGATCCATTTGACCTGCACCACGATCACTTGCGAGCCAAACGATTTCATGGCCGAGCTGCATGATCGGATGCCAGTCATACTCGGTGCGGATCAGCTCGACGCCTGGTTCAATGCACCGCCGGAGATTGCCGTTGAGATGCTCAAGCCGTGTCCGTCGGAATGGATGGCGGCGCATAAGGTCAACGCCTATGTGAATGACGCACGCAATCAGGGACCGGACTGCATCAAGCCCGAAGGCGACTTGTTCGAATAGCAGCGCCTGACGTCTCCGCTCTCAGTTTTCCTTAAAAAACCTCATTGAACGTCGAACAAGGCGTTATCTGTCGGACTACAGACCGACTATACTTCTACCGACCCTAACTCTAAGCGGATTGCAGCGGAATATCCCACTGAACGCCCTGATCTTGTTCAAATTTCTATACTCTTTCCGGAGTAGACGAGTCCTTGCTCCAAGCACGAAGCTGTCTTCATCAGAATTTATGAGGATGCCCCGTGTCGCCGCAATCAATACTCGTTGGACAGATTATTATCGTACTTTGCACGATTGTTTGCGGTGTCTGGCTGTCGACGCAATGGGTGGCCGCGCAGTTTTCCTATGACGCCTATCTCGGACCGGCCTGGTTTCACGTCGGCGAAGCCCCTGTCTACTATCCATGGCGTCTGTTTGAATGGTGGTACGCCTTCGACGCCTACGCGCCGGGTGTTTTCGCCAGAGGCGGCGCCATTGCAGCCGGCAGCGGATTCCTCGGTGCGTTCGTCGCCGCCATCGGCTCGGTCTGGCGCGGACGGCAAGCCAAGAATCTGACGACATACGGATCGTCACGCTGGGCCGCCCGCAAGGACTTGCAGACTTGCGGCATGCTCAAGCCCTCCGGCGTTTTTCTTGGGCGCTTCGATGACGACTATCTTCGTCATGACGGCCCTGAACATGTCATGGCGTTCGCGCCGACGCGATCCGGCAAGGGCGTTGGTCTCGTTGTTCCAACCCTACTGAGTTGGACGCAAAGCGCCGTCATTCACGACATCAAGGGTGAGAACTGGCAGCTCACATCGGGGTGGCGCTCGAAATTCTCTCATTGCCTTCTGTTCGACCCCACCAATGCCAGCAGCGCCAAATACAACCCGCTTCTGGAAGTCCGCAAAGGCGCGAACGAAGTTCGCGACGTTCAGAACATTGCGGACATTCTGGTCGATCCTGAAGGCGCTCTGGAGCGGCGCACCCATTGGGAGAAGACCGGCCACGCTCTGTTGGTCGGCGCCATCCTGCATGTTCTCTACGCCGAGAAAGAAAAGACGCTCGCGCAGGTCGCGCGCTTTCTGTCTGATCCCGACCGCCCCTTCGAGAAAACCCTCTGGGTCATGATGTCCACGAACCATCTGGGCGACGATGGCGAAGCGCGGCCGCATCCCGTGGTCGCGCAAGCCGCCCGAGAGCTTCTGAACAAGTCAGAGAATGAGCGGTCCGGCGTCCTGTCCACGGCAATGAGCTTCTTAGGGCTTTATCGCGACCCAACCGTGGCGGAGGTGACATCTGCTTGCGACTGGCGCATCGCGGATCTCATAGATGCAGACAAGCCGGTCTCACTTTACCTCGTTGTTCCGCCCTCAGATATTTCACGCACCAAGCCGCTCGTCCGGCTCATTCTCAACCAGATAGGCCGCCGGCTGACCGAGAAGCTGGACGGCCAGATCGATGGCGATCGCCGCCGACAGGTCTTGTTGATGCTCGACGAGTTTCCCGCGCTCGGCCGGCTCGACTTCTTTGAGAGCGCCTTGGCCTTCATGGCGGGTTACGGGTTGCGCGCCTTCCTGATCGCTCAGTCCCTCAATCAGATCGAAAAAGCCTATGGGCCAAACAATTCGATCCTCGACAATTGCCATGTGCGCGTCGCCTTCGCGACCAATGACGAACGCACGGCGAAGAGAATTTCCGACGCCCTCGGCACCAAGACCGAGATGCGCGCTATGCGCAACTATGCCGGACACCGCCTGGCGCCCTGGCTCGCCCATGTCATGGTTTCGCGGCAGGAGACGGCGCGCCAGCTCCTCACGCCCGGCGAAGTGATGCAGCTTCCCGCCGATGATGAGGTCGTCCTTGTTTCCGGCTTGCCGCCGATCCGGGCGAAAAAACTTAGATATTTCGAGGACGCCAATTTCTCCGATCGCGTGGGTGCACCGGCGTCGATCGGTGATCGCGGAACGCCTTATGCGGACCGGCCGCCATCTCGCACAGAAGACTGGGGAGACCGGCGCCGCGCGGTCGATGAACGCCTCGTCCGGTCCTCATTCGGGAACGGTCATGATGCGGATGATGGCGGCAAGGACCTCAAGCCGGAAATCGACGCGCCTGCGCAACCGGACATCGACGCCGCCGAACAGGATCGCGCCGATACGCCTGCCAGCGATAGCGATGAGGTTGCGATCAAACGCGCGGCGGACCTCGCCCGTGCGACCGACACCGCGCGCCGCGCTTACGGCGTCGACAAGGGAACCCCCAAGATTGACCTGATGGATTTTTGAACGATGCCCTCCACCAAACCCCGCATCTGGTCCTATATCGACCCCCTCAATCACGCCCGATTGAAGGCGCTGGCGAAACGTCCGGGATCGAATGAATCCCAGATTGTCAACGACGCGCTCACCGCGTTTTTCATGGGCGAACATGAAGTCAAACGGGACGCCGCGCTGATCCGGCGTCTGGACCGCATGACCCGGCAGGCCGAAAGCCTCAATCGCAGTCAGGTCATAACGGCTGAAGCCTTCGCGCTGTTCGTCCGCTATTTCCTGACCGTCATTCCTCCCGTGCCGGATGCAGACAAGCGCGCCGCCCAGGCGCAGGGCGCTGCGCGTTTCGAGCGCTTCATTGAGAGCCTGCAAACCGTCCTCGCGGACGGCGAGACCGTCATCTTCGCCGCGCTCCAGGATGTCATGTCCGACGAGAGCGCCTTCTTCACCAAGGACGAGTTGATGCGTCTTCACGAGACGCCGCCGGCCCCGGACTCGGAAAGGGAGCATGCCGATGCCTGACGCGCGCTCCCAAACCTACCTTCGAACCGAGACCATGCTGAAAACCGCCATGGGACCGGCTGTCGTCGAGGCGTTGGATGACCCCGCCATTGTTGAAGTGATGGTCAATCCCGATGGCAAGATCTGGATCGACGCCCATGGCGACGGCCGCATGGAGACCGGGACAGTCATGCCCGCTGCGGAAGCCGAACGGGTCATTCGCGTCGTCGGCAGTCATATCGGTCAGGAAGTGGACAGACTCCACCCCATTGTCAGCGCCGAGTTGCCGGGCGGGGGAGAACGCTTCGAGGGCGTCATCCCGCCAGTGACCACGGCGCCGTGCTTTTCCATTCGGAAGCCCGCCGCCCGCGTCTTCACGCTCGAAGACTATGTCGAGACTGGTGTGACAAGTGCAGAAGACGCCAACGCGCTCAGGGCCGCCGTCCGAGACGCCATGAACATCCTGATCGTCGGCGGCACCGGGTCGGGCAAAACCACCCTTGCAAACGCCTTGCTCGCCGAAGTCGCAATGAGCGGCGATCGCGTGGTGATCCTCGAAGACACGCGCGAACTGCAATGCGAGGCCAGGGACAAGGTCAATCTGCGGACGCAGGCCGGCGCTGTCGCCATGGCCGATCTCGTTCGCTCGACCCTGCGGCTGCGACCCGACCGGATTATCGTCGGCGAAGTTCGCGGCGGCGAAGCCCTCGACATGCTCAAAGCCTGGAACACGGGCCATCCGGGCGGAATCGCCACCATTCACGCCAACTCCGCAGGCGGCGGACTCCGGCGCCTTGAACAGCTTGTGTCGGAAGTGACGGCGCAGACGCCGCACGCCCTGATCGCCGAAGCCATCGATCTCATCGTGTTCATCGCAGGGCGCGGACCGGAACGCCGGATACGGACAATCAGCCGGGTGCTTGGCCGCGAGGCCGATGACTATCGCCTGGAGCCATTTTCCTCACCCGTCAGCCAAATCGTCAAACTGAAAGGAAGCTCATCATGATCCTGACGAAACACACCTGCCGCGCGCTTGCAATCACGCTCGGTCTCATCGTCCTTGTTGGTCCCGCCCATGCGGCCGGGTCCGGCATGCCCTGGGAAGCGCCTCTTGATTCCATCCTCCAGTCGATCGAGGGACCGGTCGCCAAGATCGTCGGCACGCTCGCCATTATCATTACCGGCCTGACGCTGGCGTTCGGCGATACGGGCGGCGGCTTCCGCAAACTGATCCAGATCGTGTTCGGGCTCTCCATCGCCTTCACGGCGACGAGTTTCTTCTTGTCCTTCTTCTCGTTCGGCGGCGGCGCGACGATCTGATGACCGAAGGTTTCGCCATACCCGTGCACCGCTCTTTGACCGAGCCGATCCTGATGGGCGGCGCCCCCCGCAACGCCGCCATTCTCAACGGCACGATCGCGGCTGCGCTGGGCCTGGGGCTTCAGGTCTGGGTCGCCGGCATCCTCTACTGGATCATCGCCCACGGCGCCTGCGTCTTCATGGCGAAACGCGATCCGAAATTCATGGACGTGGTTCTACGCCACATCCGCCATGAGGGGTATCTCGCATGATGAATCTCAAGGAATACCGGCAGTCAAATAAGAGGCTTGCAGACTTTCTGCCCTGGGCCTGTCTGATTGCGCCTGGCGTCGTCCTGAACAAGGATGGGAGCTTCCAGCGATCCGCGATGTTTCGCGGGCCGGATCTGGAGAGCGCGACGGCGGCGAGCCTCGTTTCCGTCTGTTCACGCATCAACAACGCCTTGAAGCGTTTCGGTTCCGGTTGGGCGCTCTATTTCGAGGCGGCTCGCGAACCGGCGACGGACTATCCGGAAAGTCAGTGGCGCGACCCGGTGGGCTGGTTAATCGACGAGGAACGCAGGGGACGCTTCACTGAAGCCGGCGCTCTGTTCGAAAGCCGCTACACGCTGACCTTCGCCTTTCTGCCGCCTGCCGACAGCGTCAATCGCATCGAGGATGCGTTTGTTGAAAAGCCGGCGGAAGAAGCCGGGCTCGCCGCTTTCGATCATCTCGCCCGGTTCATCGCTGAAACCGACCGCAGTCTCGATCTTATCGCCTCTGTGGTACCCGAAGCGCGTTTTCTGACAGACAACGAGACGCTGACTTACCTCCAGTCGAGCCTATCTTCCAAACGCCATCCGGTTTGCGCTCCTGAAACGCCCGCCTATCTCGATGCGGTTCTGGGAGGCGTCGATCTTGTTGGCGGCTTGGAACCGATGCTCGGCGGCGACCATCTGCGCGTCCTCTCCCTGCAGGGCTTTCCGAACGCAACCGAGCCGGGCCTTTTCGACGATCTGAATCGTCTGGGATTTCCGTATCGCTGGATGACCCGTTTCCTGCCGATGGACAAATCGGAGGCGACAAAGGTTCTCGGCCGATACCGGCGTCAGTGGTTCGCCAAACGAAAATCCCTGACGGCGATCGTCAAAGAGGTCATGACGAATGAAGCTTCTGCACTCGTCGATACGGATGCGGACAATAAGGCGGCAGACGCCGATGCGGCGCTTCAGGCGCTCGGAGAAGATCATGTCAGCTATGGCTATGTGACGACATCGGTCGCGATCATGGATGGGGATGCGGCCGCAGCTGACGAGATGATCCGTGAGGTGGAGCGGATCATCAATGGACGGGGTTTCGTTGCGATGAACGAAACGGTCAACGCCGTCGATGCATGGCTCGGCGGCTTGCCCGGTCACGCCTACGCGAATGTGCGTCAGCCGATCATCCACACACTCAATCTCGTTCACATGATGCCGCTTTCGGCGGTCTGGGCAGGCCCAGTCGAGAATGCTCATTTGAACGGCCCGCCGCTTCTCTACGCAACTGCGAACTCGAACACCCCATTTCGGCTCGTGCCCCACCAGAACGATGTCGGACACATGCTGGTTGTCGGCCCGACCGGCGCCGGCAAGTCGGTGCTGCTCGCGTTGATTGCAGCTCAGTTCCGGCGCTACGCCGGGGCTCAAGTCTTCCTGTTTGACAAAGGCGGATCGGCCCGCGCCATCACCGCCGGCATGGGAGGCGAACATTATGCGCTCGGTGAAGACAGGGGGCTTTGTTTTCAGCCGCTCGCCCGTATCGATGCAGATGTAGAGCGGTCCTGGGCGCTGGAATGGGTTTCCGGCCTTCTCGCCCATGAAGGCGTCGCCATCGACCCCGATGTCAAAGACGCCGTCTGGACGGCGCTGACATCGTTGAGCGCGGCGCCGAAAGCAGAGCGGACGATGACCGGCCTGTCGGTGCTCCTGCAATCCAACCGGCTCAAACAGGCGCTCGCGCCCTACACGCTCGCAGGCGCCCATGGCGCCTTGCTCGATGCCGATAACGAAACACTGGGGCAAAACGATTGGCAATGCTTCGAGATGGAGGAGCTGATGCACCAGCCCTCGCTCGTGCCGCCCGCGCTGACCTACCTCTTTCAACGGCTGGAGGCACGCTTCGACGGCAGACCGACCTTACTCATTCTGGATGAAGCCTGGGTGTTTCTCGACAACCCGCTCTTCTCCGAGCGCATTCGCGAATGGCTTAAAGTGCTCCGGAAACGGAATGTCTCGGTCATTTTCGCAACGCAGTCTTTATCGGACATCTCCGGCAGCACCATCGCGCCCGCGATTATCGAAAGCTGTCCCTCGCGCATCTTCCTGCCGAATGACCGTGCACTCGAACCCCAGCAGCAGGACACCTATCGCGCGTTCGGATTAAACGACCGTCAGATCGAAATCATCGCGGAGGCAAGTCCGCGGCAGGACTATTATTTCCAGTCGCGTTCGGGAAACCGTCTGTTCGATCTCGATCTCGGGCCCGTCAGTCTCGCTTTCTGCGCCGCGTCATCGAAAGCCGATCACAAGCTCATCGACGAAGTCCAAAGCGCACACCCCGAAGAGTTCGCCGTCCACTGGCTGCACGCCCGCGACCTGGCCTGGGCGGCTGACCTCATAACCGCCACCCCCGCAACAAAAGGAGATGTTCCATGCGCCGCAGAATGATTGCCGCTCTCTTACTGGCGGCCGCGCCAATGACCATTGCGCCACCCGCCCACGCTATTTTCGGGATCGGAGACATCGTGATCGATCCCTCCAATCTCGCTCAGAACATCCTCACAGCAGCGAACACGCTGGAGCAGATCAACAATCAGGTGAAGCAGCTTCAGAACGAAGCTGACATGCTCATCAACCAGGCGACCAATCTCGTCCGTACCGGATACAATCCGCAAGCGGAGATCAATCGACTCCTCAACGAGATTTCGGTCCTGATGGACCGGGCGCGATCGATCTCCTACGTCGTCAGCGAAACCGACCGGCTCTTTCAGGAAAACTTCCCCGAAGACTATTCCACATGGTCGCGCACACAGATGGCGACCGCTGCGGAAATGCAATGGGTGTCCGCCCGTTCGGCGTTTAACGACACGCTCCTGGTTCAGTCCCAGATCGTTCAAACGCTTAAGGCGGACACGTCATCCCTCGACGCAATGCTGGCGGAAACGGCGATCGCTGAAGGCAATCTTTCGGTTTCGCAGACCGGTAATCAGATCGCCGCGCTCGGCGTCAAACAGACCATGCAGATGCAGGAAATGATGGCGGTGCAATATCGCGCCGACGCGCTGGCGCGCGCCCGCGATCTTCAGATCGAGCGAGAGGGCCGCGAAAAGCTCGCCCGTTTTGTTGGGGGAGCCAGCGCCTACACGCGCTGACAGGGGAGAGCGATGGAAGACCTCGGCATCATCGATCGGTTTCTGGCGACCTTTTCGACCTATATCGATTCAGGTTTCGGGTTGCTTGGTCCCGACGTCGCCTATCTGACGGCGTTCCTGATCGGCATCGATGTCGTCCTCGCCGGGGTCTTCTGGGCGATGGGGCCGGAAAACAACATCATCGGAACCTTCGTCAAGAAGGTTCTCTATGTCGGGTTCTTCGCCCTCATCCTCAACAATTTCGCATTTCTCGCCAATGTCATCTTCGAGAGCTTCGCGCAGCTTGGTCTGAATGCGTCCGGTTCGACCATCACGGCCGCCGATCTGCTGCGCCCCGGTTTCGTCGCCGACACCGGATTCACTGCCGGACATCCCTTGCTTGAAGAGATCGGCGATCTGACAGGCCCGGTCGGTTTCTTCGTCAACTTCGTCACCATCGCCATTCTGTTTCTCGCCTGGCTCATCACGCTCTTCGCGTTCTTCTTTTTGGCGATCCAGCTTTTCGTCACGGTCATTGAGTTCAAGCTGACGACGCTTGCAGGTTTCGTTCTCATTCCCTTTGCACTTTGGAATAAGACGTCGTTCCTGGCTGAGCGCGTTCTCGGGAATGTCATCTCATCCGGGATCAAACTCATGGTGCTGGCGGTGATTGTCGGCATCGGCTCCACTCTCTTTGGATCTGTCACGGCGGAAATCACGCCCGGAGACGTGACCCTGGAAGACGCCGCGACCGTCATTCTGGCGTCGCTCGCACTCGTCGCGCTTGGAATCTTCGGTCCTGGCATCGCCGCCGGCCTTGTTTCAGGCGCACCGCAACTCGGCGCTGGCGCAGTCGTCGGAACCGCGGCAGGCGTTGGAGCGGGCGCTATTGCCGGCGGCGCGCTCGCGGGCGGCGCTATGCGCGCAAGCGCAGCGGCAACAGGCGGCGCCATCAAAGCGGGCGCATCTCTTAGCGGCGGCGCCGCGACTTCCTTTTCCCTCGGCAAGGCCGCCTCCGGCGCAAACGGATGGCGTGCAACCGCCGCCGGCGTCGGCGCGATGGCGGAGGCTGGCGCGAGGAGCTTCGCGAGCGGCGCTCGCTCGGCGGCGTCGCGGGCCGTTGCGCCTGTGAAGCGGAGCTTCGAAAGCGGAGGCCGCACAGCTTTCGGCGCCACAGGCGGAACGTTGGGCGAAGTCGCCGCCGCCCCGGCCGCCACGGGCGGAGCGCCGAATTGGGCGCGGCAGGTTCAACGACAGCAATTGCAGAGAGACGCAAGCCTCGCAGCCGCATCGGCCTTGCGTGACGGCGATCGCGGCGGGTCGGGCGACGGTCCGCGTCTCAAACAGGATGAGGACTGATCGATGTTCTGGAAAAGACAACAGCAAAAATATGGAACCACGCCGGAAGCCGTCACGCCTTACCAGCGCGCCGCGCAGGTCTGGGACGACCGGATCGGATCGGCGCGCGTGCAGGCGGAGAACTGGCGCCTGACTGCGCTCGTCGCTTTAGCGCTCGCCTTTGTCATGTCAGCCGCATTCATCTGGCGGTCCACACAAAGCATCATCACGCCCTATGTCGTCGAACTCGAAACAGACGGCCGCGTCCGCACCGTGCAATCGGCGGTCGCCGATTATAAGCCGACTGACGCTCAGATCGCTTACCAGCTCGCGGAATTTGTCAAACAGGTGCGGTCGGTGTCGATCGACCCCATTGTCGTGCGCGAAAACTGGTTGAAAGCCTACGCCTTCACGACCGATCAGGCGGCGCTCACCCTGAACGACTACGCCCGCGAGAACGATCCTTTCGCGGAGGTCGGCAAACGCTCAGTGTCCGTCGAAATCCAAAGCATCGTGCGGTCTTCTCAAGACAGTTTCGATCTGCGCTGGCGCGAAACAACATTTCGGTCGGGCGTTCAGGTGTCATCGGCGACCTATACCGGCGTTCTCGCCATCGTCTTCGATCCGCCTCGTGACGAAGAAACCCTGCATCGCAATCCGCTCGGGCTCTACGTCCACGGCATCAACTGGTCAAAAGATCTCGCTCAAGGAGGCAATCAATGATCCGCACTCTCGTAATAATCGGCGCGCTCGTCTCATTGGGCGCCTGCGCTTCCACCAATCCCCACGACAACTTCGTTCTTGATGACGCCGAATTCATGGAGGCCGTCTATCTGGCGGACGATCCGAACAGGACCCCCCTCATCATCGAGAGGATCGAGCCGCTCGCGATGGCCGGACAACTCAAACCGCTGACGGAATTGCCAATAGCGGCGGTCCCGGAGTTGAAACCCTATGAAGCCATCGACGAGGCGAACCGGAGCGCCGCCGTTGAACCCGACGCGACAAGCTTCATCAACGCCATCCAGATTTACCCCTATACGATTGGCGCGCTTTATCAGGTCTACACTGCCCCGGAGCAGGTGACAGACATAGCGCTCCAACCCGGCGAAGAGCTGATGTCGGTTTCCGCCGGCGACACCGTGCGCTGGGTCCTGGGCGACACGGTCTCTGGCTCTGGCGACGCCAGTCAGACGCACATTCTGGTGAAACCAATCGCCTCCGGTCTCAAGACCAACCTCATCATCACCACGTCCAAACGGACATACCATATCGAAATGACGTCCTTCCGCGAAACCTATATGGCGGCGGTGTCCTGGCGTTATCCGCATGAAGAACTGGTCGCGGCGCGCGGCGATGCTGCCCGCCGGCAGGCGCAGGGGCGTACTGTCATTGATCGCGGCCTCAGCCTTGATCGCATCAATTTCCGTTATGAGATCAAAGGTGACGAACCCCACTGGCGTCCATTGCGCGCTTTCGATGACGGCCGGAAAGTCTATATTCAGTTTCCGTCCCGTCTCGATCAGGGCGAAGCGCCGCCGCTCTTTGTCGTCGGGCGCAATGGCGACAGCCAGCTCGTCAATTACAGGATCAATGGTTCTTACTATATCGTCGACCGCTTGTTTGCGGTCGCCGAACTGCGCCTCGGTGAAGACGATCAAGAGGTGGTTCGGATCGAACGCACCGCCGCTCCCAGAAATTGGAAGGCGGGTCTATGAGCGCGGTCGAACAAGACGACAGCCTGGCGATCCGCGCCAAGCCCCGGCCGGTCAAGCGTTTTAACAAGCGTGTCCTAATCGGGGCGTCGTCGGTCGCCGCCCTCCTGATCCTTGGCGCCGCCGCCATGGCGTTGCGCACGCCGAATCGCGCGCAAGAGGCGCACACGGAACTCTACAATACGCGGCACAAACCCATGCCCGACGCCTTTGCGTCTTTGCCCGAGAGTTATGGCGACATGCCGTCAAGGCTCGGCCCGCCGCTGCCAGGTGATCTTGGCGCCGCCATGATCGGCGCGCTGCGGATCGAAGATGCGCCGGAAAACCCCTTCAGATTCCAGCCGGCGCGCGTGGCGAGCACGGGACCAGCAAGCAGGGGCCCCAGCGCCGCAGATGACGCGCGGACGTCTGACCTCTTCTTCATCAACAACAGCGCACAGGGCGGACGGGTCTTGGCCGCAAGAGACGGCGGCGCGCCCACAAGGCTCGACCAGCTTGCGTCCGTCATCAGTCCGGGCGACGAAGGCAGAACGATTTCGACAGGATTCGCAGACGCGCTCGATCCGAATTTCCAGCAGCGCAAGGAAGACTTTCTCGGCGCCGAGGTCGATGACGGGATCTACAACCTGCATCGCCTGCAATCGCCCATCTCGCCCTATCAGGTTATGGCCGGAACGATCATTCCCGCGAGCCTGGTGACGGGGCTCAATTCCGATCTTCCCGGTCAGGTCATCGCGCAGGTCACGGAGAATGTTTACGACACGCCGACGGGCGCACACCTGCTCATCCCCCAAGGCTCGCGACTGATAGGCCGGTATGACAGCGTCATCGCCTATGGCCAGTCACGCGCGCTCGTCGTCTGGTCGCGCATCATCATGCCGGACGGTTCTTCCATCGTGATCGACAACCTGCCGGGCGTCGACATGGCGGGTTACGCAGGTCTCGAAGACCGGATCGACTATCACACATGGCGCTTGTTCCAGGCCGCTATCCTGTCGTCGGTTCTTTCCGTCAGCGCCGAACTCGGCCGCGACAGCAATGACGATGAAATTCTCGAAGCCCTCCGCGACGGCGGCCAGCGCACGATCAATCAGGCGGGCCAGCAAATCATCACCAAGCAATTGAACGTCCAACCAACAATCACGGTGCGGCCCGGCTACCGGCTGCGGGTGATCGTCAACAAGGACATCGTATTGAAGCCCTACGGAGATTGAACGTATGAGCGCCACCACTCTCAAGATCGGACCCTTGCCCGACACGACGCCCGTCAAGCTGACCATTGCCGTCGATCCTGACGTCAACGCGGACCTGGAGCTGTACGCGCAGATTTATGAAGAGACGTACAACGAAAAAGCATCCGTGGCAGTGCTGATCCCGTCCATGCTCGCAGCGTTCCTTGCGAGCGACAGCGGCTTCAAAAAAGCTCGCAAGGCGTGCGGCTCTCATCCCAACTCATCAAAGTAGCAGAGGAGTACACACTCATGGCGACCATCGGTCAGTTTCGTCTCACCCGCGAAGGATATGAAGGCACCATCTCGACCTTGAGCATGGCGCGCAAGGTTCGCATCGTTCCGAACGGCAACAAGAAGAATGAAAACTCCCCGGACTTCTTTGTGAAGACCGGACAATGCGACCTCGGTTTCGCACATAGGAAGATGTCCGAAGGCCAGAGCCCGCGCCCCTATCTCAAAGTCTTTCTGGACGATCCAAGCTTTGTCGAACCGATCTGGGCAGCCCTGTTCGAGCAGGACGGCAAGGCGGAACTCGTCTGGTCGCGTCCGCGACCGACAGCGAGTTAGTCAATCGAGACGGCCAATCATGCCTTCGCGTCGCGTCATATCGGAAGAGGAGATCGAAGATGGCCTGAACGTCGTCGCGCGGCTTATCGACAGATATGGCGATGTTTACTGGCCCGTATTTGAACGGCTGGAAAGGGAGCTTGAGGACCGGAGATCAAGGTCATGGCGCGTCAAATCGTGTTTGAAGCGCATTCAACGTCATAGTTCACCTTAGTCATGGTTAGAATGTGAAATAATTCACAGCGCTGTGGTTCGCCAAGAACAACCGAAAATGAAAAGAGGTTTGGATTTCATACAGATCACATCTTGGCATACTCGCAGAGTAGATGTCCGAAAGCTCAATTGGAGCCCAGCGCATCTGGGCAAGCGCTGTAAGAACTACGCGCTGCGCTATCCCCCAAGAAGAATCTCAAGTGTAGGTTCATCCTTGTGCGTCAGCAAAACCACATATTCGCGCGCGCGAGTGAGAGACACTTGGAGGAGACGTCTTGTGTCCGCATAGTGAGGTGACTGGTCTTTGGCGCGGAAGGTGTTGTACTGATCTTCGACCAAAACAACGGCGTCATACTCGCGACCTTTGAGTTGGTGTAGGTTCATTACGGTGACAGTCGCGGTTTCGCGATGGGCGTCCATCAATTGTTCTTGCAGCATCGCCAGTTCGAGCGCTGCTTCCGCACCCAGGTAATCGCCTTGACCGGTCCAAAGGCCGATCAGCGTCTGCTCGATTGCAGATCCACGGCGCAACAGGCGTAGAAATCGGGCCTGCTCAGCGGTTTTCCGAAGCTGAGGCGCATCTGCTTTTTCGAGGAGCGAGCGAACCTTGCGCCAATCTGCTGTTGGGGAACCTGCGAGACCGTCCTTGTCAAGCTGATCCATCACGCCGGCGAGCGCGTTGACGCATTTGACGTTTGGAGCCTTGCCGTCCTTGCATTTTGCCGCCCATTTCCTCAACCTATCTGATTCTTTGATATTCGTCGGATTGGCGGCCGCGCGGTGCATGTCGGCGATGCGTTCAAGGGCCTCTCCAAGACGGGTCTGCCTGTCGGCTCCTGCTGTCGAGAGGATATTAGCGATCGCGCGCGCGGAGAGGAGGATCTGGTTCTGATCGATCAGGACGTCATGAGCGACAGCTTTACGAAGCTTGCCCTGGATGGTCATTTCCGTCGACAACGCATCAGAAATCCTCCGCACCAGATTCTTGCTGCGCGCGGCGACTGCAATTTTCGGATGATTCTTGCCGGAACGGGCTTTGGCCTCGCGGAAGGCTTCCCGAACTGATAGGTGAAGGCCAACGCCGAGGAACCCGGGCTTGAAGACGTTCCAGGATATTGCATCCGGAAAATCCTGCTTTGCGCCGGGCGTCAGAAGCGAACGTGCGAACCCCGCGATGCCGGTTGCCGGGCTGCGATTATTCTCATTGGCGAAGTCGAAGCGCTCGCAATCCAGAGTGTCTGCAAACTCTTGAAGCCGTGTTTCTGAAACGCCCGGACGCCAGTCGTAGATCCGCTGGTCGGAATCGCCGAGCGCGATGATTTCGGATTTTTTGCTCAATTGCTGGACAAGTGCCCATTGATCTTCATCTGTATCCTGAAATTCGTCGACGAGAATGAGCGGATAGGCTGAACAGAAACACTCAAGAGCGGCCGTGGAGCGGGCGAGCAGTTCTGCGGCGCGCGGCGCGAACTGGTCGTAAGTGACCAGACCGTCGTCGAGATAAAGCCGGTCTTGTTCTGCGGTCCAATCATTGGCCTTCAGCCCTGCAGCGCGTACGGCGGCGTCCTGTGAGGCGACAATTTTCAAACGGCGCTGGTTTGACGTGAGATAGCCATGGGAGTTGAGAATTTCCCAAGCGAAAGAGTGGTATGTTTTAATATCCACTCGGCCTGCGACGTCGTCCGAGAGAATGCCAGCGGCGCTTTCGACGATACGGCGGATCGCGGAGTTTGAAAAACTCAGGAACAGAACGCGCTGCTCAGGCGCGAGATTGTGGAGTACGCGGCGACGCGCTTTCAGAAGAGCGATAGTGGTCTTGCCTGCGCCTGGCCCGCCGACGATCAACATATGTCCATCCTTTGCAAGGATGCTCTTGCGTTGATCGCAGAGCTTGAAAGCGTTTTCCGGATTGTCGCCGGTCATGCTTCCTCCGGCGCTTCGCCCCCGGCATCATCGTCATCACCTTCATCGGCATCTTCGTCCGGCCCAAGATTGTCGGGCAATGCGTCGCTGATGTCTTCCAGCGCAGTGACGATGATCTTGGGGAGATCACCCGGTTTACACAGTTCGACTAGATGTCCAGCGTAGCCCGATCCCTTGCGGACCTTCAGCACTTTCTTGACGAGCTTTCGGACGTTGTCTTCGTCAAGATTTTCGTCATATTCGTACAGGTCTGGCGATTTCGAGTTATGCGGGTAGTCGTCCCATTCCGACGCCTCTTCGAGAAATGCACGCAATACGCCGACCGAGACTTCTTCGGCGAGAAGATATTCGATGCCGGTATGGTCGAGCTGCCAGTCGCCATCGAACAATTTGTCGATATCATCGGCAATATCCTCGTTCTTTTGGCTGTCATAAAAGGCGTAGATTTCGAGGCCGAGGCCCTTGAAAAATTCGCCATAGCGAAGGATGCCGCCGTCGCCTTCGCACTCGACGATTGTGACGCCGGAAAGATCGAGCGGGGTATAGGTTCCTGGTACACTGTCTTTTTCGAGGACGTCAGACGCGGCCATCAGGACTTCGGCATCCGAGACGCCTTCGACGCAGATGACGCCACTGCCGAGCATCGCCTCGGCGAGGATTCGCCTTAGATTCCCGCGATATGTTTTGGCCTTGATGCCTGCGATCTCGACATGACGCCCCTTGAGTTTACAGTCCTTCTCGCGTTCGAGGATCACCACGCTTTCGGGCTCGAACTGTTCTAGGACAAACGGAGAATGCGTCGTCAGGATAACTTGTTGCATCCGGCCACGGAGGAATTTGACGATGCGTCTTTGGGTGTGCGGAGGAATGGCAATCTCCGGCTCTTCCATCGCAAATATGACGTTCTTCTTTAGTTGCGCGATGAAAGTGAGGAGCGAGAAAACAAGCGCGTTGATCACGCCGGACCCAAGACGCCAATAAGGAACCGGCGTGTTGGAGCGTTCCGAAGAACCGAAGAGAGTAATGGAGCGCCGCAGATCCTCACGTGTAAGCGCCGACGGATAAAGACGAAATGCCTTTTCATCCTCGGAGAGCGGAATGAAGCGCCGCGCTCGTTCGTCAATGTCTTCCAGAATATCCTTGAGCTGCTTGATCTGGTCGATTGGAGGATCGAGATTCTCAAGTTGCTTCAGGGTTTGCTCCCACATGGCAGATCGATCATCGTCCTTCAGCCGCAAAATAATGTCGAGGAGCGAGCCGCGTTCAAGGCTGAGGGCTCGCGCGCCGGTGCGCAGCGCGCGTAAATAGATGAAGCCGAATTCGCGCTTCATCGGGCGGGTGACGCGAGCGCGGATCTCGCCCTCTTCCGGCGGAGGGGAGGCGAAATAGGTCTCAGCCGTGAATTCGTCTTCCTCTTTGTCGTATAGTCCTTCGAAAACGATTCGCAGCGCCGGGAGGACGTGTTCCTGCTCAGTGTCCTCCGGCTTGGCGGTCTCGTCGAGGAGCCGTTGTTTTTCCGTATCCCAATATTCTCGGTGAGCGCGGAATTTGGTTTCCAAGTCCGTCGAGAGGTCAGTCAAAACGGCCTCAAGTTGGATCTTGATCGGCTCGCCATCATTGTCGAGATAGGCGCGGCCATGGAAATCATGCTCGTTGATGGCGCCGGCGCGAGACAGACGATCCGGCCCCAAGAGGAGATCGAGCGCTTCGCATATCGTTGATTTACCTACGCTGTTGCCGCCGATCATCACCGTGTGTTCGGGAAACAGGATCTTCCCTCGTTCCACGCTGCGGAAGTTTTTCAGTTTCAGTCGGCGTATTCTCATCGGATCTCCTGAAGCGGCGAAGCAACACATCTGACAGAACAGAAAAATCCTCTGAGTTCTGATTTCTGAAGCGTCATAGCGGGGATGGAGCCATCTTCTTTTCGTTTGAATTCTCGCGCATGATCGCCGGATCGAAAGCGCAGATGCTCGCTTACGTTCGCTAGACCAACGAAGATCGGTCGAAACCCTCGGCCTCGATCTGCCTCGCTGCTGTGGCGGGAGACGCCTTCGGTAAGAGCCAAATCGAGCGCGCTCCCACTATCGTTTAGATGCTTGTACTCAGCGCTTGACTTAAGGCTTTGAAGAATGCCGACCCCGGCGTCAGCGACGACGAATTCGAAGCAGTTCTCATAGGCAGCGAACGCGACATAAGCGCTCGTGATAGCGCCGCTGTGCTCGACGACGTTGCTGTAGAGTTCCACAATGGCGGCGACGAATTGCGCTGCCTCCGCCTTCTGAAATCCAGAGAATTCAGCGGCCCGACGCGCGCGAATGAAAAAGTCTGTTTCGACCGTTTCATCGGTCAAGAAGTCGCCAACGCGCACAAACCCCAAGTGGACTCCTCCCTCCTGATAGTGGCTCCCGCCATTTGACTTCACGCTCAGGATATGCCCAAACCGTTGGTCATGAAGCCACTTATGAGCGCTGTTTTCGATCGGCAGAGTATGGGCAAGCTCAAGAAAAGCACAAAGCGAAGAAGTCTCTGTTGGTGGCAGATCACCTAGCGCAATCTGGCCGCCCTGAACGGCCAGGCAAATGTCGTCTACGAGATCGAAAGTCAGCGTTTCGATGGGTCACCTCACGCCGCTTTCGAGAGGGCTTCGAGCCCGCCGTAGTATTTGGCTTTCAGGTAAAGCTCGCGCTCATATAGATTGTGAGCAAATATAGGGTCGATTTCCTCCCCAATCTCTGTGGGTGCTGAAGTCCATCCCAACTCAGCATTGTTTTCCCGCGTAGCCTTCTGGCGTTTGACCGACTTCATGAAACTCGTCGTTTCGATATAGACAACTTTACGGAACGATTTGCGCAAAATGGGAATGACATCCGGTTTGCCATAAATGATGATGTCGAGGTCGCGTCCGGCGCCGTCGGCGAGCTTTGCCAGTTGTTCGAGGTGAAAAGTAGTCCGTGCCTTGCGGGCGGGCCCTGTTGTAAATTCATAGGCTAGGACTTGCACTTCGTCGCGTGACGCTATGAACCGACGCCAGCGCTCAAAATCTTGTTCGGTGCGACCGTTGGGGTGCAGTGCGCAGGGCATCCCGGAGTTCAAAAACTCGGAAAAGACTAATCCGATGCGCTTCATTGCGTGCATGTCGTCATGCCGCGGATGATCGAGAACGAGGCTGAAGTTCGGAACGGTGACGAGCTTTATGCCAAGTTCGACCAGTGCCCGAATGATAGCGATGCGTTGTTCGGCAAGTCCCCACCAGGGCTCGATACGCGTATCTTGATTGACGCCGGTCAACATAATCTCAGCATCGGGTGAAATGTGAAACGCGGTGCAAAGTTCACTGCGAGTATTAAATCGCAACTCGCCGGTCGAATAGTTGATAAGGTCCGGTAGACGAAGTGCGAAAATGTCGTTTCGAAGGGCGTCGACCCGGCTACTACCGTGGTATACTAGCGGCACAATCTGGTGGTCCAAGCGCACTGGCATGGTCGGCGCACGCGGAACATTTCGCAAATAGAAGTCGCCGATTTCGCGGACTTGATCTACGTAGGCTGCTGTTTTGTTGCGGCAGACACGGGTGCAGCCGCTTGGATTGCCACAACAAAGATCAAGGCAATCCATGATATTCTCCCGAACACGGAGCCCACCGCACGTCTCCTTCAGGAGGCAAGCCGCGCAGCCCAGCGCCATAGGGTTTGCGTTTGGATCATCGGTGAGTTGCCGGATCACAAGTTCATTGCTGCGTGGATCTGGACGTTGAGGGTTCAGCACAGGGAAATATCCGCAGTTTTCGATAGTCGATTGATTTTCTGGACTTCGCCCTTCGCAACCGCGCCTTTTCCACAAATCGCCTGCATTACGTCGGCTGGAGGACTTTTGATCCGCGCAACTTCGTTGTTGCCACGAGAGACGACAAGCTCGGAGCCTTTCGGTTCGACTATGAGCATTTCACCGGCAACAAGTGTTGCCTCTCTGTTTATAGAAGCGACTGCGCAACGCGGTTGGTTTGTTGGCGCCTGAGTAAAGAGGTCGGGCGTTCCAAGCCGTACCCTTCCTGCGTCGATAGATTTGACGTGCGTCGCCCTAGTTTTCTTTAGAAACTCCGAACCCATCAGGACGCCTCCTCAAGAAGGGGACGATAGAACTTCGATCTTCCATTCGTGAACTCGCGAAGCAGGCCGCGTTGCACGAGACCCGCAAGTCTATTGTTCCATGCCGTTGTGCTGGTTGTTTTCTCTTCCTCGCCGAACTTCTTCATAAGGCTGCCGGCGTCGGCGCCATTAAGTCTGACGACCAACCTGAACGTCATTGCCTGCTTAGGGTCGAGATCTCCAATCAAACGAGCTCCAGAGACCCGCCCATCACCGTCAAGAGTGCAGGCGATGATGGCGTCGTTGCGCGCATCCATGAGAACCCGGATTTCGTCTTCAATATTGTCGTTGATATTGGCGAGGACTGGATACAAATTCGAGCCGATTGAGCGCTTGTAAGCCTTCAGCGCGATAACGGATTCGCGCAACGCACTCGCAGTCGCGACCTCAATTCCGGAAAAATCCAAAAATAGCGCTGTAGGCTCCTTTGGTTCGGCACTGGTTTTCGAAACACTGTTTGCGAAAACCGCCTTGCCGTTGACTGCGCCAGCGAGGATGTCTGCGCCAACCAAATCTTTCATATATATAATCATGCGAATCATTATCCTCACGTGTGTGAAGTGAGATATAGGCGGGAACTGAGTTCGGGTCAAGTCGCTGTCGCTCTAACGCGGGTTCTCTGGCGTTCCACTGCCAGCAAAAGAAACCTCCAAAGCATTCAACAATTCGCTTGAAGTGGAGCATGGTGCCATGAGGACCGGAGTCGTCTCGAACCGCGCCTTGCGTTTGGAATGCGTCGCGTTAGTGTGAACACCTCTACGGCATCAATTTATCCCTACAAATGTACCTACATTTGGGCCTACAATTTTCTCACGACAGCGAATTAACTCGTTGAATAATATATGTATTTATATTTCTGTGGAGCGCATCGCCCGCTCCAGATTTTCTGCACATGCGACCGGCCGACATGCGCCTGTCTTGCGCCTTTAAGGTTGGCGCCACATGTTTTGTGCCGGAAGGAGTGATCATGACTGAAGCCATCATTTATGCCATCGGCGATGTGCATGGTGAGGCTGAACGCCTATCGGCGCTGCATGAAGCGATCTTTACCCGCCACACATCGCGCAGCGATGACCGTCCGATAAAAATCATCCACCTCGGCGACTATGTCGACCGGGGCCCCGACAGTGCTGGCGTCATCGAGATACTGCGTGATCTCGAGAAGCGCGCAGATGCCGGAATCGTCAATCTGCGCGGCAATCATGAGCAGATGATGATCGACGCCTATGACATGGGCTCCGATGAACGCCTGCACTGGCTGATGAATGGCGGTGACGCGACGATTGAGAGCTATGCGCGCCGCGGCCTTTCGGATCCGCCCGAGGCTGACCTCGACTGGCTGCGCAATCTGCCGACTCTACACTTGGAAGAGGATTCGAAGATCGCCTTCGTCCATGCCGGCGTCGACCCGCGCACCTTCCCCGATTGCGAGGCGCGCATCCACATGTGGACCCGTTCACCGCGCTTCATGGACCCGAGCCGCTGGGACATAGGCGGCCTTGATGGCTGGCGCGTGGTGCACGGTCACACGCCCACCCAGGATTTCGAGCCGCAGGCCGCTGGCGAGCCGGCGCGCCGGTTCAATCTCGACACGGGCGCGGTCTATGGCGGCAAGCTGAGCGCTGGCATCTTTGCGCCCGGCGAACCTGTGGAGTTCCTCTGCGTCTGACGCTCAGCTCTTGCCACAGAGAACAAATGCGGAAAATTTGGGCGGTGTTAACCGAACCGGGTTTCAGCTTCGCCGATGACAGACGCCATTCGCATACTCGGAATCGACCCCGGCCTGCGCAATACGGGCTGGGGCGTGATCGAACAGGCCGGCTCGCGGCTTTCCCACATCGCCAATGGCGTGATCCGGATCGATCCGAACCTGTCACTGGCGGCGCGGCTGGGCGGCATTCATCGCGAAATCTCGGACCTCGCCAATGCCTACTGGCCAACCTGCGCAGGCGTTGAGGAAACGCTGGTCAATGCCAACCCCCGCTCGGCGCTGAAGCTCGGCCAAGCCCGCGGCGCGGCAATGGCAGCCCTTCACAGTGCCGGGCTTGCCGTTCACGAGTTTTCCCCGCGCACCATCAAGCTCGCCGTGGTCGGCACGGGTGGGGCGGACAAGACGCAGGTTGCCTTCATGGTTTCGCGGCTGCTGCCAACCGCCGGAAAGCTGGCTTCCGACGCCTCCGATGCGCTCGCCTGCGCCATCTGCACCGCCCACCATGTCACGACCCGAACCCGGGGGGCGGCATGATCATCGGGCGGTTGAGAGGTGAGATCGCGACCGTCGGCACCGACAGTGTGATGATCGATGTCAACGGCGTCGGCTATGTCGCGCTGGCGGGCGGGCGGCTGCTTGGCAAGCTGCAGCCCGGCAAGGAAGCGACGCTGCATATCGAAACGCGTGTTACCGAAAACTCCATAACCCTCTTCGCCTTTGAATCCGACGAAGCGCGCGCCTGGTTTGTCCGCCTGCAGGATGTGCCGGGCGTGGCAGGCAAGTCCGCCATGGCGATCATGGACGCGCTGTCGCCTGCCGAACTGCAGGACGCCCTCGCGCTGGGAGACGCCGCCTCGATCACGCGCGCCAAGGGTGTGGGCAAGAAGCTGGCCGAGCGTATTGTCGGCGAATTGGCCGGAAAGGCCCCGCCCATGGGCCGCTTCGGAGCCTTCCGTCCGCATACCGAGGCCAATGGCGCCGCCCCCGAAGCCGCCATAGCGACCGGCACGCGCAGCGAAACGATCTCGGCCCTGGTCAATCTCGGCTATTCCCAATCCGATGCCGCCCGCGCCGTCGCCACCGCCATCCGCGAAAAGCCTGACGCCGATACAGGCACCCTCATCAAGGCGAGCCTCAAGGAGCTGGCGCCGTGAGCCGTGAAGGCAGCCTCAATGACCCCGAACGCCAGTCCGGCGATGCGCTCGACCGCGCGCTGCGCCCACAGAGCTTCGCCGATTATGTCGGTCAGGAATCGATCAAGTCGAACCTGAAGGTTTATGTCGAGGCCGCGCGTGGGCGCGGTGAGGCGCTCGACCATGTCCTGCTCTTCGGCCCGCCCGGCCTTGGCAAGACGACGCTCGCGCAGATCGTGTCGAAGGAGCTCGGTGTCGGCTTCCGCTCGACCTCCGGGCCAGTGATCGCGAAAGCCGGGGACCTGGCCGCGATCCTTACCAATCTTGAGGAAAACGACGTCCTCTTCATTGACGAGATCCACCGCCTTCCGCCCGCCGTTGAGGAGATCCTCTATCCCGCCATGGAGGACTATGCGCTCGACATCGTGATCGGCGAAGGGCCGTCGGCGCGGTCGGTCCGGCTGGACCTTGCCCCCTTTACCCTTGTCGGCGCGACAACCCGCGCGGGCCTCCTCGCCAATCCGCTGCGCGACCGGTTCGGCATTCCGATGCGGCTGAACTTCTATGAGCCGAAGGAGCTTGCCCGCATCCTTATGGCCGCAGGCCGCAAGATGGGCGCAGACCTGTCGGAGGACGGAGCGCTGGAAATCGCAGGCCGGGCCCGTGGCACACCCCGGATCGCGATCCGCCTCCTGCGCCGGGTCCGCGATTTTGCCGAGGCCGAAGGCGCCCGGATCGACAAGGCGGCGGCTGGCCGGGCCCTTTCACGCCTTGAGATCGACGAAGACGGCCTCGACGCACTGGACCGGCGCTACCTCGCCGCCCTGGTAATGACCTATGCCGGCGGGCCTGTCGGCGCCGACACCCTGGCGGCCGCGCTGTCTGAAGCGCGCGACGCTGTGGAAGACGTGATAGAACCCTTCCTGATGCAGAAGGGCTATGTCGCACGAACGCCGCGCGGACGGATTGCCGCCCCGCTCGCCTATGAGCGAATGGGCCTCTCCGCACCAGACATCAAGAGCCAGCCAGGGCTCTTCACCGAGAAGTAAGGGACACATCGAGGATGCTGGACGGATTGCGGGATTTGGCTCAGGCGCTGTCGATCGCGCTGTTCGGATTTTCCAGCGGCTGTGCCTGGATTGCCGCCATCGTGGCGCCGAACACTTCATATGACCGGCTGGACTACAGCCGCGCCGACGGCCATGTCCGGCTGCTTCTGGTCAATGCGTCCGGACATGTTGCCTTTGTTCTGCTGGCCGCGTCTGCGCTGGCTTTTCTGTCTGGAGCCGTCGGTGCGGGCATTGTTGGCGCGCTGGCCGCTGGCGGCTTCTTCTCCAACCGCTGGACGCTCGCCCCGCGCACCAAGGCCGAGAAGGCGCCAAAGGGCATTCGCGCCCGCGACAAGACAAAGCGCGTCGTCGCCGTCTCGCTGACGCTTATCTTTACGCTGGTGGCCGTGATCGCGACGGCACTGGCCATCGCCCGGATCTAGCTACTGCTGGACCAGCCAGAGCACACCGATTGTATGCAGGTAGAGGAATGCCTCGGTCGAGCGGCGGGCGGCGCGCATCGCGACTTCACCGGCACGCTTGCGATTGACCGCAATCATCAGGACGCAGGCCACCAGGCCTGGAATGACGATCCACCAGGCTATCGCGAAGGCTGCAATGACTGACGCAATCAGGATCGCATAGGCCACCGCATCGAGCGCCCGGGCGGTGAATTCGTGGTGCCGGCTGAACGTGTTCAGAAGTTTCGGATTGCGGTGCAGCTCGTCGGCGTCGATCGCAAATACGCGGTCCTCTTCCTGCTGGAAGCGGACCACCCGGGCCGGGCGGCCCTGGTCATGGGGATTCGGAGCTGTTCTCAGGAACATGGGACAGGACCTCTTCTTGGATCCCACTGTAACCCAAAGCCCTTAACGCTTGTTCGGCGAAACAAATGGAATTTTCCAATTGCCCGGTAAGCTTCGTTTAAGCCGTTTCCGACCGCGCCTTTATCGATAGCGCATGCAGCCCGGTTTCGAATTCCTCGGCCAGCGCCTTGTTCACCGCACGCTGGATGGCGACGCGGTTCATGCCGTCAAACTGGCTGGAAACGATCTTCACTGTATAGTGGGTTTCGCCTTCCGGGCTGGCACCGGCATGGCCTGCATGTTTCGCACTGTCATCGATCACTTCCAGCGATGACGGGGAAAAAACCTGCATTAACCGGGTCCGAATCCGTTCTGATCTGCTTGTCAATTCTAGCCTCATTAACGACTACGCACTATGTTCCTGCGCCATGGCTGACGCATTCTCATACCGTGTGAAGTTCACCGATATAAGGGTCAAACCGCCCAAGGAGGATACCGAGCGGCAGAAAGCAGCCGAGACACGCGAGTGTCACCGGGAAGGCTGCGACCTCGCCGGCTCGCATCCGGCGCCCAAGCCGCGCGGGCTCGAAGGTGTCTACTGGTTCTGCCAGGCCCATGCCGGTGAATACAATCGCAATTACGACTTCTTTGCCGGCATGTCAGAGGCTGAACTCGCGCAATTCAATGAAATGGCGCGCCACGGCTTCCGCAAGACCTGGAAGTTCGGCACCGGTCCGATGGGCAAGGACAAGGCCGCCCAAGCGCACGACCCTCGCCACTGGCGGGGCCGGGAATTCTTCGAAGAGAATTCCGCCGCCCGCAAGGCGCGGCGCAAGGAACAGCAGTCGGCCGGCGTTACCAGCCGCGCCCTGCAGGAGCTCGACCTCGAACCGGGGGCAACAGCCGTCGAAATCCGCACGCGCTACAGCGAATATATCCGCAAGTTCCACCCGGACTCGAATGGCGGGGACCGCTCGACCGAGCATATGCTGGCCCGTGTCCTGCGCGCCGGCAAAACGCTCAAGGCGGCGGGGATGATGAAGGGCTAGGCTTTTCAAGCCGGCTTTTTCCTGCACAAAGCGCCCATGTCCTTCGACGTCTCGATCATCAGCCTCTTTCCGGAGGCCTTTCCCGGCTTGCTGGACGTGTCCATCCTTGGGCGCGCCCGGGCCGAGGGCATCTGGTCGCTGGATGTGACCGATCTCAGGACGTTCGGCCTCGGCAAGCATCGCCAGGTCGATGAAGCCCCCGCAGGCGGCGGGGCCGGCCTGGTGCTTCGCCCGGATGTGGCTGCCGCCGCAATCGACAGCCTGGAGCGCAATGACCGCCCCCTCATCTATCTCAGCCCGCGCGGAAAGCGGTTCGACCAGGCCATGGCGCGCGAATTCGCCGCCGGGCCGGGCCTGATCTGCTTTTGCGGGCGGTTCGAGGGCCTCGACGAGCGCGTGATCGAAAAACGGGACATGATCGAGGTCTCGCTCGGCGATTTTGTGCTCGCGGGGGGCGAGGCCGCTGCGCAGGCGGTGATCGAAAGCACGGTGCGGCTTCTTCCGGGCGTGGCGGGCAACAAGGCCTCGCTCGAGGATGAAAGCTTCTCGAACGGGCTGCTCGAATACCCGCAATATACCCTGCCCCGCGTATGGGAAAATGAGGGCACGCCGGAGGTGCTGCTCTCCGGAGACCATGGGAAGATCGCCGAATGGCGGCTCAACCGCAGTAAACTGTTGACAGAAGCCCGCCGTGTCGATTTATGGGCCGCTTACCTCAACGGGCAAGATTTGCGAGCGTCGGAGACGGACGATGAACATGATTGAGCAGCTCGAAGCTGAAGAAGTGGCCCGCGTCACTTCCGGCAAGAATATTCCGGAGTTTTCACCCGGCGACACGGTCTCCGTGAACGTGCGTATTCGCGAAGGCGACCGTGAGCGCGTGCAGCGTTTTGAAGGCGTCTGCATTGCCCGCGCCGGTGCCGGCATCAACGAGAACTTCACGGTTCGCAAGATTTCGTTCGGCGAAGGCGTCGAGCGTGTCTTCCCGGTCGTCTCGCCGATGATCGAAAGCATCGAAGTCAAGCGCAAGGGCCATGTCCGCCGCGCCAAGCTCTATTACCTGCGCAACCTGCGCGGCAAGTCGGCCCGTATCGCAGAGCGGACCACCGGCCATGGCGTTGAGACCCAGGAAATCACCGTTTCCAAGACCGAGCGTCAGCGCCAGCGCGCCGAGCAGAAAGCCGCCCGCAAGGAGCAGGCTGCCAAGGACCGCGCCGAGCGCGAGGAAGCCAAGCGCAAGGAAGAAGCAGCCGCCGCAGCCGCTGCTGAGGCCGAAGCCAAGGCCGCTGAAGAAGAAGGCGGCGCCGAGGAATAGGCTGCACCTCTCTTCGCAAGAAAGATCGAACCCCGCCCTCAACCGGCGGGGTTTTTTCTTGGCCAGTTCCCGAGCAGCAGCCCGGCATGCTTAACGCCGAGTTTACCTCGGCACAGCGCTTGCAGTCCGGTCCTCAGAACAGGCATTACGGCAGGCTTTTCCCGGAATCGGACAGGCCCGGCAGGTTTGCCAGCTCGCCTGCGACGCGAATTGCCTTCGATTCTGGGCATTCGTTTCGTATACGAAACAAAGAGTTGAACGCGATGGCCGCAGAGCCGGCCCTCTCGCAACGGGGAAAGTAGAATGACGTTGAACTCGAAACTTCTGTTGAGTGCCGCCCTGATTGCAGCGCTTCCGTTGACCGCCCAGGCCGATGGCGAAAAGGGCGCCTGGGACAAGGAAGCGGTCGGACAGCGCTATGTGCCTGCCGGCTCCGACACCGACGAGCGCATCCTGACAGAAGAACAGGTCCGCGACATTGTCAGGCGCAGCGGCAATGAGGGCCCCGCCGACGTGCGATATCTCGGCGGACCGGAAAAGGCCGTCGACAGCGAGCTTTGCTGCGAGACCGTCGAGGAGCAGGTCACCGAAGAAACTGAAATCGAGGAAACGACCACCTATTTCGACGCCGTCACCCGGCGCGACATCATTCAGCCGGTCGAACGCACCATCATCCAGCCGGTCGAGCGCCGCATCGTCAATGAACGCGTCGAGGATATCACCGAGCCGACCCGCTATGAGGAAGAGCGCCTGCCGGTCCGCTATGAGAAGGACCCGGTCCCGCCTGTCCGCGAAACCGTTACCGAGGACGTGACCGTTGAGGAAGTCGAGGACGTCACCGAGTCCTATTACGATGTCGTCACCCGCCGTGACGTGATCCAGCCGATCGAGCGCACCACCATCGTGCCGGTCAAGCGCCGCATCCTGCGCCCCGTCACCGAAACAATCGTCAACGACACCCGCTACGAGACCCGCCGCGCGCCGCTCATCATCGAAGCCGACGATGTCCCGCCGGTGAAGGAAACAATTACCGAGCAGGTCAATGAAACCTATCGTGAGGACGTCAACGAAACCGTTGTCGACGCCGTCTCCGAGCGTAACATCTACCAGCCAGTCATTCGCACGCAGGTGCAACCAATCGAGCGCCACATCCTGCGCCCGCAATCGGAAACGGTGACCAATCCGGTCCGCTACGAGGAAGAGCGTCTGGCCAAGCGCGTGGAGACCAAACAGGCCGCGCCTGTCCAGGAAAAGATCATCCCGAAAGTCACCGAGCGCACCGTCCTTGAAGTGCAGGACGAATATGTCGACCAGATCCGCCGCACCGTGATCCAGCCGGTTGTCATCACCAATGTCCAGCCGGTCGAGCGCCGCATCCTGCGTCCGCAGACCGAGACCATCACGGCCCCGACCCGCTATGAGGAAGAGCGCCGCGCGGTCCGCATGGAAATGCAGCCTATCCCCGAAACCCGCGAAAACTATCATGAGCAGGTGACCGAGGAATACCGCGAAGAGGTCAGCGAGACCTATTTCGACGCGGTGACCGAACGCCACGTGATTCAGCCGGTCACGCGCCGCATCATCCAGCCGGTCGAGTACCGCTATCCGAACCCGGTGACAGAGACAGTCACGGCCCCGACGCGCTATGAAACACGCCGCGCTTCACTGGTTGTACTGCAGGTCGGCGAGAGCTGCGGCTGCAACTAGACCGCCATCGCAAGACTCATCCTTGAAACAAGGGCCAGCCCGCAAGGCTGGCCCTTTTTAGCGTCTGGTGTAACGCACCGCGAGGCATATCTTGCCTATTTGGATGAGACATGATGTTTTGCGCCGCAACAAGAAACGGACCCCCATGGCAGGCAAGACACTCTACGACAAGATCTGGGACGCGCACGTGGTGCGGACCGATCCGGACACCGGCGAAGCGATCATCTATATCGACCTGCACCTCATCCATGAGGTGACGACGCCGCAGGCCTTTGCAGGCCTGAAGGCCAATGCGCGCGGTGTGCGCCGCCCCGAACTCACACTCGCCGTTGCCGACCATAATACGCCAACCGAAAACCAGGCGGCTGGCCTCGCCGGCGTCAAGGACGAAGCCGCCCGCAACCAGCTGGCAGCCCTCACCCGCAATGTCGCTGAGTACGGCATCGAATTCTTCCCGATGGGCGACATCAACAATGGCATTGTCCACGTCGTCGGCCCCGAACAGGGCCGTACCCAGCCCGGCATGACCATTGTCTGCGGCGACAGTCACACCTCCACCCATGGCGCGTTCGGCGCACTGGCCCACGGCATCGGCACCTCCGAGGTCGAGCACGTCCTTGCAACGCAGACGCTGCGGGCCCGCAAGTCGAAGAACATGGCGATCGAGGTCAGCGGCGAGCTGCGCGAGGGCGTGACCGCCAAGGACCTCGCCCTGCACCTGATTTCCGTCATCGGCACCGCTGGCGGCACCGGTCATGTCATGGAATACCGCGGCAGCGCCGTCGAAGCGCTGTCCATGGAAGGGCGGATGACCCTCTGCAACCTCTCCATCGAGGGCGGCGCCCGCGCCGGGATCGTGGCGCCGGACGAAAAGACCTTCGAATACATGAAAGGCCGGCCTTCGGCGCCGAAGGGTGCGGCCTGGGACATGGCGCTCAATCACTGGCGCACGCTGAAATCCGATCCGGACGCCGCGTGGGACCGCGTCATCGAAATCCGCGGCGAAGAGGTCGAGCCCACCGTCACCTGGGGGACGAGTCCGGAACAGGCGATCCCACTTTCAGCCAAGGTGCCAGACCCGGCGACCATGCGCGACCCCGTCAAGAAAGCCGCTGCCGAGCGCGCGCTCGACTATATGGGCCTTGAGCCCGGCGCCCCGATTACAGGCACGCCGGTGCAGCGTGTGTTTATTGGATCCTGCACCAATTCCCGTATCGAGGATTTGCGCGCGGCGGCAAAAGTTGCCGAAAATTCAAGGGTCGCTGACGGCGTTCGCGCCATGGTCGTGCCGGGCTCGGGCCTTGTGCGCGCGCAGGCCGAAGCCGAAGGGCTCGACAAGGTCTTCATCGAGGCCGGGTTCGAATGGCGCGAGCCGGGCTGCTCCATGTGTCTCGGCATGAATCCCGATATCCTTGCACCAGGCGAGCGCTGCGCCTCGACATCCAACCGCAATTTCGAAGGCCGGCAGGGCCGGGGCGGACGCACGCATTTGATGAGCCCGACTCTGGCAGCCCGCGCGGCAATCAATGGGGTGATCGGCTAGGACCGGCAGGCCAGTCAGACGTGAGGGCCGCGTCCATCCGGTCCGGTTCAGCTGGCCTATTTCGCTCCCGCCTGACATATAGGTCTCAGAGGGAGAGACGACATGACCAAGACAATCGACCTGACTGGAGGGGTGAAGCTGGATGGACCGCGCGGGCGCACCTATGGCTCCATTCTTGAAACCATTGGCGCAACGCCGCTGGTCGCTGCGCCGAAATTCGCTGCCGCAAAGACGATAAAGGCCGATCTTTACTTCAAGTGCGAGTTCTTCAATCCGCTCGCCAGCGTGAAGGACCGGATCGGTCTCAACATGATCCTCGAGATGGAAGCGGCGGGCACGATCAACCCCGGCAAGTCGACCCTGGTCGAGCCGACGTCCGGCAATACCGGTATCGGCCTCGCCTTCGTCGCGGCCCGCCGTGGCTACAGGCTGATCCTGACCATGCCGGAATCCATGTCCATCGAGCGGCGCAAGATGCTCGCCTATCTCGGCGCGGAGCTTGTCTTGACGCCCAAGGAAAAGGGCATGAAGGGCGCTATCGCCAAGGCTCAGGAGATTATCGAGACAACGCCCGGCGCCGCCATGCCGAGCCAGTTCGACAACCCGGCCAATCCGGCGATACATGAGAAAACAACCGCGCTGGAAATCTGGGAAGATACAGGCGGGGCGGTCGATGCCGTTATTGCCGGGATCGGAACCGGCGGCACGTTGACCGGTTGCGGCCGTGTCCTGAAAGCAAGGAAGCCATCGCTGCAAATGATCGCCATCGAACCGGAAGACAGCGCCGTCCTGTCTGGCCATGAGCCCGGGCCGCACATGATCCAGGGTATAGGCGCCGGCTTCATTCCTGAAAACGCCGACACCAGCCTCATTGATGAAGTCGTCACTGTGACCAATGAGGAAGCCTTCGCCACGGCAAGGGAGCTTGCGCGCCTCGAAGGGATTCCGGGCGGTATATCGTCCGGTGCGGCCGCTGCAGTCGCGGCAAAGGTGGGGGCGCGTGAGGAATTTGCGGGCAAGACGTTCGTCGCGATCCTGCCGAGCTTTGCTGAGCGCTATGTTTCGACGGCCTTGTTCGAGGGCATCTGAGGCGACGCCCGAATGATAGACGCACTCGACCATATCGTCCTTGTCTGCCCGGAGATCGAGGCCGGTGCGGCCGTCTACAGTTCACTTCTTGGACGGGAACCCAGCTGGCGGGCCAAGGCTGACGGCGCCGCCACAGCGCTGTTCAGCGTCCAGAATACAGCCTTAGAACTGATGGCGCCGGACGGGACGGGGCCGGTTGCTGACAGATTGCGCGAAATCATCGCGGAGCGCGGTCCCGGGCTGACCAGTCTTGCCTTTCGGACCGGCGATATTGCCGAAACGCACCACAAACTCGCCCGCCGGGGCCTTATACCCGGCGATATTACGGATGGCGAAAGCACGAATCTCGGCGATTCCTCCGTCCGACGCTGGAAGCGCTTCCGTTGCAGCGATGAAGCCATGGCCGGAATCAAGACCTTCATCCTGCAGCCGGAATCCGCACCCAAGGTCGCCGGGCCAGCGTCTGGCGCGGTGCAGTCACTCGACCATATCGTGATCAACACGCCGAATCCTGACCGGGCACTCGGCCTCTATGGCGCCAAGCTGGGTCTTGATCTGAGACTGGATCGGACGGCCGAACAGTGGAAAACGCGCTTCCTCTTTTTCAGGACCGGCGGGCTGACCTTCGAGGTTATTCACCGGCTTGGCGAGGCGCACGATCCGGCCGGGCCAGACACGATCTGGGGCCTGACCTGGGCGGTTGATGATCTCGCCGCTGCCCATGCCCGCCTCAGTGAAACCGGTCTCGACATATCGGACATCCGGACCGGCCGGAAGCCCGGTACCTCGGTCTTCACCGTCCGGAATGGCACGCTTGGTGTGCCGACCCTGTTCATTTCACATTCGCCGCGATAAAGAGCCTGCATGAAAGCCTTCACGACCCTGACCTCCACCGCCGCCGCGCTGACCCATCATGGCCGGCTTATGGCCAATGTCGATACCGACATGATCATCCCCAAGCAGTTCCTGAAGACGACGGAGCGCGAGGGCCTGTCGGAGGGTCTGTTCTATGAGCTGAAGACCAAGGCTGATGGCAGCCCGGACCCGGACTTCGTGCTGAACAAGCAGGCCTATGCCAAGGCGGGCATCCTGATTGCGGGGGAGAATTTCGGCTGCGGCTCCTCGCGCGAACATGCGCCATGGGCGTTGCTGGACCAGGGCATCACTTGCGTGATCGCCCCCTCCTTCGCCGATATCTTTCACAATAACTGCTACAAGAACGGCATCCTGCCGATCCAGCTGCCCTTCGAGATCTGCGAGCAGCTCGCTGGTCAGGCCGGCGGAGCGAACCATAAATTCACGGTCGACCTGGAGCACCAGCTCATCACGACACCGGATGGCCAGGAGATCAGCTTCGAAGTCGACCCCGGGCGCAAGGCAAACCTGCTGGAGGGCCTGGACGAGATCGGCCACACGCTGAATGCCGCGAGCGCCATTGAGGATTTCGAAACCCGCCGGAAGTCGGCCATGCCCTGGCTTTCTGCCGAGGCCAGCTAGGGCCGTTCGACCGCCATGAAACGCCAGACCGTTCTTGCCCTGATCGCCAGCCTGCTCTTCACAGCAGCCTGCGCGACGGATGTTCTGTCGACCGAGCCGGAGGTCGATATCGACCCTGACAAGGTCGGCAACCCGACTTATCCGCCCGAGGAACCGGAATGATCGTCATCGAGGGCACCGTGCGCATCGATCCCGCCCGCATCGAGGATGCCCGTCCCGAAATGGAAGCGATGGTCAAGGCGAGCCGCGCCGAGCCTGGCTGTATCGACTATGCCTACGCCATCGACATGCTGGACCCAGGCTTGGTGCGGGTCGCTGAACGGTGGGAAAGCCGTGATGCGCTCAAGGCGCATTTCGCCAGCCCCCATATGGCCCACTGGCGCAGTGTGATAGCCGGTCTCGGACTGACCGACCGGTCCCTGCGCCTCTATGAAGCCGACCCGGAAGATATCTGATCGCAAGTCCGGTCTGGACATTGCGCACCATCCCCGCCTAAAGCGACATCCGACATGACACAGACACTCCTCCTCCTCCCCGGTGACGGCATTGGTCCTGAAGTGACCGCGGCTGCTCAGCGCATCGCCGAACTTGTTGCTCCGGACGTCACGATTGAAAGTGCCCTTGTGGGCGGCGCGGCCATCGACGCCTCGGACGTGCCGCTCACCGATGAGACGCTGGACAGGGCTAAGCGGGCTGACGCGGTCCTTCTGGGTGCGGTTGGCGGACCCAAATGGGCCGACGTTGACCGCGACAAGCGCCCGGAAATGGGCCTGCTGGGCCTTCGCAAAGGACTCGATGTCTTTGCAAACCTGCGCCCTGCCTATTGTTTCGAAGCGCTGGTCGACGCCTCCAGCCTGAAGCGCGAGCGCATTGAGGGGCTCGACCTGATGATCGTGCGCGAGCTGACATCGGGGGTCTATTTCGGTCAGCCGCGCGGCATCGACACTGACGAGAACGGCGTGCGCCGCGGCTATGACACATCGGTCTACACCGCGCCGGAAATCGAGCGCGTCACCCGTGTCGCCTTCGAAATCGCCCGTGGCCGCGATGGCCGGGTCTGCTCGGTCGAGAAATCAAACGTCATGGAAAGCGGCCTATTCTGGCGCCAGGAAGTGACCGCGCTCCACAAGACTTTCGGCGAGGGTGTCGAGCTCAGCCACATGCTGGCCGATGCCTGCGCGATGGAGCTGGTGCGCAACCCCAAGCAGTTCGACGTGATCCTCGCCGACAATTTGTTCGGGGATCTCCTGTCGGACGAGGCGGCCATGCTGACGGGGTCGATCGGCATGCTGCCATCAGCGAGCCTCGGCATTGAAGGCACGCCCGGCCTGTTCGAGCCGGTTCACGGCTCGGCGCCGGACATTGCAGGGCAGGGCCTTGCCAATCCGTGCGCGGCGATCCTGTCGCTGGAGATGGCGCTACGCTGGTCGCTCGGTCGCCCGGACGCCGCCGACCGGGTGATGAAAGCCGTCGCCGACGCGCTGAAATCCGGCGCGAAGACACGTGACCTTGGCGGCGACATGTCCACCACCGCCATGACGGACGCGATTATCGACTGTCTGTAGAAACGCGAAAAGGCGACCTGATCCTAGCTGTAATCGGCAATCCGGCTCATCAGCTGGCCGCGGAATTCGAAGAAGCTCGCCCCGCGCACCTTGATCGTCTCGCCAGCCTTCACGCCATTCGGCAGGTCGACAGCTGCCTTGCCCTCGAACTCGATCTCGGCGGCGGCCTTGCCCTGGCCGATCACCAGGCTGACCAGCTTCTGGCGCCGGTATGAGAAGGCGTTTCCGGATAATTCGGCGACCTCGCCCATCTTGTCCCGCCCCTCAAGCGTCATGGTCTGGCCGGAGTTCGAGATGTTCTCGAAGACGACATCCTCGGTCACGCAATCGAGCATGCCCTCGATATCGCGGGAGTTGTAGGATTTGATATATTTCGAGATCACGTCTTCGATCAGGATCGTCTCCATCGGTGATGCGTTACAGGTGGCGCACTCAACATTTGCCGAAAGTGCATTACATGCAGGTGAAATCAAGCCTGAGACTGCGGCGCGGCCATTCGGGCCGCTGACGCAAAAGACTGACAATTGATTGAGAAGCGGCCTTTTCTCGGCTATTGGGGGCGCTTCGGAAAAGGACAGACAATATGGCACTCAAAGTCGCAATCGTCGGCGCAACCGGAAATGTGGGTCGCGAGCTCCTCAATATCATGGAAGAGCGCGATTTTCCCGCAGATGACGTCTTCGCTGTCGCCTCACGCCGTTCGGTCGGCCGTGAAGTCAGCTATGGTGACCGCAAGCTGAAATGCCAGGTCCTCGATGACTTCGACTTCTCAAAGGTCGATGTCGTCCTCATGTCAGCTGGCGGCAGCACATCGCGCCAGTGGGCAGAGAAAATCGGCAAGACCGGCGCTATCGTCATCGACAATTCCTCAGCCTGGCGCATGGACCCGGACGTCCCGCTGGTCGTGCCGGAGGTGAATGGCGAGGATGTGCTCGGCTATTCCAAGAAGAATATCATCGCCAATCCGAACTGCTCGACAGCGCAGCTCGTCATGGCGCTGAAGCCCCTGCACGATGCCGCCAGCATCAAGCGCGTCGTTGTCTCGACCTACCAGTCGGTGTCCGGCTCAGGCAAGGCGGGCATGGACGAGCTCTGGAACCAGACCAAGGGCATCTTCGTCAACGACCAGCCCGAACCGCAGGAGTATCCGCGCCAGATCGCCTTCAATGCGATCCCGATGATCGGTTCCTTCCTCGACAATGGCTTCACAGACGAGGAGGCCAAGATGTGGAACGAGACCCACAAGATGATCGACCCGGCCATCAAGCTGACGGTCACCTGTGTGCGTGTTCCGGTCTTCGTCGGGCACTCGGAATCGGTGAACATCGAATTCAACAAGGCGATCACGCCGGAAGAGGCGCGTGAGGCCCTGCGCAATTTCGATGGCGTGCAAGTGATCGATAATCCGGAAGAAGACCAGTACATCACCCCGGTCGAATGCGCCGGTGAATGGGCAACCTTCGTTTCGCGCATCCGCAAGGATGACACGGTCGAGCACGGCCTGTCGCTCTGGGTCGTGGCCGACAATCTTCGCAAGGGCGCAGCGCTGAACGCTGTCCAGATCGCCGAGGAGCTGATCAAGCGCGGCGTGCTGAAGCCTGAGAGCGTGAACGCCTAGAAAAAGGGCAGGGGCGGGCGCACCCGCCAAACCTCAAAAGACTGAAAGCGCTGCCTGTCCGGGCAGCGCTTTTTCTTTTGGCGGCCGGCACTTTCGAAGAGCAGCATTGGCCGCAAGAAACAGGTAGCCATCAGCTTGGCGTGGTACTACTTGCCAGCGCATGACGCGCGAGCTTCGCCTTGGTTTTCTATGCGCCCTGGGCGCGTACCTGCTCTGGGGCGGGTTGCCGCTCTATTTTCGCGCGCTCGACCACATCGGGCCGCAGGAAATGCTGGCCCACCGCATCCTGTGGGGCCTGCCGACCGGGCTGGTCTTCATCATCATTGCGCATCGCTGGAAAGCGTTTCGCGGCGCGCTCACGCGGTCAAACCTGACCTGGCTTGCCCTATCGGCCATACTCATTGCGACGAACTGGCTGATTTATATCTGGGCCGTTTCCGCCGAGCGGGTGACCGAGGCCAGTCTGGGCTATTTCATCAATCCGCTGGTCAGCGTCCTGATGGGAATGGTGTTCTTCTCCGAGAGCCTGCGCCGGGCCCAGTGGGTCGCCATTGCCATTGCCGTTGCCGGCGTCAGCGTGATGACATGGGAACTCGGCCGCCTGCCCTGGGTCTCGCTCTGCCTCTGCTTCAGCTTCGCCTCCTATGGCGCGGTCCGCAAGAAGGTCGCGATCGACAGCCGGGCCGGTTTCACTATCGAAACGGCCATTCTCGCACCGCTGGCCTTCGCCTGGCTGACCTGGTTCCAGACAACGGGGCAGGGCGGCTGGGTCGGTGATTATGGCTGGGACTGGCTCACCCTGCCGCTGGCCGGGCCGATCACCGCCGTCCCGCTGATCCTGTTTGCCCTCGCCGCCAAGCGGCTGAAACTTGCGACGATCGGCATGATGCAATACATGACGCCCTCCTTGCAGTTTCTCATCGCCGTGCTCGTCTTCCGCGAGCCTTTCAGCAGCGTGGAGGCTATCGCTTTCGGTCTGATCTGGACGGCGCTGATTGTTTTCACCACCGACAGCGTAATCGGTGAACGCAAGGCACGGCGCCTCGCGCGGGCAGCGCGGCTGGCGGAGTAGGGGGGCCAAAAAAGGGAAACCCCGGCTCCATGGGGGACACGAAGCCGGGGCAGTGTATGATGGTGAAGATGGGAAGTCCAAATTCCCCCGAAAAGAAGCAAGTCCCGTGCCAAATTCTCCCCACAGGGGAATTTCAATTTTCGGAAAAATTTCATCCCGGGTGTGTAGAAATCGCTATCCATAGGGCGATGGATGCCAGCGCGGCGGCAAAGCCGATCCGAACGCCAAGCGCCTGTCTCCACTGCGAAATTTTCTCGCCGAGGCCTGAGCCGAGCAGGACCAGCAAAACGTGAACGGCAATCGCCACGGCGATGTGCAGGCTTCCCAGAATGAGAACCTGTCCCGCAACAGGCCACTGCTCGCATGTTGCGAATTGACCCACCACAGCAACGTAGAAAACGAGCGCCTTGGGATTGAGGAGGTTGGCAATGAAACCGCGCCGGAATCCGGCCATGTGATCGGCCTCGCCGACGGCTTTCTCGCCACCATCGGCAAACGCCTCCCAGGCGAGGTAGAGCATGAAGGCCACCCCACCCCAGCGCAGCGTGTGGTAGATGGCCGGATTGGCCGATACGATGGCGGAAATCCCCGTGGCCGCTGCGACCAGCTGTACCGCGAGACCGAGCGTGATCCCCAGCACGGCCATGAACCCCGTCCGCCGGCCCTTCTGAGCCGAGAGCGCGGTCAGCCAACCCATGTTCGGGCCGGGCGTCAGCTCAACGACAGCCATCGCGACAAGGAATGCAAGCCAGTCAATGTTGCAAGGCACGTTGGTCTCCGGAATCAGACTGGAATTATACTGGATTCAGACCGTTTCTGGACTGTTTTGGTACCGGGTCAGAGACAACCGTAAAGCGCATCGACCAGCCGCCGGGCGCGGGGGTCACCCTGCAGGAAACTCGACTGTCGATTCATCACATACGCCGCCGACAGGTGCCGGTCGGGATCGCCGAGGGCAAGCGATCCTCCCCAGCCAGAATGAGCCAGCGTCTCGGGATTGGGGCCGTAAATACCCAGATTGTTCCGCATGACGCCGGCGGCAAATTCAGTCACGAAGGGCAGGACGAGATCCTCGCCCATCACACGGCGCCGGGTCAAGGCAGAGAACGACTCCTCTGGAATCAACGTCTTGCCGCCGAGCTTCCCCTGATTGGCATAAATGCCGTAGAGCTGGGCGACCGACTTCGCGCTACCATGTCCATTGGCGGACGGAATCTCGATCTCACGCCAGATCGCGCCGCCACGGTCCGGCGAGGCCCACTTGGTGAGGAAGGCTACTTTCTTGAATTCATTGATGTCACCGAGCTGCGGCATCTCTCTCGGCCGCATGATCTCAGCGACCCGCTCATGATCCTCAGTCGGCAGGCCGATCTGAAAATCGATTCCGTTCGGCGCACAGAAATCCTCGCGGAGGATGGTGCCAAGGCTGCGGCCGCTGATGCGCTGGACAGTTTCCCCGGCAAGGTAGCCCCAGCTCAGCGGGTGGTACCCGTGCGCCGTCCCCGGCTCCCAGAGCGGCTCCAGTTCGGCCAGCGCTGCAGCAAGGGCGGGCGGATCGAGCCAGAGCGCCGGATCGATCGGGTCCTTGAACCCGCAGAGGCCAGCCTGGTGAGAGAGCATCTCCGCAATGGTGACATCGCCTTTCCCTCCGGCGGAAAACTCTGGCCAGATGGCGCTGACCCTTGTCTCATACCCGTCCTCCAGCGCGCCGATAGCAGAGGCGATGACCAGCGCAGCGATACCTTTTGTCGTGGAATAGACCGGGACGATTGTGTTTTCATCCCACGGCGCATCCTTCTTGCGGTCGGCATATCCGCCCATGAGGTCCACCACGATCTCCCCATCGAGTATGGCCGCAAATCCGGCGCCGAGCTCTTCGCCGGCGGCGAAATTTTCCTCGAAGACTTCCCGCACAGGCTCGAAGCCCGGGGCCACGGTTCCGCGGATCTCGCTCATGAACCAACTCCTTAAAACGTTCCCGGGAGCGATACACGAGCACGCCGGGAAGAAAACCCCTGCACATTCCGCCGCACTGGACAGATTGCGGCGGAAAAGGCATCGAAAGCGCCAAAGCGTTCGAGGGATGAAAACCGAATGACCACACAGACCACCCACCGCCCCCGCCGATCCTGCCTCTACATGCCCGGCGCCAATCCACGCGCCCTGGAGAAGGCAAAATCACTCCCCGCCGACACCGTTATCCTCGACCTGGAAGACGCGGTTGCACCAGACGCCAAGGAAGAAGCGCGCGAGACGGTGTGTTCTGCAGTAAAAGCGGGCGGATACGGCAAGCGCGAAGTGGTCATCCGCGTTAATGGACTCGACACGGAATGGGGCCTCGACGACATGAAAGCTGCCGTTGCGGCTGGCCCAGACGCGATCCTTGCCCCAAAAGTGATCGACGGGGGAGACATCGACCGGCTCGATGATGCCATGAGCCGCGCAGGCGCGCCGAAAGAGATGGGTCTCTGGGTCATGATCGAGATGCCCAAGGCCATCCTCAACATCATGGATATCGCCGAAGCCGCCGGCCGTACGCGCCTTTCAGCCTTCGTCATGGGTACGAACGACCTCGCCAAGGAACTGCGCGCCGTCAACGATCCTGCCCGCAGCGCCTTCCAGACATCGCTCGGCCTGACTATGGCGGCCGCCCGGGCCTTTGACATTGTCGCAATCGACGGCGTCTACAACGATATCTCGAACGCCGAAGGCCTGGAAAACGAAGTCCGTCAGGGCCGCATGCTGGGTTTTGATGGCAAGACCCTGATCCACCCTTCACAGATCGAAACCACCAACCGCATTTTCGCCCCCGAAGAAGCCGATGTTCAGCAGGCCCGCGACGTCATCGCTGCCTTTGCGGATCCGGTCAACAAGGGCAAGGGTGTTCTGAAAGTAAACGGAAAAATGACCGAGCTCCTCCACCTCGAAGAAGCAAAACGCATCGTCGCGGTTGATGAGGCTATAAAGGCAATGGAGTCCGCATAGATGACCTACACCCTGCTTCACCACACAGGCTGCAGCACTTCGCGCAATGGCCTCGCCCTGCTGGAGGAGAACGGCATCAAGCCCGAAATTCGCAAGTACATGAACGCTGGTGATGCCCTTACGGTCGACGACCTCAAGGACATCGCAAAGAAGATGGGCGATGTGTCGCCGCGCGCCTTCCTGAGGGAAAAGGATGCGAAGAAATTCGAGATCTCCGACACGCTGGGCGATGAAGAGCTCTTTGAGGCTATGGTCCAAAACCCTCGGCTCATTCAGCGTCCGATCGGCATAAAGGACGGCAAGGCGGTTCTCGGCCGCCCCATCGACAAGCTGCTGGAAATTGCCTGACTCCGCACCGATCCGTAAAATTCAACACATCTCGTAAGAGCGGCGGAAAAGTCTGTTTGCCATAAGGCACGCATGACAATCGCCCTGTTCATCGCCGCCGCTCTGTTTGGCTTGTCGCTGCTGCTCTTTTTTGGGCCGCAAATCGTCGCCTATGGCAAGGCCGGCTTGCGCGATGCGCTTGACCGGTCCGAAGCGAAGATCATTGCCAGCGGTCTCGTCACGGCCATGGCCCTGCTGCTTTTTGCCCCGCTCGTTGGTTCCGGCTTGATTTCAGACGGAGAGACAGGGCAGGTGGTCGCAACAACTCTGACGGGGCTATTGCTTGGCTGATTGCCGACGCTCGCCCCAGAAAATCTTCCGAGGGCAAGCCATGACAAAATCCAATCCGGGCCATTATTTCGAAGACTTCAAGCCAGGCATGGAGCTTGTCCATGCAACGCCGCTCACAGTGTCGGCGGGCGACATTTCGTTGTATCGCGCCCTGACCGGTGCGCGCCATGCGCTGTACTCAGCCGAAACGTTCGCCGCCGCCAACGGCTTTCCTGCCCTGCCGGTCGACCCGCTGCTCGCCTTCCACGTGGTCTTCGGCAAGACGGTACCGGACATCTCGCTGAATGCGGTTGCCAATCTCGGTTATGCGGACGGGCAATTCCTGAAGGACGTTTATCCGGGTGATACGCTGACGGCGATCTCCGAGGTGATCGGAATCAAGGAGAACTCCAACGGCAAGACCGGTGTCGTCTGGGTCCGCACGCGCGGCGAGAACCAGAAAGGCGAAACGGTACTCTCCTATGTCCGCTGGGTGATGGTGAACAAGAAGGATCCTTCCAGTCCGGCGCTCGACCCTGTCGTGCCGGATCTACCGGATGCCGTTCACGCGTCCGCGCTCACCGTCCCGGCCTATGACGATTGGGACGATGCACTGGCGGGATCGAAATGGCGTTATGGCGACTATGAAATCGGCGAGAAAATCGACCATGTCGACGGCATGACCGTAGAGGAAGCAGAGCACCAGATCGCCACGCGCCTCTACCAGAATACAGCGAAGGTTCACTTTGACGCCCACGCGCAGAAAGAAAGCCGGTTCGGCAAGAGATTGATCTACGGCGGCGTCGTCATCTCGATCGCCCGCGCCCTGTCATTCAACGGACTGGAAAGCGCTGCACAGATGCTGGCCATCAATGCGGGCACCCATGCCGGACCGCTCTTCTCAGGCGACACGATCTACGCCTGGTCGGAAGTCCTCGACAAGGCCACGCTGAATGACACGACCGGCGCCCTTCGCCTGCGCCTGGTGGCGGCGAAGAACCACCCGTGCACCGATTTCCCGCTACGCGGCGAAGACGGAAAGTATGCGGGCAATGTCATTCTCGACTTCGATTACTGGGCTGCCATCCCTATCTAGTCGCACAGAATGATCAATCTCCTCGAAGGCCTTTCCCTGTTTGGCGTGGCGATCGCCACCATGCTGATGGCCATTGCCAGCCTGCTTGGCACAATGACCCTGAAGCAGGTCGTCGAGCTGGGCCATGTCGATGCACGCATTCTTTGCAACCTGACAGGCATCACCGATCCGCGCGAATTGCAGGATGTCTTTGGCCCACCGACCATGAACCGCGTCTGGCATGGGCTGACACTGGCCGATATCGAACGTGAGCGCCGGCCAGCCGGCTATCTCGTCAGTGACGACCGCGTTGACTGGATCTCGATCGGCGTAGCGTTCCTCGCTCTTTTCTGGCGGCACCCCGTTGCGGACCTGTTGCTGATCGTTGCTGCGGTGTCACAGATTGCCGGCTGGGTGATCGCATCGAAGCTGCCGAAGTAGATTCCGGCTTTCTCTGTTCTCATTCGCACCCTACATGACCTATCCATGAAGGTCTGGAAAATGAATGGCGCAGGCAATGCTTTCGCGGTCTTTGACGCGCGGGACAGGAAATTCGCGCCCGATGAAAATCGCATCCGCGCTATAGCGGAACAAATGAAGGCCGACCAGGTCATGTCGATCGAGCGTGACGCGACCGTCGATGCCTTTCTGCGCATCTGGAATTCTTCGGGCGAAGAAGTGAGCGCCTGCGGGAACGGCACGCGTGCTGTCGCGCACCTGCTTCTGGAAGAGTCCGGAAAACCGGAAGTGAAAATTCGCACCCAGGCCGATGTACTGAAAGGTCGGCGCGCGGGCGAAAACCTCGTCACCATCGACATGGGCTCTCCACTCATGGCGTGGGAAGACATCCCGTTGTCAGAAAAGATGGATGTACGCGGCGTGGACGTCCGCATCGGCCCGATGGACAAGCCCTATCTTTCCAAGCCCGCCGTTGTTTCCATGGGAAATCCGCACGCGGTGTTCTTCGTCGACGATGTCGATGCCTATGACATCCCCCAGATCGGACCACTCGTCGAGTGGCATCCGCTTTTTCCAGAAGGCACGAATGTCGGCTTTGCACAGGTGATCGACCGGCAGACCATCCGCCTGCGCGTCTGGGAACGCGGGGCAGGCCTCACCAAGGCTTGTGGGACCGGGGCCTGTGCGGCGTTGGTCTGCGCCGCACGCGCTGGCAAGACTGACCGCAAGGCCAAGCTCATCCTTGATGGCGGAGAGTTGACCATCGACTGGCGGGAAAGCGACGATCATGTCTTCATGACCGGCCCGGTCGAGCTGGAGATGACGTTCGAGGTCTGACGGCGGGCCCTGAAGACCGAATTCGCTGACCCCCGATCCTCCGCCCGCAGCTGATAAGTCTTGAATAAGCGGGCCAGACGCGCGATCTGAGCGGCTTGGCCATGACGACGAAGACCCCCTCCCTTGCCCAGCCCCAGGTAATCACACTGGGCTGCCGCCTGAACTCCTATGAGTCCGAGGTGATGAAGGGGCATGCCGAAAAAGCCGGGCTCGAAGACGCGATCATCGTCAATACGTGCGCCGTGACCGCCGAAGCCGTCCGTTCGGCGCGCCAGACGATCCGGCGGGCCCGGAAGGACAATCCGGATGCGCAGATCATCGTGACCGGCTGCGCCGCGCAGATCAATCCGGATGAATTTGCCAACATGCCAGAGGTCAGCCGCGTGATCGGCAACCAGGAGAAAATGCAGGCCGGGACCTGGTCCTCGCCAGCACTGCGCCATGGCGATACGAAAGTGCTCGTCAACGACATCATGTCGGTCAAAGAAACCGCGGGCCACCTGATCGACGGCATGGAGGGGCGCGCCCGGGCCTATGTCCAGGTCCAGAACGGCTGCGACCATCGCTGCACTTTCTGCATCATCCCGTTCGGCCGGGGGAATTCGCGCTCAGTCCCGGCCGGAGACGTCGTCCAGATGATCCAGCGTCTTGTCGACACTGGCCACTATGAAGTCGTGCTGACCGGGGTCGACCTGACCAGTTGGGGAGGCGACCTGCCCGGAAAGCCCCAGCTTGGAAACCTGGTGCGCCGCGTCCTGAAACTGGTTCCGGACCTCAAGCAGCTGCGGATTTCGTCAATCGACGCGATCGAGATGGATGACGCCCTGTTCGAAGCGATGGCCGATCCGCGCATGGCGCCTTTCATGCACCTTTCCCTTCAGCATGGCGACAATCTCATACTGAAGCGAATGAAGCGCCGGCACTCGCGCGAGCAGGCGATTGAGCTGGCCCAGAAGCTACGGGGAATTCGGCCCGACATCGCCCTCGGTGCGGATATCATTGCCGGATTTCCGACCGAGACCGAAACTGCGTTCGAGAACTCCCTCAAGCTTGTTGATGAGTGCGGTCTCGCCTTCCTTCATGTCTTTCCATACAGCCCGCGGCCCGGCACACCGGCCGCCCGGATGCCTCAGCTGGAAAAGGCCGTGATAAAAGCGCGCGCATCCCGGCTTCGAGCGGCGGGCGCAGCAGCGCTTCACCGCCATCTCGATCGTCATGTCGGTCAGCTTCGCAGCGTCCTGGTGGAGCAGGAAGCCAGTGGCCGGCTGGGTGATTTTTCTCAGGTCTGGCTGCAGGGCTTCGACCCGCTTGAAGCTGGACGTCCGGTTGAGGCAAGGATAGTCGAGCACGATGGACAAAAACTGATCGGTGAGCCCGCATGATCCTCTGGTTCGGAAAAAAGAAGAAAAAGAAGGAACTGGAAGAAGCCGGCACAGAGATGCAGGCGCCGGAACTGTCGGCCGACGAACTCGCAGCTCGCGAAGCTGCTGAGAAGGAAGAGGCTGAACGAAAGGCCGCCGAACAGGCCGAGATTGAACGAAAGGTCGCCGAAGCCAATCGTGCATGGGAAGAGCGTCAGCAGCGCGAGCGAGAGGCCGCAGAAGCTGAACGCCGGCGACTTGCCGACGAGGCCCGAAAAACTGAAGAGGCGCGCGAAGCGGCCCGAAAAGCTGCGGAAGAGGCCCGCCAGAAAGCTGAGGCTGATGAGGCAGCCCGCCAAGCGGCCGAAGAAGCTGAAGCGGAGGCCCGGCGGCTTGAGGAAGAAGCCGAAAAGGTTCGCCAAGAGGAAGCCGAGCGTGTCGCAGCCCAGCAGAAGGCCGAAGCTGAACTCAAACTCCTGGAAGAACGCCGCCGCGCCGAAGCAGCACGCGAAGAGGAAGCGCGCCGCAAGGCGGCAGCTGCGGCTGCCGAACCAGACCCATATACCGAGGTCAAATCACCCGGCTTCTTCAGCAAGCTTACCACCGGGCTTTCGAAATCCTCATCCAAGCTTGGTGCCAGCCTGACGGGCGCGTTTAACAAGCGCAAGCTGGACGATGACGCCCTGGAGGAGCTGGAAGACCTTCTGATCACATCCGATATGGGTGCGCGGGTGGCGGCAAAAATCACGTCCAACCTTGCGAAGACCCGTTTCGACAAGGACGTCACTGATCAGGAAATCAAGGAAGCGCTCGCTGAAGAAATCGAGGCCATCATGGCGCCACGCGAGCAAGTCGTCGACTTCTCGGATGGCCCAACACCTCGCGTCGTTCTGTTCGTCGGCGTGAACGGTTCGGGCAAGACCACCACAATCGGCAAGATTGCGTCGAAACTCAAAGAGCAGGGCGCCAAAGCCGTTCTCGTCGCCGGCGACACGTTCCGGGCGGCCGCTATCGAACAACTTACGGTCTGGGGTGAGCGGGCCGGAATCCCTGTCATGTCAAAGCCAACCGGCGCGGATGCCGCCGGACTGGTCTACGAGGCCATTGAAAAGGCAAAGGCCGACAACCTGGACTTGGTCCTTGTCGACACGGCAGGCCGCCTGCAGAACAAGGCGGAGCTGATGTCGGAACTGGCGAAGATTGTGCGCGTAGCGCGCAAGCTCGACCCTGAAGCCCCGCACGATGTGATCCTCGTTCTGGACGCAACTGTCGGCCAGAACGCCCTCTCGCAGGTGGAGGCTTTCCGGCACACAGCAGAGGTTTCCGGGATCGTCATGACCAAGCTCGACGGCACGGCGAAAGGCGGCGTGCTCGTCGCGATCGCAGAAGCACACGACCTGCCTATCCATTTCGTCGGGGTTGGAGAAAAAGCCGAAGACCTGCAGCCTTTCAGTGCAGCCGCATTTGCGAAAGCCCTTGTCGGAATGGACGAAAAGGAGCCGGCGTGACCGCGGACGGCAAATCCACGCTCCGCGCAGACCTGAAAACGCTGCGCGAAGAGCTTCATGCCCGCGATCCGGATGCTGGAGAGACGCTTGCGGCGAAGTTTCCCCTGAAATTGCTGGAGCGGTATGGGCCGATCGTGTCCGGCTACTGGCCAATCAGCAGCGAGATCGACCCGCGCCCGCTTATGCAGAAGCTTGCACAGGCTGGAGCGAAACTGGCGCTGCCGCGCATCGATGAGGATGGCACCATGTCCTTCCGTCTCTGGCACGAGAAGGATCCGTTGGAACCGGGGGCATTTGGACTGAATGAGCCGCCGCATTCAGCCCCCCGCGTCCAGCCCACGCTCATCCTCATGCCGCTTCTTGCCTTCGACAAGGTCGGCAACCGGATCGGCTACGGAAAAGGTCACTATGACCGCGCGCTTGCATCACTCCGGGCCGATGGGCGGATCTTCGCATGCGGCCTCGGCTTTCACGGCCAGATGATGGACGAACTGCCAGCCGAACCGCATGACCAACCGCTCGACTGGGCTGTAACTGAGCGCGGATCCGTCCCAATCTTCATGATGCGCAATTTCGGCAACAACGACGATAGTGGCGGCACCGGCGGAAACGGCCCCAGCGCCGCCTGATCCAGACGCCGCTAGAACCGGTCGAGCAGACGCTCCAGATAGTCGCGCTCTTCCTCATCGGGTGTCTCGCCATAGCGCCGGCGAAGCTCTTCAAGGATGTCCTTGGCGCGCTGGCGTTCTGCCTCGTCGGGGATGTTCACATCGCGCCCGTCAGACACGCCACCAAGCGGTCGCCCGAAGGGATCGGTTTCGTTTGACCCGCCACCATACTCGTCACCAAGGCGCTCACGGCGCAAGTCGTCTAGCTGACCGGCCAGCCCCTGGGCGAGATCGAGCAGCGATTCGGTAGCTTCATCCTGGTTGCGCTGAGCACGCATCGTATTGCCGTCCCGAAGCGCGTCGGCCGCACGGCGCTGGGCGCGTTCAATGGCTTCAATCGTCTCCTCATCCAGCTCGCCAGCAAGACCGCCGAGGCCTTCGCCATCTTCATCCTCGGCGCTGCCGCGCCCGAGACGTTCAGCAAATTCTTCGACCCGGTCACCGAGCCCATCCTGGCGATTGGCCAGATTGCTTCCTTCCGAGCCGGGATCCTCGCCTCCCTCACCGAACGGTGATTGACCGGGCTGGTTTCCGGATCTTGGACCTTCGCCACGCTGTTCGGCCAGAGTGTCGTCGTTCAATTCGCGCTGTTCGCGCAGCAGATCCGACAACTCCCGCAGCGTTTCCGACAGGTCCTGTTCTTCCTGCGGAACGTCTTCCTGGTTTTCGCCCTGCTGCTGGCCCGGCATGCCAGGTAGGCCGTCGCCACTGCCGCTACCCTGCTGGAATTGAAGGTTCTCCAGCATGTTGGTGATGTCGGCGAGCAATTGTCGCGCCTGATCCGTCGCGCCTGTTTCCGTCAAATCGGACAAGGCATCAAGCATGTCGGCAAAGTCAGACCCGCCAAGGCCTTGTCCCCCACCTTGCTGGGCACTGTCAGTGTCATTGGGCGGCGCCTCGAGTCCATTGGCGAGGGCCTCAGCCATCCGGGCGGCCAGATAATTCTGCGCCGCCTGCTTGAAGGCCTCGAGCCGGCGATTGATCTCGGCTTCAGAGGCGCCGTCCCGGAGCGCTTCTTCCAGCGCCTCGCGCGCCGCCTGCAGAGCGCGAAGCGCATCGGCGGCACTGCCGTATTCCGCGCGGAGGGCCAGCGACCAGAGAATGGGCTCGGTCGTGTCCGCTTCATCAGTGGAGTCCGCGACCTGAAGCATCGACTCCACATGCCGCAGACCGAGATAAATGCTCACATCCTCGAAATAATAAGCCGGCTTATAGGTCACCGCCTCGATCATGCGGGCCGCGCGCTGGATACCGTGAGGCGCATAACCGATACGCTGCGTGGCCGCGGTGTAGACGGCGCCCGCAGTCAGCGCCTCGTCATTTACCGGAATCGCATCATAGGGTGCGTCTTCGCGCAGGATGGTTACGCGGATATCCTGGATCGCGCGAGCGAGTGGTTGCAGGAGCAGCTTCTCCGGGATGACGAAATCGACCGGTTCACTAAGACCTACCTGGCCAGCGCCATCGGTTGCACGAAGGCGCATTTCGGTCTCAAGACCCGCCCAGCGGTGACGGGTCAGGTCGATTGCGGTTGTATCTTCGGCCTCCTTCGGCGAAATCGCCGGCATCTGGACCGCGACGGAATCGGGCTCTCCGTTCCCGCCGGCATCTGTTCGGGAAAAAACAAGCTCAAGGCGCTCAACCCCGTAATCGTCGGAAACCTTCCAACCGAACTCTGTCTTGTCGTTTGGCAACAACTCGGGCGCGGACACCCATTCGACGCTCGGCGGCGCATCGGGTGACGCCCTGATCACCCAGGACGCCCGCTTGCCCCACCAGGTGACGCGAATCTCGCTATCCGCGTCGATGGTGGCTCGGGCCTCATAAGCGCCTTCAGGCGTAACATCGAAACGCATACGCTGGTCGTTGCCGGCTGAATCGACAAGCAGCTTAGGCGCAGACGGAGCCTGGGCCCGGACCGTAATTTCCGATCCGGCAGGGACACGAACCGGCTCCTGGGCATCGCGAAGGAAGATTGGCGGACGCCCGGTATGCCGCGGCGGAGTTATCCAGGCTTCGATGCGTATCGAATCCGCGCCAAAGAGGCTGCCGATATCCGGTGAAAAAGCGCGCTGCATGCGTTCACCGGCGGAATTCCATGCCATCAGAAGGGCGACGGCGACGAGGCCCGGCACAATGTAGCGGAGGTAAAGTGGGTCAAAGGCCTTCCATTCGGCAGCAAAGCTCGGAACGTTCAGGCGTCGCGCCGCATCCGTGAGGCGCGTCTCGTGCGCCCGCCATAGTGACACCCCGTCCGCATCCGGCCGCGAGGGCCGGTCTGACAGCGTTGTGAGTGGTCGCAAGTCTGACTGACGATCCAGCGCATCAACGGCCTGCTTACGCGTCGGACCGGCATAACGTGCCCAGCCAAGTCCGCCGAGTACGACCAGGCCTGTCACGAAGACGATCAACGAAAGCGAAGCGAATTTCTCGCTTGCCGCGTCGAAGACGCCGGTCAGCGCAAAGATCAGGAAAAGGCCGACCAGAATCGCGAATGGCCAGAATGCGCGCGCGGCGGCCAGACGCCAGAGATTGCCGCGTGTTCGCGCGATCTTTGGTTCAACGCCGGGGATACGCTTCAGGTCAGCCAATCAGGTGTCGTCTCCAGGGCAATCATCTCGTCAAAGGTAGGCCGCCTGCGGACAATGGCATACTTGTCGCCATCCACAAGCACCTCAGCGACCAATGGTCTCGCATTGTATTGCGACGAAAGAACGGCGCCGTATGCACCCGCAGACATGAAAGCGAGGCGCTCGCCCGGACGGATGACTGGCAAGGGCCGCTCGGTCGCAAACTTGTCAGTCGACTCGCATATCGGGCCGACAACATCATAGTTGATCTGCTCCGTGCTGTCTGGACGCTCTTCCAATGGCAGAATATCGTGATGCGCCTGATAAAGCGCGGGCCGCATAAGGTCGTTCATACCAGCATCGACAATCAGGAAGGTGCGCTTGGGCGCTGGCTTTGTGAACAGGGCTTCCGCGATCAGGACGCCTGCATTCCCCGCAATAACGCGGCCAGGCTCCAAAATGACCTCAACGCCAAGCCCCTCGGTTACTTGGCGGATCATGTTTGCATATTCGGACGGCGGTGGAAGGTCGTCGCCAGGCTTGTAAGGGATTCCCAGGCCGCCCCCAAGGTCGAGCCGCGTGATGGCGTGCCCGGCCTCGCGCAGGCGGCGAACCAGCGTAACAACACGCTCAAAGGCTGCCCGCATGGGCGCGATGGCATCGATCTGGGAGCCGATATGCACGTCGACCCCCACTGCCTCGACGCCGTCGAGCTCTGCAATCCTGGCATACAGCGCGTCGGCCGCTTCCCATGGCACACCAAACTTGTCGCCCGCCTTGCCCGTGGAGATATTCGGGTGACCGCCAGCAGCCACGTCCGGATTGACGCGAACGGCAATCTTGGCAGTCTTGCCTAGTAACGAAGCAACATCCGATAGCACTTCCACTTCGGCTGCACTTTCAACATTGAACTGATGGATTCCTTCTTCGAGACCGAGCCGCATTTCCTCCCGTGTCTTGCCAACACCTGAAAAGACAATCCGTGAAGGAGGTATGCCGGCGGCCCGCGCGCGCTTCAGCTCTCCGCCGCTAACAACATCCGCTCCGCAGCCTTCCGCGGCCAGCGTCTTCAGGACGCCGAGATTGCCATTGGCCTTGACCGAATAGGCAATCAGGCAGGACATTCCATCAAACGCCTCACCAATCACCCGGGCATGCCGCCTTAGCGTCGCAGATGAATAGACATAGACCGGCGTTCCGACCTCGTCGGCAATCGCATCGAGCGAGACGTCTTCACAATGGAGGCGTCCGTTCCTGTAATGAAAATGGTGCACGTACGTTCTGGCTCAGCCGGGTTCGATCTCGCCGAGGCCGCCTTCGTCCACATCCACTGTCGGATCCGGCTTGGGCGTCTCGCCGCCTATAGAATTGTAATACGCTTCATCCTGCGGCTTTTCCGGCGCGAGCGCGAATTCGACAGGTGCCGCGACCGGCGTCTGGGCCTCTTCAGTCGGCGGGTCGGAAAAGATTGGTGGTGGCCGCTGAAGGTCACCGCGAATGCCGCAGGCTGTCAGAAGGGCTGCCGCGCCCAGTGCGAGGGTCAGCTTGATAGGTGTTCGTTTCATTCGGGTGTTCCGGCCTCCAGGCCCAGTCTGGTCTTCCACGATTGCACCTGCTCGCTGACGCGGACAGGTGAAGTACCGCCATAGCTCTGACGGCTGGCGGCCGAGGCTTCAACGCTTAGCACGGAGAATACGTCTTCCGTAAGGCGTGGTTCGACTGTCTGCATTGATTGTAATGGCAACTCTGACAGGTCCTTGCCTTCGGATTCTGCCATGGCAACGATTCTGCCGGTAACATGGTGGGCGTCACGAAAAGGCATTTTAAGCTCGCGGACGAGATAGTCGGCAAGGTCGGTCGCAGTAGAAAAACCCTTGGCAGCGGCGTCGCGCATCCGGTCCTTGTTGAAGGCAACGGTGTCGATCATCCCCGCCATGGCCTTCACGCAGAGTCCAAACGTGTCGAAGGCTTCAAACGTCAGCCGTTTGTCGTCCTGGAGGTCCTTCGCGTAGGCAAGCGGCAGCGCCTTCACCGCGCCCTGAAGGCTAGCAAACTGTCCGGCGATCAGGGCTGCCTTTGCCCTTATAAGCTCGGCCGCATCCGGATTGCGTTTCTGCGGCATGATCGAAGATCCTGTGGACCAGGCATCAGACAGGGTCGCAAAGCCAAACTGGGCGCTGGTCCAGAGAACCAGCTCTTCAGCCAGCCGCGACAAATGGGTCGCCGCAATCGACAGCGCCGCCAGCGCTTCAAGCGCAAAGTCACGCGCCGAGACTGCGTCGAGCGAATTCGCCATCGGCCGGTCGAAGCCAAGCGCCTCGGCTGTCATGTCTCGATCGACCGGGAAGCCTGTACCTGCAAGCGCCGCTGCGCCAAGCGGGGATTCATTGAGCCGAACGGCCGCGTCGCGCATCCGTCCTCTGTCGCGCTCGGCCATCTCGACATAGGCCAGCAAATGGTGGCCCAGCGTAACAGGCTGGGCGGTCTGCAGGTGCGTGAAGCCTGGCATGACGGTGTCGGTGTGCTCACCTGCTCGGCTGATAAGGGTCTTCTGCAGCTCCAGCAGGCCTGATTGCGCTTCGGTTAGCGCACCCCGCGTCCAAAGTCGGAAATCCGTGACCACCTGGTCGTTGCGCGAGCGGGCTGTGTGCAGCCTGCCTGCGGGCTCGCCAATGATCTCCTTCAGCCGCGCCTCGACATTCATGTGAATGTCTTCCAGTTCGACGCGATAGGGGAAGGCTCCCGACTTCACTTCTTCCAGAACCTGGTCGAGACCGGCCTGGATCGCTTCATTGTCTTCTTCAGTGATGATCGCGCATTCTGCGAGCATGTCCGCATGGGCCCGGCTGCCAGCTATGTCCTGGACGGCCATGCGGCGGTCAATGTCGATCGAGGCGTTGATGGACTGCATGATATCGGACGGTTGCGCGGCAAAGCGTCCCCCCCACATCTGCTGGCCTTTACTGTCCTTATTGCTCATATCTCTGTCCTGAAACTCGGAGCGACCAATGACCCGCATAGCGAAATACGCCATACCGGCCATGATCCTCGGACTCGTTCTCGCGGTGTCTTTTGCACTGCTGAGCGCGACATCCAAGGGGGGAAGTTCCGATCCGGTCGCAAAACTTGCCACAGGCACGCTTTCGAAGCTCGATGTTAGCGACCGCGGCAGGGCGATTTCAGGCGCAACTTTTGAGGGTCCGGACGGAGAATCGATGACGTTGGCGGATTTCGGCGGCAAGGTGACGCTGGTCAATTTCTGGGCGACCTGGTGTGGGCCTTGCGAACGGGAGATGCCGTCCCTTGCTGCACTGGAACGGGAAAAGGGCAGCGAAAAGTTCCAGGTTATCGCAATCAGTGTCGATGCCGCCGAGGACAAGGATTATGCCCGCGAACGCCTGGGCGAACTTACCAGTGGCGTACTCGATTTCTATTTCGCGCCGCCCGAAAACTGGGACATTGTCTATGAGAGTGGCGCCAAAGGATTTCCAACTACCGTAATCTACGATGCCAACGGCAAGGAAATTGCGCGGCTGGCCGGAGAGGCCAATTGGAATTCCTATGAAGCGGCCGCCCTGATCGACGCCATCACCGACTAGTTTACGCCGGACAGCTCAAGCTGAACTCGGGAAATCTGTGCCGCGACCTGGTCGACAGGGGCTGGCGCAGAGTTGGCCAGGGGCGCTTTCGGCCACATCGCTTTGAGCACGCCCAGTTCCTGACGGACTGAGTCGCCCGCGGGCCCCTCAAGATCGCCCGCATAGTCCTCTGCGACTGTCACGAAACCGTAAGCGTCCGCAAATTCCCCCGCATTGACAATCTCGCCATCTGTCACGCCGATGCGATACTCTTCAAGCGTGGTGTCGAGCAGAAAATTGAGGATGTCCTTGCTGGAACCGCCAACCTCGTCGGCCAGCACGGAAAGATTGTCTTCTGCTTCTGCGAGTTTGTCCTCGATCTCTTCGGACGCTGTTCCCGCCTCGAGGGCGTTCGATATTTCTACGAAGAGGTCAGCCTTGAACCCGCGCTCATCGAGACCGGCGCGCTCCTCAGCATGGGTTTCCGAAACAGGATGGAGCAGATGCTTGGCGGCCTGGTCGGGCGCACCGGCACGATAGAGCGCAAGACCTGCCGCAACATGGCCGCGCATGAAGGCCAGGCGATTCTCGATAGGCAGCGTATCCATGCCGTGCGCGCCATTCTCGCCGCCTTCGCCTTCACCGCCCTCACCGCTCTCGCCACCTTCTCCGGCATAACCCGCCTCGCCGGCATCGCCGGGCTGGCTCGTATCGCTGGATGCCTCACTGGAACTGTTGACCTGTGTTGCGGCATCATCTCCCTGGCCGCCGCAGGCGGCGAGGGACGTCGACCCGAGAAGGGCCGCCGTGAGACCGAAGCGAACCATGTCACGGGGCGTAAATGTCATTGCGGGCTCCAAGAATGTCTGGGATGTCTCTATAGTAACGTTCGTTTAATGCAATTCATTCTCAAGCTCAACGGCGGTTCCATGTATTTTTCAGTGCCCGGCCTTCTGACTGCGGAAGATGTCGCAAGGGTTGGGGAGAAAGCCGGCCAGCTCGACTGGGCCGATGGGCGCTCGACTGCAGGGCGCACAGCAAAGACGGTAAAATCGAACCTTCAAGCCGACATGAACAACGAGCTGGGTCTGGGCGTCCACGATTTCCTTATGCGCGCCATTTCGGGAAGCAGCCTGGTCAAGCGGCTCGCCCGGCCAAAACGATTCTCTCGTCTCATACTCAGCCGAACGGAGAATGGCGGGCATTACGGCTTTCACGTCGATAATGCCATCATGGGCAGGGATGGGCACCAGTTGCGGACCGATCTGTCCTTCACACTGTTCTTATCGGATCCTGGCTCCTATTCCGGCGGAGAGCTGAACCTTGCCATGTCTGCCGGCGACATCGACGTTAAACCAGAAGCCGGGACACTGATCCTCTACCCCTCCGGCGCCATTCACCAGGTCCGGCCTGTCACGTCGGGATCGAGGCTTGCCTGCATTGGCTGGATCGAAAGCCGGATCCAGCGGGCCGATCAGCGCGAACTCCTGTTCGACCTCGAAACCGTCCGCTCAAGCCTGAAGGCGGCCCATGCCGACCAGCGGCTTTTGCTCGACAAGTCGATATCCAATCTCACAAGGATGTGGGCGGATTAACTGCCGCGCGGTCGAAGCCGGAATGCGAATAGAAGCGTCTGCTGGCGGTCGCTGAAATTGTCATCAGCGATGATGAAGAGCCGGCGCTCACCATCTGGTCGATCCACGACAGCAATCCCCTCAAAATTATCGACGGTCAGCGGTTTGGACAGCCTCCCAAGCACGCGCATTGTGCCATCGTCTGCAGTCTCTGAAACCAAAATCGAATTGCCCGTCAGAGGGTTATAAGCCCTGTGCAGGCTGAAGAGCGTGCCATCCAGCGCATCAAGGCCGACGAGCGGCAAGCCTTCGCCGTCCAGCCAGGGCCGGGCGGCAAATTGAACCTCGCCGCCAGCATCGACGACTGCAACAGGTCCGAGCTGGTCGATCACGCTTTCCAGTCCGATCATGAGCCGGCCTGATTGCATGGAAAGCGCCTCGGCGCCGGAATTGTTACGGATTGACGATCCAAGCGAGGGTGGCGCGTCGGGGATCTCGGCGACAGGGACGGCCCGCGCATTGCTCCCGCAGATATCGCGTGCAAAGGCGATGACGCGGTGATGCCGCTCAAAACTGACAAGCGCGATATCACCCGAGAGTTCGAGGCCCTCGGCATCGGCCGCCAGCTTTCCCGTCAGGATTTCGCCGCTCTCATCCCGCAGAAAAGCGAGGTCAGCCCGCTCTGTGGGAGCAAGCGCATCCTGATCAAAGCCGATTTCGACGAACGCGCCCCCATCAGAAATTGCCAGCAGGTTGCCGCTCGTCATGACTTTCAGTCCCGACAAGCCGCCGAACGAGCTGGGCGAGGCCGACAAGGTCCAGCCGCCAAGAAAGTCCATACCGGGAAAGGCCTTGGCTACCGCGTCCGGCTCGCCCAACGAAACGGGCTCAGCCGACAAAAGAAACGACAGTTCAAAGCCGTCGTCCGGACCATTGGGGCATGACTGGCGAATGATGTCCTGGCGATGATCGGCAAGACGCCACACATTTTCATCAGGAAGCGGCGCGAACTGTTCAGGCGCAGCTCCTCGGCAGCTGCATGCCATCAACGCCGACAGAGCCAGACCCATACACGCCGACACCCTCATGGCTCACGCTCCCTGCAAGCGACGGCCGGGCTAAGCGGCCTAGGACTTGGATGCCTTCCGGGCAATCTCCTGGAAACTTGTCGTACGCACATCGCGTCCGGACCCGACTTTCGAGCCATAGCGCGGTCCGCCCGCACCTGAACCGGACACGCCGCTTGAAAAGCTTCGCGTCTCACCACGCAGAGGCGGCACGGACATCGCCGTCGGGTCTGGCGCGTTACCTTTCTCATCGAAGAGGCTGGCGAGCTGCTCCGTCATCGCGCCACCGAGCTGTTCGGCGTCAACGATGGTCACGGCCCGGCGATAGTACCTTGTCACATCATGGCCGATACCGATCGCGATGAGCTCGACCGGACTGCGGTTTTCTATCTCGGCAATGACCTGTCTGAGATGGCGCTCAAGATAGTTTCCGACATTCACGCTCAGCGTGGAATCGTCGACTGGCGCCCCGTCCGAAATCACCATCAGTATCTTGCGCTGTTCCGGGCGGCCGAGCAGTCGGTCATGTGCCCAGAGCAGCGCTTCGCCGTCGATATTTTCCTTCAGAAGCCCCTCACGCATCATCAGGCCGAGATTCTTCCGCGCCCGGCGCCATGGAGCATCCGCCGACTTGTAAATGATGTGGCGCAGGTCATTCAGGCGCCCCGGGCCAGCCGGCTTGTTCGCCTTGACCCAGTCCTCCCGGGACAGGCCGCCTTTCCAGGCCTTGGTTGTAAAGCCCAGAATCTCCACCTTGACGCCGCAACGCTCCAGCGTGCGGGCCAATATGTCGGCGCAGAGTGCCGCAACCATGATCGGGCGGCCGCGCATGGAACCGGAATTGTCCAGCAATAGCGTGACAACGGTATCGCGGAACTCGCTATCATCTTCCTGTTTGAACGAAAGCGGGACAGTTGGATCGGTGATCACCCGGGTCAGGCGCGCTGTATCCAGAACACCTTCCTCAAGGTCGAAGGACCAGGACCGGTTCTGCTGCGCCATCAGCCGGCGTTGCAGCCGGTTTGCCAACTTCGAAACGGCGCCCTGAAGCGACTGCAACTGATGGTCCAAATAGGCGCGCAGGCGCGTCAGCTCCTCTGCATCGCAAAGATCCGGCGCATTGGCGACTTCATCGTGGGCCTTCGTATAAACCCGGTAGACGAAGGACTGCTTTTCATCGCCGTCGCGGAAATTCGGCCGCAGCGGCTTCGACCCGTCATCGGTTTCGTCGACGTCCTCGTCACCTTCGGCCTCGGCGTCAGCATCAACTTCGACATTGCTTTCTTCGCCTTCGACTTCGTCGCTGTCGCCAGCCTCCATTTCCTCGGTGGAGGTGCCCTCGGTGTCTTCGCCGGAATCGGGTTCGTCGCTTGAGGTGTTCTGCTCTTCGGTTTCGGCCTCGTCTTCCGTCTCGCTTTCGTCTTCAGAGTCTTCACCGGACTCGTCGCCCTCGGTCAGATCCTTGATGAGCTTCTGAATGGTTTTCGCAAAAGCTCGCTGGTCATCGAGCTGATTGACCAGCGTTTCGAGCGACTCGCCACCGCGCTCATTGATCTCGTCGCGCCAGATCGAGGCAATGCCCTCAGCTTCAGGCGGTAGCGGGCGACCTGTTAGTTTTTCGCGCAACAGGAATTCGACAGCCGGCGCGATGGGCGCTTCGGTGCGGTCTTCCATACGCGTGTAGCCAGCCTTCTCGCACCGTGCAGCGAGCGCCGCATCGAGGTTGCGGGCCGTGCCGTCCATGGCCCGAGAGCCGATCGACTCGATCCGGGCGCGTTCTGCCGCATCATAAACCTGGCGCGCCATCTCACCTTGAGGCCGATCAGCATTATGGGCAACGGGGTCATGGTGCGCCATGCGAAGCGACAACGCGTCGGCCTCGCCGCGCGCGCGGGCAGCCTGCTGTTCAGTCAGTTCACGAGGCGGGGTTTGAAGGACCAGCCGATCGCCTTCGGCTCGTCCGGCCTCCGCACTGAACGATGCCTCGACGTCACGCGTCTGGCTCATCGCCTTGGCTGTTGCAGCAAGCGCCTGCTTGAAGAGTTCGAACGGCGTATCGTCGGTCTTGGCCATAGCAATCACATAGCGTGCCATGACGCCGTTGCGAAGACGCAACGCTGGGAAAAGCAGACAGGAATCCGCCCTCCGCAGCGTTATGCCCTTCAGGGGAATTATGATAAAAACTTCGCGTGTCAGGAGGGGACGCAAAAATGAGAGCAAGAAAGTGGATTCCGCTGGCGGCGGGCGCGACCGTTTTTTCTATGGCCAGCTGGGGGTTTGGGGGTGAGGATGTCGCTCAGGGACACCCTTGGCATCATGAAGATATCACCGAACGTGCCCTGACCGGGGCAGACGCATTGTACGCTGATCCGCCCGTCGAGTTTACGGCAAGCGCCGCCGCATCGATTGCCTGGCACGCGGATTTCATCGATTCCTATCTCTATAATCCAGTCTTTTGGGCCCAAGGCGCGTATCAAAGCGCTGCGATCCAGCGCACCAAAGCGGCCCTGGTTGGATTTAAGGATCTCGCGAAGCTCCACTTCGACGACACGTTTACCAATAGCGGTTTGCAGGCCAATTGGGAGCGCTATGCGATGGGCACGCTCATTGGCCTGGTCTGGGCATCGGAGCTTCCGGAGAATGAAGGGATCGCGGCCGGCCACAACATTCTCGGTGTCTCATTTCATTCCGTGCAGGACTTCTATTCCCATTCAAGTTGGGAATCCGACACGCGTTATCGATGCCTGACCTACTTTCAGACACCCAAGGACCAGCGCGACCGCCTGAATCTATACTCGGGCGCTTATGAAAAGGCGTCCTCCGGCGCACCGGCTCATCACGGGTCATACTCGCTCTCGTGCAGCATCCTGCGGGGCGACGACATGGATTCGGCCCTCGGCACGCTGTGTGGTGGTCTGTCCCCACTCCAGAATACGAGCATTTGCGACAAGTTTCGCGCCTGCAGCGGTGCAGAGCAGGTGATCGCCCGCCTGGAAGACCCAGTCTCAGACGGCCAGACGACAATCTGGACCAACCCTCCGGGCATTGCCATCGATAATACCGCCCTCACCCGCGCACAGGCTCCCAATCGGGGGCTGATCGGCGCAGACGGGCAGTTTCTCGATGGCAAGGACGGTATCCATTTTCCGAAGGAGCGTTGCACCACCATCATCGCATCGGAGGGCGGCTCGGTCTGCCAGGCGGGTGGCCACGAAGATGCCGACCTTGTGTTCGCGGCCGGCAAGGACGTCGCGATCCGCGCAACGCAGGAATGGGCCGACTATCTCGAAACCCAGATGAACAAGCTCGGCAAGGGTGCCTTCTGGAACAAGCTCAAGACCCGCGGCTCAGCAGATGCCGCCCGTTACGCTCAGTTCGAGGACTTCTCCAAGCTGCCCTACCAGTTCCTGGCCGCTGGCGATTACCCGATTGGCAATCCGCGCCGGGATCTTGATCAGCCGGCATCTGCGGCTCGCGGATGGTTCCTGCGCCTGCGAATTCGCACCGCCGACGAAATCGGCGCGGGCACCGATGCGGATATCTATGCCCGCGTCACCACAGAGAGCGGCACGCAAGATGTCCTGCTGGACTACCTGCCCACCGACGACAAGGACGGCAGGACAACAAACCGGTTGCTAGTCTACAATGACTTCGAACGCGGGGACGATGACGTCTACACTATCGGCCCTTTTCAATCCCGTCCGGTTTCGATCGCCTTACACAACGAATCAGCCGGTTTCACAGATGTCCTCGATGCCTTGGCTACTGATTTTACGAACGGCGTCAGCGAAACACTGACAGATGCACGGCAGGCGCTGATCAGCCTGATTGGCGGCAAACCCGACTTCGTCGGTTCGCGGAACAGAAATTATACCGCCGAAACACTGAAGAAGCGCATGAGTGGCGGTCAGTTTTCAGACTCGCTGGATGTCGATGGTGGCGATGAAGGCCACCATGCTGTTCACTTCACCATCCGTGACCGTTCATCCACGCTGACGGAAGACGAACGCGAAGATGGCTGGGTCGCCGCGGAGGTGAGGCTCGTCAAGCTCCATACAATCGAGGAATCTGAGGTCGACCGCGGTTCGGATTCCGACGAGCCATTCGTCATTTTTCATATCGCCCCACTGAACGGCCTGCAGAACCAGTCTTACACGTATTTGTCTGCGCCCTTCGAAGACATGGACGATGATGAAGAGGAACCGTTCCCGTCCAATGACAAGACCCGTCGAACCATCAAGATTCCGCCCGAAGGAATCCTGGTTTTATCGACCGCCGTCTACGAAAGCGATGACGAAACCATCGGTGACCGCCGAACACTCATGGCCGAATTCGTCACCGGCATGGATGAGGCAACACAGCGCCCGGCCTCCGAGTTCACGGATGCGCTCGGCCGGTCGATCGCAGAGGACTGGGTTGTCGACTCCATTGAGGCCTACGCATTCCACCGCAGCGCTCATCCACTCGCCGGGCCAGTTCTGGCGCGCACCCAGGTCGGCGAAATTGACGGCGACGAAACCAGCGAGGCCTATGTCCTCGACTGGAGCCAACTGACCGATTTCGCGGCCGCCGGCGTCGATCCGATTCTGAGCCTGGAAGCCGAAGCCCCAAGCGCGAAGGCAGTGCTTGAAGGCAAGTGGCATTCCAACAAGTTCCAGTGCGGGGGCGAACTACCCTATGTCCGTGTCGAAATCGACCTGAAGGAAGACGACACGCCACGCGATATCATCGCCCGCAAGATCGATGCGGAAGGCGACGAGTGCATTAATGAGGAAGATGGCGAAGAGGGCCAGACCTTCCGCGGCCGCTTTGAGGATGGTGTGATCATCGGCGAGCGCTTTATCAGGCCTCCGCCGGAACACCGTCCGATGGAATACGACCCCGACTCTCGGCCGCTCGATCGCATGCCCAATTACGCCGATACAGCTGACGATCCACAAATCAAACTGGAAGGCAACTGGTTCGTTACCTGGAGCAATTCTGACGAAACGCCCGCGTTGGTTGCTCTGACCAAGGGCGGGTCTCGCAAGTGCTGGGACTACGAAGATGGCTGCTGGTACCACTGGAAGCGCGAGCCTGATGCCGCATGGAAGGCCATCCTTTTCCAGCCCGACGGCTCAAGCAGCTCGTCTGACGAGATTACCATGTCTGCCGGCGGCGCAATGACTGTTGACTGGTCTTATTCCCACCTTGGGAACTGGGGCGGCAAATCCACGCTTCAGGCCTCAGACAATTCGATTCGTGGCTCATGGCGATACAGCGACGAGGATAATGGTGAGGAACACTGGGTCAGGATCAACAGCGCGATCAACGAGGTCGAAGTGCGCCATGGCGACGAGATCGAAAGAAAGCCGGTTGGCGAGCCTGTCACAGTGCGCACCCAGTGGCGCAACACGACCTATCACATGCGCGGCAATCGCTCAGGCTTCAGCATCCGATTCTTCGGGCCAAACCTGTGGGGCGTGCAGCGCGTTTTCATGCCGCGTTATCGAGACATCGAAGTGAGCGGAATGCGCTATGTCTGCGAATGGGACGGCGAAACCGGCTATGAAAGCCACCCCAATTGGGGCGTCTGCATTAACCAGGGCGGCGTTCGCGGCATTCAGGTGAATTTGAACGTCTGGCCAAAAGCAACAACCGGCCCGCATGAAATCTTCATCAATGGCGAAGCGATACCTTTCAACCTCGTCGTAGAAAACGAACCGCTACGGTATCCGGAGTGGCAACCGATGAAGATGGAATTCCAGTCCTGCTCGGTCCTGCAGGAGGTCGACCGGGGCTGGGACGATCAGCCGTTCAGGTTGGTCCGGCAGGATTTCAGACCTCGCGAGGAACGAGGCGAGGACTGACGGGCGTCAGGCGACACGCACCATCAACGCGCTTTCCGGCAGCTCCTCATTGAAGCAACGCTGGTACATCTCTGCGACCAGTGGCCGCTCAAGTTCGTCGCACTTGTTGAGGAAGGTCATCCGGAATGAGTGACCGAGGTCTCCAAAGATCTTGTAGTTCTCCGCCCAAGTGATCACCGTCCGCGGGCTCATCACGGTCGAAATATCGCCGTTCATGAAAGCGTTCCGTGTGAGATCTGCCAGCCGCACCATCTTTGACAGCAGTTCCTTGTCGAGGTCTGGTGCTTTGGTCGCAACGATCTCCACCTCGGCATCGTGCTCGAGATAGTTCAGGGTGGTCACAATGCTCCAGCGGTCCATCTGGCCCTGATTGAGCTGCTGGGTACCGTGGTAAAGACCCGTCGTATCGCCAAGGCCGACCGTGTTTGTGGTTGCAAACAGCCGGAAATAGGGGTTTGGCGAGATGACGCGGTTCTGGTCGAGTAGGGTGAGGCGGCCCGAGGCCTCCAGCACGCGCTGGATAACGAACATCACATCAGGCCGGCCGGCATCATACTCGTCAAAAGTGATCGCAACCGGACGCTGCAGCGCCCAAGGAAGGATGCCCTCACGGAATTCGGTCACCTGCTTGCCGTCGCGCAGGACAATCGCGTCCTTGCCGACCATGTCGATCCGGCTGACATGGCTGTCGAGGTTGATCCGGATCATCGGCCAGTTCAGCCGCGCGGCGACCTGCTCGATATGGGTCGACTTGCCGGTACCGTGATAGCCCTGAACCATCACTCGGCGATTGTGTTCGAACCCGGCAAGGATCGCCATCGTCGTCTGGGGATCGAACCGGTAAGCTTCATCGATTTCCGGAACGTACTCCGTCTTCTCCTTGAAGCCATGAACGACCATGTCCGTTTCGATGCCAAAAACGTCTCGGACCTTGATTTCTTCTGTTGGCTCAAGGCCGGTCAGAGCATCCGTGTCGCTGGTCAGGCTCATAGCATCTTTTCTCCGAACATCACTTCTCGTCTGTGAGATGGGGTTCTAACACGCGAATGGAATGCGACTAGTGCGACGCAGCGTAAAGATCAATTACCCGATTTCCAGACGACTTTGGCGAGAGCGACTGTCACTAAAGGGCCTGGAAGAGGAACCCCATCAAAGGACAGGATCTGCAGCTCGCAGTGAAAAATGACCCAGGACAATCTCGCAACCTGGCTCCGCGCTGGTGATCGGCCAAAAAAAATGCGCCCCAAGGGACGCATTTTTATTTCGTGAGCCGAAGGCAATTAGGCTTCGACACCCTCTGCCTTCTTCGCGATATCGCGCTTGATCTTCAGTGCCTTCTCGGAAAGCTTTTCGTCCTTCGCTTTTGCGAGGTAAGCGTCCAGCCCGCCCAACTTGTCGACGGTGCGCAGGGTCTTGGCCGCGATCCGCATCGGAAAGGCACGGTCCAGCGCTTCGGAGCGCAAGGTAACTCTCACCAGATTCGGCAGGAACCGGCGTTTGGTCTTGATGTTCGAGTGGCTGACATTGTGGCCGATAATCGGCTTGACGCCAGAAAGTTCGCATTCGCGTGCCATGGGGCGCTCGCTCAATCTATGTGATAGGAGTAAATCTGAAGCGGCGCTCATACGCGGCGCGGCGGCATCCGTCAACCGCCAGGCTCAGCATCAGCGGCATGGCGCAACAGTGATTTATTTGCGGCAAATGGAAGGCCCCCCTGTTCAGGTCTCATTCTGGAAGGCACATATAGGGTCTATCGGTCGATAGGAGATAATGAAGGACATTCGCGACCATGAAAAAACTGATCGCTGCAACCAGTCTCGTTGCCCTTGTCTCGGCCGGAGCCGTCATGGCCGACACGGTGCCAGACGCATCCCCGCTTACCGCCATCAAGTCTGGTGAGCCCATTCGCATGACCTACGAGGTCAAGGCATCAGCATGGGCGCTGATCATACCGATTACGGGCAAAGCCAATTTCCGGCTGGACATGAAGCCAAACACCTACGCCATCAAGGGCAAGGTGAAGACGACCGGTCTCGCTGACATCCTCGTCAATTACGACATGGATCTCGCTGCAAGTGGCTACGTTCGTGACGATGAACTTCAGACCTACGCCTATGTCTCACAGAACAATGACGGCAAGAAAAACCGTCGGGTCGAGATGACCTATGGGCAAAGCGATGTTGCAATGACAGCAACCCCAGCGTTCGGCAATCTTGGCGAACCGCCGGCGACGCCCGAGCAAAAGCTCGATGCGCGCGACCCGCTGACCGCCTTTCTCGGACATGGCTTCATTCCGCGCGCCGCGGGCGACGACCCATGCGGCGGACCGATGAAAATCTTCGACGGGCGCCAGCTGACCTGGCTTCACTTCGAGAACCACGGCCTGAAGAAGGTGAAGACGGACGGTTTCAAGGGTGAGGCCTATGAGTGCCACGTCTCCATGGACAAGATCGCCGGATACAAGAAGGGCGAAGCCAACAAGGATACGCTCACCGGTATCGATGGCCCGCTCCGGATGTGGATGGCGCCCTTGCCGAACGGCACAATCATGCCCGTCAAGATCCAAGCGGACACCGACAAGATTGGTACCGTGACGCTGCAGGTTTCGAAGCTGAAATTCGAGCCGCTGGAAACGGAAGTCGCCGCAGGGTCGAACTAGTCTCGAGGCGCCCGGCGGCCCTGCGCGCCCGCGTTGACCAGAAGTGGCGGCGCGGGCTAAGGGCACTGTTATGGCTCTCCACCCCTTCAAGATAAGCACTTGGAACATCAATTCGGTCCGCCTGCGCGCGCCGAATGTCCAGCAATTCCTCAAAGCTGAAGCACCAGACGTTCTCTGCCTTCAGGAGATCAAGTGCCAGACCGGCGAGTTTCCGGCGAAGGCCTTTAATGAGGTTGGATACACTCATCACCAGGTTCTGGGGCAGGGCGGCGGACATCACGGCGTCGCAATCGTTTCGCGCCACCCGATCGAAACCCTTGAACCACAGCCGCTTTGCCGGGAGGGACATGCCCGGGTACAAGCAGCGCGGATTGAGGGCTTCGAGATTCACAATATCTATCTGCCGGCTGGCGGCGACGTACCGGATCCGGACGAGAACGACAAATTTGCACACAAGCTGGACTTCCTGGCCAGCATGGCGCGTGACTACTCAGCGCTGGCGTCAGACGCCTCCCCCCGAATCCTGGTTGGCGACCTGAATGTCGCGCCTCACGAGAATGACGTCTGGTCGCACAAGCAGCTGCTGAAGATCGTCTCGCATACACCGGCGGAAACAGAAGCCCTTGAAAAGGCGCGCGAGGCGGGAGGTTTTTTTGACATCGCGCGGGAACTTCATGACGACGGCCAGAAACTCTACACTTGGTGGTCTTACCGCGCCAAGGACTGGGCAGCATCCAATCGCGGGCGCCGGCTCGATCACATCTGGGCCAATGATGCGGCCATGGGCCTGGCCGACCTCGACAGCTATTCGATCCACCTGGCTTGGCGCGGCGGCTGGAAGCCATCCGACCACGCGCCCGTCAGTTCGAGCTTTCAGCGCCCCTAACCGGCGTGCAGGCGGTAGCCGCCGGTTTCCGTGAGAAGAAGTCTGGCGTTGGCGGGATCGGGTTCAATCTTCTGGCGCAGCCGGTAAACATGCGTTTCCAGCGTGTGAGTGGTGACCGCAGCATTGTAACCCCAGACCTCTGAAAGAAGCTCATCGCGCGGCACTGACTTTCCACCCGCTCGATAGAGATATTTCAGGATGTTGGTTTCCTTCTCCGTCAGCCGGATCTTGCGTTCATCCTCGCGCACCAACAGCTTCATCGCCGGATGAAACTCGTACGGGCCGAGCATGAAAGTCGCATCTTCGCTCTGCTCGAAACTGCGAAGGTGAGCTCGCACGCGCGCGAGCAGAACTGAAAAGCGGAAGGGTTTGGTTACATAGTCATTCGCACCAGAGTCGAGGCCGAGGATGGCATCGGCGTCTGTATCCTGGCCCGTCAGCATCAGGATCGGGGCACGCACACCGCGGGCCCTCATCAATTTGCAGGCCTCGCGACCATCCATGTCAGGCAGTTCGACATCAAGGAGAATGAGGTCGAGGCGGTCACTTTCCGCTCGGGACAGAGCCTCGGATGCTGTTGCCGCTTCTACAGTTTCGAAACTGTCGTGTACCCCGAACTGTTCGGCGAGAGCAGCGCGCAGGTCTTCGTCGTCATCGACAAGCAGGATTGTCTTCTTGCTCATCATTGGCCATCTCCAAGGCTGGGTAGTGAATGAAACTGCGTTGCAAACCGGATGCACGCTATCAGCAAATCTTTAGATGACGGTCATATCACATTTTTGGGAGCGATCTCGTGACGGCACACTTTAGGGCATCTGGAAATGGCAATCTCGTGGGCGAGGGCCTTGCCATGAATTGCGCCTATGGCAAGAGCGGCATGATCGATGCGAGCGTGAAGGCTGAAGGTGACGGCGCTTCGCCCGTTGGACTCTGGGCAATGAAACGAGTGTTCTGGCGGCCCGACCGGCTGGCTCGGCCCCAAACCGGCCTGACGACCGTCCCGCTGCGGCCCCATGATGGGTGGTGCGATGCACCGAACGATCCCATGTACAACAGGCCAGTCCGCCTGCCTTACCCTGCGAGTTGCGAACGTCTGTGGCGCGAGGATCCGGTCTACGACGTCATCGTCGAACTCGACCACAATTCTGCGCCCGTTATCCCCGGCGCCGGCAGCGCCATCTTCTTCCATCTGGCTCATGACGACTATCGCAGCACCGAGGGCTGCATTGCGGTCTCAAAGTCCGACATGCTGGAAGTGCTGTCGCGCTGCGGTCCGGGCAGCATCCTTGAAATTGCTGACTAGTCGGATTCCCGCTCGCCGAAGAAAGCGCTGCCCACACGAACATGAGTCGCACCGAATGATGCTGCCAAAGCGTAATCGGCGCTCATTCCCATTGAGAGCTTCTCAAGTCCATGCCGCGCCGCCAGCTTCGACAGCAACGCAAAATGCGGCCCGGCCGGCTCATCGACCGGCGGAATGCACATCAAACCAACCAGTCGCCCAGGATAGGTGTCTCGCGTGAGGGCGACGAGGTCAGCCAGGCCGGACGGCAACACGCCGGCCTTCTGCGGCTCCTGGCCGGTGTTGACCTGGATAAACACATCCGGTGTGCGACCGATCTTCTCTGCAGCCTGCGCAAGTGTTCGCACAATCTTCGGCCGGTCGACTGTCTGGATAACATCGAACAATGCGACCGCATCCTCGGATTTGTTGCTTTGCAACGGCCCAATGAGGTGGAGCGTCAATCCCTCGATATCACGACGACCGCCCCAATGCTCCTGAGCTTCCTGAACACGGTTCTCACCAAAAATCCGGTGCCCGCATTCAAGCGCTGCTTCAATTCGCTCATCGGGCTGGCGCTTGGATACGGCGATCAGTTCGACAGGATGATCGGCGACCGCCCCGATCGAAGACTGGATGGAGGCGCGGTTGGCGGCTATCGTATCGGCAAGGGCAGTGCTAGGCATGAGCGCGATGAAGCATGAAGCTGCGGCCGACCGCAAGTTCAGGAATGCCGTGCGTATCGCGCAAGGCCACCTGCAGCCATCTTTGCCGGCCGGGCTTTTCGTCACCGATCCCGAACGAACGCCTGACCTGCTTGAAACGATTGAGGCGCTGCCCGATGGAATTGGCGTCTTGTTCAGGCATTTCGGCCGGCCTGACCAATTAAAACTCGCGCCGCAGCTGGGCAAACTTTGTCGCGCACAGTTTCGGCAGCTTATCGTGAGCGCGGATCCGCTTCTTGCTATCCGTATTGGTGCGGGCGGTGTTCACTGGCCTGCCCGGCTTACACTTGCCGCCACCAAAGTCCTGCGCTCCCAGAAGCTTGGCATACAGACAATGAGCGTCCACTCAGTCGAAGAGTTGCGCCGCGCGCGATGCCTGGGGATGGACGCGATTCTGGTATCTGCGATTTTCCGATCTGACAGCCCAAGCGCAGGAACGCCAATCGGGCTTTCACGGCTTGCCTCATTCGGGCGCAACGCCGGAATGGCCGTCTACGCGCTGGGAGGGGTCACATCAGAAAATGCCGAGCGTGTCAGCAAACTGTCGGGCTTCGCCTCGGTATCAGGACTGGGCGAAGTCTACAGGCCGGAAGCTTAGAACTTAAAAGCAGACCGCAGACGGATGCCAGTTTCAACCGCCTCATCCTGCAACTGGTCGAAAGCTCCGTTGAGCTCGTTCGCGCCAACACTGACGGAACCGCCAACACTTATGCGCGGCGTAATACGAAACTCTGCACCGGCGCGCATTTCCTCACGGGCCAGCGGCGAATCGTCTGGGCGAGACGTTAGGTCGACGCTAAGTTGCCACTTGTCGCCCTTGACCCAGGCAAGCCGCACTTCCTTGCTCGGGCTCGTCTGCCAGATTGGCATTTCGCTTGACGGCGAACTCAAAGTGAACTGGCGATACCAGTCGGGCTCAGCCTCGTCAGTCTCTGCAGCCGTGGGAGCACCCAGCTCAACGGGCTCGGCCTGCGCGACCGCATGGCCCGCAGCGCAAAGCGCAATCGCTGAAACTGTTGCTATTCTCAGTCGCATGACTCACCTTCTCGTCCCCAATTAAGCAGTAAAACGCGTTAAGAGAAGATTAATTGCTGTTTATCCTCAAGAAATCGCCCTTCAGTGTGATTTCTACCACAACACCCCGGCCCCCAAAGTCTCCGCCCGCAGATGAGAGGGCCTCATCCTGGTACGCAACTGCAAGCTCCAGACCATTTGCAATGTCACGACGCGCGGCAAGGCTTATGCCATCACCCAACAGGCCCGCAAGATCATCCTCTGCCTCACCATAGTTGAGCGAAATCTCCGTATCGGCCAGTTCTGTTGCGACGCCAATCTCCCAAGCCGTGTAGTCGGCGCCAGCAAAGCCATTGTCGCTTTTGATCCAGGATCCACCGACCTCGAAGCTGTCGAATTCGAGATTGGCGCCCGCCGACCATGTTCCAACACGGTCGCGCGCGCTGGAACCAGCAAAGTCAATTCCGGCGCTGGACCAGGCTAATCCCGCATCGATTCGGACGCCAGAGTCACGCAGCCGCCGCGACAAGTTCAGCGCTAATTCTACCGCATCGGAGAGGTCGGCAGACATGTCCCGTACATTCCGATCCAACCCCGCCGCCTCTGCGTCCGGGGTAAAGGATGCGCCCGCGCGGAGGCCCAAAATTCGGGGCGTAGCATAGCTAATTTTTGCTGATGGGCCGGTCAGGTCATGATTGGTCCGGATAATCTTGATGCCGTCTGGATCGAGATACGCGTTGCTAATCGACGCGTGAGTCAGAGCGCTCGGAGCGCCCTCGAAGAACCGCGCTGCGGCTCCACGATCGCGGCCAATGCGCAACTCGCCATAACCGCCATCGAACTCAAGATACGCCGCCTCAAGCTGGCCGCGCGCACCCGTATCTCTCGTCGATCCCTCTCCTGAAAGGCCGGAATAAGCACCACTAGGCCCGGGCGCTCCACCAAACCGACCGAGGAAACCGGGCCGCGCCGGATGATCACGCTGTCCACGAAGTGTAAGCCTGCCGCCGATCTGAAGCCCATTCTGGAGAACCTTTTCAAACCGGTTGTCCAGCGTGACTTCATAAAGAACGTCCTCGCTATCGGTCCCCGCCCTGGTGTCATGGAACGCCGCAATGACGGTTACGGCTTCAAGATCGGACTCGAACTCGATCGGCGCCGATTGCGCCATGGCCAATGGAGAAAGCGCCGCTCCAGCAAGCATTGCGCCGCCCAATACCGTAATCCTCATGCCTTGGTCTCCAATAGTTTCTGCCGCCGACCGCAGAACGGCTCTGGTCCGTGAAGTCCCAAATGCTATACAGACCCGGAATGATAAAGATATTGCCGACAGGATCCGTGTCATGAAGCGTACAATCCAGACGTTTGTTGCAGTCGCCAGCGCCTTTGCCCTCTCCGGCTGCCTATTCGGAGGCGGGAGCGGTGACCAGCAATCCAGCGTCGTCCAGGACCTCCGCGGCGGGGTGAACCCCTATCTCTGGCGCGCCAGCCTCGATACGCTGAGCACATTGCCGCTCGATGGCGCCGATCCCGTTGGCGGCATCATCAACTATGACTGGAAATCCTATCCGGGTGCGGAAGGCGAGCGGATCAAGGCAACAGTCTACATCCTAGATTCCCGGCTTCGCGCCGACGGCGTCAAGGTTTCGGTTTTCCGCCAGGTCAATGACAATGGCGAATGGCGCGACGCGGAAGTTGATCCGGAAACCGGAATCCAGCTTGAGAATGCGATTTTGACGCGCGCACGCGTTCTGAAATCTTCTGAGCTCAGCTAACCAGTCCACACTGAAGAAAATCATTTGTCGGGAGGGGCCGAGAGTGCCGTCTCGTTACGATCCGCAGGCTGCAGAAGCCCATTGGCGTCAGGCCTGGAAAGAAGCCGACCTGTTTCGCGCGAAATCGCCCAGCGAAGCCGGCGATAAGCCGAAGTGCTACGTCCTTGAAATGTTCCCTTATCCATCGGGACGCATCCATATGGGCCACGTGCGAAATTATGCGATGGGCGACGTCGTTGCCAGGCACAAGCGGGCGCATGGCTACAATGTGCTCCACCCAATGGGCTGGGATGCATTCGGGCTTCCTGCCGAGAATGCCGCAATAGAGCGCGGCATTCATCCCGGTGACTGGACTTACAAGAATATCGCCGCCATGCGGGCCCAGTTCGACAAGCTGGGCCTCACTCTGGACTGGAGCCGGGAGTTCGCAACGTGCGACGAAGCCTACTATGGCGAACAACAGAGGATTTTTCTCAAACTCCTTGAAGCCGGGCTGATCTATCGTAAAGCCAGCAAGGTCAACTGGGATCCAATAGACAATACCGTGCTCGCCAACGAACAGGTTATCGACGGTAAAGGCTGGCGAAGCGGCGCGCCGGTTGAGCAACGTGAGCTGACGCAGTGGTTCTTCAAAATAACGGACTATGCGGAAGAGCTGTTGAGCGGCATCTCGACCCTTACGAATTGGCCGGAGAAAGTCCGGACAATGCAGGCAAACTGGATCGGCCGGTCCGAAGGCCTCCAGATGCGCTTCCTTTTCGAAGGCGGCGCGCCCGATGGCTTTGACGAGGGAATTGAAATCTTTACGACGCGGCCGGACACGCTGTTCGGCGCAAGCTTTGTCGCCCTGTCACCAGATCACCCTCTGACCCTGCAACTCGCCACCAACGATTCTCGCATCGAAAGCTTCCGGAAGGATGCCGCCCGGATCGGCACCAGCGAAGAAGCAATCGAGAAAGCGGAGAAAGTCGGCATCGATACAGGTCTTCGGGTGGCCCACCCGTTCGACCCAGCTGTGACGTTACCCGTGTGGGTCGCCAATTTCGTGCTCATGGGTTACGGAACCGGAGCAATTTTTGCATGCCCTGCACACGACCAGCGCGACCTTGATTTCGCGCGCAAGTACGACCTGCCGGTCAGACCGGTCGTCCTTCCGCCCGAGGCAGATGCGACGAGCTTCGATGTCGACAGCGAGGCTTATGTCGGCCCCGGGACAATTTTCAATTCGGACTTCCTGAACGGTCTTAGCATTGAGGACGCTAAGTCTGAGGCGACCAAGCGCATCGAATCCATGGGCCGGGGTCACGGCACCGTAAACTATCGGCTTCGGGACTGGGGCGTGTCTCGTCAGCGCTATTGGGGCTGTCCGATACCGGTCATCCATTGCGGGGACTGCGGCATCATTCCGGTGCCCGAGGCCGAATTGCCGGTTGTCCTGCCAAAGGATGTTAGCTTCGACAAACCGGGCAATCCGCTGGCCCACCACCCCTCCTGGAAACACGTAGCCTGTCCGAAATGCGGCAAAAAAGCCGAGCGCGAGACCGATACACTCGACACCTTTGTCGACTCTTCTTGGTACTATGCGCGCTTTGCCAGCCCCGAGAACCGTGAAGAACGAGACTATTGGCTCCCCGTTGACCAGTATGTCGGCGGCGTTGAACATGCGGTGCTGCACTTGCTTTATTCGCGCTTCATCGCGCGCGCCCTTCGGGATGTCGGCGAACTCGACTTGCCGTCCGGCGAGCCTTTTTCCGGTCTCTTCACCCAGGGCATGGTGACCCACGAGACCTACAAAGGCCCCGATGGAAAATGGGTGGAGCCGTCCGAGGTTGAGAAACGCGGCGAAGCATTTGTGCTTGCGGGCACTGGTGAACCTGTGACCGTTGGGCCCATCGAGAAGATGTCCAAGTCGAAGAAGAACGTCGTCGATCCAGACGAAATCATCGCGACTTTTGGCGCCGATACGGCCCGCTGGTTCGTTCTTTCCGACAGCCCACCGGAGCGTGATGTAGAGTGGACCCAGTCAGGCGCGGAAGGTGCGGCACGTTTCGTCCAGCGTGTCTGGACCATATTTGATCGTCTTTGCGAGGCAGGCCCGGCAGACGAAACCGCAAACGCCACGCCATTGGTCAAGTACTCCCATCGCACGGCAGCAGCAATCGACAAGGCAATTCTCGAGTTTCGTTTCAATGCCGCGATCGCGGCCTGCCATGATTGGGTCAACACGCTCAAGAAAGCCGAGAGCGCTGCAGAAGAAACAATCGCAACCCGCAAACTAAGCGCCCGGATGCTAGCCGTCTGCCTGACCCCCTTCATGCCGCACCTGGCGGAAGAATGCTGGATAGCGCTGGGCGAGAAAGGTTTCGTTTCGGATGCCGCATGGCCAATGTCGGACCCGGCCCTGATGGAAGAAACAACCGTTACACTTCCCATTCAGGTCAACGGCAAGCGCCGGGGCGAGATTACGATTGAAAAGTCAGCGGCCAAGGACGAGATCGAGAGAATCGCACTTGCGAGCCCCGACATCGAAAACTTCCTTGATGGAAAGGTAATCAAGAAAGTGATTGTCGTCCCGGGCCGGATCGTGAATATCGTAGCAGCATGAAACGGCTCATATCCGTCCTTCTCGTCGCCACTCTTGCGGTCTCCGCGTGCGGATTTCGTCCCTTGTATGCAGGTCATGGTTCCGGAGGTTCTATTTCGGGCCAGTCTATAGCCGTTGACAATATACCCGGCCGCTCGGGCTACATGTTACGGCAGGCCCTGTTGCGCGACCTGGCGATCGGATTGCCCGGAATTGAAAGCGGCGCGGTCCTAACCGTTACGCTTGACGAGCGCGTAGAGCGCGCAACCCTGCTTCCAGACGGTGCGGTATCACGGTCGTACTACACGGCTACGGGTGATTACGTGCTCCAGACAATTGACGGACCGATTATCGGCAATGCCGAATCCCAGGTCCCGTTTGCAGCCACCCAGTCTCCATACACCGATGTTTCAGCGCAAAGCTACGCAGCCGAGCGCGCGATGGAAGAGTTGGCGAGAACCATTGTCGACCGCCTTCGCATCCAGGTACAGTCCGAGCAATGATCATCAAGGGTTCTGCGCTGTCTGGCCAGATCCGAAGCCCTGATCCCGCCATCTGGTGCGTCCTCGTTTTTGGCGACGATGACGGCGTTGTAAGTGACACGGCAGATCAGATTGCTGCGGGCTGGTCGAAATCTGCAGGCGGACAGGCAAATGTCCTGACGCTCGACGACGACGACGTTCGTCGGGATCCAGCGCTACTGTTCAATAAAGTCGAGACATCCTCTTTGCTGGGGGAAGTCGACATCGTTCGAATCCGGACCTCGGGAGAAAAGGTCGCCAAACCGATCCTGGACCTGGTTGAGCAGGCCGATGCTGCCGGAGCACCATTCACCAACAAGCTCATTGTGCTAAACGGCACCCTGAACAAACGGTCGAAACTCCGATCAGGACTGGAATCAGCTAAGTCAGCTGCAGCTATTCACGTTTTTGCTGATAGCGAACAATCCATGCGGGATTTGGTAGCCTCCCGGCTTGAGGCGGATGCTGTAGCAATTGAAACAGATGCACTAGACCGGTTCACAGCACAGTTGCCGGGTCACCGCGGCCTGGCCAACCAGGAAACCGAAAAGCTCGCCCTCTATGGTCGCAATCTTGGTCGAGCGATTTCGGTGGATGACATCCGGCGCCTTTCCCTCACCGACGCCGACTCAAGTCTTCGTGACATGATTCAGCACGCCTTTGACGGAAACGGTCCGGCTTGCCTGTTGGAGTACGAGCGCGTCATGGAAGCGGGTACGTCAGCGATTTCCATTCTGCGCCTCATTGATATGGAGGCCAAACGCCTGCTACAGGCCCGCAGCCTGTTAGGCACAGGAGGAAATATCGGCATGAAGCTGAAACCCCCGGTGTGGCAATCGGAATGGGCCGCCTTCCGTTCGAGATTGGATCGGTGGTCAGCAGCCGCGCTGACAAGGCTTCTCGCCTCGCTCAACGATCACGAACTCCAGGCAAAGGAAAGCGGACCAGCGGCAGACGCTGCAATCCGGATCCTGCTCTTGAATATCGTTAAGTCTGCGGCGGGACGCGCTAAGATGAGCGCTTCGCGGTAAGCTTCCGGCAAAGATCGTCCAGTTGCTCCAAGTCCCTGTATTTTATACGTAATTCACCACCCGTCGCTTTGTGGCGAATATCAACGTCCAGGCCGAGCGCGCGCGACAAATCCGCTTCAAGCGCTTCTGTATCGACATCCTTTTCGCTTGTTCCAACCTTCCGAGCGATCGCATCCAGAGACCCGTCATCCTTCGCGCGCTTGACCAGGCCCTCCACGTCGCGAACGCTCAGATTCTTCTGGACCGTCATTGCGATTACGGCATCCGGATCGGGCGCACCCAAAGCGGCTCTCGCGTGACCGGCTGTAATACGGCCTTCTCGCAGGTGATTGCGGGCTGTTTCTGACAGGTTGAGCAAGCGTATCGTGTTAGCGATATGGGCCCGGCTCTTGCCGACGCTTTCGGCCAGTCCTTCCTGCGTGCGACCAAACCGCTTCATCAGTGCGCCGTAGGCTTCGGCTTCCTCAATCGGATTAAGGTCGGTCCGTTGAACGTTTTCAATAATCCCGATCTCGAGCAATTCGAGTTCATCGAGATTCCGAATCATAGCTGGTATTTCGGTCAGACCCGCCTGCTTAGCAGCGCGCCACCGGCGCTCCCCGGCGATAATCTGGTATTTCCCGGTCTCCTTCGGATCCGGCCGGACAAGTATTGCTTGCAGCACACCCTTTGCCCGGATGGATTCGGCCAACTCCGTAAGCTCTGTCTCGCCAAAATAGCGTCGCGGCTGTTGCGGGTTTGGCCGAATGTCGCGGATGGCGATCGTGGACGCGTCGGTGATCGGCGGCGCCTCACCCTCTTCACCCGAGTAGGAACCAACCCCCTCGACCTCACCGATCAGGGCCGACAGGCCACGTCCAAGCCGTTTGGCTTTTGGTTTGGGTTCTGCAGCCATTACGCAGCCGCCCTCATCCGTTCCCGTTGCAACATCTCGGACGCCAGGCGGATATAGGCCTCGCTGCCCGGGCAACGATAGTCATACAGCAACGCAGGCTTGCCAAAGCTTGGCGCCTCGGAAAGCCGGACATTGCGAGGAATCACCGTCTTGTAAACCTTGTTCCCAAGGACTTCGCGCACCTCATCCGCGACCTGGTCAGAGAGATTGTTGCGCTTGTCGTACATCGTCAGAACCACACCCTGTATATCAAGCTGGGGGTTGAGACCGGAGCGGACCACTTCCACTGTCCGAAGCAACTGGCTCAGGCCCTCCAGCGCCAGAAACTCGCACTGCAACGGAACCAGCAAGGCGTCCGCGGCGGTCATCGCATTAATCGTTAGTGACGATAGGGATGGTGGGCAATCGATCAATATAAAGTCATACCGCTTGTCCGGATCATGGGCGACCTTCGCCACGTGGTCCCGTATGGCTTCTCGAAGGCGGTAGGACCGGCGCGGATCTTCAGCAAGCTCCGTTTCAACCCCTGAAAGGTTTTCGTCGCCCGGGACAATTTCCAGACGCGGAACAAGCGTGGTCAGGATCGCCTCCTCAAGAGGAGTCCGATCTACAACGACATCATAGCTCGTCAGCCTGCGGTCGGCACGCATAATTCCGAGCCCCGTCGATGCATTGCCCTGGGCATCAAAGTCCACAACCAGGACCCGCCTGCCGACAGCAGCCAGCGCCGTTCCGAGATTAATGGAGGTAGTCGTCTTGCCGACGCCCCCTTTCTGATTGGCTATTGCCAGAATACGGGTGCCGGTATCAGACACGTGTCGCCTCCATTATCTTTAAAATGACCCCGGTCTCATTTGTACGACTCGGAATCGCCTCGTAGGCGAGATTCCAGCATTCCTGTGCTTGCGTCAATTCTTCTCGCCAGTGCTCGCCTTTAAAGAAGAGAGCTGTTGCACCTTTGCCGATCCAAGCCGAAGCGTATTCAATCAGCCGAGGCAGCGGCGCCAGAGCGCGAGCTGTAACAAAATCAACGGGTTTGACTTCGAGCGCCTCGACACGGTTGTTCGATACACTTGCCGACAGGCCCAGGTCCGAGATGACCGCAGACAGAAAAGCGCACTTCTTCCCCACCGATTCGACCATGGTGACATGTCCCTCGCCATCGGCTGCTGCGCAAGCCAATACCAGACCGGGAAAACCTGCGCCTGAACCGATATCCAGCACCTGCGAATCCAGCCCCACCACAGGAATAAGTTGGGCGCAATCGAAGACGTGGCGGGCCCAGATGTGATCCATCTCCCTGGGCCCGATAAGATTCATACGCTGCCGCCATTGCTCCAGCAGCCCCACATAGCGCTCCAGTTTGACCTTTGTTTCACGTGAAACACCGAGCGCGTTTAACGCTCGTTTCGCCTCGAGCTCAGTCATACCTAACCTACCGCGCGTTCTGGCTGGCGACGCTTGACATGGGCAAGCAGTGACACGAGTGCGCCCGGCGTGACCCCCTCAATCCGGGCGGCGTGTCCAAGGGTGGCCGGGCGAACCGCTTCAAGTTTCGATCGAACCTCGTTCGACAGCCCCCCGACGGCAGAATAGTTTAGGTCTTCCGGAATCTGCAGATTTTCGTCGCGTCTCAATTGCTCGACATCGGCATTCTGACGCTCCAGATAACCAGCATACGTCGCTTCTATTGCGAGCTGCCGGCGAACCCCTTCCGTAAGACCCCCTGCCTCGGGAAAAGCGGCGATGATCTGCTCAAAAGAGATATCAGGATAGGCCAGATAATCCCAGGCGCTGCGTCGCTGGCCATCCTGATTGACCTTCCAGCCGTACTTCGAAGCCTCGTTTGGCGTGAGCGCGAGCGATTTCAGAAGTTGCCGTCCGCTTTCGAGACTCTGGTGTTTCACGTGAAACATCTTCGCGCGGGCACCCCCCACAACGCCCAGGTCGATTCCCTTGTTCGTCAGTCGCTGGTCCGCATTGTCGGCCCTTAAAGCCAATCGGTACTCCGCACGCGATGTAAACATACGATACGGCTCGCTGACGCCATGAGTAACCAGATCGTCGATAAGAACTCCGATGTATGCTTCCGCCCGATCAAATACAGCGGCAGGCTCTCCGCGAACAAGACGCCCCGCATTCAGTCCGGCAACGAGACCCTGTGCACCAGCTTCTTCATACCCCGTTGTCCCGTTAATCTGGCCCGCGAGAAATAAGCCCGGCAAGGATTTGACCTGAAGGCCGGGGGTCAGAGCGCGCGGATCCACATAATCATATTCAATTGCGTAACCCGGCTGGATGATGCGCACGTTCTCGAGTCCAACAATTGTACGGATAAAAGCTTCCTGGATCTCGGTCGGCAGGGACGTTGAAATTCCGTTCGGATAAACTGTGTCGTCATCCAGTCCTTCGGGTTCGAGAAAAACCTGATGACGGTCCTTATTGGCGAACCTGTGCACCTTGTCCTCAATCGAAGGGCAATACCGCGGTCCTCGACCAGCGATAGCGCCAGAATAAACAGCAGAACGATGGATGTTGTCCGCAATGACCTTGTGCGTTTCGGGGTTGGTAAACGTAATGCCGCACGAAATCTGAGGAACACCGATACGCTGGCTAGCGAAGGAAAACGGTGTTGGCTCATCATCAGCCCGCTGTAACTCAAGCTGGCTCCAGTCGATCGTCTTTCCGTCCAGGCGGGCAGGCGTGCCGGTCTTGAGGCGACCCATGGGTAGGTCCATCGCGTAAAGCCGGTCGGACAAACCAATTGCGGGCTTCTCGCCAATCCTTCCGGCCTCGATTCTCTCCTCGCCCCGGTGGATTACTCCCTTAAGGAAGGTTCCTGTCGTAATCACAACAGCAGAGGCCCGGTAGCGCTTGCCGGTCTGTCCAACCACTCCACCCGTCTTACCGCCCTCAACGATCAGATCTTCCACGCCATCTTCGACAAGAGTGAGATTCCCGTAATCAGCCAGCTCTGACTGCATGGCCTCTCGATAGAGTTTCCGGTCAATTTGAGCTCTTGGTCCCCATACCGCTGGGCCCTTCGAACGATTCAGCAGTCGAAACTGTATACCCGACTGGTCCGCCATTCGTCCCATGAGACCGTCGAGTGCATCGATCTCGCGAACGAGATGGCCTTTACCAAGACCGCCAATCGCCGGATTGCAGGACATCTCTCCAATCGTCGAAAGCTTGTGAGTGATGAGTGCCGTGTTCGCCCCGGTACGCGCAGCCGCAGCCGCAGCTTCACACCCGGCATGCCCGCCCCCCACTACAATAACATCAAAATCAAATGCGCCTGGCATTCGCGGCTCCGCTAAATTGCAAAGATCGAAGAGCGGGCCGCTATACAACATCTAATCGTCGAAACACAGGGGCGCGACTCATTTCCCAATACAGAAAGACGAGAATACGGCGCCAAGAATCTCTTCTACGCCGATTTCTCCAATAAGCCCGGAAAGCTGCCGGGATGCTAGCCGCACATCTTCCGCCACCAATTCTGCCCCACCCCCGCGCGTTATCAGGTCGCTTGCCTGTTTCACGTGAAACAGTGCGGATTCCAGAGCCAGCCTATGTCGGCGCCGTGTAATAAGGGGCGCCCCAACTGATCCAGCCTTTGCGCGGATTATGTCTGCAATTCTGCGCTCCAATTCACGGATCCCATCTCCTGTTATCGCGGAGATCACCATGACACTATCGGGCCACTTAGCGTTTTCACCCGCCAGATCAATTTTGTTGACCACGAGAAGATCGTCTTCTCCACACTCGGAAAAGTCCGTGCGATCGTCAGCGGCGCGAACCTGGATCCGGAGATCTGCGGAGGTCGCCCTTTGCTGTGCTCTCCGAACGCCCTCGGCTTCAATCACGTCGGCAGCCTCCCTTAGGCCTGCGGTATCCGCAACCCAGGCGATCTGACCACCGATTTTCAACCGAACCTCAACCACATCCCGAGTCGTCCCCGGAATATCGGAGACAATGGCTGCCTCCCGGCGCGCGAGCTTGTTCAATAATGACGATTTTCCTGCATTCGGCGGACCAACGATCGCGATATGAAAGCCATCCCGAATTCGTTCACCGACCGAGTCATCGGCCAACGCCTTCTCGAGACTCGCCTCCATCTCGCGAAGTGTCCGCGCAACTGGTTCTCTGGTTTCATCGGGCGCATCGTCTTCGTCGGGAAAATCGATGCTCACTTCCAGCAACGCTAGAGCGTTTAGAAGCGACGATCGCCAGACCTCATATTGCCTGGACAATCGGCCATCGAGTTGATCGAGGGCTAAGTGCTTTTGCGCGCGGGTCTCCGCATCGATCAGGTCCGCAACGCCTTCAGCTTCTACCAGGTCAAGCCTTCCATTCTCAAACGCACGCCGGGTGAACTCGCCAGCTTCCGCAAGCCGGGTATCCTCGAAACTGCAAATAGCGTCGAGCGCATGTTCAATAACCGCAGCGCCGCCATGTAGATAGAGTTCCGCGGTATCTTCTCCGGTGTACGACGCAGGCCCGGGCATGAAGACCGCCAGTCCTTCATCGATCACTTCACCGGATCTGTCCCGAATACGGCCATAGACTGCCTTTCGCGGCGCAGTCCATCCAGGCACAAGTAATTGGTTGCATATGACACGAACGCCAGGACCACTGATGCGAATGATCGCGATCGCGGATGGCGGCGGCCCGGAAGCGAGCGCGCAGATCGTGTCGCGCGCAGCCGTCATCGCCTAGTTCTTCATTGCCTCGAAGAATTCGTCGTTCGTCTTGGTCTGACGAAGCTTGTCGAGCAGGAAGTCCATAGCATCTGACGTCCCCATGGGATTGAGGATGCGGCGCAAGATATAGACTTTCTGCAGCTGCTCCTTCGGCGTAATGAGCTCTTCCTTCCGGGTACCCGACTTCATGATATCCATGGCCGGGAAAGTCCGTTTGTCGGCAATCTTCCGGTCTAGAACAATTTCAGAGTTACCCGTACCCTTGAATTCTTCGAAGATAACCTCGTCCATGCGCGAGCCGGTTTCGATCAGCGCTGTCGCAATGATGGTTAGTGAGCCACCGTGTTCGACATTCCGAGCTGCACCGAAAAACCGTTTCGGACGCTGGAGCGCATTGGCGTCTACACCACCTGTCAGGACTTTCCCTGAACTTGGCACCGTTGTGTTATAGGCGCGACCAAGACGCGTAATCGAATCGAGCAGGATGACGACATCACGTCCATGCTCGACAAGACGTTTGGCTTTCTCGATCACCATTTCCGCGACTGCCACGTGACGTGTTGCGGGTTCGTCGAAGGTTGACGAGATAACCTCGCCCTTCACCGACCGCTTCATGTCAGTCACTTCTTCCGGACGCTCATCAATCAGAAGAACGATGAGATAACATTCCGGATGGTTCTCCTCGATCGACGCAGCCACGTTCTGGAGGATAACAGTCTTACCGGTACGCGGCGGAGCAACGATCAGTGCGCGCTGACCCTTGCCAATCGGAGCAACGATATCGATTACACGTCCGGTCCGGTCCTTCTTGGTCGGATCCTGGCTCTCCATCTGAAGGCGCTCTTCTGGATAAAGAGGCACGAGATTGTCAAAGTGAACTTTCTGGCGAGCCTTTTCGGGTTCCTCAAAGTTCACCGAGTTAACACTCATCAGCGCGAAATAGCGCTCGCCATCACCCGGCTCCTTGATCGGGCCCTCAACCGTATCACCGGTTTTTAGACCGGCCTGCTTCAAAAGCTTCGGATTTACATAGATGTCGTCCGGGCCGGGAAGATAGTTGGACTCTGGCGACCGCAGGAAGCCAAACCCATCAATCAGAACCTCAAGGACACCCCGCCCGATGATAACAATGTCGCGCTCAGCGAGCTCGCGCAAGATCGCATAGAGCATGTCTTGCGTTCGCAGTGACGACGCATTTTCCACTTCAAGACTCTCGGCATAAGCGAGTAGCTCAGTCGGGCTCTTTGCTTTGAGATCGCGAAGATAAACGTGGCGTTGGGAGTCGGTTTCAGATTCAATGACGATGTCGGACATGGACACTCTGTATGGGGATACCGGCCGATAGGCTGGAACAGGGAAATCATAAGTCGCAAGGGCCCAGGACGGGCAGGGACTTTATCTGCCTGCTTATGATCTCTGACAACCGCCGCGTCAAGACGTCATCGCCAGCAGCATGCCCGTCCTCAGAACGGCCGGACGATCACCATAACAACGATGACAATCATTAACAGAAACGGGACTTCATTCAGCAATTTCAGTTGCTTTGCCGGCAGCGTCTCGCCGTTGTCGATCTTCTTTCCCATCGAGATAAAGTAGCCGTGCAATCCAGTCAGGATCAGGACAAGGAGGAGTTTCACGTGAAACCATCCTTGCGATAGCAACCCGTGATTCATAGCCACCATCGCAATTCCCAGGACCCAGACGAGGATCACGGACGGATTCAGAATAATTATCCGCAACTTGTTGGAAGCAGACTTCATCGTCTCGAAAAGCGGATCTCCGGGCTTCGCTGTCAGCTGATGCAACTTGTAACGCGGATAAATCAACATGCCCGCCATAAAAGCGATCACAAAAATAATGTGGAATGCCTTCAGCCAGAGGTATGTCATTAATTTAATCCGTATACTGAATGACGTTCATTTCGCCCGGTTTCGGATTATCTCCAGCACCCTTTCAACATTCTTGATCGGGGTTTCTGGCAGGACACCGTGGCCCAGATTAAATATATGGGGCCGGTCACGATAGGCCTCGATCAACTCAATGACGCGCCGATCCATCTTTTCCCCGCCTGCGAGGAGCAGCAGAGGATCGAGATGACCTTGAACAGGAAATCTGTCCGGCAGTTCCCGATTTACAAAGCCAGGAGAAATCGCCGTGTCCAAGCCAACGGCATTGACGGCGGTCGCATCGACATAGGCGGGCAACATCGTCCCTGCCCCACGCGGAAAGCCAATGATGGGCACGTCGACACCAAGCTCACGCAGGCGCGATACAAGCTTGCGATTGGGTTGTACAACAATCTGTTCGAATACGTCATTCGCTAGACCCTCCGCCCAGGATTCGAACATCATCAAGGCATCAACGCCAGCTTCCGCCTGCGCAGCCATGTAATGAGCGGTCACTTCGACGAGGTCGTCCAGTAGAAGATCGAGCCCTGCCGGGTTTTCATGTGCCCAGAGCCGAGCCGTATTCTTGTCGGTCCCGCCTCTTCCTTCAATTGCATATAGCCCGACGGTCCACGGCGCACCGGCAAAGCCAATCAACGTCTTTGACTGATCGAGCTTGTCCCGCACACGCGACACCGTTTCATAGACAGGGGACAACCTTTCTTTGGCTGTCTGTACAGGAACCTTGTTGAGCCGGCCGCCAGGCTCAACAGGTTCAACGATTGGTCCCACACCTTTTTCAAACCGCACGCCCTGTCCGAGCGCGTCGAGCACCAAAAGAATGTCCGCGAACAGAATTGCACCATCCATGTCATAGCGTTCAATCGGCTGAAGGGTAGCTTCAGTCGCCAGCGATGGCGTGTAACAGAAATCAAGAAAATTCTTCGCGCGTGATCTTAGCTCTAGATATTCTGGAAGATGTCGGCCCGCCTGCCTCATCATCCAGACGGGAACGGGGTCATGTCTGTTGCCAAGCAGTACGTCCAGCAGAGGTTTTGTCACGTCGTTAGCCATCTGGCTCCCTTCAAACTTTCCATTAGATTCGGCTCTTATCATTCTTAGCCACTGGAAATCGTGGACAAACCGTCTCAGGCGGTGTTGTCAGCATGAATTCCACAGCGAGTCCAACGGCGGTGCTAGAAATTTACCTTTCATTAAACCTTTGGAATCGCCGTTAATTTTTGCTTAACCATTTAGGCGCGGTCCACCGCTTGGAACAGGATGAGACTCCAGCCTGTTGGAATCAGCTGCATGTGGATTGCCGGTGAACAATAGTGGGCAAAATGATTCTCCCACAACGTGTCCACAGGGGTTGTCGATTTCATCGCTTCCCGGCAGTTTCGCGCGAACCTCATGGTCCGGAGAATCAATGCGCCCGAGCATATACTTCAATGTCCACCTTGTTTCGGATTCAACTGGCGAAACGCTGAACGCAGTCATGCGTGCGGCTGCTGCGCAGTTTGAAAATGTTATTCCGCTTGAACACAATTACTACCTGGTTCGTTCCGAGCGCCAGCTGGAAAGGGTCATGCGTGACATCGAAGCGGCACCGGGGGTCGTCTGGTTCACCATTTCGGACGAGGCGCTTCGAATGAAGCTGGAGCAATTCTGCCGGGCCAAGCAGGTACCAGTCCTGGCCGTACTCGACGCTTCGATCCATCTGCTGAGCCGACATCTCGGTGTTGCGGCAACCGACCGGGTGGCGGGTCAACACGCGCTGAATCAGGAATACTTTGAGCGTATCGAGGCTATCAACTTCGCACTCGCACACGATGATGGCCAAAACCTGCAGGGCCTCATCCATGCTGACGTGATTCTTGTAGGTGTCAGTCGTACGTCAAAAACCCCAACCTGCGTCTATCTCGCCAATCGGGGTGTAAAGGCCGGAAATATTCCGCTTGTGCCGGGCGTGCCGCCGCCTGCTGTTCTCGATCAGATTGATCCAGCGAATGGACCGCTAGTGATCGGTCTCAAGATTGGCGTTGAGCGCCTCGTCCAGATTCGTAGCCAGCGGCTTATCGCCCTCAATGAGACTTCAACAACCGATTACACGGACGAAGAAGCCGTCAGGTCCGAAGTGACCGAAGCGAGCCGCCTTTTCCAGCGCAAGAAATGGACGATGATCGACGTTTCCCGGCGAAGCGTCGAAGAAACGGCCGCCGCCATTCTGAACAAACTCAATGAGCGCCGGGGACAGGGATGAACAAACTTTCTGTGATTCTGGCGTCTGGCAGCACCAGTCGACGAAGCCTGCTCGCAAATGCGGGTGTCGAAGCAACAGGCATTAAACCCAATGTCGACGAAGACGCCGCCAAAGCGGCTTTTCGGGCGGAGGGCATGCGTGTCGCTGACCAGGCGATGCGCCTGGCCGAGCTAAAGGCCATAAAGGTGTCCCGCAATCATTCAGGTCTCGTCATTGGCGGCGACCAGATGCTGAACTTGGACGGCGAGCCGCTCGACAAGCCTGCCGACATGGCCGAGGCGGCCCGTCATCTTCGGCAGTTCTCGGGCAAGGTTCATCGGTTGGAAACGGCAATTGTTATTGCAGAGAACGGCGAGCCCGTCTGGCGGCATCTGACGTCTCCAAAACTGACGGTTCGCCCGCTGGATGACACCTTCATCAATCACTATCTCAAGGCTGCAGGACCGGATATCCTGAACACGGTCGGTGCCTACCAGCTGGAAGGCGTGGGAGCACAACTGTTCAGCAGAATCGAAGGTGACTATTTTTCGATCCTTGGGCTGCCCCTGCTGCCCCTACTGGATTATTTGCGTGTTCGAGGCGTAATAGCAGCATGATGCAGCGTTTAGCCGTCATCGGAGATCCTGTCGGGCACTCCTTGTCGCCGCAAATCCATATGACCTGGATTGACGCGCAAAGACGCAAGGCCTCGTACGAATCCATCCGTGTACCAAGGGGCGAAACTGCGGCAGCACTCGCGGATTTTTCCCGAAAGAAATTCCGCGGTCTGAACGTCACCTTGCCGCACAAGGAAGCCGTACTGGAAACCGTTATCGACACTTCGCCGGCCGTTGCGGCCATCGGCGCCGCCAATACCTTGACCAGGAACACGGACGGAAGCTGGCGGGCTGACAATACCGACGCACCCGGACTAATGGCGGCACTGCGGCGCGCGGGCATTGGCGACGTGTCAGACAAGACCGTTCTTGTTCTTGGCGCGGGCGGGGCTGCGCGCGCGGCGCTCTATGCGCTCGACCGGGGTGGGGCAAACCTGATCGTCCTTAACCGGACGGTTGAAAAGGCAGGCAAGGTGATTGTAGCATGTTGCCGTCGGTCCCATCGTTTCGGTCCATTAGAGGACCTCGCGCTACATGCAGTCAAAGCTGACTTCATAATCAATACCACGAGCGCCGGTCACGGCGGGGAGTTTCTCGATCTACCTGAAGGAAAAGGCCGTCTATTTTTCGAAATGAGTTACGGCGCGCCAGCGAAAGCTCAGCTCGCGCAAGCCAGACGTATGGATTGGATTGCGGAAGATGGGCTGGGCATGCTGGTTTGCCAGGCCGCAGAAAGCTTCGCTATCTGGTTCGATTGCGCATTGCCAGATGTCGAAATCGCCCTTGAAGCTTGTCGTGAAACGCTGAAACTGAACGAATGATCATTCTCGGTCTGACCGGATCCATAGGCATGGGGAAAAGCGCTACAGCGGCCATGTTCGCTGAGGCCGGCATACCTGTTTATGATGCGGACGCGGCGGTCCACTCGATTTACCAGAAGGGCGGACTTGCGGTCGAACCGCTCGGCGAGCGCTTTCCCGGAGTCGTCGTCGACGGGGCGATCAATCGTCAGCGCCTGCGGGACATCGTCATGGAAGATCCGGAGGCAATGAAGGCACTTGAAGCCATCGTTCATCCTCTTGTTGGCGAAACTCAGGCGCGCTTTCGAAGGGATGCGGTTCATTCGGGAGCCGCTCTGGCGGTTCTGGATATCCCGCTTCTTTTTGAGACGGGCGGCGACCAGCGTTGCGACTATGTAGCCGTCGTGACCGCCCCGCCCGAAGTGCAGAGGGCGCGTGTGATGGCGCGGAACGAAATGAGTGAGTCGGATTTCGAGAAGATTGTCGGCAAGCAGGTACCCGATGCTGAAAAGCGGGCCCGAGCGGATTTCGTTATCTCTACAGCCTTCGGTTTCGAATTCACGCGAACCCATGTACACGCGATCATAGAATTGCTGACCCGGATGGAGCATGACGAGCGATGACGACTCTTCTGCGCGAAATCGCCTTTGATACGGAAACAACTGGCTTGGACTGGGCGGGTGAAGACCGCATCATTGAGGTCGGTGCGGTGGAACTCATCAACCATGTCCCGACGGGCCGGACGTTCCATGAGCGGATCAATCCGCGCCGGTCCGTTTCGGCGAAGACGATTGAGATTACCGGTATCACCGACGACATGCTGGTGGACAAACCCTACTTTGAAGACCCCCGAATCGCTGATGCGCTGATCGAATTCATCGGAGATTCGCTCATCGTCGCGCACAACGCGGCCTTCGACCGCGGGTTTCTCAATGCCGAGCTGACCCGCTGCGAAAGGCCCGTCTTTCCAGATGAGCAGTGGGTCGACACGCTCGATATTGCCAAGAAGCGCTATCCCGGCGCGCCTGCTTCTCTGGATGCGCTCTGCAAACGGTTTGATATTGGCCTTGAAGCGCGCTCACTCCATGGCGCTCTGCTCGACAGCCAACTTCTGGCCGAAGTCTACCTTGAGCTTCGCGGAGGAAGGGCGCGCAGTTTCGATTTCTCTGATGGTATGTCCGACGGCGAGCGTGCGCGTTTCCGATCGGCACGACAGCGTCCGCAGCCGCTCGCCTCTTTGATCACCTCAGCAGAGGCCGAAAAGCACGCTGCGTTCGTTTCCGAGCTTGGCGAAAGCGCGATCTGGTCGCGCTACAATCGCTAACCGATCAGAACTGGTTTCCGCCGCCGTTTTCCGGCAGCGTCTCGGCCGGACCTGATTGCGGCTGCGGCTCAGTCGGCTGAGGCTGGCCAGCAGCCTGGGCGGCGGTACCCTGCTGACGCTGCTGACGATAAAGAGCAGTGAAGTCGACTGGATCGATACGAAGGGCCGGGAATCCGCCCTCTTGCGTGAGGTCTGCAACAATTCGCCGCGCAAAGGGGAACAAAAGCCGCGGGCATTCAATCAGGAGCATCGCCTCCATGTCAGCCTGGGAAGCGCCGCGCACCTGGAACATACCGGCATACTGAAGCTCGATCAGGAAAAGGGCATGGTCCTGCGTTCCAGCGCGAGCATTCAGTTTGAGGATGACCTCGAAGACGCCATCCTGTTGATTCTGCGGTATCGCCTGGACATCGATCCCGAGGTCGACATTCGGCTGCTCGTTGACGCGGACGCCAGGATTTTCGAAGGACAGGTCCTTGATATACTGATTGAGAACCCGCAGGCTGGGTCCTGTTGGCTGCTGCGGTTGTGGTGCTGCGTCCGACGTGTCGCTCATGAGCAGATTTTCCTCTACAATCTGGGTGTGGCGCCTACCATGTGCCCAATACTTGCGCAACACTGGGTGGCACAGCGGAAAAGTCCCCTATATGGGAAGAGTAACATAACGCTTTCGGAGACTGCATGTCGTCCTCGATCATAGAACTGGTCCTTTTGGCTGCGATTGCTGCATTTGTAGGCTGGCGCCTGTATACGACGCTTGGCAGCGACAATGGCGCACCCGACGGGCGTGCGCGCTCTGAGGCACCATCGCCGCGTCCGGTCAACGAAACGCCGCGCCGCCCAGCGGATAGCCCGCTTCGCCCGGCCTTCACGGGACCGGCAGCCGCCGGGCTTGAGGCCATTCATGCTGCCGACCCCTCTTTCGACCCGAATGAATTCATCCAGGGCGCCCGCGGTGCATACGAAATGCTGGCTGGCGCCTTTGCTCGCGGGGACCGTGATACGCTGAAGCCATGGCTTGATACCGATGTGTACGAAGCATGGGATGGAGCGATCTCGGAGCGCGAAAAAACCGGGGCCGAAGCGCCTCAGCTCCTGCGTATTCGCCACAGTGAAATCGAGGAAGCCCGTCTTGATGGAGACATTGCGCGCGTCACGGTCCGTTTTGAAGCTGAACTCGGTGATGGGGACCTGACGCGAAAGTCCGAGGAGTACTGGACCTTCATGCGCAATATTTCTTCCGATGACCCAAACTGGTTGCTCGACGACGTTGATATTGCGGGCTGATCCGGAATTGCGGTGACTCGGGGCCGCAATCAGCGCATTCTGCGGCGCGCTACCTTGGAGGCGCCCGATGAGCTCGGATCTCAAATTCTACACCAATCCCATGTCGCGTGGCCGGATCGTCCGATGGATGCTCGAGGAGGTCGGCGTACCATACGAAACCATCGTGGTTGAGTATGGTGATGCGATGAAGGCGCCGGACTTTTTACGAATCAACCCGATGGGCAAAGTGCCCGCAATTCGGCACAAGAGTTCGATTGTCACAGAGTGTGCAGCTATATGTGCGTATCTGGCCGACATTTTCCCCAATGCAGGGCTTGCGCCCCCGATCGATAGAAGGGCGGCTTATTATCGCTGGTTCTTTTTCGCTGCGGGGCCTGTCGAAGCCGCCACAATGAACAAGACTCTGGGTGTCGTTCCGGCGGATGAACAGCGCAGGATGGTCGGTTATGATCGTCTTGAAACCGTGCTTGATACGCTTGAGACGGCGGTAAAGGATACACCGTACCTTGCAGGAAGCGACTTCTCGGCAGTCGATGTTTATGCGGGATCCCAGATCGGATGGGGCCTGCAGTTCGGGACGCTCGAAAAGCGACAGGCCTTCATCGACTATTGGGATCGGTTGAGTTCCCGGCCGGCAAAGGTTCGCGCCGATGAACTCGATGACGCACTGGTTCCGAACTGACCCTCTGAACTAAGAAAAAGCGGACCGCGATTTGCGGTTGTCGGCGTCGCAGAAGCTGGGCACTCTCTGCTCATGCGTGCTACCCTCGTCTTTCTCGCATCGCTGCTTCTTGTATCGGCTTGCGCATCCGCGCCTGAACCATCTTCCTTGCCGTCAGGACCGAATGGAAGAGGCCCTGCGGATGAAACCTATACTCCCATGCGGGCGCCAGTGCCGGCGGCATTTGCTGCCCTTCCCGGCTGGCAGTCTGCTGACCTGATGCCGGGCCTGTCCGCTTTCCGCAAAAGCTGCGAGCAGTTCGAAGGGAGAAACAGTGCTTCCTATCTATCAGATTCCGCACAATGGGCTGGCCGCGTAGAGGATTGGTTGCCTGCTTGCGCGACCTTGGATGTCGCAATGGATTCGGAGAGTGCCCGTGCCGTGATGCAGGCATTGTTTCAACCGGTGGAAATTCGGAGTGCGAATGGCGAGTCGCGTTTCACAGGCTACTTCGAACCGGTCTATGAGGCCCGCTACAGCCCGCAATATCCATTTACCGAACCGGTGCCAGCGCTTCCTGGCGACCTCGTCTCCGAGGGCGGAAACCGCGTATATCAAAAGCTTTCCAGAGGCGGGCGCAGGCCGTATCCGGCGCGCAAGGAGATTACGCAGCGCGGCGTCACCCCGCTGGCCTATGCGCACCCGGCGGACGTCTTTTTTCTGCAGATCCAAGGGTCGGGGAAACTGGTATTTCCCGATGGGCGCACAGTGAAAGCCGCCTATGCCGCCCACAACGGGCAGCCGTTCAAGTCCACGGCCAATTGGCTTTTTGAGCGCGGCTGGATCTCGAGCGGAGAACGTTCAATGCAAGGCATACGCGCCTGGATGGACCGGTCGAGTCCGGAGCGCGTCCGCCAGGCGATGAATGCCAATCCGCGCTTTGTGTTTTTCAAACTGGAACCGGCTGACAACAATGCCAGTGGGCCGAAAGGCGCGATGAGCGTTCCTTTGACCCCGCTGGGATCCATGGCGGTTGATCGCTCGCACCACCCGCTCGGAGTCCCTGTCTTTGTGAAGACGAAAGCACCGGGTCTTGGCGGCGAGTGGTCGGGGCTGCTGAACGCGCAGGACACCGGCGGCGCGATCAAGGGTGCTGTTCGCGGTGATATCTATTTTGGTACTGGCCCCGCTGCAGGTGACCGGGCTGGTACCATGAATGCGCCCGGCCGGCTTTGGGTCTTGCTTCCACGGGCTGTCGCAGCCCGCTTGGCCGGGCCCAGTGCACAAGCCGGCCTTGGTCCGAAGACCAGCGCGCCTTAAATCGCACGAATGAGCAAGCGGCGACTTTCCGAGGAAGAACAGAAGGTCTGGGACCGGGTCCGAAAATCCGTTCGCCCGCTAAAACCCGGCCGGCCAGCCAAAGCCATTCAGGACCCGGGAGATCCCGGCTTGCTGAAGCGGTCCCGCTCTGCGCCAGCGGCACTTTCATCGACGAGGGAAGGTTCCACGGGGCCGACTGAACCGAAGCGAAGCGCTCCAGTGCCTCAAGACCGTGGCTCAGAGAAAAAGATCCGACGCGGCAAAATGGAAGTATCAGCAAGCTTCGACCTTCATGGTCATACTCAGGAATCGGCCTGGTCTGCCCTCCCGGCATTCCTCATCCGGGAGCAAGCGCGCGGTTCGCGCTGCGTTATCGTTATTACGGGCAAGGGAAAGCTCGGCGAGGGCGTTCTACGCCGGAACTTCCTGCATTGGCTGGACATGCCAGAAGCGAGGCGCCTTGTTTCTGGCTATGCGCAGGCGCATCCGCGCCATGGAGGAAAAGGAGCGTTCTACGTGTTCATCCGCCGACGTTAGGCTTTCGTTTGCCGGGCAGCCTTCTCGGCCAGGCCCGACACGCCGCGCCGTTCGGCCAGGGCGTCGGCCACCATGTCGAGCGGTACGCCCTTCGCCCTCAATCCGACAAGCAGGTGGAAGATCAGATCGGCCGCTTCAGACGCCGTTTCCTTGCGCCCCTCTGCAGCAATTGCGAGCGCAACTTCGGCTGCTTCTTCGGCGATTTTTTTGCCGCAACGTAGTTCACCGCTGTTGAGCAGTTTGGCCGTATATGACTTTTCGGGGTTCCCGCCAGCACGGCTGTCGACGGTCTCAGCCAGTTTGGCGACAAGGCCTGTCAGGCGGTCGGCGGAGCCAAGTGGTTGTTTAGCCATGTTTGTCTGCCTCAAGTCTCGAAAGGTCTGACCGGAGCGCCCGCATCTGCGAGCGCTTGGCGTGCTTCAGCAAGTGTCACCTCTCCGAAGTGGAAAATCGAGGCCGCAAGAACAGCATTCGCGCCGCCTTCAAGCACGGCTGGTGCAAGATCCTGCGCTGAGCCAGCGCCGCCCGAGGCCACAACCGGAATGGACACTGTCTCTGTGATCGCCTTGAGCAAGGGTATGTCGTAGCCCGACTTCGTCCCGTCTTTGTCCATGCTGGTAAGCAGGATTTCGCCGGCACCGCGCCGCTCGGCTTCTGCTGCAAACTCTACCGCATCGATACCGGTTGGCTGGCGACCGCCATGCGTGAAGATTTCCCAGGTATCGCCGGATTTGCGGGCATCGATCGCCACCACAACCGCCTGGCTGCCGCCTTTGGCGGCGCATTCGGTAATAACCGCCGGGTTTGCAACTGCCGCGGAATTGATCGCGACCTTGTCGGCGCCGGACCGGAGCAGTTGAACAAGGTCTGCCGCCGATCGCACTCCGCCGCCCACGGTCAGCGGCATGAAGCACTGCTCAGCGGTTCGCCGCACAACGTCCAGCATTGTTCCGCGGCCTTCGTGACTGGCGGTGATATCCAGAAAGCAGAGCTCGTCAGCGCCCTGCGCGTCGTAAGCCTTTGCAAGCGCAACCGGGTCTCCCGCATCGCGCAAGTCCACAAAGTTGATGCCTTTGACGGTGCGTCCGTCTTTCACATCGAGGCAGGGAATGATGCGGGTTTTCAGCATGGCACGTCAGGCCTTCGCCGCCGCAATGGCTTCGGCGGGCAGGATGTCTCCGTCATAAAGTGCGCGCCCCAGTATCGTGCCGGCAATTGGGCGTTTTCCGCCAGCGCGACGCAACGATTCTATATCTTTTACGCTGGCAACGCCGCCGGACGCGATCACGGGAATCGAAACAGCGTCGGCTATCTCACTGGTGAAAGCGACGTTAACCCCGGTTTTCATCCCGTCCCGAGAAATATCTGTGACGACGAGACCGGCAACGCCGCATCCCTCAAAGACCCTGGCGAGCTCAACGGCTTTCATATCCGATGTTTCGGCCCAGCCCTCAACGGCGACATAGCCGTCTTTCGCGTCGATGCCGACGACAATGCGTCCTGGCAATTCACGCGCTGACGACTTCACGAGATCCGGATCGCGCAGCGCGGCCGTGCCGAGGATCACCCGCGAGATGCCGGCTTCCAGCCAAGCGTCGATCTGATCGCGCGTGCGGATGCCTCCTCCCAGCTGGACCGGGACATCGGTCGCCCTGAGGATGTCGCGGACGGCCTCTCCATTGGCGCTGTTACCCGCGAAAGCGCCATTGAGATCAACCACATGGAGGCGGTCAAACCCGATTTCCTTGAAGCGGGACGCCTGGTCTGCCGGGTCCGGATTGAACGCCGTCGCTTTATCCATCTCGCCTCGCAGCAAGCGGACACACTGGCCGTCCTTCAGGTCGATCGCAGGATAGAGATTAAACGCGGTATTCATGACGGGTCCCAGTTCAGGAAATTTGCAAGCAGCCGCAAGCCGACCCGCTGGCTCTTTTCCGGGTGAAACTGAGTGCCAAAAAGATTATCTCGCGCAACGGCTGCCGTGATGGGTCCGCCGTAGTCTGCCGTGGCAGCAATGTCTGCCTGATTGGCAGGGACCATCGCATAGGAATGCGTGAAATAGACGTGAGGGTCATCGCCAAGATTCTTCAAAACCGGATGATCCTGTTGCAGCACAAGGCCGTTCCATCCCATATGCGGAACCGCAAGGCCTTTGTCTGGCTCTATTCGTCGAACGTCGCCCGCAATCCAGCCAAGCCCGGGCGTTTTGCCGTCCTCTAGGCCCCACTCGGCCATGAGCTGCATGCCGACACAAATCCCGAGAAACGGTTTGCCCCCCGATATTACAGCAGCTTCCAAGGTATCCGTCATGCCATCGACAGCCCGCAAACCTGCAGCGCAATCGGCAAAGTGTCCGACGCCGGGAAGGACGATGCGGTCTGCTCGTGCGACCCGGCCGGCATTGCTGGTCACATCAATCACGATATCTGAACCGGCAAGCGACGCGGCTGCGCGCAGTGCACGTTCGGCAGAGTGCAAGTTACCGGAGCCGTAATCGATAAGGGCAAGCGTGGTCATCACGCGCGCTCATAGCGGCGGCGGCGACGCGTGGAAAGAGGCTGCTACCTTGATCAGATGATTTCACTGCAGCAAGCTGCCGCAATAAAAGACCCTCAGGAGCCCCCTCATGCGTGCCTTTCCCTCAGTATGCCTAGCTACGTGCGTTGCCCTTTTGCCCGCTTGTGCAACGGCCGACCCATCCACGAACCAGGCGACAAGTCTGGTCGAACAACGTTCAGGCCTCACAGCCAATGTCGCGAGCAAACTCTGGGACTGGGCGGAAGTTGGCTACCAGGAAACGAAATCCTCTGGATTGCTTCAAGATACGCTTGCGGGTGAGGGTTTTGACGTGGAAGCCGGCGTAGCCGGAATTCCGACAGCATTCGTGGCTGAATACGGATCGGGCGAACCCGTTATCGCCATACTCGCAGAATTTGATGCCCTGCCCGGTATCAATCAGAGTAGCGCGCCTACGCGTGACCCCGTTGAAGGAAAACATGCCGGGCAAGCCTGTGGCCATAATCTCTTTGGCGCCGGATCTGTTTCTGCCGCCATCGCAGTCCGCCACTGGTTGGAGAGCACGGGCACCGAGGGCACGATCCGCGTCTACGGTACACCGGCAGAGGAAGGCGGAAGCGGCAAGGTCTATATGACGCGCGCCGGTCTTTTCGACGATGTCGATATCGCGATGCACTGGCATCCGGACGATCAGAACTCCGCTGCGGCGAACACATCGCTTGCCAACCGCTCTGCCAAATTCCGGTTTAACGGCATTTCGGCTCATGCAGCCGGCGCGCCAGAGCGTGGCCGCTCAGCACTGGATGGCGTCGAGGCGTTCAACATGATGGCCAACATGATGCATGAGCACATGCCGCAGGATGCGCGGATGCATTATGTCATCACGGCCGGCGGCAATGCCCCCAATGTGGTGCCGGATTTTGCCGAAGTGTTTTACTATGTGCGTCACCCCGAGGCAGATGGCGTGGACGAAATCTGGGCCCGCCTCGAAAAGGCCGCTGAAGGCGCAGCGATGGGCACGGGCACGACCGTCGACTGGGAGGTCATCCATGGCAACAACCCGCTTCTCGTGAACGAGACGCTGGCCCGCATGATGGACAGAAAACTGCGCGAAATGGGCGGGATATCCTACACTGCCGAAGAACAGGCCTATGCCGAACAGATCGCAGCGAGCTTTGACAAGCCTGACCTCAGCCTTGGCTCACAGGAAGAAATCCAACCATTCGAGATCTCGCTTGGTTATGGCTCGACTGATGTTGGTGATGTTTCCTGGGCAGTGCCGACGGTGGGCCTGAGGACCGCAACCTGGGTACCCGGAACATCGGCCCACAGCTGGCAGGCGGTGGCCGCGAGTGGGATGTCCATTGGCCACAAGGGTGCTCAGCTCGCCGCCGAAACCCTGACAGCAGCAGCGATCGAGCTTTACCAAAACGAGGACCTTATCGAATCTGCCTGGACGGAGTTCGAAGACAAGCGCGGACCGGACTATGAGTACAAGTCCCTCCTGGGTGATCGCGACCCACCCCTTGATTATCGAAAATAAGCCTGGCGATTGCGGGCTTTGCAACGAAGCTTTGTCACACGCTTTCGGTCTGCTGGTAGCGTGTCACAAGCTCGACAATGACAAGGGTGAGGGCGTGGCCCGCCACGCCCACGGTCCACCAGATCGAGGGCCAAAGCATTAGATACGTCCCGCCGCCAGCACCTATGCTGATCCCGGCAAACAGGATCATGCCGAACACGTAACTCGCGAGACTGATCCAGAAAGAAAGCCGGAGCGCGGCGAGCCCCTTCCTCTGTTTTTCTTTTCGTTTCCGGGCGGCGTCGGCCTTCGTGTCTGCCGTCAGCACATACACATCGACATTAAAAGCGGCAGCCAAAGCCATCAGCGATTCCCTCGAGGCGGCCTCTCCATTCTCGATGCGCTGGATTGTCCTCACGCCAATCCCGGCCAGGTCCGCCAGATGTTCCTGGGACCAGTGGCGTTCATCCCGCCACCTTCTTATTTTCGCTGCATCCGGGTTCAGTCGCATGCCCTGCTTCTCCTCGGCATTAATCTATTGTGCGGGCCGAGAGTGGCTCGAAAACCCTGCCAGGACCACGTCAGACAGGCGTCACCGGTCCGCCAGTAGACTGCCGCGTGCACGACAAAGAGGCTTCGGCGCCGAGATGTCCGATGATCGGCCAGTCGACGATGGTTCTTGTGCCGAATTTAAAGGCTTCCTTTGGTGCTGGCGGGCTTACCCTGGAGGCGCGGGTCGGGGGCGACTGCCATCCGGAGGGCACGGGCCGTCGCCTTGAAGCAGCTTTCGGCGATGTGGTGATTGTTCTCACCGTAAAGATTTTCAACGTGAAGGCACATGCCGCCATTGCCGGCCAGGGCATGGAAGAACTCCTTGAAGAGTTCGGTATCCATTTCACCGATCTTGTCGCGCAGGAAATCTACCTTCCAGATCAAGTACGGACGCTTGCAGAGGTCGATCGAGGCCCGGCTAAGAGTCTCATCCATAGGAATGTAGGCGTGCCCGAACCGATTGATGCCGGCAAAATCGCCAAGCGCCTTCTTGATCGCCTGGCCAATCACAATCCCCGTATCCTCGACGGTGTGGTGGAAGTCGATGTGCAGGTCGCCTTTGGCCTTGACGGTTAGGTCGATGAAGCTGTGGCGCGACAGCGAGTCCAGCATGTGATCGAAAAAGCCCACACCAGTTTCGATGTCGGACTTTCCGGTTCCGTCGAGATCGACGGTCACAGCGATGTCTGTTTCGCGCGTTGTGCGCGTAACGGTGGCGGTTCGATGATCAGTCATGTCGTCCCAAATAAGGTGTCGAGAAGTATTCAGCTACAACAGATTCATTCACGGAATTCTAAAGTTTCAGTGGGACGGATGAGGTCGAGATACTTTAGTTTTAGTTTCAGAACCATTGAGGCCGACCCTGCGAGGACTCGTAAATCTCTCCCGCCTGCTTTCCAAGGCCCGATTTGCAATCCTTTTGCCCGCCAGCGCCGCCATTGCGGCTTTGGGGTTGTCGATGCTGTTCGACCTTGCCTATCTGTCTGCATCCGGTTCGCGGATGGATGCACAGAATGCGCAGGTTGCAGAGCGGCTTGCGAAGCTGGTAGGGCCGGAAATCGCCACGGGCGATATGGAAGAAGCGACCCGGATCATGGCGCAAATGGCGCCGGACGCGGCGCTCGTTGCTGATGCTGGCGGTAATGTTCTTGCAGGAAGTGCCCCCGAAAAGTTGATCCGGCGCGGAGATGCATTTCCTGTGCTCGGCCCGAATGGTGAACGCATCGCGACCTTGTATGCGGGCAACATTGTACCGCGCGGTCTGCTCATACCGCTGCCAATCATGCTCAGTACAACACTGATTGTTGTGGGAATCGCCTATTGGTTGGCCAGTTATTTTTCACGCACCACGAGTGGGCAAGTGGAAGGTCTGGCAGAGACGCTGCGCCAGACGGCGGATGGGCGCCTCTCGCGGACGAGTTCCCCGAATATTGTTTTCGAGGAGTTCCGTAGGCTCCAGGTCGTGATCGTCCGAACTATCCGCAAGCTGCGGGCAGACAATGAGCGTTTGCTGCAGGCCGCTTTCACCGATGAGCGCACCGGGCTCGGCAATTCCGCGAGACTGACGCAGGAATTGACGGAAACGATCGCCGCGAGCTCCTTCGAGGAACCGGCAGCCTATGTCTTGCTTGAAGCCGAGGGGCTTCAACAGTTTTCCGAGGGCCATGGTACCCTGCTTCCTAACGAGGTCCATACCGCCATCGCCAAGCGGCTGACCCATTTCGTGTCAGCACAGGAAAAAGACTACTCCATGCCGCTCGGCAGCTGGCCGGTGTTTTCGCTCCAGTCTGATGAATTCGCAATTCTGGTCGATCGTATCGGTGGGCGTGCCGAAGTCATGCGTTTTGTGCGCGCCGTTCTCGATGCGCTCCGTCAGCCATACGAGATCGCAGGACAGAGCATCCGGCTTCCGGCGCGCGCCGGGATCGTGATCATCCCCGAGGATGGTCAGGCGCCGCAAGAGATCAGGAAGCGGGCCGAGTCGGCGCTTTACCAGTCAAGGCGCGCGGATGACCTCGATATTCAGTTCTACTCTCCCAAGCTTGATCGCCAGACGGCTGCGCGAAAGCGCCTCGAGTCTGAAGTGCGCGCCGCCGTTGAGCAGCGCCGGTTCATCCCGGTCTTCCAGCCCAAGGTCGACCTGCGAACAGGTCGCATTGCGGGCGCTGAAGCCCTGGCGCGCTGGAAACTCGAAAGCGGCCGCATTGTCTCTCCGGGCGTGTTCATCCCGGTCGCCGAGTCAACGGGTCTGATCGGTGAAATCGGTATGCAGATTACCGAACAAGCTTGTCGAGCGGCCGCCATGTGGCACAGCCGCGGTTTTCGCGACGTATCGGTTGCGGTGAACGTCTCGCCCCTGCAGTTCGAGGATGATGATCTCGGTGCAATGCTCATTCGTGCGATGAGCGAAGCGGGCCTTCCGCCTCGTCTGCTGCAGCTCGAGATCACGGAAAGCGTTGCAGTGTCCGACCCGGAACGTCTCAAGGACGTCATCGGACCTCTAAAGACGATGGGTGTTCGACTGGCCATCGACGATTTCGGCACGGGTCATTCCAACCTGTCCATGCTGGGCCGTTTGCCATTCGACGTCTTCAAGATCGACCGTGCCTTCATTTCCAGTCTGTATACAGACAAGCAGGCACCCGCCATTGTCGAGATGATTCTCGGCATGGCTGAAACCCTGGGCATGGAGACGGTTGCCGAAGGCGTTGAGACCGAAGCGCAGGAATCCTTCCTGCGCCAGAGGGGCTGCGACCAGTATCAGGGCTTTTATTACAGTCCTCCGGTCTCGCTTGAAAAATTCATCCAGATGCTGGCGGCAGACCGGGCAGGTGCTGCAAGCCAGGCTGGCTAAAGGCCGCACGGCCCTTGCGATTTGGCGCCGCGTGCGCCACATCACCTGCCGTGACAGATAACGAAACTTCCCGCTCCCCGCTTTGGCATGGCACGACGATTCTCGCCGTGCGCACCGAAGATAAAGTTGTCATCCTGAGTGATGGTCAGGTCTCCATGGGCCAGACCGTCATGAAAGGAAATGCCCGCAAGGTGCGCCGCCTTGGCAGCGACAACGCAATCCTGGCCGGCTTTGCAGGTGCAACCGCCGATGCTTTCACCTTGTTCGAACGCCTCGAACAGAAGCTCGAGCGTCACCCTGGCCAACTCCAGCGTGCCGCCGTTGAGCTGGCCAAGGACTGGCGCACCGAGAAGTACCTGCAAAAGCTAGAGGCGCTTCTGATTGTTGCCGACAAGGACGTGACACTCGTCATTACAGGCGCAGGCGATGTGCTAGAACCGGAGCATAATGTCGTCGCGGTCGGATCGGGCGGAAATTATGCCTTGGCGGCAGCGCGAGCCCTTTATCCTTATGAAAAGGATGCTGAGACGCTTGGTCGGCAGGCAATGGAAATAGCTGCCGACATCTGCGTCTACACAAACTCGAATTTCACGATTGAGACATTGGACCTGAAAGCCTGATGGACATGCTGACCCCAAAGGAAATCGTTGCCGAGCTGGATCGCCACATTGTCGGTCAGGCCGATGCCAAACGGGCCGTGGCTCTGGCGCTGCGCAATCGCTGGCGGCGCAAGCAGGCGCCGGAAGAGCTGCGCGATGAGATAACGCCGAAGAACATCTTGATGATCGGCCCTACGGGCGTCGGGAAGACGGAGGTCTCGCGCCGTCTGGCAAAACTTGCCAACGCACCTTTCCTGAAAGTTGAAGCGACGAAGTTCACTGAGGTTGGTTATGTTGGGCGCGATGTCGAGCAAATCGTTCGTGACCTCGTTGAGTCAGCTGTGAGCATGGTCAAGTCGCAGCGCCGAAAGGCGGTTGAAGACCAGGCCCGCGAAGCAGCCGAGGACCGGCTACTGGACTCTCTCGTTGGGGAAACGGCCCAGAGCTCCACCCGTGAAGTTTTCCGACGCAAACTCCGCGACGGGGAGCTGGACGACAAGGATATTGACATCGAACTCGCTGATACAGGCGGGTCGATGCCGATGATGGACCTTCCTGGCGGCAACGGTTCGATGGGCATGGTCAATCTCGGCGACCTCCTTGGAAAGGCCATGGGCGGACGTACCAAAAGGGTACGGACAACTGTCCGCGACGCCTACAAGCCACTTATCGGCGAGGAGGCTGACAAGCTGATCGATGAGGAGAGTGTCACGCGTGAGGCGATACGGCTTGTCGAATCCGATGGCATTGTTTTCCTTGATGAGATCGACAAGGTCGCCGGCGCGAACCAGAGAAGTGGCGCAGATGTTAGCCGCGAGGGTGTCCAGCGCGACCTGTTGCCCCTGATCGAAGGAACGACCGTGTCGACACGGCGCGGACCGGTCCGGACCGACCACATCCTGTTTATCGCGTCCGGGGCCTTCCATGTTGCCAAGCCATCGGACCTGCTGCCGGAGTTGCAGGGTCGCTTGCCAATTCGTGTCGAACTGAAGGCCCTGACGCGCGACGACATGCGGCGGATCCTGGTCGAACCCGAGGCCTCGCTCATTCGCCAGCATGAGGCGTTGATGAGTTCCGAGGGCATCGAACTGAAATTCGAGGATGCTGCGATCGATGCGCTGGCCGATATTGCCGTGCGCGTGAATGATACGGTTGAGAATATCGGCGCGCGGCGTCTGCAGACCGTCCTTGAGCGGTTGCTTGACGAGATCAGTTTCACCGCGCCCGATCGTTCAGGCGAGACGGTGACGATCACACAGGATTATGTCGAAGCCCAGCTTTCCGATCTTGCCGGCAATACGGATCTCTCGAAATTCATCCTTTAGCGGCGATGACAGAACGGCGAACCGGCAGGTGCTTCTTTCCCCAGTCCCGGAAGGTGACCAGGGCCGGCGCAAACTCTCTGCCCTTCTCGGTCAGAAGATACTCATAGCGCTTGGGGCGTTCGACATAGAGCTTGCGCTCGAGGATTCCGGCGTCCACCAGCCGCTTGAGCCGGCTTGAGATGATGTGCCGGGTTGCACCGGTGCTGGCGGCAAACTCTTCAAACTTGGAACTGCCAAGGAAGCAGTCCCTCAGGATAAGCAGTGTCCACCGATCGCCGACCAGGGTCAGCGTGCGGGCGACAGGGCACCAGTTTTCGTCAAGCTCGGACCATTTCATGATGACAAACCATATACTGATTTGGTAAAGTTCCAAAATGGAATGGAAATTGGCATGAAGCAGGCAGCAGTTATCATTGGCGCAGGAGACGCGACAGGCGGGGCAATTGCAAGGCGGTTTGCGCGCGGCGGATTGACCGCAGTTTGCGTTCGCCGGACCAAAGAGATGGTCCAGCCTCTGGTCGAAGAGATCCGAAACGCAGGCCGTGAGGCCGAAGGATTTGGGTGCGATGCCCGCTCCGAAGAAGAGGTGATCGCCCTGTTCGACAAGGTAGAGGCTGACATCGGAGCGGTTCAGGCGGTTGTCTTCAATATTGGCGCCAATGTGAACTACCCGATCTCTGAAATGACAAGCAGGACTTATCGGAAGGTCTGGGAGATGGCGGCGTTTGCGGGCTTTCTGACGGGTCGGGAAGCTGCACGAGTGATGCTACCACGCCAGGCGGGAACGATAATTTTTACCGGTGCGACGGCGTCGCTGCGCGGCGGGGCGGGCTTCTCGGCGTTTGCTGGCGCTAAGTTTGCCCTGCGTGCGCTTGCCCAGTCCATGGCCCGGGAGCTTGGGCCTCAGGGCATCCATGTGGCGCATACCGTCATTGATGGCGCGATTGATACAGCCTTCATCAGGGACAATTTTCCTGACCGCTATGCCCTCAAGGAAAAAGACGGCATTCTTGATCCCGAAGCCATCGCCGAGAATTACTGGGTTCTACACAATCAACCCCGGTCCGCCTGGACCCATGAGCTTGACCTGCGCCCGTGGATAGAAAAGTTCTAAAACGAAACTGAAAGGGTCTGCATCATGTCACGACCGCTCGAATTCTGCTTCGACTTCATAAGCCCATACTCCTACATCGCGTTGCATGCACTTCCGCGCTTTGTCGAAGGAAAAGACATCGACGTGGTATACAAACCCGTCTTTCTAGGCGCGATCATGAGGGGCACAGACAACCGTCCTCCCGGTTTCGTGCCAGCGAAGAATGCGTACATGCAGACAGATATTCAGCGGAGCTGCCGGCGCTATGGAATTGGATTTCGTATGCATCCCAGCTTTCCCATGATGAATACCCGACCGGCGTTACGCATAGCCTGCGCTCTGGCCGGCTCTCCGTCGGATCAGTCAGACTTCATCCGGGCTGTGTTCCACGGTGTGTGGGCGGCGCCCGAACCGCTCGAAACCGACGATCTCGAGCAGATTGGTGCTGCCTGCCGCGCGGCCGGACTGGATGCTGAGAGATTGGTTTCGCTTGCTGATGGCGCTGAGGCGAAGGCGCTACTGGTACAAAATACCGATCAAGCGATCGCGCGCGGCGCTTTCGGGGCGCCGAGCATGTTCGTTGGTGACGAGCTGTTCTTTGGTCACGACCGGCTGGACTATGCGGTCGAGGCTGCGGTTTCCGCCTAGGCCCCGGGCCGGCTTCGGCTTTTGCCCAGCGCCCTGGAGATCATGACGCGCACCGAATCTGCCCGGAACGGCTTTTCAATAAGGTAAGCCGGTTCACCCTTCTCGCCCCGAAGCAGTGACTGGGGAAAGGCCGTGATGAAAATCACAGGAATACCGTACATGCTGGCAATGTCATGGGCAGCGTCAGCGCCCCGCCTTTCGTCGCCGAGCATAACATCCGACAGAAGTAGGTCTGGCCGGCGCTCCCGGCATGCGCGTATCGCGTCGCTGGCAATACCTGTCGTCCCTATCACATTGTGGCCCATCTCCCGCGCAATTTCCGCTAAATGAGCAGCGATCATCGGTTCGTCTTCAATAATGAAAATGTCCGCGGGATCGGAGCTTGCATCGCCAGAGCGAGAGGTTTCCAGCAAATTCCGGATTTCGCTTTCTGTCATACCGGAAAGGCTGGCGGCGTCCGAGGCTGAAAGTCCGGCAATACTCGTCAGGAGTTGCGCGCGGCTGGGTAGCGGCGCCACCCCTTCGAACGGTCCGCTGTTTCCCGAACGAGCCAGCACTTGCTCGATGGATCGAAACAGATCGAGTCGTTCAAGAGAAGAGGGGGCATCGTCGGCTTCGAACGGTTTCAGTGCTTCCTTGACGATTGCATCGCCGGTTTCTTGGCACCCCGTGGCGGCCCTGGCGTAGCGCCTCAGACCGGGAAGCTCTGAATCGATGTAGTCTGCGTGTTTCACAACACTTCTCTTGTCTACTTTGCCGGAGGCGAGGGAACCGAAAAAGATATAGGCTCAGTCGCCAGCAAAGTCTGCGTTTTGTACGCAGTGTGTGGTCATGAAATTGCAGCTGGACCGCGAAATCATCTGCCGTCGCGGCCTATCGGGCCAGGCACGGGCTCAAACCGAAATCGCCGCTTTCCGGGCAAGCTCAGCATATGGCGTTTCAGGTCTTGGTCCGTAGTGGGAGATAACCTCGGCGGCGGCGATGTGACCCAGCTTTGCGCATATGGTCAGCGGAAGGCCCTTTGACAGTCCGAACAGGAAGCCAGCCGCGTACTGGTCACCAGCACCCGTCGTATCGACGACTTTGTCGACGGGCTCGGCGGCGACGGATACTGGATCGCCGTCGCCAATCACCACAGATCCTTTCTCGGACCGAGTCACCGCCGCGAGCGCGATATCGCCGCGAAGCCGGGACACCGCGTCGTCAAAGTCTTCTGTCTCGTACAGGAAGAGGAGCTCGTCTTCGTTGGCGAACAGGATATCCACGTGATTGCGGATGAGGTGGAGAAAGCTGTCGCGGTGACGTTCAACGCAGAAACTGTCTGACAGGGTCAGCGCAACACGCCTCCCCGCAGCCTTCGAGATCTCCGAGGCGTGGACAAAGGCCGCCTTGGCCGGCTCCTGATCGAAAAGGTAGCCTTCCAGGTAAAGGATCGACGCCTTGCGGACCATGTCTTCCTGAACGTCTTCAGGCGAGAACATGACTGACGCTCCGAGAAAAGTGTTCATGCTGCGAGCGCCATCAGGCGTCACGAAGATGATCGACCGAGCGGTGGCTGGACCGTCGACAAGCGGTGACGTGGTGAACGGAATGCCGCTATCGCTCATGTCCTTGCGGAATACCTGTCCAAGGGCGTCATCAGCGACCTTGCCAATATAGCCAGCGCGTGCGCCGAAGCTTGCGAGCCCGGCAATCGTGTTCGCGCCGGACCCGCCCGACGTTTGATGGGCATTGGAAACCGCGCGAGTCAGCTCGTCGGCACGCGGTTCATCGACCAGGGTCATACCTTCCTTGCGAATCTCATACTCCGTCAGAAATGTCTCTTCCACGGGGGCGATGACATCAACGATCGCATTTCCCAGACCAACAACGTCGAACTCGGTATCAGACACACATGCCTCGCTTCGCTAGTTTAAACCCTCGCTGGCTTCGCAAACATAGACCATGGACGCAAGCCAAGTCGTCATATATCGCCCTTCGCGATGAAGATCGCCTATCTTTGCTCCCGGGACACTTTACCCGGCTCTCCCGACCGACGGGCTGATGCGTTCGAGCATGACCTGATCGTGGCGCGAATGAGGGAGGGGTTTGGCGGCCATGGTGCTGAGATCACAGCGGTTGCTTGGGATGGGCCGATTTCCCAATGGAAGGCTTACGATGCCGCGCTTGTCGGGACGGCCTGGGATTACTGGGACCGGGTCAACGAATTTCTCAACGCGCTCGACTGGATCGGGGCAGCAATCCCGCTTTTCAATTCAGCTGAAATTATTCGCTGGAACTGCCGAAAGACTTATCTGAGGACACTGGAAGAGCGCGGGGCGGATCTGATACCGACGGTTTGGCTGGACGACCCGTCCGGCGTTGATGCGGCAGGACTGTTTGATGCGCTCGACACCGACAGGCTGGTTTTCAAGCGGCAGACCGGAGGCGGTGCACATGGCCAATTCAGGCTGAGGCGCGGCGAGGCGCTTCCCCAAATGACCCAACCCATGATGGTCCAGCCCTATCTGCAGACCATTGAACGCGAGGGCGAGCTCAGCTTCATTTTCATAGATGGGCAGCTCTCCCATGCGCTTCTCAAGCGGGCTGCACCGGGCGATTATCGAATCCAGTCGCTCTATGGCGGCACGGAGACGGCGATCGAAGCCAACAATGCCGATGTGAACGCAGCCCGCGGAATACTCGAAACCCTGGATCAGTTGCCGCTTTACGCACGGGTCGACATGCTCCGCGGCAATGACGGGAAACTCCTGCTGATGGAGCTCGAACTCATCGAGCCTTATCTCTATCCGCAGGAGGGCCCGGGCGTCGGGCGAATGATCGCCGACGCCCTGATGAAGCGACTCTAGACCGAAATGCCGGCCTTTTCCGCGTCGGCCAGGAAGGCGGCAAGCCCCTTGTCCGTCAGCGGGTGGTTGATCAGCCCGCGAAGTACGCTAGGCGGCACGGTTGCGACGTCTGCGCCCGCGAGCGCGGAGTCTTTCACGTGGTTGGCATTGCGGATCGAGGCGGCGAGGATCTGTGTTTCGAACATGTAATTATCGTAGATGGTTCGAATATCCTCTATCAGCTCCATGCCATCGATGTTGAGATCGTCGAGCCGGCCAATGAACGGCGAGATGTAGGTAGCGCCGGCCTTGGCAGCGAGCAGCGCCTGGTTGGCTGAAAAGCACAAGGTGACATTCACGGCAGTGCCTTCATTCGTCAGCGTCCGGCAGGCTTTCAGCCCATCCATGGTGAGGGGCAGCTTGACCGCGACATTGGGCGCGATCTTCTGCAGCGTCCGGCCCTCGTTGACCATGGCGTCATACTCTGTCGCAACAACTTCGGCGCTGACATGCCCGGGTGTCAGCTCACAGATTTCGGCAATGACGTCGGAAAATTTGCGGCCCGACTTGGCCACCAGTGACGGGTTTGTGGTCACACCATCGATCAGACCGGCTTCAGCCAGCTCCTTGATTTCACTGGTGTCGGCGGTGTCGACGAAGAATTTCATGTCAGGCTCCTCGAAATTTCAGTGGCGGGTCATATCAAGATGCCGGCGCCGCCGCTAGGCCGGAGCGGTTTCCTGCTCAGTTGGCAAGTGGCTCGAAACTGGCAAACAGGCCAGTACCTTCAAAGGCGACACTGCCGCAATCCTGGTCCTCCGCACCGGTCTCGGCCGAAGCTTGGCAGCGCAGGTCCTGAACGCGCAGTGAAACCTCCGCGCAATTGGTATCCGGAGAGAGGCGAAGCTCTGTGGCATTGGTCAGGCGGTCGACGAACAGGAAATCCCGGACAGACGCGCTGGAACTGACAAGACGGCCGTCATCCGTCACGGCGCCAAAGGTTATGCGCGGCCTCTCGAAGCCAAGGGGTGCGACGAATACCGCTGCGACAGTGCAGCGCGCGCTGTCGTCGCCTGGAAGAGCGGCAAACCTGATCGTCAGGCCGTCACCGGGCGTTGTGGCACAGGACTGCGAAATCTCCACTTCCTGAAGCGTTGATCGCGGTTCCTGTTCGGTACGCTGGCAGACGGAAGTTTCGGTTTCGCCTCCACCGCCACAGGCGGTTGCAAGGCCGGCAAAGCTGGAGAGGGCGAGGACTTTCAGGCGCATCGACGCTTCCTTCCTGTGATTACTGCAGTCGCCCTACGTCAGGCGATGCGGACGCCGGGCGCGATCAGATTTCCTGATTGTAGGCGCCGACTTCCTTGTGCTTGCCTAGGCGCGGTTTGACCTCCTTGTGGAAGAGGTCACGCATGTCATCGGCCGACTGCAGGCTTTCTACGACCACGACCAGCTCCGGCTTGTTCGAAGACGCGCGCACCAGCACCCATGAGCCGTCATCCAGCGTTACACGGGCACCGTTGACCGTGTTCACATCGACAACCTTGCGGCCAAGAATTTCGCCGCCGGCCATGCCTTCATATTCGGCAACCATCTTGTCGATCACGCCATACTTGAGCTCGTCATCGCAATGCGGCGACATGGTGAGCGAGGTATAGGCTGTTCCGAGTTCGTCGCGCAGGTCAGCCATCGTCTTGTCCGGATTGCGGTCGAGCATCTGCAGGATCGCACCCGCCGCGACCAGGCCATCATCGTAGCCTAGCCCGATCGGGGGGCGGAAGAAGAAGTGGCCCGATTTCTCGAAGCCGGCCAGGGCGCCAAGATCGGTCGTGCGGCGTTTGATATAGGAGTGGCCGGTCTTGTAATAGTCGACCGTCGATCCGTTTTCTTTGAGAACGGGATCGGTCTTGTAGAGGCCTGTCGACTTCACGTCGACGACGAAGTTCGCGCCGGGATGAACGCGTGAGAGGTCACGCGCGAGCATCAGGCCAATCTTGTCGGCGAAGATTTCCTCGCCCGTATTGTCGACCACGCCGCAGCGGTCGCCATCGCCATCGAAGCCGAGCGCAACGTCCGCGCCGTGTTCCTTCACGGCCTTTGCCATGGCGTGCAGCATCTCGCTGTCTTCGGGGTTGGGGTTGTACTTCGGGAAGGTATTGTCGAGGTCGCAATCCATCTCGATCACTTCGGCGCCCATGGCCCGCAGCGCGTCCGGCGCAAACGCCCCGGCCGTCCCGTTGCCGCAGGCCGCGATGACCTTGATCTTCCGCTTCAGGCTGATGCCTTCGGCCACCGAGGCGATGTACTTCTCTCGCAGTCCGTCCACGCGAAACGTACCGCCGCCTGCGCGGGGCTGGAAGTCACCGTTCAGGACGATTTCCTTGAGGCGGCCCATCTCGTCCGGCCCGAATGTAAGCGGTTTGTTGGCCCCCATCTTCACGCCGGTCCAGCCATTCTCATTGTGGCTTGCGGTGACCATCGCGCAGCAGTCGGCGTCGAGCTCAAATTGCGACCAGTAGACCATCGGGCTAAGCGCAAGGCCAACATCCAGGACCTCACACCCGCCCGCGACGAGGCCGAGCTTCAGCGCGTTCTTGATTGGCAGGGAAATGGACCGGAAGTCGTGGCCGGTCACCACTTTCGGCGTGACGCCCAGCTCGTGAAACAGCGTTGCCATGCCCAGGCCGAGCGCTTCGGCGCCAAGCAGGTTCAGATCAGGTGCCTTGGGGTTATCGGGGATGCCGAACCACCAGCGCGCATCATATTCGCGAAAACCGGTCGGTTTGACGAGCGGCAAGGTCTCGAACTCGATTGTGTTCGGGGCGATGTCGGCGCGCGGTTTCGGCATCATGGGCGGTCAGCTCCTTTAATCCTGTGCGTGTGGATTTGCACGGAAGCGTGAACAATTTCCAGCCCCGGCGGGACTTATTTCCGTCAGCGAGCCGATTGCGACAGGAATTGTGCCATCCAACGGCCGACCAGGGCATTGTCCACCGGCACTTCCAAACTGTCACACGCCTCATCGACGCGCTCAGCGCTGAACGCGGTGCCCCGGCGGACATTGTAGAGCGCGCAGCAAAAGCCTGAAGAGAATTCCGGGTGGCCCTGAAAGCTGATCGCGGGCGTGTCACCATAGTCGAGCGCGGCGAAGGGGGTAAATTCAGAGCGTGCGACGACTTTCGCACCGTCAGGCAGGCTCAGCACCTGGTCCTGGTGGCTGACCCCGAGCGAGAAAGTCTTGCCATTAAGACCGGTCATCCAGTCCGGCTGGTGGCAAACATCATAGATGTGCCGTCCAAGGCCCCAGCCCTTGTCAGATTTCTCAACCCGCGCACCCATGGCGGCGGCGATGGCCTGGTGTCCGAAGCAGACGCCAATCTGCGGGATCTTCGCATCGCCCGCCCGGCGAATGAAGTCGAAGAGCGGCGCCATCCACTCATGGTCTTCATAGACCCCCGCCGCGGACCCGGTGACGAGCACGGCTTCGACGGTGTCGAGCGACGGAAAGGGCGCGCCTTCGACAACCGGGGCGCTCTCAAAGGTGATGTCCGGCAAGTGCGGGCCAATCAGGCTCTCGAACATGGCCGGATAACGAGGCCAGTCAGCCCGGATCGCCTGCGGCGGAAGGCCTGTTTCAATGATGGTTAGCTTCATGGCGCTTGCGTTAGCCGAATTCCGGAAGCTGTAAAAGCGGCGAAGATTGTCGCCGGTCAGGGGGCGCTATTTCCTGCCAGCGGTGACTGGCCATCCGGCGTTTGCTCGATCCACGTATCGATCCTGTCCTCAAGCGCATCGAGCGGCATGGAGCCGGCTCCAAGGAGCACGTCGTGAAAGGCGCGAATGTCGAAGTCCTCACCTAGCGCGTCTTTCGCGCGGGCGCGCAGCTCTAAAATCTTCAGCTCGCCCACCTTGTAGGCCGTCGCCTGGCCGGGCCAGCCGATATACCGGGTGACTTCCGTCTGGATGTTCAGCGGCGCGAGCGCTGAGTTTTCCTTGAAGCAGGCTTCGGCCTCCTCGCGCGACCATCCATACCAGTGCATGCCGGTATCTGCGACGAGCCGGCAGGCGCGCCACATCTCGTAGGAGAGCGCCCCGAATTTTTCGTAGGGCGTGCGATAGATGCCAGCTTCTCCAGCCAGCGTCTCGGCATACAGCCCCCAGCCCTCCCCGAAGGCTGTTGCGTAATAGCTACGGCGGAACCGGGGCATGTCCTCCATCTCCTGAGCAAGCGCGATCTGCAGGTGATGGCCGGGCACGGCCTCATGGGCTGACAGCGCTGGAAGCTCGTAGAGCGGCCGCTGGTCCAGAGCATAGGTGTTGACGAGATAAGTGCCCGGAATTCCCCGCGCCGGATCACCGCCTGAATAACGCCCTGTGGTATAGCCCGGCGCTATCGATGCCGGCACGGGTTCGACGCCATAGGTCAGGCGGGGCAGCTTTCCAAAATAGGCAGGCAGGATCGCGTCCAGCCGTTTTGCAATGAGGGCCGCCTTCTCTAGCAGGTCTTCCGGCGACTTCGCGTAGAACTGAGGATCGCTACGCAGGAAGACCAGGAACTCCTCGAACGTTCCCGGATAATTCACAGCTTCCATGACGTCGTGCATCTCCGCCCGGATGCGGGCGACTTCGGCCTCGCCGAGCGCATGGATCGCTTCTGGTGTATACCCGGCCCCGGCCGTGTGATGGGCGATGGCGGCGACGTAGTAGGCCTTGCCATTCGGCAGGCTGCCGATACCGGGTTCGGGACGAGCCTGCCCGGCGTATTCGTCTTCCAAGAAGCTTTGAAGCCTCCGGGTCGCCTCGACGGCGCGGGTCACGGCCGTGCGGCCAGCCGCGCGCAGCCCTTCCTTGGTCGATCCGTCCAGTCCGGGAGGCAGCGTCTCGAATGGCGCCCAGAGGCCGCTGTCCTCGGGGTTGTCGACAATCTGCGCAGCGACTTGCTCCATCACGGTTTCAAGTGGGTCAGTATGCGATACCCATCCCGTCCGAAGGCCGCGGCGCATATTATGGATGTTCTGGTCGAAATAGCGCGGCAGGTCATTGAGCCTGGCAATCCACGCCTCCGCATCTTCGACAGTATTCAGCCGCAGACTGCTGGCCGCAAAGAAGGGCTCAGCATGGAAGCCCCAATCTCCGGTGAACGGGATGCGGGCGGTATCGAAAGTATCCTGCATGATCAGTTCGTCGAGCAGGGCGTCGAGGATTTTCGTGTCGATGGAATCCGGTTGCCCCAGCGCCGCAAGCCGCCCCTTGAGGAGGCGGGCGTGATTGGCAAGCTGAGCTACTCGCGTGCGCGAGACATCAGGCCAGCGCCTCGGCGCGCGATCTTCCATCTCGGCGCGCTCGCCCGGGCTGACGGCCGAGACCATGGCTTCGTATTCAGCAATGATGGAGGCGAGCGGCGCGGCCTCCTCGGCATTGGCCTGTTCTCCGGCGGACGAAGGACGGAAATCCTGTGCGGACGCAGCTGACGTAAGGGCAAATATGCCCAGAAGCGCTGAAATGACTGGCTTCATCGCATGAAGGCCCTTCTTGTCGCGTTGACACGGCGGCGCACAATTCTAGAACCCGCATAGCAAACCAGCAGGATTCGGGAGAGGCTTAATGTCAGGCTCAGAGTGGACGGATCCCCGTCCAATGTCACCCCACCTCCAGATCTGGAAGTGGCACTGGACGATGGCCGCATCGATTTTTCATCGGGTGACGGGCGTCGGCAATTATCTTGGCGCCTTCCTTATCAGCGTGTGGGTCATATCGATCGCCGCAGGCCCGGAAGCCTACGGTGTCGTCGAGGGCATCATGCTCTCGCCGGTCGGGCAAATTCTCCTCTTCTTCTGGCTGACCTCGCTTCTCTTTCATTTTGCAAATGGCATACGGCACATGATCTGGGACGGCCCGAAGGCCGGGTTCAACCCCAAGACGGCGAGTGCCTGGTCGGTTTTCAACTTCGCCTTTGCCATTGTGGCGGCCGCAACGATCTGGTCGCTCGCGACCAATCTTTTCTAGGGGGCGAGGATGAGCACTGACTTCAAGACACCCACCGCCGCCGCCCGGGGCCTCGGATCGGCCAAGTCTGGTACGGAGCATCATATCCGCCAGCGCGTCTCCGCTATCGCGCTTGCCTTGCTGGTTCCCTGGTTCCTTTACGCTGTCATCGCGGCCAGCCGGTCCGGTTTCGACGGCGCAACGGCCTTTTTCGCACAACCATGGAACGCCATCCTGATGATCCTGACACTGGGTGCGGCGTTCTATCATATGCGCCTCGGTATGCAGGTCGTCGTCGAGGACTATATCGGTAAGGCAGGGATGAAGCAGGGCCTGCTCATCCTGAACACATTTGTCTGTGTCGGGCTGTTCGCCGCTACGGCGCTCTCGGTCCTGAAGATCTGGATTACGGCCAGCGTTTGAGGCGCGGCCCCCGAAAGGTAAGGCATCATGTCTGACTACAAATTCGTCGATCACACTTATGACGTTGTCGTTGTCGGCGCCGGCGGCTCCGGCCTTCGTGCGGCGCTCGGCGCGGCCCAGGCCGGCCTTCGGACCGCTTGCATCACCAAGGTTTTCCCGACCCGCTCGCACACAGTTGCCGCCCAGGGGGGTATCGCCGCCTCGCTCGGCAACATGTCCCAGGACGACTGGCGCTGGCACATGTACGACACGGTGAAGGGCTCTGACTGGCTCGGCGACCAGGACTCCATCGAATATCTCTGCCGCAACGCCCCTCAGGCCGTTTACGAGCTTGAGCACTGGGGCATGCCTTTCTCGCGCACCGAGGAGGGCAAGATCTATCAGCGCGCCTTTGGCGGCATGACCAAGAATTTCGGCGAAGGTCCGGTCCAGCGGACCTGTGCCGCGGCCGACCGGACCGGCCACGCCATGCTGCACACGCTGTATGGTCAGGCGCTCAAGAACGATACCGAGTTCTTCATCGAGTATTTCGCGCTCGATCTCATCATGGATGAGGAAGGCGCCTGCCGCGGCGTGACCGCGTGGAAGCTCGATGACGGCACGCTTCACCGGTTCCGCGCCCAGCGCACCATCCTGGCGACCGGCGGCTATGGCCGGGCCTTCTTCTCCTGTACGTCCGCCCACACCTGTACGGGCGATGGCAACGCCATGGTGCTGCGCGCCGGCCTGCCGCTGCAGGACATGGAGTTCGTCCAGTTCCACCCGACCGGCATCTATGGCGCGGGCTGCCTGATCACCGAGGGCGCACGCGGGGAAGGCGGCTATCTCACCAATTCCGAAGGCGAGCGCTTCATGGAGCGCTATGCGCCATCGGCCAAGGACCTCGCATCGCGCGACGTGGTCTCCCGCGCCATGACTGTGGAGATCCGCGAAGGCCGCGGCGTCGGCGAGGAGAGCGACCATATTCACCTTCACCTCGAACACCTGCCGCCAGAGACGCTTGCCGAGCGCCTGCCGGGCATCTCCGAGACCGCACGCGTCTTCTCGGGCGTCGACGTTACCAAGGAGCCGATCCCGGTGCTGCCGACCGTCCACTACAATATGGGCGGCATCCCGACCAATTATCATGGCGAGGTGCTGACCAAGAAGGGCGCCGATCCGGACAGCGTCGTGCCGGGCCTGATGGCCGTCGGCGAAGCGGCCTGTGTGTCGGTGCATGGCGCCAACCGTCTCGGGTCCAACTCGCTGATCGACCTGGTTGTCTTCGGCCGTGCTGCCGGCCTGCGCTGCGGCGATACAGTCGATGCCGGCGCGAGCCAGCCGGAGGTTCGCGATGCGCAGACCGATTCGCACCTCGCCCGCTTCGACCGTATCCGCAACGCCTCGGGCGACCAGCCGGTCGCAAAGCTTCGCCTGGAGATGCAGCGGTCGATGCAGACCAACTGCGCCGTCTTCCGCACCGGCGAAGTCCTGGAGGAAGGCGTCAAGAAGATCGAGGATGTCTACTCCAAGCTTGGCGGGATCGATGTGAAGGATCGCGGCATGATCTGGAACACCGACCTGATCGAGGCGCTGGAGTTCGACAACCTGATCGGCCAGGCCGCCGTGACCGTGAACAGTGCGGCCAACCGCAAGGAAAGCCGCGGCGCGCACGCCCGCGAGGACTTCTCCGACCGCGACGACAAGGAATGGATGAAGCACACGCTTGCCTGGGTCGACGAGGCCGGCAAGGTCACCATCGATTACCGTCCGGTGCACGAGTACACCATGTCCAACGACATCGAGTACATCGAGCCCAAGGCCCGCGTTTACTAGGAACTCATCATGGTACAGCTCACCCTCCCGAAAGGTTCCGCGCCCAAGAAGGGCAAGGAGTGGCCGAAGCCCGAAGGCGCCAAGAACACCCGCGCGTTCAAGGTCTACCGCTACTCGCCCGAAGAGGGCGGCAACCCGCGCTGGGACACCTATCATGTCGACATGGACCGCTGCGGTCCGATGGTTCTCGACGTCCTCATCTGGATCAAGAACAATGTCGACCCGACCCTCGCCTTCCGCCGCTCCTGCCGCGAAGGCGTCTGCGGGTCCTGCTCGATGAACATTGGCGGCCAGAACTCCATCGCCTGCACCAAGGGCTGGGACGAGGTGGCCGGACGCACTATCACTATCGCCCCGCTGCCGCACCTGCCGGTGGTGAAGGACCTGATCCCGGACCTTACCAATTTCTACGCCCAGCACGCCTATGTGCAGCCCTTCCTCAAGACCGACACGCCGGAGCCTGAGAAGGAGTGGAAGCAATCCGAGGACCAGCGCAACGAGCTGAACGGCCTCTATGAGTGCATCCTGTGCGCCTGCTGCTCGACCTCCTGCCCGTCCTACTGGTGGAACGGCGACAAGTATCTCGGCCCGGCCGCGCTGTTGCAGGCCTATCGCTGGCTGATCGACTCGCGCGACGAGGCGACCGGTGAGCGGCTCGACGATCTTGAAGACCCCTTCAAGCTCTATCGCTGCCACACCATCATGAACTGCGCCCAGGTCTGTCCGAAGGGGCTGAACCCGGCCAAGGCCATCGCCAAGATCAAGCACATGATGGTCGAGCGGGTCGCCTGATCGGCGCCGTACAAACCAGACATCAGAAAAGCCGGGCCCCAGAGCCCGGCTTTTTTACTGGGCCCGCGCCCGCTTCACAGCGTCGGCGACCAGGACCAGCCGGTCATTCCCGAAATACATGTCGTCGCCGACAAACATGGTCGGCGAGCCGAAGCCGCCACGCGCGATCAGTTCATCTGTGTTGGCGCGCAGGGCGTCCTTGATCCCCGGGTCCTGTATCCCGGCCATCACGGCGTCAGCATCGACGCCGGCCCGCGCGCAGACCTCGCGGACGACTTCGTCCTGCGAAATGTCGAGATCATCGGTCCAGTAGGCCATGAAGGCGGCCGTGGCGAAATCGACCAGTTTCCCTTGTGGTTTCAACAGGATACAGGCGCGCATCACTTTCACGCTGTTCACCGGGAAGACGCTTGGCGGCATCTTGATCTCAAGGCCTGAATAGCGTGCCCAGTCCTGCAAATCCTTGCCGTGATAGCGCGCCTTGGGGTTCGGCCCGGCCTTGCGGGCCTCGTACACGCTCTGGTTCACCGCATTGAAGACGCCGCCAACCAGGATGGGCCGCCAGTCCACATCCACATCCAGCTCCTCCGCCAGCGGCTGGATGTTGTGAAAGCCGAGCCAGGTCCACGGGCTGGAGCAATCGAAATAGAAGGTAATGGTCTCGCCGGGCCCGCTCATACGACACCGCCGAAGAGCCGCCCGACACCGGCTGTCAGCGCCATGGCCGCAGCACCCCATACGACAACCCGGATCACCGAACGGGTCTTTTTCGCCCCGCCCGCCCGTGCGGACACAGCACCGAGCAGGGCGAGGCTGGCCAGCGATGCAGCGACCACGGATGGCGCCACATAGGCCAGCGGGGCAAACGCGGCGGCCACGAGCGGCAGGGCCGCGCCGACGGAAAAGCTCGCCGCCGACGAGACGGCCGCTTGCACGGGTCTCGCCTCGACGATCTCCGACAGGCCGAGTTCGTCGCGCGCATGGGCCTTCAGCGGATCTTTCTCCATCAGCTGTTCGGCGACCTCGCGCGCAGTGTCCCGGCGCACGCCGCGGGCGACATAGATGTTAGTGAGTTCTTCCAGCTCCTCTTCCGGCATTTCGCGCAGCGCCTTGGCTTCCTTGGCGAGGTCGGCCTTTTCGGTGTCGCTCTGCGAGCTGACGGAGACATATTCGCCGGCAGCCATGGACATGGCGCCCGCCGCAAGACCGGCAAACCCGGCGAGCATGATGTCGGCCCGCCCGGCCGAGGCCGAGGCAAAACCGACGACGAGGCTCGCGGTCGAGACGATCCCGTCATTGGCGCCCAGCACGGCGGCGCGCAGCCAGCCGACGCGGTGCACGTTGTGATGTTCTTCATGGCCTGAATAAGAGGCGACTTCTGTCATGCGCTTTGCCCTTTTCACCCACCTCTAACCGTTTCATCCCCACAGCCTATCCGTACTTCCCCGCACATGGGGCGGGCAAGCCTGTCGTCAGGATAGTGTGAACCGGGCAGGCGTGGGCCTCGGCGGTCCGCGCTGGGCTTCGATGCCGATAAACAGCAGCAGTTCCTTCAGGTCCGGCGGGGTATGGCGGCTGCGCATCCCCGGCGCCGGGCCGGGACGGATCGGGTTGATCCGCCCGGGCAGCTGGTTGGAGCGGCGATCGCGCTCAAGGAAAATGGCGTGGCGCCTGGCGATCTTGTCCGGTGCCGCGAGCGCTTTTTCGAGCGCCCGGATGCGGCCCGTCAGAGACGCGGCACTGACGTCCGGTGCTGGCGCAGGTGTTACAGGAAAGGGCCGGTCGAAAGACAGGATGCGCGGGCCGGGGCCTTTGGGTTTCGCGCGCGCGGGCGGGGCGGTGTCAGCGAAGATGGAGCGGGGGATGCGCAGCGGCTCGAAGAGGATGAAGTGGTTCTTGGGATGATCCCCGCAAGGCTGGGCCTTGCGATGAATCGGGTTCAGGGCTGTGCCCAAGGTCTGGCCGCCGCTGCGCGCAGCATCGCGACAGGGTTTGTTCAGGGCTTCGGTGACGTCCATCTCCCGCGCCATCAGCACGATGAGGCGCCGGGTCAACGCTTCGGCCGGGCGCAGGATGCGAAGGACGGCGATGCGCACGCCGCGGCTGACGCGCTCGGGCGCGCTGTCCTCATCCATGCCCAGCATGCCGGCCATGACCAGCACCATCCGCCGCAAGAGCGGCCACGCCTGCGCCATGGCGCCCTGAAGGTGTCTGTCGAGTCCCGTCATGGTCTCGCAAGAGTACATTTATGGGCTGGGTGTAGGATATTTTGGGGAGGGGGAGAGGCGCCCACACGAGAGCCCGATCACTCTAGGCGCCCTCAATTCGCGACTTGATCAATTGCCAACTGAACCAAATCCGAAACTTAACTCTGGATTGAAGTCGTTACGGCGCATGGTGCGGGATAGATCGTATTGGTTGCGCAGCCGGCTTTCCCCAGCCGATTCGACGACTGTTCTTAGCATATTCGGATTCTGCATGATCTTGTTCCACCCGACCACTGAAATCTTCACATTGGGAGCGAGCAAATTGTCAATTATTCGCGCCGGCATTTTAGGATACCTACGCTCGTATTCTGCTCGAGAATCAATGCTGATCCATTTTGTTTCAAAAGGATAGAATGCTTTTTCTTCGGGACTGCAGGCTGTGTAGTAGGTGTCGCTGACGGTTGGAAGGTTAATCACCAGGATGCCGGAGCGCTTATTGACGGCTCCATCAATCATGCTGGATTTAAGCTCCCAGTCCACGTGCTTCCGATGCTTTGTTTCCGAGCCAACAAGTAGAATTGTTACCGTGCTGTCTCGGAGATAGCTATCGCGAATAACCCTGCGAATTTTCTGGTTTTCCCAGTCATCGGGAATGTCGCCGACACCCACGCTTCTATCGATAAAAATATCCTGCTGGGTTGCCAACTCGACTAGAGCATTTTTGTAATACTGGTCGAGCCGGTGGTGATAACTGACAAAAACCTTTCTCAAATTGAGCCTCCCACACAGCCTGCAAAAAAAAGAGAAACGCCAACAACAAACAACGTGATCGCGATCCAAGACGAAACGCTCGAATACCATTTCGAAGGACTCGGAATGTCTCTATCCCCTATTCGGTCGCCGACGGACTTAAGTGCTTTTCCGTTTGCAAAAATACCCTGCCCGATCCGAAGCATCACTACAGCGAACGTTGCGACCAATACTCCTGACACAGTCATCACAAGAGAATTGGGCGCTCCCCCCTCGCTTAGTCCGAAAGCAAGAACAGCAGGTCCGCCTGCCACTGCGATCTGGAACATTTGCCAACGGAGCTTGTCCAAATGGCGGAATGCCTCATAACGCTGGCGATAGATCTCTAGGTCTTCTGTCAAAGCCACGAATCTGTTCTCTTTAGGTACCCTTTAAGTGTATGCTATGTTCCAAAATTGTGCAATGCTCAATTTAGGCGATTCCGACCAACTCTACGGCGAGTCGGTCGGAATCGCGACAAAGTGAAATTGATTTGGGTAAGTGGGTACCTAAACCGTCACGACCACCTTGCCCTTGGCCTTGCGTTCCATCAGTTCGGTGATGGCGTCGGGGGCCTTTTCGAGCGGGTAGGTGTTGGAGACGTGCGGCTTGATCTTGCCGGCCTCGTACATCGCGAAGAGTTCCTTGATGTTCTCTTCATTGGCCTTCGGATCGCGCGCCACAGCCGCGCCCCAGAAAACGCCGACAATGTTGCAGGACTTCAGCAGCGTCAGGTTCAGCGGCATCTTCGGAATACCGGCCGGGAACCCGATGACGAGGAAGCGGCCGTCCCAGTTCATTGCGCGCAGGGCCGGCTCGGCATAGTCGCCGCCCACCCCGTCATAGATGACATCTACGCCGCCGCCGCCAAGTTCCTTGATCTTGTCGGAGAAGGCTTTCTGCTGGTCCCGGTCGAGCGGGCCGCGCGGATAGACGATGCCATGGGCCGCGCCCTTTTCCTTGGCGAGGTCGACCTTGTCCTGGCTGGAGGCGGCCGCGATGACTTCCATGCCCATCGCCTTGCCGAGTTCGACAGCCGCAAGGCCCACGCCGCCGGCCGCGCCGAGAACGAGCAGCGTCTCGCCGGGCTTGCACTGACCGCGATCCTTCAGCGCGTAATAGGAGGTGCCGTAGGTCATCAGCAGGGCCGCGCCCTCCTCGAAGGACATGCTTTCCGGGAAGGGGCGCACGCGGTTCTGGTCGGTGACGACCTCCTCGGCCATGCCGCCCCAGCCGATCGAGCCCATCACCCGGTCGCCGACCTTGACCTTGGTCACCTTGTCGCCGACAGCCTTCACGATGCCGGAGATTTCCCCACCGGGTGAGAAGGGCCGCTCGGGCTTGAACTGGTACTTGTCCTGGATGATCAGCACGTCGGGATAGTTCACGCCGATCGCCTTTACATCGATGACGACATCGTCCGCGCCGGGGGTCGGGCTGGGCACATCTTCAAGCACGAGGCTATCGGGGCCGCCGGGGGTCTTGGATAGAAGGGCTTTCATGAGCGTGTTCCTCTTGCTGGTGTCTCTTGGCACTGTCGTGTGGGACTTGTATTTGACGGCGCAAACCTATCCATGGCACCGCGCGCTGTGAAGCATGACGCGGCGAAAACAATCGCGCTAGTACAAGGATGTAGAATGGCGAAGAACTGGGCGCTGGCATTGCATGGTGGGGCGGGGCCGCTTCGCAACCTCGACCATGCGCGCGCCGAGCGGCATATGGCCGGCCTGCTGCGCGAGGGCGAAACGCGCCTGGCGCGCGGCGAGGCGGCGCTGGAAGTGGTGCACCGGCTGGTCGAGGCGCTGGAAGCCTGCGGCCTGCACATTGCGGGCAAGGGCTCGTCACCGAATGCCATCGGCCAGTGGGAGCTGGATGCCGCGATCATGGACGGGCGCTCACGCAATGCCGGGGCGGTTGCCTCGCTGCGCGGCTACAAGAGCCCGATCACCGCAGCGCGACTGGTCATGGAAAAGACCCCGCACGTGCTGATCGTCGGCAAGGGTGCAGCCGCCATTGCGCGTGAGCACAAGCTGGAGCGCGTCCATAGCCCCAAGCAATACTACACGCCCGTCATCACGCGGCCGGTCAAGAAGGGCGAGCTGGCGCATGGCACGGTCGGCGCGGTGGCGCTTGACCAGCACGGACGGCTGGCGGCGGCCACCTCCACGGGCGGCCTGCTCGGCAAGACGCCGGGCCGGGTCGGCGACACGCCGATCATTGGCGCGGGCCTCTGGGCCGACGAGCGCGTTGCGGTGTGCTGTACCGGCCAGGGCGAGTACTTCCTGCGGACCAACGCCGCCGCTGACGTCTCCTCGCGTGTGCGCTATGCCCGTCAGGGGCTGAGCGAGGCGATTTCCGGATCGCTGGAAGACCTGAACCTGCTCGGCGGGGATGGCGGCATGATCGGCATCGACGTGCTCGGCCATGTCGAGGTCGTGTTCAATGCCGAGACGATGAAGCGCGGTGTGGTGACCAGTGCCGGGCGGTTTGAAGTGGCGACGATGCGATGAGCGGGCATGATGTGATCTTCTTCATCGCAGGGCTTCTGGTCGCATTCGTCTTTGCGCTGTGTGTGCAGATGCGGTTGCTGGCCGGGATCGCGCTGAAGCGGGCGGCGAAGGCGAAGTTTGATGGGCTGGACGAGCGCGACGCGCGGCTCGCCGTTGCGGGCGCTGTGGGCGGACTGGTCGATGACGGGCCGGCGAGCTATCTGGGAGAGACGTTTCCGATGGCGATCCGGCATATAAGGCTGGCGCGCAAGGGCACGGCGATCTTTGCGGTGCTGCTGATCGGCGTGATTGCCGCCTGGCGGTTTACGGGAGGCGCGGACTGATGGCGATGCGTGGTTATTTCGCAATCGGGGCGGAGGGGATTTCGAAGCCCATGAACCTCGGTGCGCTGATGCGCACGGCGAATGCCTTCGGGGCGAGCTTCGTCTTCTCGGTCGGCGCCGAGCCGAAGCTGAAAGTCGCCTACAAGGCCGACACATCGAAGACGTTCGAGAGCGTGCCCTATTATCAGTGGGATGCGATCTCCGACATGGCGCTGCCCAAGGGCTGTCAGCTGGTCGGCATCGAGCTGACCGATGACGCGGTGGAGCTGCCGGAGTTCCGCCACCCCAAGGCGGCGGCCTATGTGCTGGGGCGCGAGCGGGGAGACCTCAGCCCGGAGATGCTCGCCAGGTGCGACCATGTCGTGAAGATCCCGACCAAGTTCTGCATCAATGTCAGCCTCGCCGGGGCGCTTGTCATGTATGACCGGGCGCTGTCCATGGGCAGTTTCCGCGACCGCCCCGTCATGCCCGGTGGGCCGAAGGAGGACTAGCGCCATCAGACGCGAAGACCGCATCCGCCTGAGAGACGAACTATTGGCCGAAGCCAAACGGCGGACGCTCATCATGGGCATCCTGAATGTGACGCCGGACAGCTTCTCCGATGGCGGGCAGCATGATGGCTTCGAGGAGGCGCTCGCCCATGCCTGCCTGATGGCGAGCGAGGGCGCTGACATCATCGATGTCGGCGGGGAATCGACCCGGCCGGGCGCTGAAAAGGTCAGCGAGGAAGAAGAGCTCGCCCGCACGATCCGGGTCATCGAAGCGATTGCCGGGGCAGACCGCGCGCCCGTCTCCATCGATACCTACAAGGCGGGTGTCGCGCGCGCAGCCTGCGAAGCGGGCGCGGTCATCGTCAATGATGTGACCGGCGCCTCGGATCCTGGCATCGTCCATGCGGCTGCAGAGGCCGGCGCCGCCTATGTGCTGACCTATCATCGCGGAGCAACGGATCCTGAGGTCAATGCGGCCAGGGACATGCTCACCTTCTTCGAGAAAGCCATCGCCCAATGCGAGGCCGACGGCCTGCCGCGCGATCATATCATCCTCGATCCGGGCGTCGGTTTTGCGAAGACCTATGAGCAGAACTTCCAGGTGCTCGGCGCGGTCGATGGCCTTGTGCGCACCGGTCTTCCGGTCCTCATCGGCGTGTCGCGCAAATCCTTTATCGGCAAGCTCTATGGCGCGGATGTCGGCGACCGGCTGACCGGCTCGCTGGCCGCCGGGCTCGACAGCGTGCGCCGGGGCGCCCATATGCTGCGCGTCCATGATGTCGCCCAGCACAGACAGGCGATCCAGATGTGGGAGGCAATCGAAAATGCGGCGCACTGAGCGGGTCTTTGTCGAAAATCTCGGCATTCACGGCTTTCACGGCCTTTTCAGCGAGGAAAAGACCCTCGGCCAGAAATTCTATGCCGACATCGAATGCCTGATCGCGCGGACCGAACCGCCATCGGATGCGATGAAGGATGCGGTCGATTACGGCAAGCTGTGTGACCTCGCTCATGACATTTCCGCCAGCGGACCGTTCAACCTGGTCGAGACGCTGGCCGAACGCATCGGCCATGGCGTGATGGAAAACTTCCCGCTGGTGAAAAGCGTGCGGGTACGCATCCGCAAGCCGAAGGCGCCGATCCGGCACTTCCTCGACAATGTCGGTGTCGAGATCACGCTGGAGCGGGATGCCCCCTCACCGGGATGAAGGAAGCCGCCCTCGCCTTCGGCTCCAATCTGGGCGACAGCCGCGCCATGATCGAGCGGGCCATCGCCGTGCTCGGCGAAATGGCGGCGGTTCGTGTAACGCGGGTTTCCAGCTTTTACCGAACGCCGCCCTGGGGCGTCGACGACCAGCCGGATTTCATCAATGCCTGCGCGCTGGTCGAGACGAGCTACTCGCCAGAAGCGCTGCTGGCGGCCTGCAAGGATCTCGAAAAGGCGCTTGGCCGCGAGGAGGCCACGCGCTGGGGCCCGCGCCTCATCGATGTGGACGTGCTCTGGATGGCGGGCGAGACGCGCGATACCGCCACCCTCTCCCTGCCGCATCCGCGCCTGACCGAGCGGGCCTTCGTCCTGGTGCCGCTGGCCGAGATCGGGCCGAACCTTGAGATCGGCGGTGCGCGCGTGCAGGCGCACCTTGCCCGTTTGAAAGCCGATGATCGCGATGCCGTGATTGCCTTGGAATAGAGGCACAGGCCAAGCGTTCGCCCGAAGGCGTTGCGCCTGACCTGATTGTCCTGAAAATTCCCCGGCCCGCCTACAGCGGAGCGCCGGGCCTAGCCGTTATAGATCGAACCTGCCGGTGCAAAGGCCATGATCATGGTCACTGCGGCGAGAAAGCCGAGGACGGCGAGACTGAAACCCTTTGCGAGGAGCTGTGTGATGTGCGTTGTCATTTTATTGTCGCTTCCTGCGTGTCTGAACCCTTCCGGGGGCCATTCTTGTTGCGGCCCTTCAGATAGGAACTTGTCCTGCAAGCAACATGCTCAGTTCGGAATAGGTTCCATGTCAGGCGAGAATGAGGCCGTTTCCGGGCAGTTAACAATAAGTAAATGACCGGATGCCTTACGGAGCAAGTCCGGCATCTTTGACCGCGCCCTGATAGGATCGTGAGACGGGAACATCTTCGCCCGACTTCAACTGAAGCAAGACTTTTGCGCCCTCCCGGCGTGCCGATTTGATCCCGCTTCGGGACACCCACCAGGACCGGTGGACACGCAGGCCGTCGACGCTCTCAAGCTCCCGTTCGGCGTCTGACAGCCGCATCAGGATGAGGTCGCTGCCAAGATTGGTGTGGACGCGCAGGTAATGGTCTTCCGAGGAGATCGCCCAGAGTTCGGCTGTGCGGAACTTCACCGGCATGCGCTCAAGGAAGGCAGCCATCGCGTCGCGATCGTTCACCCGGTGTGCGAAGTCCGGCCCGGCCATGTTGAAGGCCTTTGACAGCGTATAGCCGAGCAGGGTCATCGCGGTGGAAATCACCAGTACGTAGCCGTAGAGGATGAAGATCGGACCGGCTGTCACGCTGATATAGCCACCCGACACGTATTGCATGCCCAGCATGACCAGCGTGACGCCAGCGGCCGTGACCAGCGATGTGATGATGATCATCAGCCAGGCCGGCCCATTCGGCTTCAGCTTGTAATAGGCCCAGACAGTCGTCTCGCCGAAGATCGAGCCGGCAATGATCAGCAACCACCAGAAACCGAATATGACCCAGAGCGGCGCGTTCAGGCTGGTGCCGAATGGCCGCAGGAAAGCCAGGAACAGGGCAATGCCGCTCAGAATGGCGAGTTCGCGCAGCCGCTTCTTCCAGTCAATCGCGATACGCAAGCGGAACTCCCTTTTCCATTCACGCTTCGCGAATGACATTGACGTCATTTGGCGAAGGATTCCAGCCATTTGGCGCATTCCGGCTCGAAGCGTCCAGAGGGCCGCGCCAGTCTCTCCCTGTCGGCAGCGACCTGCCGCCTGTTCAACAGATCTAGGGAGATCCCCATGAAACGTATCGCGACTGTCCTCGGCCTTGCGGCCTGCCTCTCACCGGCCGCTTGGGGCGCCAGTCTTGAGCTGACCGTCACCAATGTCGAAACCGCCGATGGCGCGGTTCATGTGGCCGTGTTCGACAGCCAGAATGGCTGGAAGTCCAACAGCGCGGTCGAAGGTGCCGTCGTCGATGCCGCGACCGGCAGCGTCACGCTGACAATCGATGGCCTCGCGCCCGGCGAGATCGGCATCAAGCTCTATCACGATGTCGATGGCGACGGAGACCTCGACACGCGCAGCTTCGGCATACCGTCAGAGCCCTATGGCTTTTCCAATGACGCGCCGGTGCGTTTCGGCCCGCCCGGCTGGAAGAAGGCGAAGTTCACGCTCGGCGACGGCGCCAACACCCACACGATCAAGCTGCGCTAGGCCGCAGCCGCGCCACCCTCTTGCGGAGATAAAATCATGAGCCTCACAGACGTTTCCTCCCAACCCACGCTTAAATCCCGCCTTGGCCGGATATCAAAGAATACGTGGATGATCTCGATCGCGCTGGTGGTCTACGCCGTGCTGAGCATCGCGATCCTGATGCATTTCCAGGCGGTGCCGCGCTTCCGGATCGACCTGTCGCCACTGCTGCGCTCGGAGACGGCGGTCCAGATCCACGTGGCAGCCGCGGTAACGACGCTGCTGGTCGGCACGGTGCTGATGTTCGCGCCGAAGGGCTTCCGCCTGCACCGTACGCTCGGCTGGACCTGGGTCGTCGCCATGGCCGTAACGGCCGGCTCGTCCTTCTTCATCACCATGATCTTCGAGACCCATTTCAGCCCGATCCATGCGCTCTCGGCCTGGACGATGATCGGTCTGCCCATGGGCATCGCCGCCATCCGCCGGCGCGATGTCGCCAAGCACCGCAAGGAGATGACGGGCATGTTCGTCGGCGCGATGCTGATTGCCGGCCTGTTTTCGATGCTCCCCGGCCGGCTGATGTGGGAGGTTTTCTTTACCACCTGAGCCAGTTGGACCCTTTCGGACATCGGCGACGCCCGGCATAAAGGCCGGGCGTTGTCATTTTCGAGGGAGGCATTCATGGCGGTCAGGGCGGTAACGGGACTATTGGCGGGCGCACTGATGCTGTCGGCCTGTGTGACGCAGGAAGGCGGGTCCGTCCTGCCCAACATTTTCGAACCGGCCCCGAAATCCGCCGTCGAGGCGCTGAACCGCTATTATGATGATGTCCCCGCCTCAAGCCTGCCGCGCGCGCCGGAGGGCGTGGCGCTGCCGGGCGAGGATGCCGTCATCAGCCGCATTCTCGTGGCCTCCTGCAATGATGAGGAGCTGGAAAGCCCGACCCTGGCGCAGCTCGCCAGCGAAGAGGCCGACCTTTTCCTGATGATTGGCGACAACGTCTATGGCGACCGCGACGGGCGCGCCTATTCGGTCAATGAGCCGGAGCTGGACGAATTGCGCGAAAGCTTCGCGGAGCTGGCCACCCGCAAGGAATTCATCGCCGCACGCGAGAAATTCCCGATGATGGTGGCCTGGGACGACCATGACTATGGCGCCAATGATTCCGGCAAGAACTTTCCTTTCAAGGCTTTCGCCGAACGCATTCACGAGACCTTCTGGGGCCTCGACGGCGAGGATGTCGGTCAGTGGCCCGGCACCTATTATGCGCGCAGCTTCGGCCCCGAGGGTCAGCGCGTGCAGGTCATCGTGCTCGACACGCGCTTCTTCCGCTCCGACCTGACGCCGACCGACGAGTACGGTGCGCCCGGCAAGGAGCGCTACATCCCCACCCCAGCCGATGAGCCGCAGGACATGCTCGGCACCGAGCAGTGGACCTGGCTGGAAAACCGGCTGCAGGACCCGGCTGATATCCGCTTCATCGTCTCATCCATCCAGGTGATGCCGACCGTGCACGGCTGGGAGGCCTGGTCGACCATGCCGGTCGAGCGCCAGCGCTTGTTCGACCTGGTGAAGTCCACCGAGGCCGGCGGCGTCGTTTTCCTGTCCGGTGACCGACATAGCGGCTTCGTCTATGAAGAGCGCGGCGCGCTGCCCTATTCGGCCAATGAGCTGACAGCCTCCTCGCTGAACCTTTCCTTTGCAACCGAAAGCGATGAGCGCGATGCGCGCCAGATCGGCGCGGCCTTCCCGCCGGAGAATTATGGCGCCGTCGAGATCGACTGGGCCGGCAAGACCGTCTCGCTCATCCTCAAGGACGGCGACGGTGAAACGGCACGGCGCAACGACATTGCCTTTTCGGACATTGGGGTAGACTAGACCGCAGGAAAACCGGCGCCGATTCGCGCCGCGTAGCGTTGAGGAACGGCCATGGCTGACTATCGCAATGTCTGGGCGCTGATCGCGGCAGCGGCGTTCCTGCAGCTGGGCGGCGGCATCCTTGGCGTGGTGACCCCGCTTGGCCTGGAGACGCTGGGCGTCTCGCCGGGGCTGATCGGCGCGATCGCGGCGGGTCATGCGGTCGGCTTCATGGTCGGGGCCTGGTACTCCTCCACGGCCATTATCCTGTTCGGCAATATCCGCGTCTTCTCGGCGGCGGCTGCCGTCTGCGGGGCCAGTGTCCTCGCAATGCAGCTGGCGCTCGACCCGATCGGCTGGACCATTGTCCGCATTATCCAGGGCGCTGCGTTTGCCTGGATGTTTTCCTCCATCGAGTCCTGGCTTGGCGCGACGGTGTCGGCCAAGAGCCGGGGCAGTGTCAGCGGGTTCTACCACCTGATCGCCAAGGTCTCGCTCGTGCTCGGCCCGTTCTTCGTCGCCGGTCTCGCGCCCATCGATTTCCGGCCATACCTGTGGTGTGCGATCTTCCTGGTCCTGTCGCTGCTGCCGGTCTGCCTGACGCGCCGGGGCGAACCGCCGCCGCCTGGCACCGAAGCCTTCCGGCTGACGCGCCTGTTCAAGCTCGCGCCGGCTGCCGTGATTTCGGTGTTCCTGGCGGGTGTCATCAATAGCGGCACCATGGCCCTCCTGCCTATCTATGCTGGCGTCGCGTTGCCGGATGTGGCGGGCGGCGCGACCGGGGCAGCCGCCCTGGCAGCCGCTGCGGCGTGGATCGGCGGCCTGATCAGTCAGTGGCCGGCCGGACGTATATCGGACCATTTCGACCGTAGGGTCGTCATCGCTGCCATGGGCGCTATTGCAAGCCTCGCCGCCCTGGTGCTGGGCCTGATGCCGGGCCTGCCCTCGAACATCATTCTCGTCGCACTGGCGGTCTGGGGCGCCGGGTCGCTGTCCTTCTACGGCATCGGTGTCGCGCATGCGATCGACCGGGCCGAGGCGCCGCAGATTGCGCGCGTGATGGCGGGACTGCTCTTTGTCTGGGCCTTCGGCTCGGTGATCGGTCCGCCGCTGTCCGGTTTCGCCTTCAACCTGCCCTTTACGCAGGGAGGCCTCTTCCTGCTGGCCGCAATTCTGTCCGCCCTGCTGAGCTTTTCAATGCTGTGGCGACGGGCCTCACGCAAGGATGTGCCCCAGGAAGATCAGGAACCGTGGAATATTGCGCTTCCGTCCACCGCAGAAGTCGCCGAAATCGACCCGCGTACGGAATAAACGGAGGCTGGGTTCATCTAACGGACCCATTCGGTTGCACCAGCAGTTTGCGGTGATATAAGGCGACGAGTTTTACAGGGCCATCCGGGCCCGCAATGCCCATTGATCCAAGAGGCGATTTCCACTCATGAACATTCACGAATATCAGGCCAAAGCCGTCCTGAAATCCTATGGCGCGCCCGTTGCTGCCGGTGTGCCGGTCCTTTCGCTCGACGATGTCCAGAAGGCAGTCGATACGCTGCCGGGGCCGCTCTGGGTCGTCAAAAGCCAGATCCATGCAGGCGGACGCGGCAAGGGCAAGTTCGTGGAGGCTGAAGCCGGCGAAAAGGGCGGTGTCCGCCTCGCCTTCAACAAGGAAGACGTCTTCAAGTTCGCCGAGCAGATGCTGGGCAAGCACCTCGTCACCGCGCAGACCGGCCAGGACGGCAAGCAGGTCAACCGCCTCTATATTGAAGACGGCGCCGACATCGACCGCGAGCTTTATCTCTCCCTGCTGATCGACCGCGCGACCGGCAAGCCGGCCTTCGTCGCCTCGACCGAGGGTGGCATGGACATCGAGGAAGTCGCGCACGACACGCCGGAAAAGATCCTCACCCTGCCGATCGACCCGATGGCGGGCGTCACCGACAAGGACAGCGCCCAGCTCTGCGATGCGCTGAAGCTTGAAGGCTCGGCGCGCGAAGACGGCATGAAGCTCTTCCCGATCCTCTACAAGGCCTTCACCGAGAAGGACATGTCGATGCTGGAGATCAATCCGCTCATCGTCATGGAGGACGGCCATCTGCGCGTCCTCGACGCCAAGGTATCGTTCGACGGCAATGCCCTGTTCCGCCACCCGGACATCCAGGAGCTGCGCGACAAGACCGAGGAAGACGAGAAGGAAATCGAGGCCTCCGAATGGGACCTCGCCTACATCGCCCTCGACGGCACGATTGGCTGCATGGTCAACGGTGCGGGCCTGGCCATGGCGACCATGGACATCATCAAGCTCTACGGCGAAGAGCCGGCGAACTTCTGCGATGTCGGCGGCGGCGCCGGCAAGGAGAAGGTCGCAGCGGCCTTCAAGATCATCATGAAGGACCCGAATGTGAAGGGCATCCTGGTCAACATCTTCGGCGGCATCATGAAGTGTGACGTCATTGCCGAGGGTGTGATCGCCGCGGTGAAGGAAACCAACCTCGCCGTGCCGCTGGTTGTTCGCCTCGAAGGCACGAATGTCGATGAGGGCAAGGCCATCATCGCCAATTCCGGCCTCAACGTGATCCCCGCCGACGACCTCGACGATGCGGCGAAGAAGATCACCGAAGCGATCAAAGGGTAGAGTTTTTGCTACGAGACGCCCTCATCTTAAGTGCGTGTTTGCTCGGTGCTTTGGTCGCTGCTGAAAGCTCAGCGGAGGAGGGCCGTTCGCCAATGAGTTGCGAAACTGGCCCGCTGGAGCGGCAATTCGGAAACACCGACTGGATTGTCTATAGCTGTCAGGATGAGGTGTCGCTCGTGATCATTTCAGCCGAGGGAAACCCGGCAATGCCCTTCTACTTCATGTTCTTTCCGAAGGACGGGAAGTACCGCCTGCATGGCGAGGGCAATGGCGACAAGACCTATACCGAGGCAGCTTTTGAGGAACTCAAACAGCTCGGCTCGGCCGATATTCAGCAGCTTATCGTTTCAACGAAACAAGCGGCGCTTAGCGCCGAGGAATAGTCAGGAAATTCAATGTCCATCCTTATCGACTCATCCACTAAAGTCATCGTGCAGGGCCTGACCGGCAATACCGGCTCGTTCCACACCAACCAGGCACTTGAGTATTACGGCACCAAGATGGTCGCCGGTACGCACCCCAAGAAGGCCGGACAGAAATGGGTGTCCGACAAAGGCGTCGAGCTGCCGATCTACGCCAATGCCGGCGAGGCCAAGGAAGCCACCGGCGCCACGGCGTCGGTCATCTATGTGCCGCCGGTCGGCGCAGCCGCCGCCATCGAGGAAGCCATTGACGCGGAAATCCCGCTGATCGTCTGCATCACCGAAGGCGTCCCGGTTCTCGACATGGTGCGCGTGAAGGCCAAACTCGAAAAGTCGAAGTCGCGCCTCATCGGCCCGAACTGCCCGGGTGTGCTCACCCCGGAAGAGTGCAAGATCGGCATCATGCCGGGCAAGATCTTCCAGAAAGGCTCTGTGGGCGTCGTCTCGCGTTCCGGCACGCTGACCTATGAAGCCGTCTTCCAAACCTCGAATGTCGGCCTCGGCCAGACGACGGCGGTCGGCATTGGCGGTGACCCGGTCAACGGCACAAACTTCATCGACGTGCTGGAACTGTTCCTCGCCGATGACGCCACCGAATCGATCATCATGATCGGTGAGATTGGCGGCTCGGCTGAAGAGGAAGCTGCACAATTCCTGAAGGACGAGGCGAAGAAGGGCCGCAAGAAGCCGATGGTCGGCTTCATCGCTGGCCGCACGGCGCCTCCGGGCCGCACCATGGGCCATGCCGGTGCCATTGTTTCGGGCGGCAAGGGCGATGCCCCGTCCAAGATCGCAGCAATGGAAGAAGCCGGTATCAAGGTGTCACCGAGCCCTGCGCGCCTCGGCGATACCATGGTAGAGGTTCTTAAAGGTTAGTCCCGGACTATATCAGGTTCGGATGGCGGCCAGACGAGGCCCAAAAGACCCCGCCGGGCCGTCCACACAAGTAACAGGACGGTGTTGAGATGGCAGATGACGGATCACCGGTAACCGGAAAGCGCAGCGCGCGTAACAGCGCCATGCTTGATACGGCATTCCTTTATGGCGGCAGCGCGGTCTGGATCGAGAAGATGCAGGCCGCTTATGCCCGTGATCCCGGTTCGGTGCCGGAAAGCTGGCGGGATTTCTTCCGCGAGCTCGGCGATGGCGGCGATGCAGCCGAGCGCAATGCCGATGGCGCAAGCTGGAAGCGTGAGCGCTGGCCGGCCCCGGCCGATGCCGACCAGGTCGCAGCCTTTGACGGCAACTGGGCCGCGCTTGAGCCGAAGCTTCGCGACAAGATCAAGGCTGACAAGCCGGGCGCCACGGAGGCCGATCTCGAGATCGCGGTGAAGGATTCGATCCGTGCCGTGCAGATGATTCGCGCCTACCGTGTGCGCGGCCATCTGGCTGCCCAGCTCGACCCGCTGGCCATGGAGAACAAGGACACCCAGCCCGAGCTGGATCCGGCAAGCTATGGCTTCACTGCGGCCGATATGGACCGGCGCATCTTCATCGACGGCTATCTCGGCCTCGACTATGCGACCATCCCGGAAATGGTCGACATCCTGAAGCGGACCTATTGCTCGACCATCGGTGTCGAGTTCCAGCACATCTCCAACCCGGTCGAGAAGGCCTGGCTGCAGGAGCGGATCGAGGGCCCGGACAAGGGCGTCGCGTTCACGCCGGAAGGCAAGAAGGCGATCCTCGCCAAGCTGATCGAGGCGGAAACCTTCGAGCGCTTCCTCCACCGGCGCTATCCCGGCACCAAGCGCTTCGGCCTTGATGGCGGCGAAGCAGCCGTCCCGGCGCTGGAGCAGATCATCAAGCGCGGCGGTGCGCTCGGTGTGAACGAGATCGTCATCGGCATGCCGCACCGCGGACGCCTCAACATGCTGGCCGCCGTGATGGGCAAGCCGTATGAGAAGATCTTCCACGAATTCCAGGGCGGCTCAACGCAGGGCGCTGAAGGCTTCGGCTCGGGTGATGTGAAATACCACCTCGGCGCGTCCTCCGACCGCGCCTTCGACGGCAATGACGTCCACCTGACCATGAACGCCAACCCCTCGCACCTCGAGGCGGTGAATCCGGTCGTTCTCGGACGCGCGCGCGCCAAGCAGGCGATGGAAGCCGAAGAGACCGGCACGCTGGACCGTTCGCACAAGCTGCCATTGCTGCTGCACGGCGATGCGGCCTTTGCCGGGCAGGGCGTCGTGTCGGAATGCTTCGCGCTGTCGGGCCTGGCAGGCTATCGCACCGGCGGGACGATCCACTTTATCGTCAACAACCAGATCGGCTTCACGACGAGCCCGATGTATTCGCGCTCCTCGCCCTATCCCTCGGACGTTGCGCTGATGGTGCAGGCGCCGATCTTCCACGTGAATGGCGATGATCCCGAAGCGGTGACCTATGTCGCCAAGGTTGCGACCGAGTACCGGCAGAAATTCGGCAAGGACGTCGTCATCGACATGTTCTGCTACCGCCGGTTCGGCCACAATGAGGGTGACGAACCGATGTTCACCCAGCCGGTCATGTACACCAAGATCAAGGGCCATGAATCGACCCGCGAGATCTATGCCAAGCGCCTTGTTGAAGAGGGCCTGGTCACGGCTGACGAAGTCGAACAGCAGATCAAGGATTTCGAGGATTTCCTCGACAAGGCGTTCGAGGAAGGCAAGGGACTGAAGACCGAGAAGGCCGACTGGCTGGACGGTGAATGGTCCGGCCTCGGCCTGCCTGAGGATGACGAGCGCCGTGGCAAGACCGGCGTTGCGAAGAAGAAGCTCCAGGAAGTCGGTGAAAAGATCACCACGATCCCGGACAATGTCGATGTCCACAAGACGCTGCGCCGGGTGATCGATGCGCGCCGCGAGGCGATCACCTCCGGCAATGGCCTCGACTGGGCCACGGCCGAGCACCTGGCCTTCGCCACGCTGCTCGATGAGGGTTTCCCGGTTCGCCTGTCGGGCCAGGATTCCGGCCGCGGCACCTTCTCCCAGCGCCACAGCCACTTCGTCGACCAGCATAGCGGCGACCGCTACACGCCGTTGAACAATCTCGGACCGGACGCCGCGCACTATGAAGTGATCGACTCGCTCCTCTCCGAGGAGGCGGTGCTGGGCTATGAGTATGGGTATTCGCTGGCCGATCCGAACTGCCTTGTCCTCTGGGAGGCGCAGTTCGGCGACTTCGCGAATGGCGCGCAGGTCTTCTTCGACCAGTTCATCTCCTCGGCCGAGCGCAAATGGCTGCGGATGAGCGGCCTGGTCTGCCTGCTGCCGCATGGCTATGAGGGCCAGGGTCCGGAGCACTCGTCTGCCCGGCTCGAGCGGTTCCTGCAGATGTGTGCCGAAGACAATATGCAGGTGGTCAATCTCACGACGCCGGCGAACTATTTCCACGCCCTGCGCCGCCAGATCCACCGCGATTTCCGCAAGCCGCTGATCATCATGACGCCGAAATCGCTTTTGCGTCACAAGCTGGCAGTGTCCTCGCTGGACGACCTGAACACCAAATCCTCCTTCCACCGCGTTCTCTGGGACGATGCCGAGACGCCGGGCCGCGAGGGCAAGGTGAAACTCGTCAAGGATGAGAAGATCCGCCGCGTCGTGCTGTGTTCGGGCAAGGTCTATTACGACCTGTTCGAGGCGCGCGAGGAAAAGGGCACCGACGACATCTACCTGCTACGCGTCGAGCAATTCTACCCCGTGCCGCGCAAGTCGCTGATCCAGGAGCTGAAGCGGTTCAAGGGCGCCGAGATGGTCTGGTGCCAGGAAGAGCCGCGCAATATGGGCGGCTGGACGTTCATGCGCGATGAGATCGAGTGGACCAGCAATCAGGCCGGCTGCAAGCATCCGCGCCCGAAATATGCGGGCCGCCCGCCATCGGCGGCAACAGCGACCGGCCTGCTCGCCCAACATAACAAGGAAAAAGATGCTCTCATCGCTGCTGCGCTGGGTGACCAGCCGGTGGAAGACAGCATCGTCTCCGCCTGACCAGAACAAGATACGAAACGGACTAGACATGACTGACATTATCGTGCCGCAGCTCGGCGAAAGCGTCACCGAGGCGACCGTCGGCCAGTGGCTCAAAAAGGCAGGCGATTCGGTATCCAAGGACGAAGTCCTGGTCGAGCTTGAAACCGACAAGGTGTCTGTAGAGGTTGCCGCAACGGCAGACGGCACCCTGTCGGAAATCGTCGCCAAGGAAGGCGACACGGTCGAGATTGGCGCTGTCCTCGGCCGCCTTGGCAGCGGCAATGGCGCCGCAAAGTCCGCCAAGAGCGACGACAAGAAAAGCGAAGAGACCAAGGAAGAAGCGGCCAAGCCGAAAGCCGAACCGGCCAAGGCCTCTGGCGGTGGTGACCTGGTCGACGTGGCCGTGCCGGCCATGGGCGAAAGCGTGACCGAAGGCACGATCGGCGAGTTCCTGAAGAAGGTCGGCGACAGCGTCTCCAAGGATGAGACCATCGCCGAGATCGAGACCGACAAGGTCGCGCTTGAAGTCCCGGCCAGCGCCGATGGCACGATTGCCGAAATCCTCGTCAGCGCAGGCGACACCGTGTCGCCGGGCTCCGTCATTGCGCGGATCAGCGCCGGGGCGGGCGGTGCAGCTGCCGCATCCTCCGGGTCGAAGCCCGCCGCGGCTGCCGAATCGGCAAAGCCGGCACAGTCGACCGCCGATGACCGCCCGGTTTCCCCGTCCGTGCGCCGGATTTCATCCGAAGCCGGTGTCGATCCGCAGAACATCCCCGGCTCCGGCCGCGACGGCCGCGCGACCAAGGCCGATGCGCTGGAATTCGTGAACAAGGCGGCCCAGTCGGGCGGGTCCCAGCCGCAGCAGTCGAAAGCCCCGCGCGAGATTGGACCGCGCGAGGAGCGCGTGAAGATGACGCGCCTTCGCCAGACCATCGCCCGGCGCCTGAAAGAGGCGCAGGACACCGCCGCCATGCTGACCACATTCAACGATGTGGACATGTCTGCCGTGATGGACCTGCGCTCGCGCTACAAGGATGTCTTCCTCGAAAAGCACGGTGTGAAGCTCGGCTTCATGGGCTTTTTCGTGAAGGCCTGCGTCAATGCGCTGAAGGAAATCCCGGCGGTCAATGCCGAGATCGACGGCTCTGACATCATCTACAAGAACTTCTACGACATGGGCATCGCGGTCGGCACCGACAAAGGCCTTGTTGTGCCCGTCGTGCGCGACTGTGACGAGCTCTCGCTGGCCGGTGTCGAGAAGGCGATCGGCGAGCTTGGCAAGAAGGCCCGCGACGGCTCGCTCTCGATTGGCGACATGCAGGGCGGCACCTTCACCATCACCAATGGCGGCGTCTATGGCTCGCTGATGTCGACGCCGATCCTCAACCCGCCGCAATCGGGTGTGCTCGGGATGCACCGCATCGAGCAGCGTCCGGTAGCGATCAATGGCAAGGTCGAGATCCGCCCGATGATGTATCTCGCGCTCTCCTATGACCACCGGATCGTGGACGGCAAGGAAGCGGTGACCTTCCTGGTCCGCGTCAAGGAAGCGCTTGAAGATCCCGAGCGTATGGTGCTCGACGTCTAGGCGCTGTCAGACCAACGTCTTTGAAATGCGTCCCCTCGGCCCGGCCGTGGGGACGTTTTCTTTGCCGGTATCGAAAGTTTGCCGGGGCGCCTAGTCCAGCGCGCCGACATAGGGCAGGCCGCGATATAGCCCGGCATCGTCCATACCATAGCCGACAAGGAACCGGCCCGGCGCATCGAAGGCGTGGAAGTCGACATCGTCCTCGCCTTTGGGGGCCCATGGCTTGCGCGCCAGGGCAACCGTGATCACCTCGCGCGCGCCCTTCGTCATGAGGTGCGAGCGGGCAAAGGCGAGTGTGCGGCCGGTATCGAAGACATCGTCGATCAGGAGGACGCCGCGATCCTTGACGGGCCGGACAATATCAGCGCGCACCAGCACCCGGCCGGAGCTTTCCCGCTCGTCCCGATAGCTTTCCAGCCACAGCGCGTCGAGCATCGGATGGATATCGCGCCGGGCGAGCGCCTTCATCAGGTCGCTGGTGAACGGGGTGGCCCCGACCAGGATGTTGATCGCCGTCCAGTCACCCTGAAGGCGCGGCGCAAGCCGCTCGGCCAGGTCGTCCACCCGCGCCATCAATTCGTCTTCGGGCAGGACAACGTCGATTTTCGGCAGGGTCTTGGCAGTCAATCGTCCACTCCGGCTTGCAACTCGTCGTCTGAAGTCCCGGCGTCCGCCACAGACTGCGGGCCGCCGCTCGCTTCATCCTCTGTTGCGAACTGCAATTCAAGTTCGAATGCCTCGAAAGGCGGGTTTTCGACCCGGGTCGAGAAGCTGGCGGTGCGTCCGGCGGGGATCTGGCCCGGCGTGATCGGAGCAAAGGATTCGCCGATCATCGCGCCGTTCTCGTCCAGAAGCAGCACGCGCACAAAGGGCGCCCGGCGCTCGCGGCCCGACGTGTTCTCGACCTGGCCGGTGATTTCGAGGATCGGCGTCGTGCCGTCGAAATAGCGCTCGGCTTCGGTTTCGAGGAATTCCAGTCCGAACCGGTTCACGTCGAGGCCAATGGCCTTGAAGGTCGCCGCCGATTGCGGCCAAGCCTCCACGACCCGGTCGCGGAAGACGATACCGCCGGCCAGCGTTGCACCGAACAGGCTGCCAACAATCAGCCAGGCCATGACCGCGGCCGAGCGGCTGGCACGAAGGCGCCGCTGGCGGACTTTCTCACGATACGCCTCATGCGCCCCGGCAATCGGGCCCTTTTCGCCCTCGGCCTGTCCTTCCGGCCCGACAAACCATGAGTGATCGCAGGCAGCGCACTTCACCGTGCGGCCCGATTCACCAATTGTCGATTCATCGGCGAAATACTGTGTCTCGCAGTTCGGGCAGGTGAGGATCATGGCTTGGACATTCGCGCAATTCGCTGGAATAGTCGATTACAACCTTGCAGGATTGAAAGGTCGTTAATGAACCGTTTCAACCCGGATATGACCGGAGAGCCGGCGGTCGAACTCAATGCGGTGTCGCTTCGCTACGACACGGCGGACGAAGTGCTCAGTGACGTGAATATCCGCTTGCGGCCAGGCTCATTCACCTTCCTGACCGGTGCATCGGGGGCCGGCAAGTCCTCTCTGCTGAAGCTGATCTACCTTGCGCATGCGCCGACGCGCGGGGAAGTACGCCTGTTCGGCCAGTCCACCGGCATGCTGAAGCGCCGACAGCTGTCCGCGCTGCGGCGCCGGATCGGCGTTGTCTTTCAGGACTTCCGCCTGCTGGAGCACCTGACGAGTTTCGAGAATGTCGCCCTGCCGCTGCGCGTGCTCGGCCAGAAGCCGGAGCAGTACCGCGACGAGGTCGCCGACCTGTTGCGCTGGGTCGGCCTCGGGGAACGGATGCATGCGCTGCCGCAGTCCCTCTCTGGCGGGGAGCAGCAGCGCCTGTCGATTGCGCGGGCCCTGATCAACAAGCCCAACCTGCTGGTCGCCGACGAGCCGACCGGCAATGTCGACCCGGAAATGGGCAAACGCATCTTCCGCCTGTTCGTCGAACTTAACCGGCGTCTCAACACGACGGTCATCATTGCGACCCATGATCTCGGACTGATCCGGGAGTTTGAAGCCCCGGTCCTTCGCCTGCAGCATGGCCTTATCGTTCAAGACGTGGAACACCAGCCAGCCTGATGCCCAAGCCCACACCCCTCCTGCCGGAAAGCGATGCCCGGGAAGCGGCGCTGTTTTTTGTCGTGGCCGCGCTTTGCTTCCTGGCGGTGCTCGCCACGCTGACGGCTCGTGGGACCTATACGGCCGCGCGGGCCTGGTCGGCGCAGGTCGAGGGCGAGATGACGGTGCGCCTGAGCGACACTGACCGGCGCGGGGCCGAAGAAGCGGCGACTATCATTCGCGGGATGAGCGGGGTCCGCTCGGCCGACGTGCTCTCGCAGGAGGATCTGGAGCGGCTGCTGGAGCCGAGCTTCGGGCCGGGCGGCATCCCGGCCGGCGTGCCGATGCCCTTGCTGATCGCCGTCGAGACCGCGCCCAACAGCGTCACGACCGCGCTCGCCATCACCAATGCGCTGACGGCGCAGGGCTTCAACGCCGTCGCCGAATCGCACGCCGACTACGCCGCTGAAGCAAGGAGTGCCTTGGGCACACTCCGGGTCGCGGCCATCGGCATCGTCGTCCTGCTTACCGCCACCGCCATTGCAGTCATTGCCTTTGCAACCCATGCCGCCCTGCTGGCGCGTAAGGATATTGTCGACGTGCTGCACCTGGCGGGCGCGGAAGACCGGTTCATCGCCCAGCTCTTCGAGCGGCGGTTCTGGACGCTCGGCCTCAAGGCCGGCGCGGCCGGATCGGTGGCGGCGCTCGCGGCGACGGCCTTGATCATCTTCTCAGCCCAGAGCAGCGCTTCGCAGAACCAGCTCCTGCCGCAATTATCGCTCGATTTCTGGGATCTCGTCATTCTCGCCGTCACACCGATTGCTGCGGGACTCGCGGCGCGGCTGGCGGCTGGCGGAACGGTCAATCACGCGCTAAAGGCGGTGTTGTGAACACGCTCCGGTCTATTGTTTTCGTTGTCTGGCTGTATGCCGGTATGGCCGTAATCGGCATCGGCGCGCTGCCGACCATGCTGCTGCCGCGCCGGTTCGCCCTGGGTGCGATCGCCTTGTACGCGCAATATATTCGCGTCGGCCTGCGGATCATCTGCGGCATCCGTGTCGAGCTGCGCGGGCGGGAGAACATTCCGGACGGGCCGCTCCTCGTCGCCGGCAAGCACCAGTCCATGCTGGACGTCTTCATTCCCTTCATCCTGTTCTGTGACCCGGCCGTGATCATGAAGCGCGAACTGCTCTGGTACCCGGCGCTCGGCTGGTATGCGCTGAAGACACGGATGGTCGCAATTGACCGGGCGGGTACGTCGAAGACGCTGAAAATGATGCTGAAACAGGGCGAGGCCTGCGCCAAAGCCGGCCGCCAGCTGCTCATCTATCCGGAAGGTACGCGCACGAAGCCGGGCGATGCGCCGGACTACAAGTCGGCTGGCCTCACCGCGCTCTACAACCGTATGAATGTGCCCGTCCTGCCGCTTGCAACCAATTCAGGCCTCTGCTGGAAGGCGCGCGGCCTGACCCGGCGCCCGGGCCTCATCGTCTATGAAGCCCTGCCGCCGCTCGAAGCCGGTCTCGACCGCAAGACCATGTTCGCCCGTTTGCAGGATGAGCTTGAGGTGGCGTCTAACACGCTGATCGATGAGGGGCTGGCCGTTCAGGGGCGCACCCGGGACGACCTGGCTGGATAAGCCCGCCGTTCAGTCCTTGTTGCGCAGGTAGATCGAGTTCTTCGGCTTGGAAAAGACGCGCTCCACCATCGGTTCGAAGAATTCCAGCGGTTCGCTTTCATATTCCGGGTCAAAGGCGGCCTGGTCGTATTTGTGGCAGAACTCGGCGCAGCGCTGGTAATAGGGGTGGTCCTTGAACTGCTCGCGCATATTCTTGTCGAGGCCGAGATATTCGAAGAAGTAATAGCCCTGGAACACGCCATGATTGGCGACCATCCAGAGGTTTTCCTCCGAAACGAAGGGCTTCAGGATCGCGGCGGCGACGTCGGGATGGTTCATGCTGCCGAGCGTGTCGCCGATATCGTGCAGCAGGGCGCAGACGACATATTCTTCATCCCGGCCGTCGCGATGGGCGCGGGTTGCGGTCTGCAGCGAATGCTCCAGCCGATCGACCGGAAAGCCGCCAAAGTCGCCATCGAGCAGGCGCAGGTGGTCGAGGACGCGCTTGGCGAGCCCCTTGTTGAAGATGCGCGAGTGCTCCGCGATAATTTCCCAGTCTTCCTTCGTGCCTTCCAGCATTTCGCGAAACTGGGCGCGCCCGCCTGCTGCGTGTCCGTCAGCCATGGTTTCCTCCGGTTTATCTGTTCTGCCGGGCAGGATACCGTCTCTGGCAACTTGTTCAATCTCCATGACACGGGATCTGCCCTTCGACATGACCGGACCCAGCAGCGAGACCCTGATTGAAGCCTGCGAACACCTGTCTGCCCGCGATGCGGCGCTGGCGCGTGCTTTTGCTGACTATGGCGTGCCTGCATGGCGTACGGCAGAGCCTGCCTACGCCACCATTGCCCGCATGATTGCCTTCCAGCAGATCACGACCAAGGCCGCGCGGACCATCTGGGACCGGGTCGAAGCGCAGCTTGGCACGGTCTGCACCGAGGCTGTGCTCGGCGAGGATGAAGACGCCCTGCGCGCCTGCGGCCTGTCACGCCCGAAAATCCGGCATTTGCGCTCGATTGCAGAGGCCGTCGAAAGCGGCGCCCTCGACCTTGAACGGGTCCACGCCGCCGAAATGGACGAGGCGCGTGCTGAACTCGTTGCGGTGAAAGGGATCGGACCGTGGACGGCGGACTTGTTCCTGATGGCGTGCGGACGGCTGGATGCTTTTCCGGCGGGCGATGTCGGCCTGATGGAGGCCTATCGCCTGTTGCGTGACCACGATGAGCGCATGGAGTCGAAGGCCTTCACTACGCTGGCTGATTCGTGGCGGCCCTATCGCGGTGTCGCGGCGCACCTGCTCTGGGCGTGGATCAATGCCGAGCGGGCGAAGAATTATGCTGCTGACGGTGGTGGCTGATCCCAGCAGTGGCAACAGGTTCGGGGATTTATGCCCTCCAGCTCTAGCCAAAGTCCGAAACTGTCATAAACTCTTCGTCAGGAATCATTATTGATCCTTTCAAATCAATGGAGGTGCGTGTTCACTAGCCAGGTGCGAAAACCATTGAGCAGGACAATTGGAGGGCTGAGACATGCCTGAGGTCCTGACGAGCCCGCCCCAGGGCCGGCCAGCCCTTGTATTGAACGCGGACTACCGCCCACTCTCCTATTATCCGCTATCGCTCTGGCCCTGGCAGGACGTCGTAAAGGCCGTCTTCCTCGACCGGGTCGATATCATCGCTGAATACGATACGGTCGTGCGCTCCCCCAGTTTCGAGATGCGCCTGCCATCGGTCATCGCTCTGCGCGAATTTGTGCGCCAGGACCGTTCGCCAGCCTTCACACGGTTCAACGTCTTCCTGCGCGACGGCTTCCAGTGCGTCTATTGCGGCTCACGCGAGGAGCTGACCTTCGATCACGTCGTCCCGCGCTCCAAGGGCGGGCGTACGAGCTGGACCAATATCGCGACGGCCTGTTCGCCCTGTAACCTGAAGAAGGGCGGGCGGATGCTGTCGGAATCGGGCATGCACATCACGCGCAAACCGGTCCGGCCGTCGAATTACCAGCTGCAGGAGATCGGCCGGCGCTTCCCGCCCAACCACCTGCATGAGACCTGGATGGATTATCTCTATTGGGACGTCGAGCTGGAGCCGTAAGCCGCCCTGGGTCGTCGAAAAAAAGCCCCGCCGCCGGGAAGGCGCGGGGCTTTCGTCTGTCTGGCCGGTATTATTCGTAGGTCAGGTCACCTTTTGAGATTGTATCGATATCGGCGACGGCCTCAGGCCCAGCCTTCCGGATCTGCCCGATCTCATATTTGGTCAGTGCGTCAGGGATATCGCCTTCGATCCTTGCCGATGACCTGGCATCCATTCTGGCTTTGCCGTCGAGCGCGGCGCTCTGGCCGGTGCGGTCCTCTACGGTCACGCCAGCCTGATTTTGTGCGCGAGTATCAGCACCGGTCTTGCTGTCTGGCATGTTGTACTGGCCCGGATCGACCTTGATGTCCGCACTAACACCCGTGCGGGTTTCGGCGCCATCATTGGCAAAATCGGTTTCGATACTGGTGTCGGTATCGATTTCCGCCTCTCCGCCGACAACCTGCGCGGCAGCCGGTGTCATGGCAAAGGCGAGGGCGGTTGTTGCGCTCAGCAATGTCCGTTTCATGGCATGTCTCCTTATAGCTTTCTGCTCACTTGATTAACGGAGAGCTCGCCGCCGGTGTTCCGGTCGCCAACACGGGTTTCGGGACTGCGCTGCCAGATAGCCCGCCATGGCTGGGCTATCCGGACTGACAGAATTTATGGTAGCGCTCCCTTTTTAAACGCCGAGAATGCGGTTAGGTCTTTCGGAACAGCTGGAGGAGGCTCCCATGGCGTCAGGATTGCCGCGTCTTCGTGGACGAAATGCGAAGATCGTCGCCACGCTCGGACCCGGCAGCCGGGGCGCGCGAACCGTACAGCTCCTGGCTGAAGCGGGTGCGGATATTTTCCGGCTGAACTTCAGCCATGGCAGCCATGAAGACCATCGCCGCTCGCTTGAGGCGGTGCGCATGGCGGAAAAGGCCATCGGCCGCCCGCTTGCGGTGCTGGCGGACCTGCAGGGCCCGAAGGTCCGCGTCGGGGACTTTCCTGACGGCAAGCTGAAGCTGACATTTGGCGGCACCTACGCGCTCATTGCTGCGAGCGAGACAGACCAGCCGGAAACCATTCCGGTTCCCCACCCGGAAATTCTCGGCGCGCTGGACGTCGGCGACCGGATTCTCTGCAATGACGGCATGATCATCCTTGAGGTCATCAAGGCGGGGAAGCATCCGGTCGTGAAATCCGACCTGCCGGGAGAACTTGGCAATCGCAAGGGGTTCACCGTCCAGGGCAAGGCACTGCCTGTCTCCGCGCTGACGGAAAAGGACCGTGAGGATCTCGACTATGCGCTGGAGATTGGCGCCGACCTGATCGCGCTCAGCTTCGTGCAGTCCGTGGCCGACCTCAACGAGGCCCATGCGATCATACAGGGGCGCGCACCGCTCATCGCCAAGCTGGAAAAGCCGGCCGCTATTGCCGATCTTGATGCCGTCGTCGCGGCGGCCGATGGCGTGATGGTTGCGCGCGGCGATCTCGGCGTCGAGTTCCCCGCCGAAGAAGTGCCGATCATCCAGCGCCGTATCGTGCGAACCGCGCGCTCCAAGGGGAAGCCCGTCATCGTCGCGACCCAGATGCTGGAATCCATGATCGACAATGCCGCCCCGACGCGCGCGGAGACCGGCGACGTGGCTACCGCCGTTTATCAGGGCGTCGATGCTGTGATGCTGTCGGCGGAAACAGCGGTTGGGCGTCATCCGGCCACCGCCGTCGCCATCATGGGCAAGATCATCCAGGCGACCGAGCATGCCGAGGACTATCGCGACTCGCTTAAACAGTTCATGGGCGACCGGAGTGTGGAACTGACGGTGGACGTCATCGCACGGGCCGCCCAGTCGCTCGCCTATGCGGAAAAGGCAACAGCCCTCGCGCTACGGACCGGCTCGGCGCTCCGTCTTGCCCAGTTCTCCAAGCATCGCGGGCGGTACATGATCCTTTACGGGTCTGCCGATGAGGCACGCCTGCGCAAGGCGCAGCTGCTCTGGGGCGTGCATCCGATCCATGTCGCAAACATCGAGGCGGGCGACTGGCCCGTCACCCTCCTGAAGACCGCCGAACTGGACGGTTCGGTCGCCTATGCGGCCTGGAAGGGCGATGATGATGAAGCGGCCTGGGAGATGGGCGTGCGGCGCGGCTAGGCTGGCGCGGCTGCGCTAGGCAACATCCGTCCACTGGCGGAACCGCTCGGCAACGGCTTCATAGACCGGCCGCTTGAACGGGACGATCAGGCCGGGAGCTTCGTTCAACCGGGCCCAGCGCCAGGCGTCGAATTCCGGCGTGTGCTTGTCGAGGCGGATGTCGCTGTCGGAGCCCTTGAATCGCAGGGCGAACCATTTCTGGCGCTGGCCGATAAAAGGCCCCGGCATCCGCCGGCGGATTTCGGCCGGAAACTCATAATGCAGCCAGTCCTCGGTCTCTTCGAGAACATCGACGAGTTTTTCCGAAACGCCGATTTCTTCTTCCAGCTCGCGCAGCGCGGCGTCGGCCGGGTCTTCACCTTCGTCGATACCGCCTTGCGGCATCTGCCACTGGAAAGCCCCGCGTCCGTTGATACGGCGCCCAAGGAAAACATGACCGGCTGCCGAGAACAGCGCGAGTCCGACATTCGGGCGGTAGAGTTTCGGGTCGAGAGCGGTCTGTGTCACCTTAGATTAGGTAGCCCTTATCCGCCGGTTTGCCCACCCTGCGCTGTATCAATTCCAGCAGTGTCGATGACCGGGGTTTCGCTCTTGATCGTCCGTGTGGCCGCCGAGACCGGGGCGAGGGCGATACCCTTTTCGTCAAGACGTGCCGTCCAGGCTTTCAGGATGTCGATGGTGATGGGATAGGCAAAGCCGGTGCCGAGTGCGCTGCCGTCTTCCATGGCCAACGCTTCGAGTTCCAGCAGCTTGGTCTCGATGTCCTCGCCATCTGGGCGGGCATCGATGGGCGTATTGGCAGTGCGAAAGCGCAGGCCGGTTTCGCTCGCGGCGTCCGGGAAGGTTGAGCGCGACAGGCTGCCATCCTCGACGAAGGCAATGCCACGCGCTTTGAGCAGGCCGGCGAGTTGGGCGGTCGCTTCCGCTTCCGTCGCAAACTTGCTGCCCTGATAGTTGATGACGCCGAAATAGCCGGTCGCGCGGGACATCAGATAATTCAGATTGCTGGTCAGCTGGCTCTCGCTGTGGCTGCCGTAAAGCGTCTGCGGGTGCGGGCGTTCGCGTCCAAACTCGTAAGGCTCCATCGGCACTTCGAGTAGCACTTCATGGCCAGCGGCCCGGGCCTGGTCGATCCAGCCCTGCAGGTTGCGGGCGGTCGGTGCGAAGGACAGGGTGACCTCGGGCGGCAATTCCTCGATCGCCGACTGGGTGTGGCGCCAGTTGATGCCGAGGCCGCCGACCACGATTGAAACCGTGGGGCGGTTTTCAGGATTGGCGAATGGACGGGCGTAGGCGCCGGCCGGCGTGCGGCCATCGTCTGCGATTTTCGGCAGGTAGCCGAGCGAGGTGCGTTCCGTCACCGCTGAGATCGGTGCGCGGGACAAAGACTTCAGTTCGCGGGTTTCCTGCCAGGACCGCCCGGCGGAAACCGACACGCCGTTGATGCGGACGGTTTCGGCATCGCCGGCGCTGGCCGAAGCCTTCACCACAGGGGCGCTGTCACCGGAATAGGAAACGCCGAGACTCGGCCCTGATTCGTCGCCAGAATCATCCGACGTACCGTCGGTCTCGCTCGCGCTGGCCGTCACGATCGGGCGCATATCGCCGTCGCTCGATGCAAAGCGTGTCTTCAGCCGTGGCCGGTCTGGGCCGGCCGGTTCGAACAGGGCGATCTGGCGGGCCGGGCTCGCCTCGCTGGCGTCGCCAGTGACATGGATGATGCCGCCAACAGACAGGGCAAGCGCTGAAAACGCCAGGAAACTCAAAGCTGTGTGGGCGACTCCGCTGCGAAACGGCGACGGGTCCCTGGCCGCACGATTACTCATGAAACGCCTCTTGCAACTCGACAGAAATCTGACAGCGAACGTTCAGATTGCAGCCGATTGGTTAAGAAGTCGCAAAGACTTCTTAACCGGCGTTAGGATTGCGCGCGGCTGTCAGCTGTCCACCATGCAGGACTTCGAGCGCTCGGTCGAGCTGGTAATCCTTGCCGTCATAGTCTTCCGGCGGCTGGTCGTCCGGCAGATGCGGAATACGACGCTGGGCGCCTTCCTCATTGGAGAGGGCGTTGGGAAGGTCGGCCTCGGAATACCGGCGGATCTTGTCCAGCTGGTCTTCGGAGATGCGCGACTGGGCGACTTCCAGGTCCGGCTCGATGCCGGTCGCCTGGATGGAGCGCCCGGACGGCGTGTAATAGCGCGATGTCGTCAGCCGGATGGCACCGCGGTCCGAGCCAAGCGGAATGACGGTCTGGACCGAGCCCTTGCCGAAGCTGGTCGTGCCGAGAATGGTGGCGCGACCACGATCCTGCAGGGCGCCGGCGACGATTTCGGAGGCCGAGGCGGAGCCGTTATTGATCAGGACGACCATGGGCACGTTCTTGAACACTTCGCCGCTGCGGGCATTGTAGCGGGCGATGTCGCCCGGCCGGCGGCCGATCGTGGAGACGACTTCGCCGCCCGACAGGAACTTGTCGCTGATCGAGATGGCCTGGTCGAGCAGGCCGCCGCCATTGTTGCGAAGGTCGAGAATGATGCCTTTCGGGCGTCCGTCGATCGCGCGGCTCGATTCCTCTATGGCGTCCTCGAGCAGGTCGGTTGTGCGCTCATTGAAGGTCGAGATGCGGAAATAGGCGATATCGCCATCCTTGACTTCCCAGGTCACGGATTTCGGACGGATCACTTCGCGTTTCAGCGTGACATCGAACGCGTCCTCGCCTTCGCGCAGCACTGTGACGATGATTTCAGAGCCGGGCGGGCCGCGCATGTCGCGCACCGCATCGTCGATGTTGAGGCCGACGATTGGCTGGCCGTTAATCGCGGTGAGCAGGTCACCGCTTTCCAGTCCGGCGCGGCTGGCGGGCGTGTCGTCCATCGGGGTGACGACCTTCACGAAGCCGTCTTCCATGGTGACCTCGATGCCGAGGCCGCCATATTCGCCGGAGGTCTGCACCTGCATCGCCTCGAAATCGTCAGCGGACATGTAGGAGGAGTGCGGGTCGAGCGAGCCGAGCATGCCATTGATGGCCGCTTCCATGGCTTCTGCTTCGTCGATCTCGGTAACATAGTCGGCGCGGGCGCGCGCCAGGACTTCGGCAAAGAGGTCGAGCTGTCTGTAGGTTTCCGCACGGCTGTCTGCCGGTTTCGATTCCGGCCAGGCGAAGGCTGAAACACCGACGGCCAATCCACCCAGCACCACCCCAATGGCTGCACCTGTAAGCATTGCCCGCATTGTCTGTTTCTCCCTTTCAGCGGCTCTAGCCGCCCTTCATCCAGCGCGCTGGATTCATTGGTTCGCCCGCCTTCCTGACTTCTAGATAGAGTTCAGGCGGCGGAATTTCACGGTTTGGCATGCGACCAACCGGCTCACCGGCCTTCACCGTCTGTCCGGGCGTGCCGTAAATACGGCTCATCCCGCTCAGTAGAATATGGTAGCCATCACTTGTGGAAATGATCAAGAGCTGGCCGTAAGTGCGGAACATGCCAGCATACTCGATCGTCCCGTCCACGGGGGCGACAACGCCCGAATCCGGACGCGGCTGTATGTAGAGCCCTTTCGAGGACTCCCCGTCCGGCAATTTCTGGCCCCAGCTTCGCGAGACCAGCCCGCTGACGGGGCGCAGCAGTCCGCCAATCTTGTCCTGGCCAAGCGGCGCGAGGTTTGCGGCCGCCGTTGACGCACGCGGGGCATCGGACCGGATGCCGGAACTCGTCCGGTTGGCCGCGAGCATGATCCGTCCGTCCGGTTTCATGCCGGGGGCGCTTGGTGCGCTGTCTTCGAGGGCGACCAGCAGCTGGCGCAGCGTCTTGGCTTCGGCGCCGATCTTGTCGACCCGCATGCGCAGCAGTTCAGCCTCGTTGCTGACGCTTTCGAACTGGGCGCGCTTGGTTGCGACGAGTTGTTCGATCTCCGCCTTCTTCAATGACAGGCGGGCTTCATTGGTCTCAAGCCGGGCTTTTTCCCGCCGGACCTGCGATTCGAGAACCTTCAGCTCGGTGATCTCGGTGGTCAGTCTGTCAGTGCGCTCTTTCAGCACGGGGGCTGTGGCACCCATGACAATGGCTGCCCGGATGGCGTCATTGGCTTCATGCGGTGAGGCGATGAGGGCAGGGGGATGGTGGCGTCCGGAGATGGCAAGGCTGGCCATGATGTCTTCGAGATGCTCATCGCTGGCGATCAGTTCCTCGCGCGCGGCCCGCATGCGCACGGAAAGGTCGATCAGCTTGCGTTCGGATGCGGCGGCCTGTTCCTCCCGGCGGCGGCTCTCCATGGCGGCAGCGATCAGGCTGGATTCGAGGTCGGCGACACTGCGAACGGCGGTGTTCTCGGCCTCTTCCAGCGCTTTCAGCTGCCGCAGGGCCGCATCGCGTTCGGCCTCAAGCGCCTTCAGCTCCTCACGCGTGAATTCGCGCGGGGTCGCCGCCAGCAGCAGGCCGGCCATCGACAGCATGAGAAGGCGCAGTCTGAATGACATTCCGTTGAGAATGCCACAAAGTGAATGACCGCAACATTAATCAGGGCGGCGCAATCAGCAGTATCCTGTGGTTTGCCGGGCGGTCTATTCCTCGCCGGTCAACGCATCGATCTGCGCGGACCAGTCCCGCGTCTGCACCGTCGGGACGTCGCAGCGTCTGGAGAGGTTCCCGACAAGGGCTACGCCAAGCAGCTGGTCGAGCTGGTCGCCATGTTCAATGCCGCTATCAAGCCAGGCCTGAAGCGCACCGGAGGGCGCCGCGGCAAGCATCTGCAGCGCATAGGTTTCATCGTCTTCGAGTGTGCAGTCTTCCGGTATGCCGCTGCCATCGAAGGCTGCTCCGCGCGGAATGAGAAACAGCGTCACATCCGTCATGGCCATGTCTGACGTGGAGATAAATTGCGCCCAGCCATAGGCGCGCGCCTCGCCAGCTTCGGCCATGAGCGCGGCCCCGTCGACATAGACCCCGCTCGCGGGCAGCACCACCTCGCTCCGTTTCCGGGTAAGGGCGGCAAGCTGGAATTCGCCCAGCGGGCCGGTTTCGGCGGAAATATCGGTGCCCGGCGCTGAAACGCGGGCGCCTGTCGCCGGCTCGCCTGATGCCAGGTAGACAACCTTACCCGTGGTGGCGGGGACAATTGTCACGGTCCGATTGATGCAGCCGGGCAGGAGTGCCAGGCCGGTAAGCAGGAAGAGGCTGGTGACAGGTTTCATCATTCTGAATTCGCGCCTGGCTCAAGCGGCTGCAGCGTGACAGCCGACACGAAGAGGGCGCGCTCCTTTTCGGGCACGACCGGACGAATGGCGATATAATCGTAGCCCGGGTCGGTGCCCTGATTGCGGGCGGGTGGTTCGTAGACGAAGGAATAGTCCTGCAGGGTACGGGTCAGGTTGAAGGTCTGCCAACCGGAGCCTTCGCCGCTGCCGGCCCAGTAATGCAGGCGCATCTCCGAGGCGCCATACTTGTCTGCGGCCCGGGCGGTCACGGTCACGCGGACGGGACGGCCGGCGAAGGCGACTTCGAGATCCGGCGCGAGGACGAAATGCGGACCCTGCAGCGGATCTTCGCTCAGCGTATCGGCCAGCGCACCGATCCTGACGACATCGCGTCCGTCTGCGCGCATCAGGTCGATGTCGACATCGCCGCCGGCGACAATGCGGCTGAGCTGCGGCCCAGACACTTCAATGCGTGAATAGTCCGTCCCGCCACCGCTGACCGGGCCGCTCGGATCCTCGCCAAGCCCGGGCGCCAGGCCAAGGACAACCATGAAGACGGCGACCATGAAGGCTGCGATGAAAAAGACCCTGTCAGACATGCGTTCGGTGTGGTCCCGGCTTTGCGAGGGCGGTCGTGGGTGAAACAATGTTGACGGCTTGATAGCAATGGCGGCACCAAGAGGCGAGCCGAAAACCCATGAAATGTGAGGGGAATCGCGAATGACATCATCTGCGCTGAAGCGCCGGGCCAGAGAAGCCCGTGACTGGATGATCGAGTCCTGCTTTCCGCTCTGGGGCAAGGAAGGCTCGGCCGGCCACGGCCTCTTCCGCGAAGCCCTGGACATGACGCACCGACCTGTCGAGGCCGACTCGACCCGGGTACGCGTCCAGGCACGCCAGACCTATCTCTTCTGCCTGGCCCAGGATTATGGCTGGGACCGCGACCGCGCCGACCGGCTGGTGCAGATGGGCGTGAATGCGCTGAAGGGTGCGTGCCTGCGCTCCGATGGCCTGGCCGGGCGCATCCTGGCGACGGACGGGTCGGGCCTGACCGATGCGCGCGCCGACCTCTACGACACCGCTTTCGTACTGTATGCGCTCGCCAACGCCGCGCGCCGCGGACAGGAGGCAGCCCTGCCAGCGGCGCACGCCATCCTGAAATCGGTCGATACGATGCTGGCTGATACGGCGCATGGCGGCTACGCCGAGATGCTGCCGCGCGGCAGCCAGCGCCTGCAGAACCCGCACATGCACCTGCTGGAGGCCTGCCATGCGCTGCACGCCGCCGAGCCGGAGGGCGCCCACCTGAAGCGCGCCAGTGCGATCGTCGACCTGTTTGCCTCGAAAATGCTCGATACGGACACCCACACGCTGGGCGAATATTTCCGCCCGGACTGGTCTGCTGAAACGGGTGAGGCGCATGATGTCGTTGAGCCCGGGCACCAGTTCGAATGGGTCTGGCTGTTGCAGCGGCATGCGGCGTTGACGGGGGAGGACCTCAACCCGGCCATGGTCCACCTCTACGATTTCGGGCTCCGGACCCTCGATGAGGAAGGACGCGCCTTCACGGGTGCGAAGCGTGACGGTTCTGTCTGTGACCATTCACGACGGACATGGATGCAGACCGAGGCGCTGAAAGCTCACCTCGCCATGCTGGAACTCGACCGCGATGATGAGGCGCATGACCGCCGGGCCGTCCAGTGTTTCGACGTGCTGATGGACGAGTATCTGACGCCCGAAGGCGGGTGGATCGACAAATTCGATGAAGACGGCCATGTCGCAACTGAATCCATGCCTGCCTCGACCGGCTATCACGTCGTCCTTGCCTTTGATGAGCTGATCAGGATCACCGGCGTCTAGATTTCGCAAAGCTGTAGTGAATACTGCGGTTGCCGGATTCTGGTGAAGGGCTGCACAGTTTCCCGTGGCGCGGGACTGCCAGGGAAGCGCGGTACGCCTTCCGGCTTACGGTTTTTTAAGTTCAGGCGGCAAGATTCGGCGGACATCAACTGCAGTGCTAGGATTGCCATGCAAGTTACAAATACCTCCTCGATTGTCGCCTCGATCGCGGCGCAACCAAATCAGCCCGTGCACACAGCCGGGATCAGCGAGCAGGATTTCGGCAAGGCCGCGACCGGAAAATTTGGCGAAATCCTCGAGAATTACGACCTTCAGAACATCACGCCGCGAGACATTGACAAGCTTGCCGATCAGCTCACGGAAGCCGGTTATCCCTTCATTATGGACATGATGCTCCTGCGGGCGCGCGGCGCGGAGTTCCAGTCGCATATGCCGGACTTCGGGGGCGTGCCAGCCAGCCCCGACGAGCCGGTGAACCTCATCCGGTCGGTTGAGACCAGCATCGAAGCCTCCCGCCGGCATGGCGATCCGACAGAGGCGGCCCAGCACCTGCTCGATTTCCTGATCAAGCTCGACGAGGCGCCCGATCTTATCCTTGCCCAGCAAGGCCCGTCGAGCGTGCATGAGAGCATGTATCGCCAGTTTGTCGAGGCGAGTGCAGCCTAATGGATGCGCCGGGTATCTGGCGAGCAAGCCGCACGTTTCTTGCTTTGCATGGGCGCCAGTCGCTTGGATTCGGCATGATCATGCTCTAAACGGCGGCAACTTGCAGAATTTGAGACAGGAAGACCGATGCCAACGCTTGCCTTGATCCGCCATGGCCAGAGCCAGTGGAACCTTGAGAACCGCTTCACCGGCTGGTGGGATGCAGACCTGACCGAGAAGGGCGAAGCCGAAGCCCGGCATGCGGGAGAGCTGCTGCGCGAGGCCGGATTTGCGCCGCGTCAGGCCTTTTCCAGTGTCCAGACCCGCGCGATCCGCACGCTCTGGCTGGCACTGACGGAAATGGGCCTGGTCTGGCTTCCGGTCGAAAAGAACTGGCGCCTGAATGAGCGTCACTATGGCGGGCTGACGGGCCTCGACAAGAAAGAGACCGCCGAGAAGCATGGCGATGAACAGGTCCATATCTGGCGCCGCTCCTATGACACCCCGCCGCCGCCGCTGGAGAAGGGCTCGAAGTATGATCTGTCCGGTGACCCGCGTTATGACGGGGTCGATGTGCCGGACACTGAAAGCCTTAAGCTCACCCTCGAGCGCGTCCTGCCATTCTGGCACGAATCGATCGCACCCGTCCTTAAATCGGGCACCGATACGGTGATCGCGGCCCACGGCAATTCGCTGCGCGCGCTGGTCAAACATCTGTTCGAGGTCCCTGATGAGACGATCACCGGCGTTGAGATCCCGACCGGCAACCCGCTCCTGATCGAGCTCGATGACAATCTGAAGCCGATCAGCGCGCGCTACCTTGATGCCTCGCGGGCGACCGAGCTGCCAGCCATTCCGGGCTGAGGACGAACAGGCCTTGCCGAATTCACGCTACATCCTGCGCGCGGCTGCGCCCGACGCGATCGGCATTCTCGCCGATGTGGCGGGCTATATCGCACGCGCCGGCCTGAACGTGATCGAGAGCCAGGATTTCGGCGACAGCGACACCGCCCGCTTCTTTATCTGGGTGGAGTTCGAATCGCCGGATGGCTTCGACCGCGCGACCTTCGAGGCCGGATTCAATGCGCTGGCCGAGAAGCGCTCCATGACCTGGTCGCTGCGCCGCAAGGCGGACCGGCCGCGTGCACTGATCATGGTGTCGAAGGGCGATCACTGCCTGAACGACCTGCTCTATCGCCACCGGCGCGGCCAGCTCGGCGCGGAGATCACGGCGATCGTATCCAATCATGAGGATGGCCGCTGGCTGGCTGAGCGCCATGAGCTGCCCTTTCATTATGTTCCGGTCACGCGGGACACAAAGCTGGAGGCCGAGGACAGGCTGCGCCAGCTGATCAGAGAGACGCAAAGCGATTTCGTTGTGCTTGCGCGCTACATGCAGGTGCTTTCGGATGGCCTGTGCCGGGAGCTGGAAGGCCGGTGCATCAATATTCACCATTCCTTCCTTCCGAGCTTCAAGGGCGCCAAACCCTACCACCAGGCGCACAAGCGCGGGGTCAAGCTGATCGGCGCTTCAGCACATTACGTCACAGCCGACCTCGATGAAGGTCCGATCATTGCGCAGGATGTCTCGCCCGTGGATCATCGTCTCACGCCGCAGCGCATGGCGGAGATTGGCCGCGACATCGAGGCGCGTGTCCTTTCGCGTGCTGTTACGGCACACGCGGAAGGCCGAGTGTTTCTGAATGGCATAAGAACGGTGGTGTTCGAATGAAGACACAGGATGAAGGGCATATGCGACGGGCGATCGAGCTGGCGCGTGCACAACATGGCCGGACCGGCCAGAACCCTTCCGTCGGCTGTGTCATTGTCGGGCCCGATGGCCGCAGGATATCGGAAGGCGCGACCGCTGATGGCGGGCGCCCGCATGCCGAAGAGATGGCGCTCGGCCCGCTGCAGGGCCGCGGTGCCAAGGGCGCGATCGCCTATGTCACGCTCGAGCCCTGCCGTGAACGCACCAATGGCGAATCGGCCTGCTCGAAGCGCCTGATCGAGGCAGGCGTGTCGCGCGTCGTGATTGCGGTGATGGACAAGCACCCCAAGGGCTCCGGCGGCAAGGCCGCGATCGAGGCGGCCGGAATCAGCGTCGAGACGGGCCTTTGCGAAGCCGAAGCGGCCGCTCTTTATGAGGACTTCTTCGCCTCGCTTGCCTGATCGCCTGCGCGCGGATCATCCCATTCGGCGGCAATGCCGGGTTGGCCGCGCCGCACCAGCCAGAAGACTCCGAACAGGTCGAAAATTCCGGCGCCGAGCCGGCCCAGGAAGCCGTATTTTGACGCGCCATGCCAGCGCCGGCGGTCATTTACCAGCTCCTCCCGGACCTCCCAGCCTGCACGTTTCATCAGCGCCGGCAGGAAGCGGTGCATGGAGGCGAAATAGGGCAGCTCCCGGAAGGCATCGGTGCGCATCAGCTTCCAGCCGCAGCCGGTATCGGTCGCATCGTCACGCAGCATGAACCGGCGAATGCCATTGGCGACGCGAGACTGCAGCCACTTGAAGCCGGAATCGTTGCGGCTCTTTCGCTTGCCCGCGATCAGGCCGAGCTTGCCGGTCCCGCCAGGCGCGACGATCTCGTCCCAGAGGCGGCGCGTATCGGCGATGTCATTCTGTCCGTCGCCGTCGAGCAGCTGCGTCCAGCGGCCGCTGACAGCCCTTAGGCCTGTCATCAGGGCAGCGGACTTGCCCGCCCGCTGGACATGGGTGCGCACGATAATTCGCTCAGGCGCGGCGGCCTGCGCTTCGGCGAGTTCGTCGCCAGTCGAATCATCCGAACAGTCATTGACGCAGACGATTTCATAGTCGAGCCCGTCGAGGGCTGCGTGAACCTCGTCGATCAGGGGAAGGACGTTTCCGGCTTCATTGTAGAAGGGGATGAGGACGCTGAGATCGCGCTGGCGCGTCACTGGCCGGCCTCGATGCGTTCGGCGAGCGCCTCGATCCGGGCGGCCGCGTCGGCCAGCGCCGAAGCCGCTTTTTGCTGCGACAGGTCTGCCGGTGTGCCACGATGGGCCGCTTCCAGCTCATCGAGCAGCGACAGCGCTGCAACCAGAAGCAGGCGCGCTTCGCCTATGTCTCCGACCGCTTCGGCAATCTGGCGCACACGCTTGTCGAGATTTTTCGACAGGGCGACCAGGCGTTGTTCCTGTCCCGGCGCACAGGCGACCGAGTAGTCGCGTCCGCGAATCGTGATGTCCGCCTTGGCCATCAGCTTGATCCTTCCCGGTTCAGGGCCGCACGCACTTCCTCAATGGCCGCGCCGAGCGCTTCGGAGGCTTCGTCGGCGAGAGCCTGCAGCTGGCGTTCGCGGGCGAGCGAAGCATCCAGTTCGTCGGCCAGACGTGCACGATCGGCGACCATGGCTTCAAGCTCCCGGCGCACAACGCCGGGGTCGCCAGCCCTCTCGAAAAGGCTTTCGAGTGCGCCCTCCAAACGGGACAGCGCGGAATCGAGGCGATCTGCAGCAGCGTTGACTTTGTCCATGACATTTTCCGATAGCAGGATGCAGGCCAAATCGCCAAGCAGGTTGACAGCAAAGCCTGCACCCGTCCAAAGCGAAACAAACAACGGGGAATGATCATGTCAGTCGAACACAAGGACATGGCGAACGCCATCCGAGCTCTTTCCATGGACGCGGTCGAACAGGCCAAATCAGGACATGTCGGTCTACCGCTGGGCATGGCTGATATCGCTACCATCCTATGGACGCATTACCTGAAGCATGACCCGGCCGATCCAGCCTGGCCAGACCGCGACCGGTTCGTCCTGTCGGCTGGCCATGGCTCGATGCTGATCTATTCGCTGCTTCACCTGACAGGCTATGACAGCGTCAGCCGGGAAGACATCCGCAATTTCCGCCAGCTCGGGAGCAAGACGCCCGGCCACCCTGAGAACTTCGTGACTCCCGGTGTCGAGACGACGACCGGACCGCTCGGGCAAGGCATAGCGACGGCCGTCGGCATGGCGATTGCCGAACGCCACCTGAATGCGCGCTTCGGGGACGATCTCGTTGATCACAAGACCTGGGTCGTCGCGGGCGATGGCTGTCTCATGGAGGGCGTCAGCCAGGAAGCGATCACGCTCGCCGGGCATATGAAGCTCAACAAGCTGATCGTGCTGTTCGACGACAACGCGGTCACCATCGACGGCTCGACCGACCTTTCCGACAATACCGACCAGTGCAAGCGCTTCGAAGCGGCTGGCTGGGCGACGAAGAAGATTGACGGCCACAACACCGAAGAGATCTACGAAGCGCTGGAATGGGCGCAGAAGCAGGACAAGCCCGTCATGGTCGCGTGCAAGACGATCATCGGCTATGGCGCGCCGACCCTTGCCGGCACGGGCAAGGCGCATGGCGGCCCGTACGGCGCCGACGAAGTGGCTGGTATTCGCAAGAATATCGGCTGGGACCATCCGCCCTTCGAGATTCCGGAAGACATCGAGCATGCCTGGAAGCGCGAAGGGGCGCACGCCCAGCCGCTGCATGCCGAGTGGTCGTCCCGGCTTGCCGCGTCCAAGGACAAGGCCGCGTTTGAGAAGGCGATTGCCGGCGAGATCGGTGACATCTCCGCCGTCGTGAGCGCGCACAAGAAAGCGGTTGTCGAAGGCGGCGAGAGCAAGGCGACCCGGCAATGGTCCGGCGCTGTGCTGGAAGAGCTGACCAAGGCTGTCCCGGAAATGGTCGGCGGTTCGGCGGACCTCACCGGTTCGAACAACACCAAGACAAAAGCCACTGAGCCGATGACACCGGCGAACTGGGGCGGCCGCTACATCCATTATGGCGTTCGCGAACATGGCATGGCGGCCGCGATGAACGGCATGTCGCTGCACAAGGGGATCATCCCCTATTCCGGCACCTTCCTTGTCTTCGCGGACTATTCCCGCGCGGCCATCCGGCTCGGCGCGCTGATGGGCGCGCAGGTCGTGCATGTCATGACCCATGACTCCATCGGCCTCGGCGAAGACGGCCCGACCCACCAGCCGGTCGAGCAGGTCGCAAGCCTGCGCGCGATGCCGAACATGCTGGTCTTCCGCCCGGCGGACGGTGTCGAGACGGCGGAATGCTGGGAATTGGCGCTGAAGAACCAGACCGGCCCGTCGACCATCGCGCTGACGCGCCAAGGTGTTGCCAGCGTGCGGACCGAGCATGTCGAAGAGAACCTCTCGGCCCGTGGCGGCTATGTCCTCTCACCGGCGAAGGGCGACGAGAAAGTCGTGCTGATCGCAACCGGATCGGAAGTCGGCATTGCCGTCGAAGCGCAAGCCGCGCTTGAAGCCAAGGGGATCGGTGCGCGCGTCGTCTCCATGCCCTGCATGGAGCTGTTCGAAGCCCAGGATGCTGCCTATCAAAGCCGGACGCTGGGTGGTGAGCTGCCCAAGGTGGCCGTCGAGGCCGGTGTCCGCTTCGGCTGGGACCGCTGGATCGGGCATGATGGCGGCTTTGTCGGCATGGACAGCTTCGGTGCCAGCGCCCCTTACAAGGACCTCTACAACAAGTTCGGCATCACCACCGACGGTGTCGTGGCCGCCGCCGAGGCACTCGTCTAGTCACCGGTATAGGTTGCGCGCGGACGGATCAGCTGGCCCGAGGTCAGCTGTTCCATGGCGTGCGCCAGCCAGCCGACAATCCGGCCGCTCGCGAACAGCAGGAAAGGCGCATCATCTGGAAGGCCAAGCTTCAGGGTGAGCGCCGCGAGCGCCATGTCGACATTGGCCAGCTTGCCTGAGGCATCTTGCGCGGCCTCGATGGCGGCCTTGAGCGGGTCCCCTAGACCCATCCAGTCGAGCAGTGCTCGCGCCCTGGGGTCGCCATCGGGATAAAGCGCGTGCCCGACAGCAGCCATATATTCTCCCCGCGCCGCGATTGCGCCGAGCGCCGCCTCAGGGCCGTCGCGGCACGCGGCTTTCAGATAGGCGAGCGCACGGGCCGACGCTTCACCATGTCTTGGGCCGGTCAGTGTGGCGCATCCAGCCAGCGCGGCCGCGGCCAGCGAGCTGCCCGTCGAGGCAGCCACGCGCGCGGCAAAGGTGGACGGGTTGAGTTCGTGATCGGCAACCAGTACGAGCGCCCTGCGGATGAGGTCGCCCGCTTCGTCCCGGACCAGCCAGTAGCTTGCAAGCCGGCTGTGAAAGGCGTCCGGGCCGGATGACCGGGTGATCGCTTCGGCGGCGCCATTGAGAATGACCGCGCCGTCCCGTGTGAGTGCGGCCGGGCTGCGGCCATGACCCGGCAGATCCCTTGCGGCCCGGGTCGCCAGCCATGACAGTAAGCGCGCCTTGCCCGTCTCGCCGCGCGCCGGTGATTGCAGCGTCGAGGTCGTATCAAGGCTATCGGCTTGCCAGAGCAGGGCGGCGGCTTCTTCCAGCGTGGCAGTTTCAGCGAGCGTTACCGCGTCCGTTCCGCGATAGATGAGCTGGCCGTCGCGCACGGTCGTAATCGCGGTCTGCATGACCGGATCGCCCCAGGCGATGGTGCCCTCTGCAATCGCGCTACGCGCCCGGCCTGTGCGCCGCCGTTTCAGGAAGGCGTCGATATCGGACCCGGAATAGACGCTCGATCGCGGATCGTCTTCAGCGGGCTGCGACCTGATCAGCCCGCGGCTGACATAGGCGTAGAGCGTCTGCGGCTTCACGCCGAGACGGGCAAGGGCAGCATCGCGGGTCAGCCAGCTCATACATTGATTATATTGATCAAGATTGACGTTGACCAGACTCCATAGCCATTTCTCGCCGCAGAGAAGGAGAAAAGTCATGGATAGTGGACTTGAGAACATCGTCGCCGCCGAAACCGTCCTGTCGGATGTCGACGGGCAGGCTGGACGCCTGATCATCCGGGGCTGGCCCGTGGAAACACTCGCAGCAGACAAGCCGTATGCGGCCGTCCTCGGCCTGCTCTGGGACGGATTCTTTCCCGAACTCGGTGACGATGCAGAGATCCAGGCGCAGCTTGGCCGAGCGCGCGCGGCAGCCTTCGCGCTTGTCGGCACCTTTCCGATGGAGAGCGGCGTGGTCGAGGCGCTGCGCACCGGATGGTCGCTGCTGAACGATAGCGAGGCTTTTGATGACGCCATCGCTTTTCCGGCTGCGGCGGCGGTCTTCACGGCGGCGGCTGTGCGTCATGGCCAGGGCCTGCCGCTCATCGCGCCTGACCCCGCCCTGTCGCAGGCGCAGGACCTGCTCCGGATGATGCGGGGCACACCCGCCAGCGATGCGGAGGCGAGGGCGCTGGATGCCTATCTCGCGACGGTCAGCGACCACGGCCTCAACGCCTCGACCTTTGCGGCCCGGGTGATCGCCTCGACACGCGCCGGGCTTGGCTCAGCGGTGCTTGGCGGTATCTCGGCCCTGAAAGGCCCGCTGCATGGCGGTGCGCCCGGCCCGGTTCTCGACATGGTGGACGATATCGGAACGCCGGATGCGGCCGAGAGATGGATCGATGCAGCGCTGGCGCGCGGCGAGCGCCTGATGGGGTTTGGCCACCGCGTCTACCGGGTCCGTGACCCGCGAGCCGACGCCCTCAAGGCAGCCGTCTCGAAACTGCCGGGCACGGCCGGGCGGATCGCCTTCGCCGAGCATATCGAGACAGTCGTGCTGCAACGCCTGGCGCGGAAGTATCCCAACCGACGGCTGGAAACGAATGTCGAGTTCTACACTGCCGTCCTGCTCGAAGCGCTCGACATTCCGCGTGAAGCTTTCACCGCCATCTTCGCGACCGGGCGTGTACTCGGCTGGATCGCTCATGCGAGCGAGCAGATTGGCGAAAAGCGGATTGTCCGCCCCAAATCTGTGTATCGCGGCCCGGTCCCGGAATACGCCTGACGCGTCATTTGCTTTCGCCCCTTCCATCCGGGCGTGATTTGTGGCTCTTGGCCCGCATCAGGCTGAAGGAAGGGGCGAGCTCGCTGATGACCTGGGAATTACTGTTCACACTGATCAATGCCGTGGTGGTGCCCGCATGGCTGCTGCTTTTTCTGGGGCCGACTTGGCGCACGACGCAGATCGTCGTGCATTCCGGCATCTATCCGCTCGCACTCGGCTCAATCTACGCCATCTGCCTGATCGCGTCGCTCTTTTTCGGCGTGTCCTCAGACGGCGTTGGTTTCACCTCGATCGCCGGTGTTTCGGCCCTGTTCGACCACCCGAACGGTGTGATCATCGGCTGGTCCCATTACCTCGTCTTTGACCTCTTCGTCGGCGCGTGGATCGGCCGGGATGCCATGCGCCGCGGCCTGCCGCACCTGGCTGTGGCGCCCTGCCTGATCGCCACCTTCATCTTCGGGCCGGTCGGCCTGCTGGCCTACATGCTCGTACGCTTCAGCCGTGGGCAGGGCATCAGCCTGTTTGAAACCGGCCAGGACGAGCGCTGACATGATTTCGATCGGTACGCCGCTAACCGCGTCCGCCACGCGGGTCATGCTGCTGGGGTCGGGCGAGCTTGGCAAGGAAGTCGTCATCGAACTGCAGCGCTATGGCGCCGAAGTGATCGCGGTCGACCGCTATCCGAACGCGCCCGCCATGCAGGTCGCCCATCGCTCGCATGTCATCGACATGACCGATCCGGCGGCCCTGCGCGCCCTGGTCGAACAGGAGCGCCCTCACCTGATCGTGCCCGAGATCGAGGCCATTGCCACAAATGAGCTGGCAAAGATCGAGATGGAGGCCGTCGCGACGGTCGTGCCGACGGCCCGGGCAACGCAGCTGACCATGAACCGCGAAGGCATCCGCCGCCTGGCAGCCGAGGAGCTTGGCCTGCCGACCAGCCCGTACGCCTTTGCATCATCCGGCGATGAGCTTGCCGAAGCGGCAGACAAGATCGGCTATCCGGTGTTCGTGAAGCCGGTCATGTCGTCCTCCGGCAAGGGCCAGTCGCATGTGAAGCACCCGGCGGAGATCGACCATGCCTGGGTCTATGCTCTGGAGGCCGGGCGCAAGCGCGAAACGCGCGTCATCGTGGAAGGCGAGGTCGATTTCGACTTCGAGATCACGCTGCTGACGGTGCGCGCCGCCAATGGCACGGTCTTCTGCGAGCCCATCGGCCACCGCCAGGAAAGCGGCGATTATGTCGAGAGCTGGCAGCCTCAGCCGATGAGCGAGGCGGCGCTGAGGGCCGCAAAGGACATGGCCAGCAAGGTCACCGACGCGCTGGGCGGGCTCGGCCTGTTCGGGGTGGAGATGTTCGTGAAGGAAGACGAGGTGTGGTTCTCGGAGGTCAGCCCCCGGCCCCACGATACCGGTCTTGTCACATTGGCTACGCAAGCCCAGAGCGAGTTTGCCCTGCATGCGCGTGCGATCCTCGGCTTGCCGGTTGATGCGAGCCTTTCAACGCCCGGTGCCAGCGCGGTTATCTATGGCGGCGTTGATGCAGAAGGCGTGACGTTCGAGGGCCTCGACACGGCGCTTTCGGTCCCGCAGTCGCAGCTGCGCCTCTTCGGAAAGCCGGAGAGTTTCGTGCGCCGGCGCATGGGCGTGGCAGTTGCGGGTGCTGACAGTGTCGAAACGGCCCGCGAGCGGGCGCGGAAAGCAGCCGGGGCAGTCAAGGTCAAGGCTGACTGAGCACCGCGATTCGACGCCTGGTCAGACCGCTGATTGTTTGAGGCGAGGCTCTGGAAAGAAGCGGGCGACCTCGGCTTCCGGGACAGGTGGCGCGTAGAAATAGCCCTGGATCAGCCGGCCGCCCAGTTTTTCCAGAACCGCCAGCTCTTCCTTCTTCTCGACGCCCTCAATCACACAGTCCAGGCCCATGTCGCGGCTAAGGGTGAGCAGCGACTTCACGATCTTGTGGCTTGCCGGGGTCTTGTCGATGCAGGAAACGAAACTGCGGTCGATCTTGATCTTGGTCAGCGGCAGAGCGTGCAGCTGGCTGAGACTGGAAAAGCCGGTGCCGAAATCATCGAGTGCAATGCCGCATCCAAGTTGCCGCAAAAGCTCGACGGCGGCCTTGGCCTGATCGAAATCGTACATCATCGCAGTTTCAGTGATTTCAAGATCAATGCGTTTGGGGTCGATCGCGCTGGCGCTGATGATCCCCAGAATCCTCACGATCCCCTCGGACGAACTGATATCATGCGTCGAAAGGTTGAAGGACAGGCGCATCTCGTCGGGCCACTGTTCTGCGGCGGCGAGCGCCTTCTCCAGCAGGACCCGCGTCAGTTTCTGGACAAGGCCGGCGCGTTCAGCGACGGGTATGAACAGTGCCGGCGATACACGGCCGAGAACGGGACTGGTCCATCGTGCCAGCGCTTCGAAGGCCACCGCCTTTCCTGTACGGCTGTCGACGATAGGCTGGAAGTAGACCGCCAGTTCCCTGGTAAGGTCCGCCTCGCGCAGGACCCGTTCGATGCGGGTGCTCTGTTCGATCTGCAGGACATGCCTGGATGAGAACAGCATCGCGCGGCTCCTGCTCTCGCGCTTGCTGCTGTAGAGCGCGTAATCGGCCTTTTCGTACAGATCCTGCGCGCTCGTCCCGGTGTCCGGAAAAATCGCGAGACCAAGCGACCCCGTGATGCGGATCGTCGCTTCGGGCATCACGAAGGGGGCGCGTAACTGCGCGCAGATACGCTCGCCCTGGGCCAGGACGTCTTGATTGCTGCCGCAATCGGGAAAGATCAGCGCAAATTCGTCCCCGCCCAGCCGGGCGACCAGCATTCTTTCGCCAGAAAAGGCCTCAAGGCGCTTGCCGACATCGGTCAGCAAGGTATCGCCGACAGCGTGACCGTAGACATCGTTGACCGGCTTGAACCCATCCAGGTCGAGCACGCCCACGGCAAGGCGCGTTCCATTGGCCTGCGCTTCTGCAAACTTTTCCTCCAGGTGGGCAAAGAACTGCCGGCGATTGCTGAGGTCTGTCAGGCTGTCGAGATTGGCCAGCCGGAAATTCTCCCGGTTTGCAGCCTCAAGCTTGGTTTGTGCCTCGACCGAACTGGCGAAGTGTCCGGACTGCACGAATACAACCACTACCAGAGAGATCACCACGACAAGCATGATGAACGCCATGGCAACATGAGATGGTGAATCGGACAGGCTATACATTGCGACGAAGGGAATGTTCGCGCCAATCGCCACGATGAAGGCGGCCGATCTCATATGCAGGAGGCAAATGACGACGCTGACGCCGGTGATGCCGAGAAAGAAGGCGATGATACTGTCGATTTCCCGCGACGAAAATTGCGACAGGGTCAGCGCCCAAGCCGTGATTGACAGTGCCATCACCGCAGCGAGAATATTGGTCCGAACCAGCGCTCTGCGGGCAACCTCGGCTGGCGGGCATTCATGTCTGGATTTCCACCAGCTCAGCAGACGGATCACGCAAATCAGCGAAAAGGCCGCGGGTACATAAAGCGTGAGCCATCGGGGCGCGGAGCCCCAGGAGACCACGGTCAGCGCCCAGGCATTTACGAGGACGACGCCGTACATCATCGGGACCTGACGCGAGAAGACCTGGAACTGTGCCTTGACGAGTTCCGGTTTGTTCTTCGGAACAGCCAGGAGACTGCCGACCCGTTCTGATATGAACTTCAACAATTCGGGACGCCCCTCCCAACGATCTTCCGGAACTGCGAATCCGATTGTCTGTTACCCTGGCAAGAATTTCTGAAATTTAGGTTTAACTTTACTGTCGAAAGGTGGTCTATTCTGTAGCTTGAACTGCAGAGGTGAGCTGACAGTATTTGCCCGGAAATGTTGACCGGCCGCCGGGAATCCAGAGGCGCAGGTTAGCTACAGATTGTCCGGATGCATCCGCCGAGCGTCAAAAAATGCGGCAGAAAGCGCGACACAAGGCCCCCTTCTCTAGGGCAATGCTGGACGTGCGCGCGCGAGGCGTCTAAACCCCGGCGCAAAGCCGCAATTCTGCGGACGCGACATTTATCTTGAATGGAGAGGAAAACATGGCGGTTCGTGTAGCCATCAACGGATTTGGCCGGATTGGCCGGAATGTATTGCGGTCGATCCTCGAGCATGGGCGCACGGATATCGAGGTCGTTTCGATCAACGATCTCGGCCCTGTCGAAACCAATGCGCACCTGCTGAAATACGACTCCGTCCACGGCACGCTGCCAATGGACGTCACGGTCGATGGCGACACGATCAAGGTCGGTGGCCAGTCCTTCAAGGTGACGGCGATCCGCGACCCGAAAGAGCTGCCGCACGCAGCCAACAATGTCGATATCGCGATGGAATGCACCGGCATCTTCACCGACAAGGAGAAAGCGTCGATGCACCTTGAGGCGGGCGCCAAGCGCGTTCTCGTCTCGGCCCCCGCCTCGGGCGCTGACAAGACGATCGTCTATGGCGTGAACCATGACGTGCTGACCAAGGATGACATGGTCGTCTCCAACGCATCGTGCACGACGAACTGCCTCTCGCCGGTCGCCAAGGTGCTGAATGACGTCATCGGTATCGAGAAGGGGATGATGACGACCATTCACTCCTATACGGGTGACCAGCCGACGCTCGACACGATGCACAAGGATCTTTATCGCGGCCGCGCGGCAGCGACCTCGATGATCCCGACTTCGACCGGCGCCGCAAAGGCTGTCGGCCTCGTCCTGCCGGAGCTGAATGGCAAGCTGGACGGCTTTGCCATCCGCGTACCGACCCCGAACGTTTCGGTGGTCGACCTGAAGTTCATCGCCAAGCGCGCCACGACGGTCGAGGAAATCAACGACGCGATCCGCGCCGCCGCCGATGGACCGCTCAAGGGCATCCTCGGTTATACGGATGTGAAGAACGTCTCCATCGACTTCAATCACAACCCGCATTCCTCGGTCTTCCATACCGACCAGACCAAGGTGATGGACGGCACGCTCGTCTCGGTCCTGTCCTGGTACGACAATGAGTGGGGCTTCTCGACCCGGATGAGCGACACCGCCATCGCCATGGCGAAACTCATCTAGCTGACACCCCGGAGCGTCTTAATGACTGACTTCAAACGCATCGACGACGCGGACCATCTGGCCGGCAAGACGGCGCTGGTCCGCGTGGACTTCAACGTGCCGGTCGCCAATGGCAAGGTGACCGACGACACCCGGCTCCGCGCCGCGCTGGACACGGTGAATGCCCTGTCAGGCAAGGGCGCGAAAGTCGCTTTGCTCGCCCATTTCGGGCGGCCGAAGGGTGAAGTGAAGCCGGAGCTCAGCCTCAAGCCGGTTGCCGAAGCGTTTGCGGGCGTGCTCGGGGCGCCGGTCGCGTTTGCTGCTGACTGTGTCGGCGAAGTGGCCCAGCACGCGATCGACTCCATCCAGGGCGGCGGCGTCGTCCTGCTGGAGAATACGCGCTTCAAGCCGGGCGAAGAGAAGAATGACGAGGCGCTCGCCACGGAAATGGCGAAGCTGGGCGACCTCTACGTCAATGATGCCTTCTCGGCGGCCCACCGCGCCCACGTCACGACAGAGGCGCTGGCCCGCAAGCTTCCGGCCTATGCCGGACGGGCGATGGAGCGGGAGCTCGACGCGCTGGAAGCCGCACTCGGCAATCCTGAGCGTCCCGTGCTGGCCGTTGTTGGCGGCGCCAAGGTGTCGACCAAGATCGACCTCCTGAAGAACCTTGTCAGCAAGGTCGACGCTCTGGCGATTGGCGGCGGCATGGCCAACACCTTCCTCGCTGCGCGCGGCCAGCCCGTTGGCAAGTCGCTGTGCGAGCATGACCTTGCCGGTACGTGCCGCGAGATCGAAGCCAATGCCAAGGCAGCGGGCTGTGACATCATCCTGCCGCAGGATGTCGTCGTGGCGAAGGAATTTGCTGCCAACGCCCCGCATCGCACCTGCCCGGTCGGCGACGTGGCGGACGACGAAATGATCCTCGACGCCGGCCAGCAGACGGTAGGCATCATCACGATCGCCATGGATGCGGCCAAGACGCTGGTCTGGAATGGCCCGCTCGGGGCATTCGAGATCGAGCCCTTCGACAAGGCGACGGTCGCAGCTGCCCGTGCCGCTGGCGAGCGCGCCAAGGCGGGCAAGCTGGTCGCGGTCGCTGGTGGCGGCGATACGGTCGCGGCCCTCAACCATGCCGGTGTGGCCGACGATTTCACTTTTGTCTCCACCGCCGGTGGCGCATTTCTTGAATGGATGGAAGGCAAGGCACTGCCAGGTGTTGAGGCGCTAAAGGGATAGACATGACGGTTCGAAAGCCGCCGTTTCAGGTAGATCTTGAAGCGGGGGCCGGAGCCAACATGCTGGTAGCGCTACCAACCAATTTCAGACAAGCCAGGTCAGATGCCCCGCGATTCCCGTTGGAATCGCGGGGCGTTTCGTTTTGGCGCAACTCAATGACTTAACTCCCGGGACAACAAGAGACGGACCCATGCAAAACGAAAAAATGACAAAGCAGGCAGCGGAAAAAGACGGCTTTATTGCCGCGCTCGACCAGTCGGGCGGTTCGACGCCGAAGGCGCTTCGCCTCTATGGCATCGAGGAAGACGCCTATTCGAATGATGAGGAGATGTTCGGCCTGATCCACGAGATGCGCGCGCGGATCATCAAGTCGCCGGCCTTTAATGGCGACAAGGTCATGGGAGCGATCCTGTTCGAGCGTACCATGGACGGCGATATCGATGGTGTGCCGACCGCGAAGTATCTCTGGGAAACCTGCAGCGTCGTGCCGTTCCTGAAGGTCGACAAGGGCCTGGCGGATGAAAAGAACGGCGTGAAGGTCATGAAGCCGATGCCGGATCTCGACGCGCTGCTTGAGCGGGCCGTCGCCAAGGGCATTTTCGGCACCAAGATGCGCTCCGTCATCGACGCGGCGAACAAGGACGGCATTGCAGCCGTCGTCCACCAGCAATTCGATATCGGCCGCCAGATCCTGCAGCACGGCCTGGTCCCGATCATCGAGCCGGAAGTAACGATCTCCATCGCAGACAAGGCCGAAGCCGAAGAGATCCTGCTTGCCGAGATCAAGCAGCAGCTCGATGCCCTGGGCGCCGACCAGCAGGTCATGCTGAAGCTGACGCTTCCGGAAAAGGCAAACCTCTACAAGCCGCTGGTCGACCATCCGCGCGTGATGCGCGTCGTGGCCCTGTCCGGCGGCTATTCGCGCGAAGAGGCGTGCGAGCGCCTGTCGAAGAATACTGGCATGATTGCCAGCTTCTCGCGCGCCCTGACCGAAGGCCTCTCGGCCCAGCAAAGCGATGAAGACTTCAACAAGACACTCGGCGAATCGATCGACAGCATCTACCAGGCCTCGAAAGCGGGCTGATCCAAGCCTGACAAATGTTTAAGCGAAAAGGCAGTCTTTCGGGGCTGCCTTTTTTCGTGTCTCGCTTAGGCTGTCGGCATGCTCGAAATGCGCCCTTCCTGTGAGACGTGCGACAAGGACCTGCCGGCCGACCAGACCGGCGCGATGATCTGCTCGTTCGAATGCACCTTCTGCCAGGCGTGCGTGCGCGACGTCCACAAGGGCGAATGCCCCAATTGCGGCGGCGGGTTCTCGCCCCGGCCGCGCCGTAAGGGCGAAGCGCTGGAGAAATACCCCGCCAGCACAAAACGGATTCACAAACCGAAATAGGCTTGCTTTCCGCAAGGCGACGAGAGGCCCAGTCCTTCGCGAAAAGGAAGGACACCTTATGCTGATCGTCTACGAACACCCACTTTCGCCCTATGCCCAGAAAGTGAAGATCTCGCTCCGGGAGAAAGGCATCGATTTCGAAACCCGCCTGCCCAGCGGTATCGGGACAGGTGATACGCCGGACGAGTTCATGAACGGCAATCCGCGCGGCGAGGTCCCGTTGCTGCGCGATGGCGATACCGCGATCTTCGATTCGACGGTGATCCTTGAATATATCGAAGACAAATGGCCGACCCCGCCCATGCTGCCGGCCGCCCCTGCCGACCGTGCGCGGGTGCGCATCATCGAGGATGTGATGGACTGCCATTACGAGCCGATCAATTGGGGGCTGGGCGAGCTCAACCACTTCAAGCGTGCAACAGGTGCGCTGAAGGAAAAGATCGAGGCCCGCGCCGCCCAGCAGGTGGCCGGGCTGCATGCCTGGCTGGAGCGCGAACTGGGCCGGCGCGACTGGTTCAATGGTGAGACCTTCGGCTGGGGCGATCTCTCGGTTATTCCTTATGTGAACGGTTCGGCTGGGTTCGGCCTCACCCCGCCTGAAGGCAGCGCGCTGGCCGCCTGGCAGGCCCGGGCCATGGCCCGCCCAAGCGTTTCGACGGCCGCGCAGGAAGCCCTGGACTCCATCTCCGGCATGCAGGATGTCAGCGGCGCTGTCGAAGCGGGCCTGTTCAAGCGCGAATACCGCGACCATCGCCTCGAAGGGATGATCAAGTCAGGCGGGCTCGACGTCGTCCTGAAAGGGCTGGAGAAAGACAATATCCGCTTCACGCCGGACTTCAGCTGAGCGGGCTTTCCTCTTCGCGCCCGGCGGTCTAGTCAGGGCGCCATGACAGAGCCGAAACGCCAGCGCACGCGCCTTTACCTGATCACCCCGCCGGACATCGAGGATGTGGCGGGGTTCGTGCGCCTGTTCGAGACTGCGCTGGAAGGCGGCGACGTGGCCTGCCTGCAGGTGCGCATCAAGCCGGACGGGCAGGTGGACGAGGCGAAGACGAAGGCCGTGGCTGAGGCGCTGCTGCCGCTTTGCCGGGACCGCGACATCGCGCTCATCATCAATGACAGCGTCGGTGTCTGCGCCGAAATCGGGGCGGACGGTGTTCACCTCGGCCATCTCGACATGCGGGTGAAGGATGCACGCAAGCGCCTCGGTAAGGCACCGATCATTGGTGCAACGGCGAAGAACTCACGTCATGTGGCCATGGAAGCTGGTGAGCAGGGCGCCGACTATGTTGCCTTCGGGGCGTTCTTCCCAAGCCAGACCAAGGCCGACACCGTGCCCGCCGAGCCGGAGCTGCTCTCCTGGTGGCAGGCCGTGATGGAAATTCCGTGCGTCGCCATCGGCGGGATCACGCCGGACACCGCAAAAAAGATATCGCTGGCGGGGGCTGATTTCGTGGCGGTGAGCGCAGCCGTCTGGTCGCACGCCGATGGTCCGGCCGCCGCCGTGGCCGCTTTCAATGCCGCGCTGGATGAGGCCGAGGCCGCGTTCTAGGCCTTCGTCTTGTCTAGCCGCAGGACCGACAGGACGAGCTCTGCACCGACCCGCAGGGCCAGCAGACGCAGGATGGTGGCAATCGGTGTCCAGATGACGCCCCAGAGCGCGCGGTCCCAGTCATTGTCGAAATACATGATCCAATGCCACTCGGTGCGCAGGCCCCAGAGCACGATGAATATGATCCCGACATAGAAGAGGAACTTGGTCAGCACCTCGCCCATTGGTTTCTCGAAGCTCAGGAAATTCGACAGCATATCCATGTGTTTCCCCGTTGCGCTGGCCTGCTGCAAGTCATTCAGAAGAAAGCTGAAAATTCAGTGAGTGTCCATACAAGCAGCCAACCGCTTCTTGACCAGTGCGGGCCACGCGGCTACCTCGCGCCCACTAGGACCAGCAGGAGTCTCTACGAAGATGGCCAAGATCAATGGCAATGAAATCAAGCCGGGGAACGTGATCGAGCATCAGGGCAGCGTCTGGCGCGCCGTGAAAACGAACTCTGTGAAGCCCGGCAAGGGCGGCGCGTTCAACCAGGTCGAGCTGCGCAACCTGATCAACGGATCGAAGCTCAATGAGCGGTTTCGTTCCTCCGAGACCGTGGAGAAGGTCCGCCTCGAGCAGCGCGACTACCAGTTCCTGTTCGATGCCGGTGAGGCTTATGCCTTCATGGATCAGGAGACCTTCGAGCAGATCGAGATCCAGAAGGATTTCATCGGCGACCAGGGCGACTTCCTGCAGGATGGCATGACTGTGGTCATCGAATTCTACGAGGAAAAGCCGATCGGCATTTCCCTGCCCGACCAGGTGATCCTGACCATCGAGGAAACCGAGCCGGTCGTGAAAGGCCAGACAGCGGCCAACAGCTTCAAGCCGGCGGTCTGCGAGAACGGCATCCGTGTGATGGTCCCGCCATTCGTGGGCGTGGGCGAGCGCATTGTCGTGCAGACCTCCGACACGACCTATCTCAAACGCGCTGACTAAGGTCTGATATGTCCAAACCCTCACCCGTCGGAACCGTGATGATCAATGCTGCCCGCCTGGCCGGTCGCTCGCTTGCGCGCGACTTTGGCGAGGTGGAGAATTTGCAGATCTCCAAGAAAGGACCGGCGGACTTTGTCTCGAACGCGGACCATCGCGCCGAGGACATCATCTATGACAGCCTCTCCAAGGCGCGCCCCGGCTATGGCTTCGTCATGGAAGAGCGTGGCGTGGTCGAGGGTACGGACAAGTCCAACCGCTTCATCGTCGATCCGCTCGATGGTACGCTGAACTTCCTGCACGGCCAGCCGCACTATGCGGTCTCCATCGCGCTGGAACGCGAGGGCAATCTGTTCTGCGGTGTCGTCTATGATGTCGCCAAGAATGAGATCTTCTGGGCCGAGACGGGCCGCGGCGCCTGGCTCGACCAGCGCAAGCTGATCGTTGCGGGCCGCAAGCGCCTTGAGGAAGGCGTCTTTGCGACAGGGACGCCCTGGGTCGGCAAGGGCGAGCATGCCCACCGCCTATTTTCCCAGGAAATCGCGTCTGTCACCCCCGTCACGGCCGGCATTCGCCGCTATGGGTCGGCGGCGCTGGATCTTGCCTATGTCGCGGCCGGACGGTTCGACGGCTTCTGGGAGCGCGGCCTGAAGCCGTGGGATATCGCCGCTGGCATCGTGCTGGTGCGCGAGGCCTATGGCCAGGTCGAGGAAATCGATGGCGGCGACGTCCAGACGACGGGCAATATCATCGCCGCGAACGAAGCGATCCTGCCGAAGCTCAAGGAGCGCCTGCGCAAGGCCAAGGCTTTCGGTGAGGACTAAGGCCTACTCCGCCGCCTGAGCGGCGAACTGCATCTCGGCCAGCCGCGCATAGAGCCCGCCTTGTGCGACGAGCGCATCGTGTGTGCCCTGTTCGACGATCGCGCCCTTGTCCATGACAACGATCCGGTCGGCCCGGCGGATAGTCGACAGGCGGTGCGCGATGACGAGCGTCGTGCGCCCTTCGGCTGCCGTGGAGATGGCCTTCTGCACCAGCCGTTCGCTTTCGCTGTCGAGGGCGGAGGTGGCCTCATCCAGCAGCAGGATCGGCGCTTCGCGGACCAGCGCGCGGGCAAGCGCGATGCGCTGGCGCTGGCCGCCCGACAAGGAGCGCCCTTTCTGGCCGATATGTGCGTCGAGGCCGCCTTTCTCCTCCAGGAAGCTCCACGCCTCAGCCATCTTCGCAGCCTTGACCAGCTTTTCGTCGCTGACCGGGCCGACCGACCCGAAGGCGATGTTCTCACGCGCCGTACCGGTGAAGAGGGCCGATTCCTGTGGGGCGTAGGCAAAGAGGCTCCGCCAGAGGGCGGGGTCGATGCTGGCAGCGGCGACGCCATCGACAAGGATACGCCCCGACTGCGGGTCGAACAGGCGCAGGGCCAGCCGGAAGACCGTCGACTTGCCAGCGCCCGACGGGCCGACCAGCGCCACGAATTCACCGGGCTCAATGTCTAGCGAGAAGTCTTTCAGCGCCGGCAGGTCGCCCGTGTCATAGGCAAAGCCGACCTGGTCGAAGACGAGATGGCCTGTGGACGGGCTGGCGAGCGGGGCAGACTGTTCCGGGGCGCGGATGTCGGGCGTTTCCTTCAGGATTTCGCTTGCCCTGTCCGAGGCGCCGGCTGCGCGCATCACCTCGCCCCAGACCTCGGCCAGCATGCCGAAACCCGAACCGGCATAGAAGGCGTAGAGGATCATCTGCGTCAGCTCACCCGGTGTCATGGTCTCATTCGCCACAGCGCGGGCGCCGAGCCAGAGGATGCCCACCATACCGCCCAGCAGCATGATCGAGACCGCCAGGATCATGAAGGCGCGCGCGGTGATGCGCTTCAGCCCGGCCTTGAAGACGGCTTCTGCGGCGGCCGTGAAGGACAGCCGCCGGCGTTCTTCCTGCCCATAGGCCTGAACCAGTTCGATCGCATCCAGCGCTTCGCTCGCATCGGCCCCGGCTTCGGCCAGCCGCGACTGCGCCTTGCTCGAGGCGCCCCGGATGATGCGCCCGATCACGAGGACAGGCAGCATGGCCAGCGGGATCATCAGGAGCAGCGTGCCACCGAGCTGCCAGTTGGTGACCAGCATCATGATGATGGCACCGGTCGTCGACAGCAGCGTGCGCGAGGCCAGCGAGGCCGATGAGCCAAGGAAGGTCTCGATCAGGGAGACGTCCGCCGTCAGCCGCGAGACTGCCTCGCCCGAGCGGATCGATGAATGAAAGCGCGGCGACAGGCTGAGCAACTTGGCATAGAGATCGGTCCGCAGGTCGGCGGCAACCCGTTCGCCGAAACGGGAAACGAAGTAGAAGCGCAGCGCGCTCAGCACGCCCATCGCTACCGCCGCGGCGAGGACATAGAGAAAATAGCGGTCGATCGTCGCCAGCAGTTCTGCGCCGCTTGCGCCGCCCTGGCCTGCATCGACAGCTTCACCGAACAGGAAGGGGATGGCGAGCGATGCCATGGTCGCCACGACCAGGAAGACCAGGGCAATGAGGACCAGTCCGATATGGCGCTTTACATATGGCCAGAGCAGGGCCAGCGGCTTGATGCTGCGGGCCTTCGGGCGGTTCTTGATCGCGTCATCGGACGCCGTTTCCCGGCGGTCTTCGGTTACGCTGTCGCTCGTCTCGCTCATTCCATTGCACCTTGCTTGCCGTCAGCCCCTTGCAGGCGTGGCGACTTTCCCTTATGACGCCGCTTTCCGAATTTCACAGAGGCCAATGCGCGCAGGTAACGCGATTGGCCGCTGACGCGAAGGACTAGAGACGATGAAAGCCGAAGGCCATCCCGACTATCACTTCATCACTGTCGTCATGACTGATGGAACCGAGTACCAGACCCGTTCGACCTACGGCAAGGAAGGTGACCGCCTCGTGCTGGACATCGACCCGAAGGTCCACCCGGCCTGGACCGGCGGCCAGCAGAACATCGACCGCGGTGGCCGCGTGTCGCGCTTCAAGGACAAGTTCAAGGGCTTCGGCGTCTAGTCGCGCGCCTGCTGAACACACTGTGTTTCTGAAAACCCCTGCCAGCCGGCGGGGGTTTTTATTTGGCGTCTCGCTCCAGGTCTTCCGCGCGCGGGGGCACGCGATGTTCGAGCGCCAGATATTCCTCCGAGCGCATTTCATGCAGGCGGCTGGCCGTGCGCTGGAATTCGAAACTGCCATCGCCGGATGGGTAGAGATCGTCGGGCTCTGCCGCTGCCGTGGCAACAAGTTTGACGCGGGCCTCATAAAGCGCATCGATCAGGGCGACGAAGCGGGCGGCCTCATTGCGCTTGTCCGGTGACAGCGTGGGCACGCCGCCCAGCAGGACAGTGTGGAAATTGGCCGCGATGGCGAGATAGTCACGCGCGCCGAGTGGCTTCTCGCACAGCTCTGAGAAGGTGAAGCGCGCGACGCCGGCCGCTTCCTTGGGCACCAGGATCTTGCGCCCCTTCACATGCAGGAAGCACTGGTTTGGATGCGCGCCCAGCGTCAGCCGGTCAAAGGCCTCATCGAGCCGGGCTTCGCCATCGGCACCCGTCAGGACGTGCCAGACAGGCGCCTCGGTGAGGCGTTCAAGTCGGTAGTCGCGTTCCGACGACAGCTCGAAGACTTCGCACTGTGCCTTGATCATCTCGATGAAGGGCAGGAAGAGCTGGCGGTTGAGCCCATCCTTGTAGAGATCGTCCGGATGGCGGTTCGAGGTCGCGACGACGGTGACGCGGTCCTCGAACAGGTGCTCGAACAGGCGCCCGAGGATCATGGCATCGGCAATCTGGGTGACCTGGAACTCGTCGAAGCAGAGCAGTTTCGCCTCGGACGCGATCAATTTCGCCACTGGCGGGATCGGGTCGCTGCCGGCACCTTTCACCCGGTGAGCGGCTCGGCGGCGCTCACCCTCGTCCATTTCCCGCCAGGCGTTCATCTCGTCATGCACCCGGCCCATGAATTCGTGGAAGTGGACGCGCTTGGATGCAACGGGGGCCAGTTCATGGAACAGGTCCATCAGCATTGATTTTCCGCGGCCCACACCACCCCAGAGGTAAAGGCCGCGAATGTGCGGCGGCTTGCGGAAAAGGCCGCCGGATGGCGCATTGCGGATGCGGTCGAGCACGCCGTCCAGCTGGCGGGCAGCGGCGAGCTGGGCCGGGTCTTCGCTGAGCTGCCCGGCCTTCACGCGCTGGCGATAGGCGTCTTCAACACTCATGGCTCAGCCCCCTCCGAAGAAAGACGAGACCTGGCTGGCGAAATAGGACAGCGATGCCGGCTCGACGGCGATGGTTGCGAGGACGCCGGCCAGCGCGCCGCCAATATGCGCTTCATGCCCGAACATGCGGTTCTCGCGCTGCGCCAGTATGGTGCTGATCACGATGAACAGGACGGCGAAGACGAATGCCGGAAGAGGCAGGATGAAAAAGATCCAGAGCAGGGTCAGCGGCGCAAACAGGCAGAAAGAGAAAACGACACCTGATACCGCGCCCGAGGCGCCGAGGGCCCGATAGGTGGGCGTCCGGAAATTCTCCAGCAGCGCCCAGAGATTCCCGCCCAGCAGCGAGGCGGCGTAGACGATGAGGAAGCCCGCCGTCCCGATCGTGGTTTCAACAACAGCGCCGAACTGGAACAGCACGAACATGTTGATGAAGAGGTGGAATGTGTTCAGGTGCAGGAAGCCGGATGTCACAAGCCGGTGCCATTCGCGCTTCTCACGGATCGCCGCGATATCGAACACATTCGACATCAGGAAGGCCGGGTTCAGCCACGCATAGAGGCTGGCCAGCACATTCGCCGCGACAAGCGTCAGCGTTGCCGGAAATAGCGATAAGGACTCCATGTCTTCTGCCTAGCTCAAGCAGTCCTGAAACGCATGGAGTTTTTGTGTGGTGCGCTGTCTCAGGCGGCCGTGCGCGAGGATTGCGCGCCTGCATTCTCCATCAGGTCGAACATGAAATCGAGCATCGCTTCCGGGCGCTGGATGAACCGGTTATAGGGCAGACCCGCCTTGAAGACCGGTTGCGGGGCGATATTGCAGCCGCAGCGCACAGCCGTCTCGACAATCTTGTCGCGGTCGGGGTTGGCTGTGGAGACAGCGATCCGGTGACCGCCCATATTCGCGATACGCGCAATGGTCATGTCGCCATCATAGCTGTCCGGCAGCGTCAATTCGGTGATCACCAGATCGAATCGCTCAAGCCTCAGGCGGCGCTCGGCCTCCATCAGGGTGTGAGCCAGGACCAGGTCGATCTGGACACGCGCCCGCGCAGCCTTGTCAGCCGCGATGTTCAGCATGTCCCGGACCGGCTCCTGATCTTCAATCCAAAGAACTTTCATTGACTCTACCCTGTTCAAGCAACTCCGGAGCACCATCAGCGCTCCCCCTCAGTTGTGAACAGACTGGCAGCTACGCATTACGGGTTGGTAAAGCGAAACTTGCTGAAATGTTTACAATTCAAAGTCTTGCATGACCGCCAGAGGGACGGTGCAGGGCCCGGAAACTGTGTTAGAGTAAGGGTTTGAGGGAGATGTGGCGTGGTTTTGCAGCCCGCTGAGCACGTGAGATGACGGAAGAAATTCTCAAAAAAAATTCCACCGCGTCGGCTTTCCTGAAAGACCTGGACGAGCCTGATCAGCATATTGTCGATACGCTGATCGAGGAGCGCTGCCCGAGCTTTGCCGGCCACTGGAGCTGGCCCATCGTGCGGCCGGTCCTGTATTCGGCGCTCGGCTACCGAAAAGCGCGGCGCATGGCCGATACGCTGATGACGCTGTCCGGGCGCCAATCGTTTGAATACCTGTCGCAGCAGCTGAATGTCAGCCTCGATCTGCGCCATCTCGACCGGCTCCCGGAAAAAGGCCGCGTCGTCATTGCAGCGAATCACCCCACGGGCCTGGCCGACGGGGTCGCTGTCTGGGATGCGATTGTGCGCAAGCGCGAGGACGTCGTGTTCTTCGCCAATGCCGATGCGCTGCGCGTCAATCCGGCTTTCACCGACGTCATGATCCCGATCGAATGGGTTGCGAGCAAGCGCACACCGGCCAAGACGCGCGAGACGCTGCGCATGGCGGCCGAAGCCTTCGAGCAGGAAAAATGCATCGTCATCTTTCCTTCGGGCAAGCTCGCCAAGAAGATTGATGGAGAGCTGACCGAGCAGGAATGGTTCCCGACCGTGGTGAGCTTGGCGCGCAAGCAGAAGGCGCCGATTCTGCCGCTGCATATCGAGGCGGCCAATTCCTGGCTGTTCTACAAGCTCAGCCAGATCAATGGCGAGCTGCGCGACATTACGCTCTTCCATGAATTGCTGAACAAGAAACGCGCCGAATTCGACATGGCGTTCGGCCCCATCATCCCGCCCGAGCGTCTATCCGGTGATGCCACCATCGTGACGGAACTTCTGCAGGAGCACGTCGCTTATGCGCTGGGGGAGACGCCAGACCTGGACTTTATGCCCACGCGCCCGGCTGCGACAGCCGTACCGCCAGCCTAGAGGCGCTGCTGGTCGGCGCCTGTAAGCGAGCCATGGCAATGCTTGTACTTTTTGCCTGAACCGCAAGGACAGGGCGCATTGCGCGGCGTTTTCGACCAGTCGGCCTCGGCCTGGTGCAGCGGTGGGCCAGCATGCGGGTCGTTCGGCCCTTCCACGACATCCGGGGTCATCTCATTGTCGCCGGTGTCGGGATCGAGGTGGGTTTCCCGCACGCCTTCGCGATTCAGGAGCTGCTCTCGGGCGGCAGCCAGCTGCGCGCGCTGCTCGTCAGTCGGCGGCGGAGCAATGCGGATATTCATCAGGATGCGGGACACTTCGACACGCATCGTGTCGAGCAGGTCGTTGAACAGCTTGAAGGCTTCTTCCTTGAACTCGTTCAGCGGGTCGCGCTGGCCGTAGGAGCGCAGGTGGATGACAGACCGCAGCTGGTCGATCTGTTGCAGGTGCTGGCGCCAGCGCTGGTCGAGGACCTGGAGCAGGACCTGCTTTTCCACCATCTTGATCTGCTTGGCGCCGGCCTGTTCGACCTTCTGTTCGAAATGCTGGTCGGAGGCGACGCGGATACGCTCGGCGATCTCTTCATTGGCAACGCCTTCCTCGGCGGCCCATTTCGCGATCGGCAGGTCGAGGTCGAGTTCGTTCTTCAGCGTCTCGGTGAGCCCGTCGACGTCCCATTGCTCGGCAAAGGCCTTGGGCGGCATGGCGCGGGCGACCCAGCCATCAATCACATCGTGGCGCATGTCGGTGACAACGTCGGTGACGTTCTCGGCCACCATGAAGTCGCGGCGCTGCTCGAACATCGCCTTGCGCTGGTCATTGATGACATCGTCATACTTAAGGACGTTCTTGCGGATTTCGAAGTTGCGCTGCTCGATCTTCTTCTGGGACGTCTCGATCGCCTTGTTCATCCAGGGGTGCGTGATGCCCTCGTCTTCCTTGATGCCGAGACTCTTCATGATCGAGTTCAGGCGGTCAGCAGCGAAAACCCGCATAAGGTCGTCTTCAACGGAGATGAAGAATTTCGACTTGCCCGGGTCCCCTTGACGGCCTGTCCGGCCACGAAGCTGGTTGTCGATGCGCCGGCTTTCGTGGCGCTCGGTGCCGATGACGAAGAGGCCGCCTGCGGCGAGCGCTTCCTTCTTGCCGATTTCAATGGACGCCTTGATCTCGGCTTCCATCTGCGCGCGCTCTTCCTCGGTCGGCTCGCGGCCGTGCTTGGACTGGAATTCGTCCTCGGCCTTCCACATGCGCATTTCGAAGTTGCCGCCAAGCTGGATGTCGGTGCCGCGGCCAGCCATGTTGGTGGCCACCGTGACAGCGCCGGGCAGGCCAGCTTCTGCGATGATCTCGGCTTCGTGCTCGTGGTGGCGGGCGTTCAGCACATTGTGCGGAATCTTGGCCTGGGTCAGCAGCGTCGAGATGATCTCGGATTTCTCGATCGAGGCGGTGCCGAGCAGGACCGGCTGGCCCTTGGCGCGCGCATCGCGGACTTCCTTGATGATTTCCTGGTACTTCGCCTTGGCGATCCGGTAGACGACATCGTCCTCGTCGATCCGCTGGACCGGCTTGTTGGTCGGCAGCTGGAAGACTTCCAGTTTGTAGATGTCGGCAAATTCGTCAGCCTCTGTAATGGCCGTACCGGTCATTCCGGCCAGCTTTTCATAGAGGCGGAAATAGTTCTGGAACGTAATCGAGGCGAGCGTCTGGTTTTCGGGCTTGATATCGACGCCTTCCTTGGCCTCGATCGCCTGGTGAAGACCTTCCGACAGGCGGCGGCCTTCCATCATGCGGCCTGTAAACTCGTCGACCAGCATCACCTGGTCATCCTTCATCAGGTAGTGCTTGTCCTTGAAGAAGAGCTTGTGGGCCCGGAGCGCCTGGTTGGCGTGGTGAACGATGGTGATGTTGTGCGGATCCCAGAGCGAGCCTTCCAGCAGGCCCGCTTCCTCGAGCATCCGCTCCATCTTCTCCATGCCGTCCTCGGTGTACATCACCGAGCGCTGCTTTTCGTCGAGTTCGATATCAGTCTCGTCGTCGAGCTGCGGGATCAACTTGTCGATGGTCCGGTAGAGGTCGGAGCGGTCGTCGGTCGGACCGGAAATGATCAGAGGGGTGCGCGCTTCATCGATCAGGATCGAGTCGACCTCGTCGACAATCGCATAAGCATGGCCGCGCTGCGCCATCTGCTCGATCGAATATTTCATATTGTCGCGCAGATAGTCGAAGCCGAACTCGTTATTCGTGCCGTAGGTGATATCGCAGGCATAGGCCGCCTTGCGCTGCTGGTCGTCGAGGCCGTGCACGATCGTACCGGTCGTCAGGCCAAGGAAACCGTACAGCTTGCCCATCCATTCCGCGTCGCGGCTGGCGAGGTAATCGTTGACGGTGATGACGTGGACGCCCTTGCCGGCGAGCGCATTGAGGTAAACAGCGAGCGTGGCCACCAGCGTCTTGCCCTCACCGGTGCGCATTTCCGCAATCGCGCCCTCGTGCAAGACCATGCCGCCGATCAGCTGGACGTCGAAATGTCGCATGCCGAGCGAGCGTTTTGAGCCCTCGCGGACCACTGCAAAGGCTTCCTCAAGCAAGTCGTCGAGCTTCGCGCCCTGCTCGAGACGCTCTCGAAATTCTGTGGTTTTGGCCCTTAATTCCTCGTCGGAAAGCGCCTCCATTTGTGGCTCAAGCGCGTTGATCTTCTCAACACGCTTGCGCATCGGCTTGATTTTCCTGTCATTGGAAGAACCGAAGAGTTTACGGGCAACTGAAAGCATTGAACCGGGTACCAAACTGCGCTGTTGACTTGGTTAGGCCCTCCTGCCTTCAAGTGATTGACAGAAGGTGCACACTAGCTTCGCGTGCGCGCCGGGCAAACTAACCTCTCGACCAGTCGCCGTCGGAGACTTAAGAAGCCGCTCAGGGGGTGTCAATGCAGGCGGCTGCAGCATCAACATTGGGAATTTGCATGAAATCCTCCCGTTACTTCATTCTGGGCGCCGCGCTCAGCGGCATGCTGGCTCTGACCGGATGCGATCCTGTCGGCACGCCAGTCCGCGACAGGCAGGTCGGTTTCGACGCCTCAACGGCAGCTGTCGTGAACGGAGAGCCGATCTATATCTCGGACGTTGAGCTTGAAGCCGTCGCCCAGGGGCGCATCGAAGCCGGCGAGTCCTTCGGCCCTGACCATACCGAATACCAGACCGTGCTTGAGCAACTGATCGACCAGCGCCTGCTGGCCCAGGAAGCCGTGCGCCGCGGTCTCGACCGGTCCCCACAGGCCCAGCGCCGGCTGGAGACGGCCCGCGAGCGCCTGCTGGGCAATTTCCTGATGGAGAACCTCGTTTCGACCGAAGTCACCGAGGCGGCCATCGACAAGATGTATGACGAGCAGGTGAAGCTGCAGCAGCTCGATGACGAGGTGCGCATCCGCCATATCCTCGTCGAGACGCAGGAAGCGGCCGAAGAGGTGCTTCGCAAGGCCCGTGGCGGCGCCGATTTCACGACGCTCGCGTTCGAAAACTCCAAGGACACCCGCACGCGCCTCGATGGCGGCTCTTTTGGCTGGGTCGCCCCGAACGAGATGATCGATCCGTTTCCATCGGTGATCGCCGACACGCCCGTCGGCGAGATTTCCGAACCTTTCGAGTCCGAACAGGGCTGGCACATCCTGAAAGTCGAGGAGCGGCGCACGCGCCCGCCCAAGACGAAGGACGAGATGCGCCCGGAAATCGTGACCTATCTGACCTTCACGGAGATCAGCAAGATCCTGCGCCAGCTGCGCGCGGACGCATCGATCCAGCAGCGTGATGGCGGCCCGCCGGACCTGTCCTATCTGGAAGAGCCGGACCCAACCGAGCTGCTGGACGAGCCGGACGCCAGCAGCGAAGACCCAGCCCCATCTGAAAGTGCCGAGGACGAACCGATTCAATGAAGCTGAAACCGTCTCCCTTCGCCCCGGCGGCGTTTCCCACGCTGCCGGCCGTCAAAGGCGTGCTCGCGGCGACCGCGTCCCGGGGATTTTACGCCAGGCGCGGTGTCGAGCGCGACGATGTCTTCCTGTTCGTCCTGCCGGACGGCACAAGCACGGCCGGGGTATTCACGCGCTCGCACACGGCTTCGGCGGACGTTGACTGGTGCCGTATGGCGCTCAAGGCGGGAAAGGGGAAGGCGAGGGCGCTCGTCGTGAATGCCGGCAATTCCAACGCCTTCACTGGCAAGGCCGGCGTGCTCAAGAACGATGCGACGCTGAAGGCGATGGTCGAGACCCTGGGTGTTCCGCGCGAGGAGTGCTTCCTGGCAGCGACGGGCGTGATCGGCGAGCCGCTGCCGGACCCGAACTATGTGGGCCAGATGCTGCCGGACCTGTCGGGCCGGCTGGCGCCGCCGGACTGGGAAGCGTGCACCCGCGCCTTCATGACCACCGACACATTCCCGAAAGCCTCCGGCGGCAGTTGCGAGATCGACGGGGTCGAGGTGTCTGTTGCCGGCATTCTCAAGGGCTCGGGCATGATCATGCCGAACATGGCGACGATGCTCTGCTACGTCTTCACCGACGCCGCCTTGACGCCCGAAGTGCTAGATACGCTGTTGCGCGGCTCTGTGGACCGGTCGCTCAATTCGGTCACGGTCGATGGCGATACATCGACATCGGACAGCTGCATGCTATTTGCGACAGGCGGGTCCGGCGCGCCGCTCATCGAATCGGCCGACGATCCGCGGCTGGAAGCCTTTCGCGCGCTGATCGACGAGACGTTCCGCGACCTTGCCCACCAACTGGTGAAGGACGGGGAGGGGGCCTCGAAATTCGTCGAGATCCGTATCGAAGGTGCTGTCAGCGAGGCGTCCGCAAAGACGATCGGGATGCACATCGCGAACTCGCCGCTGATCAAGACCGCGATGGCAGCGGGCGATGCCAATTGGGGCCGGATCGTCATGGCGGTCGGCAAGTCGCTGGAGCCGATCTCCAAGGATGAGATGCGTATCTGGTTCGGGGACCATCTGGTCGCCGAGGGCGGCATGCGCTCGCCCGGCTATGACGAGGCCAGGGCCAGCGCGCACTTTGCCGGAGACCACATATCGGTCCGCGTCGATGTCGCCGCCGGGGATGCCGCCTGGACGGTCTGGACGTGCGATCTCACACACGCCTATGTCGACATAAACGGCGCCTACCGGACATGACAAAACCTCTGGTTTTCGTCGTGGCTGCAGCGCTCATGGATGCGCAGGACCGGGTCCTGCTGGCCCGTCGCCCCGAGGGTAAGTCGATGGCCGGTCTTTGGGAGTTTCCTGGTGGAAAGGTGGAATCCGGCGAAACGCCGGAAGCGGCGCTCTGCCGCGAACTGAAGGAAGAGCTACAGGTTGAGGCAGCGCCGGGTGATCTGCAATCCTTCAACTTTGCCAGTTTCGATTATCCGAAATTTCACCTGTTCATGCCATTGTATATACTCAGGGTTTGGAAAGGCGAACCTGTTCCGCTCGAAGGCCAGGCCATTGAGTGGGTCAAGCCCACCGACCTGAAGACTTATCCGGCCCCGCCAGCGGACATCCCGCTTTTCGAGGCTTTGTCAGAGCGTTTTTAGGGGGCGGCATGGTCCAGCGTCTCATCAGCAAGTTCCGGCGGAGCGACAGCGGCGCAAGCGCCGTTGAGTACACGCTGCTGATCGGCCTTCTCGCGCTCGCGGTTGTCGGCGGCATTGCGGCCATTGGTGACACGACTTCCGGACACTTCAATTCTGTGAATGAAGGTTTCCCTGACGCCTAGGATTCGGTCGGGACTTTCCCCAACGCGACATTGACGCCCTGAGACGGGCCTGCCTTTCTGCCGGTAGCAAGACACCGGGAGGACAGGATGGGCGAAGCACGGCCTTTCAAAATCGACATTGCAGACGAGACGCTCAAGCGCATCCGCGAGCGGATTGCTACCTATCGCTGGTTTCCCGCGCCGGCGGCGGGCGGTCCATGGCAATTCGGTATGTCAGCCGATGTGATGAAGGATATCCAGGCGCACTGGCTGGACCGCTACGACTGGCGGGCGGCCGAAGCCGAACTTAACCGCTACCCACATTTCAAGGCCGAGATTGACGGCCTCGACATCCACTTCCTGCATATTGTGGGCGAAGCTGAAGGCAAGCGGCCGCTCCTGATGACCCATGGCTGGCCGGGTTCCTTCTTCGAATTCTATGACGCCATCGGCCCGCTCGCTTTCCCCTCGCAGCATGGCGGCTCCGTCGCCGATGCTTTCGACCTCGTCATCCCTTCATTGCCGGGCTACGGCTTTTCCGGAAAGCCCACAGCACCCATCGGCCAGCGAAAGACGGCGAACCTGTTCAACACGCTGATGCGTGAGGTGCTGGGCTACGAGACCTATCTCGCGCAGGGCGGCGACTGGGGCAGCCTGGTCACCTCATGGCTCGGATTCGAGCATCCGGCGAGTGCGCCGCAAGGCGGCTGCCGGGCAATCCATCTCAACATGATGGGCCTGCGCCCGGCCGCTGCCTCACCGCAATCGGACGCAGAGAAGGAATGGATCGCCAAAAGCCAGGCCAGCATGCAGGCCGAGGGCGCTTACCTCATGGAGCAGGCGACCAAGCCCCAGACACTGGCGATGGCGCTGATGGATTCACCGCTCGGCACCGCCGCCTGGATCATCGAGAAGTTCCACGGCTGGTCGGACGTGCCCGACGGCAATCTCTTCAGCGTCTATTCGAAAGACCAGCTCATCACCAATGCGATGATCTACCTGGTGAATGATGCGATCGCGACATCGGTCTGGTACTACGCGGCGTTCTTCCTGGAGGGCGGCGGGACACTGCCTGAGGGCCAGCGCATCGAGGTGCCGACCGGTTTCGCCAATTATCCCGGCGACACTTACATGCTGATGCCGCCGCGCAGCTGGTGCGAGCGGGCCTACAATGTCCAGCATTGGGCGGACATGCCAAAAGGCGGTCACTTCGCAGCGATGGAAGTGCCAGACCTGTTTGTCGATGATCTCAGAAAGTGGGCGCGGCCACTTTGAGGGGGCTTGCTAGACGACCAGCCCGATCAGGAAGATCAGCAGCTGGATGAAGATGGCAAGGCCGGCCAGCGCAACCACGGTTGCGATCCAGGCGCCGCCCATCCCCATGATCATGCCAATCGCGATACCTGCGCCGGCGCAGAGAACCAGCGAGACCAGCCAGTTGATGCCCATCGACAGGGTAAAGACCATGTAGCCGACGGAAATCAGCAGGATCAGCGCGCCCCAGGCGCTGGCCTTCATGAAGCCGTCATACATTTTCGACTGGGCGTCGATCTTCATTTCGCCGTGCGTGTATTCGCTCGAAGCCATCTGGCGCTCTCCGTACCTGAATCGAAGCCGTTTTTATTGAGCATGCGCGCGCCGTCAAGCGGCCAAGCCGTCGCATCTGTCCGGTTTGGACAGTTCCTAGTTGAGTTTTGACTTGTCGTCCTGGCGCGGCGGCACGAAAGCAGGCGGTAGGGGCGCGGCCGGCACGCCTTCTTCCTGCAGCGCCTCGCGTTCTTCCGCGGTCGTCTCGCCCCAGATCGGCCGGTGGTCGCGCTCGCCATAATACATGCTGCGTGCTTCCTCGGCGAAGCCGTCGCCCACATAGTCATAATTTTCGGCGATGTGCTGGCGCGCCTTTGCCGCGAGCTTGCCGAACACCCGTTCCGGGTCGGAGGCGCCAGACTTTTCCGAAGGGCGCACCGATGGTGCCATGATCTGCTTGCGCACGTCGGCGCCGCCGCAGTTCGGGCATGTGATAAGATGCCTGTCACGCTGTGTCTCGAAGGCATCAGAAGACGCAAACCAGCCCTCGAAACCGGCCTCGCAATCCCTGCATTCCAGTGCATAGCGGATCATCGATTATGCTCCCCGTCAGACGGCCTCGATCATCGGATCGAGCTTGCCAGCGCGTTCGAGGGCCATCATCTCGTCGCAGCCGCCAATATGGGTGTCACCGACGAAGATCTGCGGGAAGGTCCGCGCGCCATTCGCCCGCGAAACCATTTCCTGCTTCTTGTCGGGGTCCATACCGGCATCAATCTCTTTAAAATCAACGCCCTTCTGCTTCAGTAGGCTGACGGCCCTTGTGCAAAAGGGGCAGAAGGCGCGTGTGTAGATGGTGACCTTTTGCATGTCTGCTCCGGAAAATATCCTGTTGAGCCTTCTATATGGTGACATCCGTCGGCCTGACAACGCGCGCCAGCACCAGCACGCTGACTGAGGCCGCCTTGCCCTTTTTCAGGGCACGCGTGCATGCCGAAAGGGTCGCGCCGGTTGTGTAGACATCGTCCACCAGCAGCACATGCGCTCCTTCGATCCGGTCGGCGCGCGACGGGCGGACCGCGAAGGCGCCCCGCACGTTCCGGCGCCGCTCACGGGCGGTGAGACCGCCTTGGGTCGGGGTTGGCCTGCGCCGGACAAGCGCATCGGCTGCGAAGGGCTTGCCGGTGCGCTGTGAGAGGGCGGCCGCCAGCCAGCCGGACTGGTTGAAACCGCGGCTGGCCAGGCGCCTGTAGTGTAGCGGTACCGGCACAATCAGGTCGGCCGCCGGGAGGATGTCGGCGGCCGAAAGTGCCATCCAGGCGGCATAGACAGGCAGGCCGTCACGCCGGCCCGCGCGCTTCAGGTCCAGCACGGCCTTGCGTGAGGCATCGTCATATTCGAGGGCCGCGCGGGCCGCCTGCCACGGTGGCGGCTTGGCCGCGCAGGCGCCGCACAGTGTCGCATCACCGAGATCGCTCTCGGCTGGCATCGCGCAGAGGCGGCAGCCGCTGCCATTCAGGAAGCTGAGCTTCGCGAAGTCTTCCGGCGGGATCAGGCCCGGCCCGACATGGCTCTGGCCGGTCAGCAGCGAGCGCGGTGGCCAGATGAAATCACCGAGTGAGCGCAATCCGGCCTTTGCTGAACGGCTCAGCCGGTCCATATCGAGCCCCATGGCCACTGCCCCACCCAAGCTATTCGACCGAAACCTGGTGCGTCTGCACCGCGACCGGGCGGCTGCCCGTTATGATGACTATGCCTTCCTGAAGGAGCGGGAGTCGAGTCAGCTTGTCGAACGGCTGATGGACACGACCAAGACGTTCGAGCGCGCGTTGGACCTTGGCGCCCATGATGGCCGGGCCGCGCAGAAGCTGCGGGCCTCCGGCCGGGTCGGAGCCGTGGACGCGGCGGATGCTTCGGCGGAATTTGTCGCCAGGATGAAAGCCGACGGCCTTGAGGCGTTCCAGCTCGACGAGGAAGAAGATGCTTTTGAAACAGGGCGGTATGACCTTGTGACGTCGGTGCTCAGCCTGCACTGGGTGAATGACCTGCCGGGGATGCTGGTGCGGATACGGCAGGGGCTGAAGCCGGACGGGCTGTTCCTTGGCTGCCTGTTCGCAGGCGGGACGCTGGCCGAGCTCAGGGCCTGCCTGATCGAAGCTGAGTCGGAGATCCATGGCGGCGCGTCGGCGCGGCTTTCGCCGCTGCCGGGCCTGCAGGACATGGCAGCCCTGATGCAGCGGGCTGGCTTTGCCCTGCCCGTCGCGGACATTGACACGGTGACGGTACGCTATGACGACCCGCTCAAATTGATGCGTGATATCAAGGGAATGGGTGAGCAGGCCGCCTTCCTGACCGGCGAAAAGGGGCCGCGGCGGCCGCTGTCACCGGCCGTGCTGATGCGGATGAGCGAGCTCTATGCCGAGCGCTACAGCGATCCGGATGGCCGCCTGAGGGCGACCTTCAACATTGTCTGGCTGTCCGGCTGGGCCCCGCATGAGGGCCAGCCCAAGCCCCTGCGCCCGGGAAGCGCGCGCCATAGCCTGGCGGATGCGGTCAAGAACTTCCCGCGGAAGGATTGAGGAGCGATTGTGGGACGGACGGTCTTAAAACAGTACGATTCCAGTACATTTTCAGTCTGATTCCGGTATGGCTGCCGTCTGTTCCTGGCCCCCTCAGCCCGACAAGCAAAGAAAAAGCCCGCCACGAGAGTCGCGGCGGGCTCTTTAACGTCCGGATGCGGAACGCGGCTAGTTCTTGAAGGCCGAGAAGATATCGTCGGCGTTCGGCTCTTCCTTGTTCCGGTCCTCTGAGGCCGCCTGCGCGTCGGTATCCTCGGCGGGCGCGAGGCCCGGGCCCGAAACTTCCGACTGCTTCTGAGCGTCCATCTTGCGGCGCTTGTCGGCGGCCTTGGCGATCACTTCGTCGAGTTCGATCTGCGAGCACAGGCCCAGCGTCACCGGGTCGACCGGTTTGATGTTCTGCGAGTTCCAGTGCGTCTTGTCGCGCACATTGGTGATCGTCGCCTTGGTGGTGCCGATCAGCTTGGAGATCTGCGCATCGGTCACTTCCGGGTGGTTGCGGATGAACCAGGCGATCGCATCGGGCTTGTCCTGGCGGCGCGCCACCGGGGTGTAACGGGCACCCTTGCGCTTGGGCTGCGGGATGTGGGCGATCTTCGACTCGGCCTTTTTCAGCACATAGTCGGGGTCTGCCTCGCCCTTGCGGATTTCCTCGCGCGTCAGCTCGCCGCCGGAGATCGGATCGACGCCGCGCATGTTCTCGGCGACGTCGCCATCGGCGATGCCCTTCACCTCGAGCGTGTGCAGGCCACAGAAGTCGGCGACCTGCTTGAAGGTCAGCGTCGTGTTGTCGATCAGCCAGACGGCCGTCGCCTTCGGCATCAGAATATCGGCCATTTTGGGCTCCGTTTGCTTGGTCCCTGAAACGCAGCCGCCCGGCCTTGCGGGCCGGGCGGTCAGGGTTCCGGGACGGAATAGTGTCCTAACGACGCGCAGTATAATGGTTCGGGGTCGGATTGGGAAGTCAGGGTTTGTAGTGAGGCCGGCTTCACGGAATTTATTTGCCCGGCGGTGACGCGCAGGAGACGTCCGGTCGACGGATGGGATAGGAATAGCGTATGGCGTCGATCAAGGTTACGTGCATTTCGCTGAAGGGTGAGTTGGTCGACCATGCGCGGGTCGTCGCTATAGGCGGTCCTAATGGAGGCGGCTGGCGCATGACGGTGGCGCAGGCCGTATCGACGATCGAGCGGGGCGTGAACGAATTCTACCTGCTGGACGCGAATGGCAGGCGGCTCGAGATTGCGATCGAGCAGGGACCAAGACGCAAGCATTTGCGGGCCCGAGGGGGCGGGAAGTGGCTCGATGACCTTCTGACCCTTAGGAGATTTGAATTATAACGCTCATCGTACTCGAGCCATTCGGGCCGCGTCTTTCGTCGTCTCGACCGTATGGCGCCGGGCGCGCCGCCATGCGCAATTGACGAAGCGGTGAGCGGCGCATAGCCAGTCACGTCCTGGAGAGGAGGCGATGACGATGGTGAGAGCTCTGACAGTGGCGGCGACGGCTTGCTTGGTCGCGGCCTGCGTAAGCGAAGAGAAGGCGCCCGCCTTCGACCGCGCCGCATTCGGCGACACGCATGAGATCACCGGCTTCGAAGCCTTGCCGGAAGACGTGCTCGGCCTCTGGCGGTCTGAGGGCTATGGCTGGATTTTCGACATCACGCCGGACGGCATGACCCAGTACCAGGTCACGCAGTCCTTCTGCTTCGAGACGCCTGAAGCCGCCCGGGGTCTGACCGATACGCTGGCACTGGACTACCGGTATTACCGCACCGCGCCGGGCGGGGATGCGCTGATCCTGCAGCTGCTGCCGGATGACACCGAAATCTTCAATACGCGGATCGATGCGCTGCCCGGCGCCTGCACGGACGTTTCGCCTGAACGCGCAACGCCGAGCGCTGTCTTCGACTATTTCGCCGAGCTGGTGGCGGAGAATTATGCCTTCTTCGAGGTGCGCGATATTGACTGGCAGGCCCGTGTCGCGGCTGCGCGCGGCGAGGTGTCGGACGATATGACCGATGCGGCGCTGTTCGATGTGATTGCCGGCATGATCGACGGGTTCAGCGACTCCCACACCAAGCTGATCGCGCCAATGGGAGAGGGGCTTCGCCGCCAGCAGGACGGGCTTGGCGAAACGCTATCCTTTATCCGGGGTGAGGGCCGCGAGACCGAATGGCTGATCGGCATCTTCACGGCGCTGCAAGAGGAGATCCTGGACGCCGGCAGCCAGCATGTCGCGAATGACCGCATCCTCTGGGGCACGATCGGCGATGGCCGGGTCGGTTACATCCAGATCCTCCAGATGGGCGGGTTCAGCGGTGTGGACATTGGCGATCCCACCTTTCGCGAGGCCGAGTTTGCTGTCTTCGACGAGGTCATGGACGCGGCGCTGACGGCCATGGCCGATAGCGAGTTCGTCATTCTCGACCTCTCCAATAATCGCGGCGGCTATGACGCGATTTCCCGGCGCCTCGCCAGCCGCTTCACCGGTCAGGCCTTCGAAGCCTATGCGACCGAGGTTCCGGGAACGGGTGTGCCCCCGCGTGAGCGGGTCATCGCGCCCGCCGACCACATCCGCTACACACGCCCGGTCAAGCTGCTGACCAGCGATGTCACGGTGAGCGGCGGCGAGATTGCCACGGTTGCCCTGCGCCAGCTGCCGAATGTGACGCATTACGGCGCCACAACGCGCGGCAGCTTTTCCACGGTGCTGTCAAAACCTCTGCCGAATGGCTGGGTGGCGGAGCTGTCGAATGAGCGCTTCCTGGCGCCCGATGGCGTGCTCTATGAGGAAACCGGCATCACGCCGGACGTGGCGCTGGAGGTTTTCCCCCTCGACGACCCGATTGGCGGACACCGGCGCGCGGTCGAGGCGCTGCTCGCGCCGGGCGAACCGGCGGAGTGAGCCGCTAGACGGCCTCTTTCGCAAGTTCGATCCAGTGCAGGACTTCTTCCGGGTCGGGCGCGTTGTTGTCATTGATGATGCGGCGCGTCTCCGGCTTTTCGAAGTGCGCCTTGGCGGCGGCAAAGAGCTCGCCGGCCCGGGCCTCTGCGACATCGTCGATTGAGCGGAAGCCGGCGCCGACCAGCAGCTGGACATCGTGCACCCGAAGGCTCGGCAGCGCCATTTTCAGCGCGGTCTGGTCCTGCCAGTCGAGAACGGTTTCGGCGGTGATGTGGCCAACATCAAGGGCTTCGGCGGTCGTCACCGGATCGATCCCCATCAGGTCCCGGATCGTCTCGATACCGATGGCGTTGAGCCGGGCGGCCGTCTTCTTCCCGATGGACGGGGCGTCCACGACATCGCTATCGAGCGTCAGGCGGGAGTCCTCGGCCATGTCCGGCTCTGCGCGCGCGGGGGCTTTGGGCGCGGGTGAGGCTTCGGGTGTTTCGGCGACGGCATTTTCAACCGCGGCAGAGGGTTTCGGCGGCGCTGAAGCGCGAGTCGCATCTTGCGATCCTGTAGCAGTCTCGGGCATGGCGGCCCGGGGCACATGTTTCGAGCCGAGCGGGGCGAGCGGCTTCGCATCGAGCTCTTTCAAGGGCACGCGCAGCACGGTTTTGGCGTGCATTGCGCGGATGGCCTTGTCGTCATCGGGCAGGGTCTTGACCACCTTGCCGGTCTCGGTCAGCTCCTTGTACATCGCCGCCACCGTCTTGCGGTCGGCCGCGTTCTCCATCTTCTTCGTGACCCACTGGACCGGGATATCGAGCGTAGCGAGATAGCCGCGCACGGTGATGTTGACCTTTTTCGGCGTCACGGCGGCCTCGGCGAAGGCGCGCGAGAACAGGACGCTCATCCCCTTGGTCGCATAGGCGACAAGGTCGGAAATGATCTCGAGCAGTGTCTCGTCCAGGCCGGCGGGCGGGTTCTTCGCCCCGACATGGATGTCGTAATGGTCGATGAAGTCCTGATAGTGCGGATGCGAGCGCTGCGCGCCGGCGAGCACCATGTCGGAGACAAAGCCGGACCCCATGCCAGCCCCAATGTCGGGATAGCCTTTCAGCTCGATCCGGCGGACGATCTCGGCCCGGGACTTTGCGATCGACCATTCCAGGGCGCGGTGAATGGCGCCTTCTTCCTCGCTCTGGCCGGTATGGAAGGGCTGGATCGGGTCGGCGTAATAGTGGCTGAGCACGCCGAGCGCATAGGCGGCATGGCTCCACTTCTTCTCGCGCAGGGCGCCGACGGCCTTGCCATACCATTCAGCCGCCGCATCGCGGGCCCCGCCCCATTCGCCTTCGGAGACGTGCAGGACGTGATTCCGGAAATCCTTGAACTCTGTATCCGGGGCCTTGGCGCCGGCGAGCAGCGAGGCATGCTCGCTCAGCATCAGGTCGTGCCAGCCGTCTGCGTCCTTGCCGTCCAGCAGGCCAAGCGCATCCATCACGATGAAGTGGTGGGTCGAGCGGCAGTGATGGGCGGTGATGACGTTTCGCAGCAGATTGGCCATGGCGCGTTCCCCGGATTAACCCGTTGATAACGCCAGTATTCTGGTTAATGCGCGCTTAACCCCGGTTAACCTTTGGGGCTCAGCCCTGCGGACGGCCAGGCGGTTTCATCGCCGCGGAGATCGTGCCGAAAAGCGTATCGTTGCGGAAGGGTTTCGGCACGATTGCGCATTCGCGAAGGACGTCGGGCAGCTCGTCCAGTTCCTCATATCCGGTGCAGAAGACAACCGGGATACCGGAGGACACCAGGTCCTCGGCCAGGCCGTAGGACCGCTCACCTGAAAGGTTGCTGTCGAGCAGCGCGATGTCGAGCTTCAGGTCGCCGATCAGTTCGCGGGCGCTGGCGACGGAGTCGACCGGGCCGATCACTTCGAATCCTGCGTCCTGAAGGCGGACCTCAAGGTCCATGGCGGTCAACGGCTCATCCTCGACAACCAGGATCAGGGGCTGTGCCTTGCGGCGCTGGGTTTGTTTTGTGGATTCGGCCTGTCGCGTCGTTTCGTCGGGCTGGGCGTCGCTTGTGGCGATCTCGATATCGACCTGCAGCCCTGTCTCATGCCAGGTCCGTTTGAGTGTGCCGCCCGCCGCCCCGGCAATAATCCGTTCCAGCAACCGTGTGCCGAAGCCAGTCTGCTCGGGTGCGGCCACCGCCTGTCCGCCCGATTCCCGCCAGCAGATATGCACCGCATCGCGCTCGCTGGTCCATGTCACATCCAACTGGCCACCCTGATGGGACAGGGCGCCATACTTTGCGGCATTGGTGGCCAGCTCGTGGAAGATCAGTGCCAGCGACTGGGCTGCGTCAGGGGCCAGCAGCACATTGTCACCCTTGAGCGTGACCCGGCATTCGTCACCAGAATTGAAGGGTTCGGTCTCCTCCTGCAGCAGCGCGTGCAGGTTTGCGCCGTCCCAGCGGGATGCGGCCAGGAGACTATGGGCGCGGGTGAGCGAGCCGATGCGGCCCTCAACGGCTTCCTTGTAGCCTTCAACTGTTTCAGCACGCGTCAGGCTGACGACCGATTGCGCGACAGCGAGCACATTCTTCGCCCGGTGGTCGATCTCCCGCATCAGCAGGGCCTGGCGTTCCTCCAGGCGCTTCTGTTCGGTGACGTCCGTATTGGTGCCGAACCAGCGGATGATATTGCCGTCGCTGTCGCGGATCGGAACGGCGCGTGACAGGAACCAGCGATACTCCCCGTCCTTGCTTTTCAGCGGGAAGGTGTCTTCCCAGGGCTCGCCTGTCTCGAAGGCCTGGCTGATCCGGTCGATGACACGGTCGACATGGTCGGGATGATGGACCTGCCGCCAGCCCCAGCCCTGCATCTCCTCCAGCGTGGTTCCGGTGTAGTCGAACCACCGCTGATTGTACCAGAAGATCCAGCCATCCGGACGGGTCATCCACGCCAGTTGCGGGATTGAATTGGCCAGCATGTGGAAGTCGGCTTCCAGCTGTTCATAGCTGTGCTGAAGGGCCTTGTAGCGTTCGGGCATCGCCTTCCTGCGGTCGCGGTAACAGCAGGAATATCCCTGCGCAGGGATACTTTTACACACTCATAGCGTGTGAACCAGTCGATTCATGAGGTTCGCTGCGGGGGACCGGCGGTGCCGGGGGGAAATCAGCCCGCGACGTTCAGCAGAATCTTGCCGATATGTCCGCCCTTGGCCATTCGCGCCTGCGCAGCCTCAGCCTCGTCGAGCGGATATGTCTGGTCGATGACGGGGCGGATGTCGCCAGAGGCCACGAGCGGCCAGAACTGTTCCTCGATGGCCGCCCGGATTTCCGCTTTTTCCTCAACGGGACGCGCGCGCAGCGTCGTGCCGGTCAGGATCAGCCGCTTCATCATCAGGTAGATCAGGTTCACCTCGACCTTCGAGCCGTTAAGGTAGGCGATGTTGCAGATCCGGCCGTTCACGCGGGCGGCGGAGATGTTCTTCTGGACATAGTCGCCGCCCACCATGTCGAGGATGACATCGGCGCCGCCGCCGGATTTGACCACCTCTTCGAAGTCCTCTTCCTTGTAGTTGATGGCGCGGGTCGCCCCGAGCGTCTCGGCGGCCTTGCACTTGTCCGCCGAACCAGCCGTCGTCCAGATTTCGCTGGCGCCGGCCTGCTTGACCATCTGGATCGCCATCGAGCCGATGCCCGACGTGCCGCCATGGATGAGCACGGTTTCGCCCTGCTTGAAGGCGCAGCGCATGAAGATGTTGGCATAGACCGTCATCATCGCCTCAGGCAGGGCAGCGGCCTGCAGCAGGGTCAGGTTTTCCGGCACCGGCAGGAGCGAACCTTCATCGACGGCGCAGAACTGCGCATAGCCGCCCCCGGCCAGCAGCGCGCAGACGCGGTCGCCTTCGCTCCAGCGCGTCACCTTTTCACCGGTGGCTGCGACGGTGCCCGAACATTCCAGCCCCATGATCTCGGAGGCGCCAGGTGGCGGGGGATAATGGCCAGCCCGCTGGACGAGGTCGGCACGGTTGAGGCCGGCAGCGGCAACCTTCACAAGCACCTCGTGCGGCCCGATCTCCGGGCGGGGGACGTCTGCCAGCTGCAGCGGCTCGTCATCCTCCACCACAATCGCCTTCATTGTCTCGCTCATGTCCTGTCCTCCTGGGGTGCGGTTAAGCCTGACATCCGAATTCAAGGCTTGATTTCGCCGCGCGCCTGTCCTTGCCTGAGGGCAGAAGGCCTATAGGGATGGAGGCGCGCAATCAATGTTCGAGGACGAACTCCCGAAACCCGCCAAGCTCGACCTGGAGAAAATGTCGGTCGACGAGCTGGAGGCGCGGATCGAAACGCTGAAGGCGCAGATCGCCGACTGCGAAGCGGAAATCAGGAAAAAACAGGCGCACAAATCGGCCGCCGACGATTTCTTCAAGCGATGAGCGTGCAATCTTTAAGACCCCTTAAACCTCGCGCGCGTTAGATTGTTGGGTGGATTCGCGTCCACCGCAGCATGCGCTGCAGATTACAGGCAAAGACCCGGAAGACTTCATGGCGATCACACCCGACCACAGACTGGACGATACTGACTGGACCATGCCGGAATTTGCCGCGAGCCGCGTTTTCGAACGTGTCTTTGTCGACGGCATGGCGCTGGTTGAGGAAACCGCTGCCTATCTGGACGGGCCGGGCCGCGACATGGCCAGGACGCTGCCGCGCGAGGCGGGGCTTACCTATGCGGCCTGGAGCATGGAGCTGACATCCAAGCTCATGCAGGCGGCGAGCTGGCTGGTGATGCAGAAGGCTGTGCGCGACGGCGACATGCCGCGCGAGGATGCACTGGCGAACAAATACCGGATCAGCCGCGACGGCCCGCCGCTCAATGTTGCCGACCAGCGCGGTCAGGGCCTGCCCGATACATTCCTTAACCTGGTCGAGAACGCCGAGAACCTGTTCGGCCGGATCTGCCGGCTGGACGCGGCCATCTATGTTGATGGCCATTCCGGCGAGGCAAGCCCTGTGAAGCGCCAGATCGAGGAGCTGAAAGCGGCCGCCGAAGACGGGGCGTTCGACCCGCTTCGCATCTGGGGCCGGGCCCGCTGAGACCGGCCTAGCGCCGCAGCACGATCCGCATGTTCTCGACCGAGACTTCGCGTCCGTCTTCGGTGACGAAGGCGATACGAACGGCCTGGCGGCTCTGGCTGTCGGTGAAGCTGATGGGCGGCTGCCCCTCGCTTTCGAGCCATTGGTCGCCCCACTGGTTGAGCGCGATCAGCACGGGGCGCAGCGCCTCACCCTTGGTGGTGAGTACATATTCCGGACGTGCCCGGCGGCCTTCGACCTTGTAGGTGCGCTTGGCGAGCAGGCCGCTGTCCACCAGGCTTTTCAGGCGCCCTGACAGGATGGTGCGCGGCGTGCCGAGCTCGGTCTGGAAATCGTCGAACCGGCGCACGCCATACAGGGCCGAGCGCAGGATGAGCAGCGTCCAGCGGTCGCCGATCTGGTCGACGGCGCGCGCCAGGTTGCAGCGGTCGGGCGGGACGGGCGATTTGCGTGATAGCGGAACCATACCGCAGTCTTGCATGGGTTCGTCATCCAAATCCAGCTTCAAATTCGGATTCCGTCGAGACACCCGGCCGGCGATCCGCTAGATTGACGCCGTCCAGCAAGAGAGCGCCTGTCATGCCCGCGCCCAAGAAATACATCGACAAACGCATCGCAAACGCCCTGATCCCGAAAGCTCAGGCCAAGGGGCTGATGGGCGGGCTGACCGGCGCGGTTGCCAAGCAGACCATGGGCGGGCTCTGGGTTGGCGGGAACGCCTGGCTGACGGCGAAAGAGATCAGCTTCGAGCCGAATGGCCTGAACCGCCGCTTCCATCTCAATCCAGACGAGCTGTCAGCCTCGGTCAGCCTGTCCGAGGTAACGGCGGTGAACTGGCGCAAGGGGCTGTTCACCAGCATCATCGACATCGAAACCGAAGACGAGCGGCTGACGCTGCGCTGCTACAAGTCGAAATCCTTCGCCCGGGCCATCGAGGACGCTGTTTCAGCCGTAAAAAACGCGTCAATCGGCGCCTGAAGGCGTCTTGCGGCGATGGTCGCAGTTTCCTTCATCGAAAATCTGATCTAGGTGGACGGCAACTCTGGATACAGACACTGCAGGAAGGAGGCCTTTGATGGCTCGCAAGAAAATTGCACTTATCGGTTCAGGCATGATCGGCGGTACGCTCGCCCACATCGCGGCGCGCGAGGAGCTCGGTGATGTGGTCCTGTTCGACATCGCCGAGGGCCTGCCGCAGGGCAAGGGCCTCGATATTGCCGAGTCGACCCCGGTCTACAATTCGTCCGTCGACCTGAAGGGCGCCAATGACTATGAAGGCATCGCAGGCGCCGACGTCTGCATCGTCACCGCTGGCGTGCCGCGCAAGCCGGGCATGAGCCGCGATGACCTGCTCGGGATCAATCTCAAGGTCATGAAGGCCGTTGGCGAGGGCATCAAGACCCATGCGCCGAACGCCTTCGTCATCTGTATCACCAACCCGCTCGACGCCATGGTCTGGGCGCTGCAGCAATTCTCCGGCCTGCCGCACAACAAGGTGGTCGGCATGGCAGGCGTGCTGGATTCCAGCCGGTTCGCCTACTTCCTGTCCGAGAAGACCGGCGTTTCGGTGGCCGACATCCACGCCTGGACGCTCGGCGGCCATGGCGACACGATGGTCCCGATGGTGCGCCACTCCACGGTTGGCGGCCTGCCGCTGCCGCAGCTGGTCGCGCAGGGCTGGATGACCCAGGAAGAGCTCGACGGCATCGTCGACCGCACGCGCAAGGGCGGCGGCGAGATCGTTGCGCTGCTGAAAACCGGCTCGGCCTACTACGCCCCTGCGGAATCGGCGATTTCCATGGCCAAATCCTACCTCAAGGACCAGAAGCGCGTCGTTCCGGCGGCCGCTTACTGCAAGGGCCAGTTCGGTGTCGATGGCATCTATGTCGGCGTACCGGCCCTGATCGGCGCAGACGGCGTCGAGAAGATTGTCGAGTTCGATCTCAATGACGACGAAAAGGGCATGTTCCAGAATTCGGTCGACGCCGTGAACGGCCTGATCGACGCCTGCAAGGGCATTGACGGCTCGCTGAAATAAGCGCGGACCCAGCGCTCCAAAATCGAAGGCCGGGCCGAAAGGTCCGGCCTTTTTTGCTGTCTTCACGTCCATGTGAGCGCACGTCTTTGTCATGTGCGCGCCGGGAGCGGCTGCACTAGCCTGCGGGCATGGATTGAAGGAGACCCTGACATGTTCCGTAAACCCCTCGCCGCCCTCGTCTTTGCCGCCGCGCTCGCCCTGCCGGGGGCTGCGCAGCAAAGCGCCGTTCCGACTGATGAGATGATCGGCCCGATGGTCGGGGCGCAGGCGCCCGCCGGCACGGTGGTCACGGCCGCAGGCGAAGCGACGACCCTTGCCGCCCTTGCTGGCGAGAACGGCACCGCCATCGCCTTTGTCCGCTCGCTCGACTGGTGCCCCTATTGCAAAGCCCAAGCAAAAGGCCTCGAAGCGGCCCGGGCCCCGCTGGAAGAAGCAGGCTGGTCGCTCGTCCTGTTGTCCTATGACAGCCCGGAGACGCTGGCCGGGTTCGCCGAGAAGAATGGGCTCACCTACACCATGGTCTCAGATGCGGACTCAGAGGTGATCCGCGCCTATGGACTGCTCAATGAAGAAATGCGCGAAGGCTCGAAATACTGGGGCATTCCGCATCCCGCCGTCGTCTTTGTCCGCACCGATGGCACGGTCGGGGCCGTGCTGCGCGAAGAAGGCTACGAAAAGCGGCCGGAAGTCGAGGCCATCACCGAGACTGCATTGTTGCTCAACGAGGCCGCGGGCAGCTGACCGGCACTTCGCCAGCCGGTTCCCGGAATGACTGGCCAAGCCATGCCGGTGTGCGTAAGGCTCGCTGGCATGGCGATGACACTTGTCCATCAGATCGAGGAAACCGCGCGGTTTACGGCCGTTCACGCAGCTTCTGCGCCGGAAGACGCCGCATCGGTGCCCTGGCTTGTGACTGGCGCGGTCTTGATGGTCCAGCAGGCCTGCACGCTGGCGCTGAGCGAGGCGGGCGCCGAGCTGCCGGCCATGGCAGGCCCGGCGGAACTGGTCGCGCGCGTGGCTGATGCCGAGCATCTCGCCCAGCCCTATACGGCGCCGCTCAAACCGGCCCATCACCGCGCGCTGGACGCCGTCATTGCCGCGCGCAACAGCGTCATGCATCCAAGGCCCGATGGCCTCGCGATCGATGCGCGCGCCCTGCCGGATGGCCTTGAGGTCGCGACCGGGCTGGTGCGTCACCTGCTGCTGACCCAGCCTGTGCGCCCATCCATGGTAAGCGACGCCGAAGCCGCCTCGATCCGGCATTCGCTGGATCTCATCGACATGTCAGTGGATTTCTGGCGGACGGTCCTGGCCTGACCCCGGCCCCGCCCCGACCCTCCCCTAAGGGGAGGGGATGATGTTGCAATCTGGTTTGACGTCAGCGCGCACGCCCGTGGTTCGACTTCGCTCACCACGCGGGCTTTGGAACATGGGAGACTGTCGCTCCCTCCCCTCTGGGGAGGGTCGGGGTGGGGTTGCTAGCGCGTCGTGTGGATCGCCTGCGCGGCCGCTTTCAGCTCGGTGTCCGACAGCCCGTCGAAATCGAGCGCGGCGAGTTTCTGCAGGCGTTTATTGAGGTCCGAATACACGTCCTCGAAAGCGAGGCGCTGGCGCATGGTCGATTCGATATAGGCGGGGTCTGGCATGCCCCAGTGCACCTGGACCGGGTGTCCCGGCCAGTATGGGCAGGATTCGCCGGCCGCACTGTCGCAGACCGTGATGATGACATCCATTTTCGGCGCATCCGGCCCGGCAAAGACATCCCAGCTTTTCGACTCCAGCCCGGACACGTCATGCCCCTTGGCTGACAGCACGCTGAGGGCCATGGGGTGGACTTCGCCGCGCGGCCGCGAGCCTGCGCTATAGGCTTTCAGCCCCGGTATCGAATTGGCCACCACTTCCCCGACGATGGAGCGGGCGGAATTGCCTGTACAAAGGATCAGGATATTGCGTGTCGTCAAAGCACCGGCCGTGTATCTGCCACGCCCAGTTCCTGTTCCAATGCGGCGCCAAATGCAAGCAACTTTGCTTCCTCGAAAAGCGGGGCCCAGAGCGACACGGCGACCGGCGTCTGTGCCGGGGCGGCATCCGGGGCCTGTTCGGCGCCGAAAATGGTCCGCGGCCTGGTCTCCTGGAAGCCTGCCCGCATCACCAGGCAGGGATGGCCGGTGAAGTTTGTCGGGGTGAGCATGCCGGAGGCAAAATTCGGCCCGATGACGAGATCGACCCCCTCGAAGGCTGCCTCCATGTCCTGCATCCAGCGCCGCCGCAGCCGGTCGATCTGGATGAGGTCGACACCGGTCAGGAAGCGGATGGCGCGGAAACTGTTCGGCCAGGCGGCTTCTTCCTGCCAGACCATCAGGTCGTCCTGGCCGGACAGGGTCAGCTCCTCGAAGGCGGCGGCGGCTTCGGCGAGCAGCTGCTGGACCAGCGGGGCAGACGGCAGTTCCGGCAGCTTGAACTCGACCACCTCGGCGCCGAGTGCCAGCGCCCGGTCGAAGGCGGTGAGCTCCGCTTCGGTCGCGTTCTCGCGCCAGGCCTCGTTGAAGCCGAGCTTCAAGCCGGAGAAATCGCTCATCGGCGCATAGGAGAAGCTGGTGGCAAGCGAGCTGGCATCGGCCGAATCGTGTCCGTTCAGGGCCCACATGACCATGGCGAGATCCTCGACGCTGCGGGCCATGGGGCCGACCTTGTCGAGCGACCAGCAAAGTGCCATGCCGCCGGCCCGCGACACGCGTCCAAAAGTTGGACGCAGGGCCGAGCCACCGCAGCGGTGCGAGGGCGAGACCAGTGAGCCGAGCGTCTCGGTGCCGATCGCAAAGGCGCAGAGGCCGCCTGCGACCGAGCTGGCAGACCCGGCGCTGGAGCCGGACGAGCCTTCGCGCGGATCAAACGGATTGCGCGTTACCTCGCCGAACCAGATGTCGCCATAGGCGAGCGCCCCGCAGGTCGTCTTGCCGAGCAGGACGGCACCTGCCCCGGCGAGCTTCTGGACGATCGTGCAGTCTTCATCCTTGACCGGTGTATTCTTGTAGGGCGCCGCGCCCCAGGTCGTCGCCGCGCCTTTCGCGTCGAACAGGTCCTTCAGGCCGTAGGGAATGCCGTGCAGGGGGCCGCGATAGAAACCGGACGCGATCTCGGCGTCGGCTGCGTCTGCTTCGGCGCGGGCGCGGTCCGGCATTACGGTGATCCAGGCGTGAAGCGTCGGGTCCAGCCGCTCGATGCGGGCAAGATAGATGTCGGTCAGCTGGCGCGATGTCAGCAGGCCCGCCTTGATCCAGGCCGCCTGCTGAGCGACGGGCGCGAAGGCAATATCGGCTTCGTCGGCCGGGACGGGGCGTTGCGGCAGGTCCGCGGTGCGCAGCGTGCTCTCTGTTCCGGTCGGATAGGTCTTGCCCGGCAGGCGCGGATCGAAGGTCTGCGCCGGAGCGAGGCTGTTGGGCTTTTCGAAGGCGCGCAGCTGCTGGATCGCGGTCAGCTGGTCCTCGATGGTCGGGATCATCTGCTCGCGCTCGGCCTCGGTGTAGGCGACCCCCGCGAGCTTTTCGGCTTCCGCGATCCTTGCCGGTGTCATCGTGCCGGCTCCCTCTTCCTGGGCGCTTGCCCGTCCTGCAGCGGCCAGCCCGGTCAGTCCGGCTGCGCCAATCTTCAGCAGGTCCCGTCGCGTGTTCTTTTTCATGACATTCCCTGTTTTCGTAGCCCGCGAGGAGACTAGAACCATTTCCAGGAAATACCAGACGATACCGGAGACCCGTTTGATGAGACTGTTCCTGCTTGCTGGCGCTGCCCTGTTGGCCGCCGCCGGTTGTCAGACCGCCTATGAAACACCAGACACCGAGGATGCTGCGACCACCGTGACCACTGCAGACAACGCCACCGCGACCGATACGGCCCCCTTGCTGCCGAACGGCGAGCAAGACCCCTACCTCTGGCTTGAGGAGGTGGAAGGCGAGGATGCGCTCGCCTGGGTGCGTGCGCAGAATGAACGCACGCTTGGTGAGCTGCAGGCCGACCCGCTCTATGAGGGCTACTATCAGGACGCGCTCGACGTGCTGACCTCCGACGAGCGCATTCCCTACGGCACGATCCGTGACGGCATGGTCTACAATTTCTGGCAGGACGAGACGAATGTCCGCGGTCTTTGGCGCCGCACGCCGCTGGAAAGCTATGCAAGCGACAGCCCGGACTGGGAAACCATCGTCGATTTCGACAAGCTCGCCGAAGAAGAGGGGAAGAACTGGGTCTACAAGGGCGCCAATTGCTTCCAGCCGGAAGAGGGCGGCAAGTGGCTTTGCATGGTCTCCCTGTCCGATGGCGGCAAGGATGCCGTGATCCAGCGCGAGTTTGACCTGTCGACCAAGGCGTTTGTGGAGGATGGCTTCATCACCCCGGAGGCCAAGCAGGGCGTGGCCTGGGCCGATGCCGACACGCTGTTGATCGCGACCGACTGGGGCGAAGGCACGACCACCCAGTCCGGCTATCCCTTCATCGTCAAGCGCTGGACACGCGGCACGCCGCTCGCCGAGGCCGAGGAAGTCCTGCGCGGCACGGAGAACGATGTCGGTGTCTGGCCGGTCGTCTTCGAGAAGGAAGATGGGACACGCCTGCAGGGCGCCGCCGAGGCCGATACCTTCTTCACCTCGACCTATTGGTGGCTGCCGGACGGCGAGCGCGAGCCGGTGCAATGGCCGATCCCGCCGAAATCCTCGCCACAGGGCATCTATCAGGGTCAGTTCCTGCTGACCCTGCAGCAGGACTGGGCGCCTGAAGGCCAGCCAGTGGCTTTCAAGTCCGGCGATCTCGTCGCCTTCGATCTTGAGCTTTTCCTCGAAACCCGTGCGCTTCCGGCCGTCGAGCTGATCTTCAGCCCGAATGAAAGCCAGGCGGTGAACGGCGTGGCTATCGCCGATGGCGCCGCGCTCCTGTCGATCGACGAGAATGTCGTCGGCAAGGTGCTGAAGCTTGGCCAGGGGCTGGGCGGCTGGACCACCAGCGAGATCGAGCTGCCCGGCAAGGGCCAGGCTGGCATCGCCTTCGCGGACAAGGATGTCGACACGGTCTTCCTCAATTATGAGGGCTTCCTGACGCCGGATTCGCTTCTGCGCTACGATGTGAAGACCGGCGAGGTCTCACCGCTGAAAAGGCTTCCGGCCAAGTTCGACACAGACGGCCTCGCGGTCGAGCAGTTCTTTGCGACCTCGACCGACGGCACGAACATCCCGTACTTCATCATCCACCGCGAGGACATGCCGCTCGACGGCACGACGCCGACGCTGCTCTATGGCTATGGCGGCTTCCAGGTCTCGATGAACCCGTCCTATTCGGCGGTGCGCGGGCGTCTCTGGCTGGAGCAGGGCGGGGCCTATGTCCTTGCCAATATCCGCGGCGGCGGCGAATTCGGCCCGGAATGGCACCAGGCCGGCCTGAAGCAGAAGCGCCAGATCATCTATGACGACTTCATCGCTGTCGGCGAGGACCTGATCGCGCGCGGCATAACCTCCAGCGACCATCTCGGCATCATGGGCGGCTCGAATGGCGGCCTGCTGACGGGCGTGATGCTGGTCCAGCGCCCGGACCTCTGGGACGCCGTCGTCATCCAGGTGCCGCTGCTCGACATGCTTCGCTATCACAAGCTGCTGGCCGGGGCCTCCTGGGTCGATGAGTATGGCGATCCGGACGTGCCGGAAGAGCGCGCCTTCCTGGAGACGATCTCGCCCTACCAGAACTTCGATCCGGACGCCGATTATCCGACGCCGTTCTTCCTGGCATCGACCAAGGATGACCGGGTCCATCCCGGTCATGCGCGGAAAATGGCAAAACTGTTCGAAGTGACAGAAAAACCGTTCTTCTATTACGAGAATATCGATGGCGGTCATTCGGCGGCCGCCAACCAGAAGGAAACGGCCCGTCGCTCGGCCCTGGAATATGTCTATCTCCAGCGCCGCCTAACAGTGACAGGCTCCGTGCAGGACTGATGAGGCGGGCCCGGCTCGCCGAGCCGGGCTTTCCTGTCCCATTTCGGGACTCGCCTGCCTGATGAATTCCGTTTGGCCGGAAAAATGCCGGTTCGCCTGAAAGGCGTTTTCTGTAGTGTTTTCAACAGGTTCGGGGCGACAAGGGGCTTGCTTGGGCCGCAAAAAGGCCGTATACGTATATTCACGGGGGTCGGGCTGCGCTTCAAGGCGATGAGCCGCATTGGGCGCGATTTTACCTCAAGCTTAGACACAAGAACCGTCGGCTCTTCCCCAAAGGCCGGTCGGTAACGTCCCCAGCCGGCTCCTGCCTGACGAGGCAGGAGCCGGTACCTTCCACCCTTCCGTAACGCGAGTCTTGACTAAGCCGCCCGGCGGGCGCCCCTTCGCAAGAAACAGTGCGGAGGAAAACATGGGCGACCTATCGGGAAAAACAGCGATCATCACCGGCGCGGCGAGCGGCATTGGCTATGCCGGCGTCGAGGTCTTCATGCAGGCGGGCGCGACCATTGTCGCCGGTGACCTGCAGGACGAAAAGGGCAAGGCGCTGGAGACGCGCTTCGGCTCGGACCGGGTGCGCTATGTCCATTGCGACGTCACGAAGACCGATGATCTCAAGACGCTGTTCGCGACCGCCGAGGACGCATTTGGCGGGGTCGATATCCTCTGGAACAATGCCGGCCATGGCGGCACGCCGACCGGTGTCGAGGAGCTTGACGAAGACGGCTTCGACCAAACGGTGGCCCTGCTACTGAAATCGGTCTTTGTCGGCACCAAGCTCGCCGTGCCCTACATGAAGAAGCGTGGCGGCGGGTCTGTGATCAACACTTCGTCTATCTCGGCGGTGTGCGCGGGCTATGCGCCGATCACCTATTCGGTCTGCAAGAAGGGCGTCGCGCACTTTTCCAAGCTGGCCGCGGCCGAGCTGTCGAAACACAAGATACGCGTCAATGCGATCCTGCCGGGCTTCATCGCGACCTCGATTTTTGGTGCGTCGCTCGGCCTGTCGCGCGAGCAGGCCGATCAGATGGCTGCCCTTGTCGAACAGCAGGGCGGGCGCATGCAGCCAGCCGGACGCACCGGCACAGGAAAGGACATCGCGGAAATGGCGGCCTTTCTGGCGAGCGAAAAGGCGAGTTTCATCACCGGCGGCGAATTCCTCGTCGATGGCGGCATGACGGTCGGCCCGCGCCACAGCTGGGACGAGACCGATGGCGGTCCACTGCTCGACGCGCTCGGCATCACGCCGGAACAGGCCGAGCAGATGCAGTTGGCGATGCAGGCCCAGGACGGTTAGTCGCCGTTCTCCTGCGCGGCCGAATCGGCCAGGCCCGGAATGCTCTCGACCGCGCGCAGCAGGTCGCTGAGCGTTTCGGCATCGGCAACGGGCCTTCCCCGTTCGTCGAACAGGGCAAATCCATTGTCAGTCTTGCGCAATGGGAATTTGCGCCAGTGGGCCCGCGTGCGGTACAGCCATATTTCTTCCGGCTCCGCACCACTCGCCGACCATCCTGTCCAGACATGATCCGCCGGGACACTGCGCCAAAGTTGGTCGATCTCGTCGAGGTCCTGTTGGGAAAACCGATTCATGAGTGACAGTCCGCCTTCCAATCCTGCTTCAGAACCTAAGCGCCCGCGCTTGTCTGGCAATGCCCTGGGCGCGGTGTTCATGGTCCTCTCGGGAATCGGATTCACAATCTATACCGTTCTGGCCAAACAGCTGTCGGTCGACGTCCATCCGGTCTTCCTGGCCTTCTGGCGGTCGGCCTTCGCGCTTATCTTTTCGGTGCCCGTCATCCTGCGGGTCGGCCTGCACCAGATGAAGACGAAACGGCCCGGCCTGCTGTTCGCCCGGTCCCTGTTCGGCACGCTGGGCTTCACGCTGGCCATGGTGGCGGTCTCCGACCTATTCACCCTGTCGCTGTCCCAGTTCAACGCGATCAGCTTTTCGCGGTCGCTCTTCGTGACGGTGCTGGCCGCCATTATCCTGCGCGAAATGGTCGGGCCGCACCGCTGGGGCGCGGTCGCGGTCGGCTTTGTTGGCGTCCTGATCATGGTGGTGCCGGGCGTGTTCATGTTCTGGAACCCGGATGCCGGGTCCGGCTTCCAGCTCGATGGCGGTACGCTGAGCGCCATTGGCAGCGCCTTCTTCCTCGCTTTCGCGATCGTGCTGGTGAAGACGCTCAGCGCCGAGCTGTCGGCGGTCGCGCTGCTGACCTATGCCAACATCCTCTCCACCGTGCTGCTGCTGCCCTTCGTCTTCGTCTTCTGGTCCATGCCGGACCTTGAGACCTGGGGCTGGATCTTTTTCATGGCGATGACCGGCTTCGTTTCGCAATTCTGCTATATCTCGGGCGTCAGCGTCGGCGATGCGTCTTTCATTTCGCCGCTAGATTATCTGCGCCTGCCGATGGCGACTGTGGCGGATCTTCTGGTTGTCGGGCTGTTGCCGGGCATCAATGTCTGGATCGGTGCGGGCATCATTATCGTGTCCGCTGTCTACATCACGATCCGCGAGCGCAAGCGCCAGGCCCAGCCGGTCACGGTCCTGAAAGAACGCTAGTTTCATGAATTTCCGGACAGGATTTTTGATTGCGAAGATGTCACGTCTGTGGTCGTCTGGACGTCAATCCAAGGCTGGAGGGTTATATGGCGGATCGCAATCTTGATATCGGTTATGTCTTCGAGAAGACGTTCAGCATCATCGGTCAACGGTTCTCGGAACTGGCGCTGCTGTCGCTGATCTTTGTCGGTATCCCGAACATCATATTGGCCTGGCTGTCGGCACAATGGCTCGAGCAGGCTGTTTCCTCCGGCAGTGCATTTGCCGCTTTCTCGCCCGGCTTCCTGATCATGAATTTCCTGGTTGGCCTGTTGCCACTGCTGCTGCAGGCGGCGGTGGTTCATACGACGGTCGAGACCATGTCCAACCGGCCATCGGACGTGGCCAGTTCCATGTCCGTCGCGATCGGCGTGTTCCTGCCGCTGATCCTGCTCTCGATCATCCTCAGCGTTGCCTATGGCATCGGCCTGATGCTGCTGGTCGTGCCGGGCCTCATCCTGATGACGCTCTGGGCGGTTGCCGTCCCGGCCTTTGTCGCCGAGCGGACCGGGATCATCGGCGCGCTCAGCCGCAGCTTCGAACTGACCGAGGGCCAGCGCTGGCGGATCTTCGCGCTGATGGTGCTCGCCTTCATCGCCATGATGATTGCCGGGCTGATCATCGGCATGCTCAGCTTCGGCGCCATGGCGGGCAGCCAGTCCTATGAGAGCTTTGCCAGCTTCAGCCTCTGGAGCGCGCTGCTCAACGCCATCCTGGCCATGGCGGCCGGCGTTGTGGGCGCAGTCGGTGTGTCGGTGCTGTATGTCCACCTGCGCGACCTCAAGGAGGGCACGTCGCTCGAATCGATCGGGGATGTGTTCCGCTAGGCATTGAGGGCGTCACTGGGCGCGCACACTGGCCGGTGCGGCCTCACCGGTCGGGAGCGATAAAAAAGCTCAGCGAACGCTGAACAAGTCTGTTATTGTTCAAGGGCGTTTTGCCCCAGGAGGCTCCCCATGAAGACAGTTCTTGTGACCGGTGCGACCGGTTTCATCGCCTCGCATCTCATATTGAAATTGCTCGACGCCGGTTACGCGGTTCGCGGAACGGCGCGATCGGCAAGCAAGGCGGAGCGCCTGAACGAGGTGCTGTCGAACTATGCCGGCAAGCCTGTAAACATCCAGGTCGTTGCGGCCGATCTCAGCAAGGATGATGGCTGGGCCGAAGCGGTCGAGGGGTGTGCCTATGTCCAGCATGTCGCCTCGCCGTTTCCGGAAGTTCAGCCCAAGAACGATGATGAGCTTATCCGGCCCGCGCGCGATGGTGCGCTTCGGGTGCTGAAGGCGGCCAAGGCAGCCGGCGTCGAAAGGGTCGTCATGACCTCTTCGATGGCGGCGATAGGCTACGGCTGGGGCGATCAACGGCCAGCCAAATTCGATGAGAGCCACTGGTCGAACGCCGACAATATCAGCGACAACACGGCCTACACGCGATCCAAGACGATCGCGGAGCGGGCCGCCTGGGACTATATCGACGCAGAAGGCAAGGGGCTGGAGCTCGCCGTCATCAACCCGGTCGCCGTTCTTGGGCCGGCGATGAGCGAGGATGTTTCCTCATCGCTGCAACTGATCAGTCAGCCGCTGGAGGGCAAGTTGCCAGCCTATCCGAAACTGAGTTTCGGAATTGTCGACGTTCGCGATGTCGCCGAGGCCCATCTGCGGGCGATGACGTCAGCCGAGGCCGCCGGAAAGCGGTTCATCGTGGGCGACAGGGTGATGTGGATGGAGGAGGTCGGTGCGGTGCTTCGCGAGGCCTATCCCGACCGAAAGATCCCGAAAGGGGTTCTTCCCAACTGGCTGGTGCGGCTCTTGTCATTCGCCAATCCGCCGCTGAAGCAGATCCTGCCGGAGCTTGGCCAGGAGCGGGACTTTTCGAATGACCGATTGAAGCAGGTGCTGGGCATCACGCCGATACCAGCCGAGGATGCGATTCGGGCAAGCGCTGACAGTCTTATCCGGCTCGGCGCGGTGTGAGGGCTTACTGGCAGCCGCAGGGGCCGCCGCCACCGCCTCGCTTGCCGCGCTTGCCCTTGAAGCCGCCGCGGAAGGAATAGCGGAACGCTGCCGAGGCCGAGGCACTGGCCGATGCGGATGCCGAGGCGCTGGCATAGGCAAACCCGCCGCCACCGCCATAATAGCCGCCATCGACGCCTGCGCCGACGCCGCCATCAAAGCCTGAAATATTGATCGACAGGCCGCGCTCGACCGGCCTGTGGTAGACGACTTGCTTGGGCGGCGCTGCTGGCGTGCAGCACGCCCCACCCGTCGTGTAGCGGCGAACGTATTGGCGCGTCTGCGACTCGTCGACATAGCGCCGGGTGACCGTCTCGGATGGCGGGCAATACCAGTCGCTGCCGCCGATCAGTTCACAGCCCGGCGCCGGTTGGGTCGTGGTGTGGGCCTTGAGCGGCGCGGGGCCTTTCTGCACGGGCCGGCCGGGATAGCCGTCCGCGAAGGCGGGCGCGGCAAAAAGGGCCAGCGCCGCGGCGCACGCAGCAAGGCTGTAGCATTTTGGCATGCGATTCGCCTCCTGAGCGAAATCTGCGATCAACTCATCGCAGGTCGAGCAAGGCCGGGGCCAGTCCCGGCTTCCGTTACAGTAAACGCTTCAGGTCAGGCCGGTGCAAACAGGTTAACCCAGCAGGCGAATCGGGTTCGCGGCTTGCGTGGTGGCCGCGACGTAGCGCCGGGCGTCAGAAATCGTAGGCAATGCCTTTGCGTTCCCAGTCCCCGAACCGGGTGGGCTCGACAGCCTTCGGACCGCCGGTTTCCTTCTGGCGCTGGGCTTCCAGCTCGGCTTCGAGTTTTTCCTGTTCCTCCCGGCGGGCCTGGGCTTCGGCGAGGGCACGTTCGGCTTCTGGGGTCAGTTTCCGGCTCATGACTTTTCTTTAATTCCGCTGAAGGAGGACTCCCACATGCGTTAACACTTTCCATATACTCGCTTGTCAGACACTTAAACTTAAGCCGAACCCGATCAAGGAGCTGATCCCGTGGGCACAATGAAGACCTTCCTGCTGCTGGCGGTTTTGACGGCCCTTTTCATGGCCGTTGGATACCTCGTGGGCGGGGTTCCGGGCATGGCCATCGCCTTCGGTGTTGCGCTGGTGATGAACATCTTTTCCTGGTGGAATGCCGACAAGATCGTACTGCGCATGCAGGGCGCGCGGGAAGTCACCGATGATGAGCGCTCGCCGGTCCTGCGCACCTTCGTGAACGATACGCGGGCGCTGGCAGAGCATGCCGGCATGCCGCAGCCCAAGGTCTATGTGATCGATACCCCGCAACCCAATGCCTTCGCCACGGGCCGCGACCCGAATCACGCCGCTGTCTGCGCGACCACCGGCCTGCTCAATGCGCTCACCCGAGAGGAAGTCGCCGGCGTGATGGCGCACGAGCTGGCCCACGTCCAGCACCGCGACACGCTGACGATGACTGTCACCGCGACCATTGCCGGTGCCATCGGTATGCTGGCCAATTTCGCGCTCTTCTTCGGCAATCGTGAGCGCGGCGGCCTGATCACATCCATCGCCATCATGATCTTCGCGCCCATGGCGGCCGCGCTGGTCCAGATGGCCATCAGCCGCTCACGCGAATATGAGGCGGACCGGCTGGGCGCGGAAATCTGCGGCAATCCGCACTGGCTGGCTTCGGCGCTGGAGAAGATCGACCGCGGGGCCCGCTCGACGCTGAACCAGCGCGCGGAGGCCAATCCGGCCATGGCGCACATGTACATCATGAACCCGCTGGCCGGCAAAGGCGCCGACAATCTCTTCTCGACGCACCCGTCCACCGCCAACCGCATCGAGGCGCTGCGCAAGCTCGCCGCCGAGATGAATATCGCCCCCTCCGGCAAGCTCGCCGAGCCGGAACCGGCCCGCGCCGCCGGCCCCTGGGGATGAGTGGGGCGAAGGCAAGACAGGCTGCTGCAGACCTCCTGATCGAGACGTTCGACAATCGCCGGACGCTTGATGAGGCGATGACGGTTTCAGAGTCCTATTCCCGGATGCAGGGGGCGGATCGCGGTTTTGCGCGGGCCATGGCCAGTGCGGCGTTGCGCCAGCTGGGCCGGATCGACAAGGGGCTCGCCCCTTTCCTCAGCCGCCCGCTCGAGACGGCCACGCCGCCCGCGCGGGCCCTGCTGAGGGTCGGCGCGGCGCAGGCCTGGCTGCTAGGCACACCGCCCCATGCCGTGGTCAGCGAGACCGTTGCCGCCGCCAAGGGATGGGCCCGGGCGCGCTCGGCCTCCGGCTTTCTCAACGCCGTCCTGCGCAAGGCCGTGAATGACCGCTCCCATTTCGACAAGGCGCCGGTCACCGCCGTCTGGCCGGACTGGCTGACGGTAGAGATGATGACCAGCCTCGGTATCGAGGCCGCCACCGCCCTGGCGGAGGCGCAGTCGGTTGAGCCGGAGCTTCACCTTACGCCAAAGGATCCCGATGAGATCGAAGCACTCGCCGCGCGCCTCGGCGGGAAGGTGCTATCCGGCATGAGCATAAGTGTGCCCGCAGGCGACGTTGCGGCCATCGATGGCTATGAGTCCGGCGAATGGTGGGTCCAGGATGTGGCCGCAGCCCTGCCGGTGCACCTGCTTGGCGTGCGGCCGGGCGAGACCGTCCTCGATCTCTGCGCGGCGCCGGGCGGCAAGACGATGCAGCTGGCGGCAACGGGGGCGCAGGTCACCGCGCTGGATCGCTCGGCCACGCGGCTGGAGCGCGTGCAGGAGAACCTTGCCCGCACGAAGCTCGATGCAAATGTCGAGATCGTTGCCGCGAAGCTTGAAGACTGGACGCCGCCGGTCCCAGCCGACCGCATCCTGCTGGACGCGCCCTGTTCGGCGCTCGGCACCCTGCGGCGCCATCCCGAAGGGGCCTGGATCAAGTCATCGGACGATATTGCCCGCTTTCCAGAGGTGCAGGCCCGGCTCCTGCGCAAGGCAGCCGGGATGCTGCGTCCGGGCGGAACGCTCGTCTATTGTGTCTGCACGCCGCTCAGCCGCGAGGGCCGCGACGTCGTCAATGAAGTGGTCGCTGACAGGCAGCTGAAACGCGTGCCGATCAGCCCGGAAGAGGCGAACGACTTTGCCGGCGGCCTGACGCCCGAGGGCGACCTCGTCACCCTGCCCAACGCATTGTACGGGCATGATGTTTTCCATATTTCGCGTCTTGAGCGAGTTGTTTGATTAAAATCATGAAAGCTTCGCGCATTCGCCTTAAATTCGCCGCCGCGGGTTCATACCTCGTTCAGCGGCCAGATCCGATAATCGTCGGGTTCTAAGTGCAAAGGAGCACCCTATGACGACTGAAACAGCAACCGTTAAGACGCCGAACAAGATGATGGCCGGCGCCTTTGCCGCCCTCACGCTTGCGCTCGCGGGCTGTGCCAGCGGTTATGGCGCAAATACCGTCAACTCATCCGATGTCGGCTATGCATCGACTGTCCGCGAAGGCACGGTGACCGCCGTGCGCGAAGTCGTGATCCGTCCCGACAAGTCGGTGATTGGCGTGGCGACCGGCGCCGTCCTCGGCGGCCTTGCCGGTTCCGAACTCGGTGGCGGCGACAAGGCCCAGACGGCCGGTGCCATTGGTGGCGCGGTCCTCGGCGGCATCGCCGGTAACGAGGTTGGCAAGGGCGTCAATACCCGCAAAGGCTTTGCCTACACGATCCGTTTCGACAGCGGCGAAGTGAAGGAAATCGTCCAGGGCAACGACATCTACATCCAGCCCGGCACGCGCGTGAACGTGACTTTCCGCGCCGACCAGGTCGTGGTTTCGCCGGCGGGCTACTACTAGGCCATAGCCTGAAGGCCACAGGGCCTTCACGAACGACATCCGCTAGCCGCCGTCAGCCTTGTGCTGGCGGCGGTTTGGTTCTAGGCGATAGACATGCGTGACGTCCTCATTTCCCCCTCCATACTGTCGGCTGACTTTGCCAAGCTTGGCGAGGAGATCCGCGCCATAGACGCCGCGGGCGCCGACATGATCCATATCGATGTCATGGACGGGCACTTCGTCCCGAACCTGACATTCGGCCCGCCGGTGATCGAAAAGCTGAGGCCGCACTCCGACAAGCCGTTTGATGTGCACCTGATGATCGCACCGGTTGATCCCTTCATCGACGATTTCGCCAAGGCCGGCGCCGATATCCTGACCGTTCACCCTGAAGCCGGGCCGCATATACACCGGACGCTGCAGGCGATCCGGGCGGCGGGCATGAAGCCAGGCGTCGCCATAAACCCCGGTACGCCGGCCGATGTGGTCGATCCGATCATTGACGATGTTGATCTAATTCTGGTCATGTCCGTCAATCCAGGGTTCGGAGGCCAGAGTTTCATTGACAGCCAGCTGCGCAAGATCGAAGCCTTCCGCAAGAAAATCGACGAAAGCGGGCGCAAGATCATCCTGGAGGTCGATGGCGGGCTCAATTCAGAGACAGCCCCCAGGGCTATCGACGCCGGCGTTACGGCGATTGTTGCAGGTTCCGCTGTTTTCAAGGGCGGGCCTTCCAGTTACGCGGGCAACATCGCGGCCCTTCGTGGTGAAATGGTCAGCTGAACCGAACAAGCGGATCGGGCGATTGATGTCAGCCGAGTATGCGAAATCTGGCTCCCAGCCGCGACGTAGCGCCGAAGAGGACGCTGAGCTATGGGCGCGTTTTACCGGCAAGGCAGGCGAGGAAGCCACGGCGAGTCCGATCCATCGCCTGAAGATTGCCGGATCGGCCCCTGACGGGTTTGGTCTCTACCCCCGCCCGGCTGCCCCGCCTGACGAATTGCGCGGCGAAAGCCTGATGCGCGATATCTGGCGCATCGGCATGGCCAAGGTCGAGATGCCCGGCGGGCGCCCGCCCTGGTCGGAGCCGCTCCCCTCGCGCCACTTTACCGACCGCGTGCACCGCTTCGACTGGCTCGGTGACCTGTTCACGCAGGGCGATGCCGGCGCTGACCGGGCGCGTTACCTGGTTGATGACTGGATCGAGAATTTCGGCCGCTTCAATGGCTTTGCCTGGCGGGCCGGCTGCACCGCAGACCGCGTCTGGAACTGGATGCTCTGCGGGCCGGGCCTGTTCGAGCACGGCCCCGAAGAGGCCGTGCAGCACCGGCTGGAAGTGTTCGGCCGGCAGGTCCGACATGTCGACGCCCTGCACGAGGATTGCAGCGAGCCAGCGGCCCGTTGGCGGATTGCCGCTGTCATGGCGGCGCATGCGATCTGCGTGCGCCGCGGCAAGGGGCTCGATGAAGCTTTCGAGCGGCTCGACAATGAATGTACCGCGCAGATCCTTCCCGATGGCGGGCATGTCAGCCGCTCGCCCGCACGGGGCTTGCGCACCATGCTCGACCTCTGCGTCCTCAAGGACCTGACCGAACGATCAGAGCGTCCGGTGCCCGAATTCATGCTACGGTGGATTGAACGGCTGGGCGGCATGATCGGATTCTTCAGGGCAGGAGACGGTGCATTGCCTCCGTTCAATGACAGCCAGGAAAGCCTGCCCGAGACCGTGGATGCGGCGCTTTCGAGGCTGCAGGCTCCGCCGCGCCGGTTCACCGTGGCGCCCAAATCCGGCTTTCACAAACTCCAGAAGGGTGAGACCTGCCTTATCCTTGATGCCGGCAACGCCCCGGAAGAGCCGTTTGGCGACGGGGCCCATGCGGGCGCGCTCGGCTTCGAGTTGCATGATGCCGAGGCCCGCCTCATCACCAGTTGCGGCTACAGCCCGGAAGTGGACATCGACTGGCAGGCAGCCGTCCGGCGCACCGGCGCCCACTCGACCCTGATTATCGCGAATGAGGATTCAGCCCCCTTCCGGCGCAATGAGGACACCGGTCTGGTGTTTCCTGTCGGCCCGGAAGGGATTTCGGCCAAGCGGCTGGAAGAGGCAGACGAGATCTGGCTCGACGCCCAGCATGGCGGCTACAAGAAAACATTCGGGCTGCTGCACCGGCGCCGGCTGTTCATGAGTGGCGATGGCCGCCGGCTGACGGGTGAGGATTCACTGGCCCGGCCGGTCTCGCAGGGCACCGCCGACAGTGACCGGACCATTCCATACGTTGTAAGATTCCACCTCCATCCAACGGTGACGGCGACGATGGGCGACACCGCCATCCGCCTCGAAAGCGAGAGCGGCTCGGTCTGGCGGTTCAAGACCAGCCATGAGGCTGCGCGGCTGGAGAAGACAATCTATCTCGCGCGCGGAATTGTCGAACAGAGCTGGCAGATCGTCCTTAGCGGCCGGGCCAATCCCGACAGCGACGGGTCAACCCCGCCCAATGCCGTGCGCTGGGCCTTCCTCAAGGATCGGCCCGCATGACACCAAGGAATGAAGCCCGCCGCGCCATGGCGCTGACGCTCGCCTTCGACACGATGGCAGCGACGATTGCGATGGCGGTGGCGATCTCGATCCGCTGGCTGGCCACCAATGGCGCGCCGCCAGATGCCTGGCGGTCCGGGGCCATGGCCACGATCACATTCGCGATGGTGGCGCTGACCGCCTTCTACATCATGCGTGTTCACCGGCAGGTCTGGCGTCATGCCGGCTGGCCCGATGCCGTGAAGATCATCCAGGGCGTCTGCGTCGCCACGCTGATGTTCCTGCCGATCATGTTCCTCTGGAACCGGCTTGTCGGCTTTCCCCGCTCGGCCATCATCATTGCCGACATCCTCTGGCTGAGCCTGCTCTTCCTCGGCCGGATGGTGGCGCTGGCGCGCTCGACGAACCGCCCGTTCCAGATCTTCTTCTCCAATGCCCGGGCCGATGCACCGATCGCCGTACTGATCGCGAAGGCGACCGAAGCCCCCGCCATCCTGCGCAAGGTGAATGAGAACGATGAAGGCGCGCGCGTGCGCATCCTCGGCCTAATCGAACCGGACGGTGTCGAGCTTGGCCGCGCCATTCGCGGGGTTCCGGTGATGGGCGGGCTCGACGATCTCGGCAAGGTGCTGGATGTCCTGTCGGTCCGCTATGGCAAGACACCGCTCGTTGCCGTGGCCGGTGTTGCCCGTGAGCGCGTCTACATGACCCGCATCCTCGAGGAGGCGGCCAACCAGAAGGCCGAGATCATGACGCTCGAGGCCGGCGGCGAAGGCAATGGCATGCTGCCGGTGCGCCCGTCGGACCTGCTGCGCCGTCGCGAACGTGTGCTCGACAGCCGCCCGGTCGGCGAGCTGATCGAGGGCTCGAATGTCTTCGTCACCGGCGGCGGCGGTACGATCGGGTCGGAGCTGGCGCGCCAGTGCGCGCGGATGAACCCCGCCTCGCTGACGATTTTCGACGCGTCGGAATACAATCTCTACGAAGCTGATCTCGCCCTTCGAAACGAGTTCCCCAATATCGACATTCATACCGAGCTTGGCGATGTGCGCGACAGCCACAGGGTGACGAGCCTGATGCAGGCGATCCAGCCCGACATCGTGATCCACGCCGCGGCGCTGAAGCATGTGCCGCTGATGGAGCGCAATGTCTGCGAGGCCATCCTCACCAATGTCGGCGGCGCGCTGCAGACGGCACGGGCGGCGGTCGACTGCAAGGTCGGCAAGCTGGTTTTCGTCTCCACCGACAAGGCGGTGAACCCGGACAATGTCATGGGCGCGACGAAGCGCCTGGCGGAGATCGCGATGACCCGGCAGGCCGAGGCGTCTGACCTCGCCGTCTCCATGGTCCGCTTCGGTAATGTGCTTGGCTCGTCCGGGTCGGTCGTGCCCCTGTTCGAGCGCCAGATTGCCAATGGCGGCCCGGTGACGCTGACCCACCCGGATGTGACGCGATACTTCATGACCGTGGAGGAGGCCTCCGCCCTGGTCCTGCAGTCGGCGACGCATAACGGCATGCCGGGGACCGCATCGCTCTATGTGCTGGACATGGGCGAGCCGGTGAAGATCAAGGCGCTGGCCGAGGCGATGATCCGCCTGAAAGGCCTGGTGCCCGGCCGCGATATCGAGATCCGCACAACCGGCCTTCGCCCGGGCGAGAAGATGCACGAAATGCTGACCTACAACCATGAAGAGGTCTATGCGATCGGCATCGAGGGCATCTACAAGGTCGGCTCGCGTCAGGTTGTCGCCAATGACTTCGACGAGCAGCTCGACGAACTGCTCGACATGGCCCGCCAGCGCCGGCGGAAAGAGGCCATCGAGATCCTCTCGCGGCTGGTGCCGGAGTACAAGCCCAAGCGCATGCCTGCCTGACGCCATATGCCAAGTTGACCTTGCGGGGGTTCATGATACGGCAGGCGCGTTGTTCTCTGCCCAATTCAGGAAAAGTGTCCCCAAGCCATGTCCGAGCGTTTCCAAGTCCGCCGCGCCCTCCTGTCTGTATCTGACAAGACGGGCCTTGTTGAATATGCGCAGCGCCTGGCCTCGCACGGGGTCGAGTTGGTCTCGACCGGCGGGTCGGCCCGCACCCTGAAAGAGGCGGGCCTCGCTGTGAAGGATGTGGCAGACCTCACCGGCTATCCGGAAATGATGGAAGGCCGGGTCAAGACGCTCCACCCCGCCGTGCATGGCGGCCTGCTTTACCTGCGCGACAAGGAGAGCCACGTCGAGGACGCCGAGCGGCACGGCATCGAGCCGATCGATCTGGTCTACATCAATCTCTATCCCTTCGAGGCGACGGTCGCGTCCGGCGCCGGTTTCGAGGAATGTATCGAGAATATCGATATTGGCGGGCCGGCCATGCTGCGCGCAGCTGCCAAGAACGGCCATTCGGTTGCCGTCTGCACCGATGCCGATGACCTGGCAGGCGTCCTTGCCGAGATGGACGATAATGATGCGACCGTCTCCGCCGAACATGGCCGCCGGCTTGCCGCAAAGACCTATGCGCGTACGGCCGCCTATGACGCGGCCATTTCCGGCTGGTATGCGAGCCAGCTGGAAGAGACCGCGCCGGACTGGATCGGTTTTGGCGGCGGGCTGCTGCAGCGGCTTCGCTATGGCGAAAATCCGCACCAGTCGGCCGCCTTCTACCAGACGGGCGAGAAGCGCCCCGGCGTTGCCAATGCGCGCCAGGTCCAGGGCAAGGAGCTGTCCTACAACAATATCAACGATACCGATGCGGCCTATGAGCTGATTGGTGAGCTGGGCGAAGAGACCCCGGCCGTCGCGATCATCAAGCACGCCAATCCGTGCGGGGTGGCGCTCGGGGAGTCGCCGATCGAGGCCTATCGCGAGGCGCTGGCCTGCGACCCGACCTCGGCCTTTGGCGGCATCGTTGCGCTGAACCGCATGCTCGACGAGGCGACGGCCGAAGAGATCACCAAGATCTTCACAGAGGTCGTGATCGCGCCGGGGGCGGACGAAGGCGCGCTGGCTGTGTTCGAGAAAAAGAAGAATTTGCGCCTGCTGCTTGCCAACGGCCTGCCCGACCCGGCGGCGAAGGGCCGGATGGCCAAGACGGTTGCGGGCGGCCTGCTTGTCCAGGATCGCGATTTCGGACGCATCACGCGCGATGAGCTGCGCGTCGTGACGGAAAAGGCGCCCGATGAGTCCCAGATGGATGACCTTCTCTTTGCCTGGCGCGTTGCCAAGCATGTGAAGTCGAACACGATTGTCTATGCCCGCGACCGCGCGACTGTCGGCATCGGCGCTGGTCAGATGAGCCGCATCGATTCTGCCCGGATCGCCGCGCGCAAGGCCGAGGATGCGGCGGAAGCCGCTGGCTGGGATGCGCCTCGCACCAAGGGGTGTGTCGCCGCCTCGGACGCCTTCTTCCCCTTCCCGGACGGCTTGTTGCAGGCTGCCTCGGCCGGGGCGACGGCGGTCATCCAGCCGGGCGGGTCCATCCGCGACGATGACGTGATCGCCGCCGCCAATGAAGCTGGCATCGCCATGGTCTTCACCGGCATGCGGCACTTCCGGCACTAGGAGGGCGGGCTTGTGACCTCTCCCTTCGACGAGTTGAGACAGCACTGGCTGAACGTCCGGGTCTATTATGAGGACACCGACTTCACCGGCATGGTCTATCACGCCAACTATCTGCGCTATTTCGAGCGCGGGCGTTCGGAATTCCTGCGCGATGCCGGGGTGGCCCACCAGGCGCTGCTCGACCGGCCTGACCCCGCCGCCTTCACGCTGACCAATGTGAATGTCGATTACAGGCGCGCCGCCCGGATCGACGACCTCCTGTCCATCCGCTCACGCTATCTTGGCTGCCGGGGGGCAAAGGTCATTTTCCAGCAGACAGCGTTCCGCGGCGAGGAGGTCATCGCCGAAGCGGACATCACAGCGGTGATGATTCATGCCGACGGGCGCCCCCGCAGGCCGATCCCGGATGTCGTCGAAAAGCTGGCCGGTTTTGTCTACCAGCCGTGAAACCGGGCGGTTTACTGACAAAACGTTAACCAGATCACGCCATTGCTGCACCCGCTGCCATCCTCGGCAGTAGCGTCAAGTTTCCGCCTGATTCTCATTGGATATGGGACAGGCTTGCCTGAACGGGCCCCATTCGGCTGCGTGCCTGGCGCACCGGCTGATGCAGAGACATGGAAAGAGGACCCTCATGAATTTACTCGCGCTTGCGCAGCAAATTGGCGACGGAGAGGCGCTCGGAGCGGCCGCGACGGAAGGCGGCTTTTCCTTCTTCGGCCTCCTCATGGAAGCCGACATCGTCGTCAAGTTCGTGCTGATCGCCCTTTTTGTCGCCAGCCTCTGGTCCTGGGCGGTGATCGTCGAGAAGCTTTTCACGGTGGGCAGCGCGCGCAAGAAAGCCAAGCAGTTCGAGGATGCCTTCTGGACCGGCCGGGCCGATGATCTCGATGGCCGTCCCGGCACAGGCAACAGCGATCCGGCCTCCCGGCTGTTCGCCTCGATCTCGCGTGAGTGGAACGATGCGCGCCGGCTCGGCCCGTCAGACGACCCATCCATCCTGGTCGACCGTGCCGAACGCTCCCTGCGGGCCGGTGTCGACCGTGAAGTCGGACGGGTCAGCAAGGGGCTCGGCGTCCTGGCGACCATCGGCTCGTCCTCACCCTTTATCGGCCTGTTCGGCACGGTGTGGGGCATCATGAACGCCTTCATCAACATCGCCGAGAAGCAGGACACCAGCCTGACCAACGTCGCCGGCCCGATTGCCGAGGCGCTGTTTGCGACCGGCCTTGGCCTGATCGCGGCGATCCCGGCGGTCATCTTCTACAACAAGTTCACCGGTGACCTGAACCAGTTCGCCGACCGCCTGGACACCTTCTCGCAAGACCTGCTGGTGCGCCTGTCGCGCCGCTCGACCGACGGAGGGGCATAAGCCATGGCCGGTAGCTGGGCATCTGGAACGCCGGGCAAGTCGCGCGGGCGCCGCGGCCTCGCCGCAGAAATCAACGTCACGCCGCTGGTCGACGTCATGCTTGTGCTGCTGATCGTGTTCATGATCACCGCGCCGCTGCTGACCACGGGTGTCGAAGTCTCGCTGCCGAAGGCGAGCGCGGAAAACCTCCAGGCGCCGAAGTCGCAGCCGCTTTCCGTTTCGCTGAACGCCAGTGGCGAGATCTTCATCCAGGATACGAAGGTCGGCCCGGATGAGCTCGTCTCCACCCTCTATGCCATTGCCGGCGAGGGCTATGAGGAACGCATCTACCTGCGCGCCGATTCCGGCGTGAACTACGGCGACGTGATGAACGTCATGACCCGCATGCAGCGCGCCGGCTATCGCAATATCGCGCTCGTGACCGACCCGAAGGTGAACCAGTAAGCCCATGATCCGCGGACTCCCCGCCTCCATTGCCTTGCACGCTGTCGTCATCGGCGCGGGCTACCTCGCCTGGCCCTATGTCGGGACCAGCGTGGTCGAGGACGAGTTCGTGATCGTTCCGGTGGAGCTGGTCGATGTCGGGGAAATGACCAATGTCGCCCCGGTCGTCGAGCCGCCGGAAGAGATCGAGCCCGAGCCTGAGGAAGAGCCCGAACCGACCCCGCCGGAGCCCGAAGAGTCCGAGGCCCCGGAAGAGATCGAGCCCGATACGCGCGACCTTCCCGAAGACGATGTCTCGACCGCCTCGCAGGCCACACCCGCCGAAGAAGAGCCCGAAGACGTGATGCCGGACCTCGAAGCCGAGCCTGAGGAAGAGCCCGAGCCTGAAAAGAAGGAACCGGAACAGCCGAAACCGGAACCGAAGGCCCCCAATCCGGTCCAGAAGCGCAACCCGCTGGACGATTTCCTGAGTGATGCGGAATCGACCTTTGAAAGCGAGCGCCAGACCAAGCGCGAGACCCAGCCGCCCAAGCTGCCGGAGCGCCAGTTGCTGAACAATACGCCGCCCGCGCAAGACCCGCGAAAGGGCGCCGGCGAGCGCACGGCCAATACGGTGCGCATCGAACAGCTGCTCTACAACCAGATCTATCCGTGCTGGGATGGCGTCGCCGACCAGCCGGATCCCGAGCGCCTGAATGTGAGCATGCGCGCTGAGCTGGATGCCGAGGGTAACCTCATCGATATCGAACTCGTGCGCCCGTCGCGTGCGCCGATTGGCGACCGGTCAATGTCGCTGGCCGTCGAGCGGGCCCTGCGGGCAGTACGCAAGTGCCAGCCCTACAGGCTGCCGCGCGACGACTACGAAATCTGGAAAATTGCGAACATCAACCTTGGTCCCGCGTTCATCGCTGACTAAAGACTAACAGGCGAGGAGCCATGATATGCTGAACAAACTAGCCGCCAGCCTGCTGATCGGACTTGCGATGCTCGTCCCCGCGGCGTTTGCGCAAGTGACCGTGAACATTTCCGAAGGCGTCCTGAAGCCGACACCGATCGCGGTGCCGACCTTCAACGTCTCGAATGGCGCGGACGAGCAGCTCGCCGCCGAGATCACCAAGGTCGTGCAGAATGACCTGGTCTCAACCGGCCTGTTCACGATCACCCCCGAAAGCGCGCATATCCAGCGCGACCTGTCCATCGACAACCAGCCGCGCTTTGCCGACTGGAAGATCATCCAGACGGATGCGCTCGTCGTCGGCCAGATCGACATGGTGACCGTGGAGGGCGTCGAGTTCGTGCGTGCCTCGGTCCGCCTCTGGGACGTCTATGGCGAGGAGGTCATGCGCCTCGAGGGCCAGGCCGGGCGGCGTTTCACGGCTAAACCCGAGGACTGGCGCCGTATCGCGCACAAGATCGCCGACACGATCTATACGCGCCTGACAGGCGAGGACCCGTATTTCGACACGCGCATCGTCTATATCGCCGAAACCGGACCGAAGGATGCCCGGGTCAAGCGCCTTGCCATCATGGATTCCGATGGTGCGAACGTGAAATACCTCACCTCCGGGACCTTCACCGTGCTGACGCCGCGCTTTTCGCCTTCGAACCAGCAGATCACCTACATGTCTTATGAGAATAACGAGCCGCGCGTCTATCTCTTCGACATCCAGAATGGCCGTCAGGAAGTGCTCGGCGATTTCGAGAACATGACCTTCGCCCCCCGGTTCACCCGCGACGGCGAATCGGTCCTGCTGACCCAGGCGATCGAGGGCAATTCGGATATTTATATCCGCAATCTCGTCACCCAGCGCACGCGCCGGCTGACCGACCATCCGGCGATCGATACCTCGCCGTCCATGTCGCCGGACGGCCAGCAGATCGTGTTCAACTCCGACCGTGGCGGCAGCCCGCAGCTCTACATCATGAATGCTGACGGCTCGCCCCTGACCTGCCCGTCGGGCGGGCGCGACACGGCGTGCCGGATCACCTTCGGCTCGGGCCGCTACTCCACACCGGTCTGGAGCCCGCGCGGGGACCTGATCGCCTTTACCAAGCAGTCGCGCGGCCGTTTTCATATCGGCGTTATCGGCGTCGACGGGAAGGGCGAGCGCATCCTGACCGAATCCTATCTGGATGAAGGTCCGGAATGGTCGCCGAACGGCCGCGTCATTACGTTTTTCCGCGAGCAGGCGCCGGGCGCCGGTCCGAAACTCTGGTCGGTTGACCTGACAGGACGCAACCTGCGTCCGATCCCGACCCCGACCGATGCATCGGACCCGGCCTGGTCGCCGCTTTTGAATTAAGTCTTGCGGGCCGCCCGCCATAGTGCTGAAAATGTCACGTCCCAGCTGCCTCGGCAGCAAACGGCATGGCTTCAGCCACGAAGTTGACAAAATCGGCGACTACACGCGCTCGCTGAACGACCATAGCAAGGAGTTATCAATGCGTCGTATTGCTCTTACCACCTCCGCAATAGCGCTCTTTATTGGCGCCGCTGCGTGCTCTTCCACGCCAGAACCGGAGCCGGTACAACCTGAGCCGGTTGTCGAGACCAACACGGCGCCTGTGGAACCCGTCCAGGAAGAAACCATCGAAGAGCCGAAGCGCGTCGTTGACGCCGGCCCGGCTGCTGGTTCGATCCAGGACTTCACCGTGAACGTCGGTGACCGCGTCTATTTCGATCTCGACCAGGCAAGCCTCGATCCGGACGATCAGGAAATCCTGCAGCGCCAGGCGGCATGGCTGCAATCCTATCCGAACGTCCGTATCCTCGTTGCAGGCAACTGCGATGAGCGTGGCACCCGCGAGTACAACCTCGCCCTCGGTGCACGCCGCGCCAACACGGTGAAGCAGTACCTGCTCAGCCTTGGCGTCGACCCGGCCCGCATCGACACCGTTTCCTACGGCAAGGAGCGTCCGATCGACTCCCGCTCGAACGAAGCAGCATGGGCCCTGAACCGGAACGGCTTTACGCAGATCCTGTCCGGCGCCAGCAGCTAAGACAATCTGTCTTCTGTAATGATTAAGCCGGGCGCCATATTTTGGCCCCGGCTTTTTCGTATGCAGATCAATTAGAGTTCTACGCAGTCTGGAGTGCCTCGATCATGGTGCGTTTCGCAACGGTCGCCGTCCTTGCAATGACCTTCTCCGCTTTCAGTCCGCTGGCCGTCGCCCAGAGCGCGCCGATCCAGCGGGGGGCAACAAGCGGTGACCTGGCCCAGCAGATGGCCGATATCCGTCAGCAGAATGCCCAGCTCATGGTTGAGAATGACCGCCTCGAGCAGGAAATTGCCGATGCGAACGGCAAGGTCGAGACGCTGGAATTCCTGCTGTCCCAGACCCGCGAAGAAATCAACCGGATGCAGGAGGACGACTCCCGCATCGGGTCTGCCATCGAATCCCTCAACACCGAGAATGAACGGCTCACCGAACGGGTGAAGGCCCTCGAATCCGATTTGTCGGCCGTGATAGCCATGCTCGAAGCCGGCAATGCGCCGGAGGGTGAAGCGGCTGCAGAGCCAGCGGAGGACGAGGCCGGAACGGACGCGCAGCCCGAGCGGCGCGTGGTCACCCAGTCGTCGGCAAGCAGCGATGGCGGCAACAATCCGCAACTCCAGGGCTCGCTCGGTACGCTGAAAGCGAGCAATTTGCCGGGCGAGGCGGGCCCGCTCTTTTCCGCCGCCAAGTCCAAGCTCCTGAATTTCGATTTCGAAGGCGCCGAAGAAGCTTTCCGCGCCTTTCTCGTCCAGTTCGGCGACGATCCGCAGGCCGGTGAAGCGCAATACTGGCTGGCCGAGTCGCTCTACCAGCAGGATGCCTATGCCGAATCCGGGCAGGCCTATACGCAGATGATCCGCGAATATCCCGACCATGCCCGCGCCCCGGATGCGCTGGTGAAGCTGGCCCGGTCGATGCGCATCGTCGGTGACCTCGACAAGGCGTGCAACGCGCTCGACATCCTGCCGCAGCAATATCCCAATGCGTCGGGCGTGACCCGCAACCTCGCGGCGCTCGAGCGTACGCGTGCAGAGTGCGACAACTAGAAACCCATATTTCCGATCTGATCGACCGAATGGCGGCAGGCACGAATGGCCCTGTCGCCATTGCTGTTTCCGGCGGCAGCGACTCGCTCGTCCTGATGCTGCTTGCGAAGGCTTGGTCACGGCGCAGCGGGCGCAACCTGATCGTGCTGACAGTCGACCACGGCCTGCGGCCGGAAGCGCGCGAGGAAGCCGAATGGGTCACCGCCAAAGCTGCATCGCTCGGCCTTTCTGCGCGCGGCCTCACCTGGACGCCGGACAAGCGCAGCCAGGACGCCGCAAGGCAAGGGCGCCATTCCCTCCTCGCCGCTGCGGCGCGCGAAGCGGGGGCAGGGCTGCTGCTGCTCGGTCATACGCGCACCGATGTCGAGGAAACCCTGCTCATGCGCCTTGCCAGGCCCACCACGCTAGCTAGCGCTGTCGGGCCGCAACCAGTCTCGGTTTCGCCGGTCTGGCCTGAAGGGCGCGATATCCTGCTTGGCCGTCCGTTAATCGCGGTAAGGCGCGGGCACCTCATGGAAATGCTGGCCGAGCGCGGCGAGTCCTGGGTACGGGATCCGAGCAATGAGTCCGACGCTTATGAGCGCGTCCGTATGCGAAAGCTGGCCGGACAGCTGGACGCGGCCCGCCTCAGCCGGATCACGGATGATGCGATGCGCCTGCGCGCCGTCGAGGACATCCAGCTGGCGGACATGCTGTCGGCGTTTGTGCGTATCGACCCAGCGGGCCTTGTCGAGCTGCAGATGGACCGACTGGCCGGCAGCCTGCGCCTTCGCGCCCGGCTCCTGTCGATCCTGCTGCAAACCGCTGCTGGCAGTGACAGCCCGGTCGCGCCTCAGCCTTTGCTGGCGCTCGCGAGTGACCTCGCCAGTGGCGGTCCGAAAAGCCGTCTCACCCTCGGCGGTGCCTGGCTGCAGAGACGAGGCGGGACGCTGATGATCGGACGCGATCCGGGCGAGGTCTGCGCGGGCTGGCAGGATGGCATCTGGGATGGGCGTTACCGGCGCGCGGCGCCAGGAGGCGCAGACGTGGAGGAAAGCCCGTTCCTGGTGCGTCATGGGATGCCGGACGACCCTTACGAGGAAATCCTGACCGGTCGGCTCGTCCTATGGGAGAAGGCGCTGCGGCTTGGCGCGCGCCTGGGTGTCGAGCTTGCTGGCAGCGGCGCGCAAACGCTGTCTCCGGTCGCTACCACACGCCCCGGCTGAGGCCAGTCCAGACATATCCGCCGAGCGTGGGCGCAAACCATTGGCGCGATGGCAGGTTTACGTGAACCGGCGAGAGCGTGCCGGATACCGCATCTTCCATGGCCTTGATGACGATGTCGCGGCTCCCGGCGGCAAGGCGCCAGAGATAGGTGTGAAAGTTGTCGCCCAGCTTTGGCTCAAGGCGGGACTGGTAAAGGATGCCGCCCGTATCGACGCCTTCATCGACAAGATGAACGGTTGCCCCGAAATGCTCCGGCTCACCGTTGGCGAGCGCGAAATAGCCGCCAAACATGCCGCGATAGGCCGGATTGATGCCTGAATGGTAATTGATGAACGGCGCGTTGACGGCGCCCAGCGTCTTCTTGCCGATCATTCGCGTCGACACGACAAAGACCGCCGACGGACCCAGCGTTTTCAGGGCGCCGCGGCAGGCCTCGGAATTCACGGAGGGGACGCGAATAATATCGTCTTCGTCCGGCGCCGCCGGCTGCAGGCCTTCAGACGCAATGAGATCATCGATGATCGCCTGCGTGCCGCGCTTGGTCAGCTTCATCGGAATCCGCGCAGCCTGCATGCTGGCGACCTTGAGCGGGCCCAGCATCTTCATCCGCCGCTTCCAGAGCACCGATTCCGGCTCGCCGTCTTCCATGATGATGGCAAAAGGGCCAAAGCGCTCGCGCAGCGCATTGATCATGATCCAGCTGTGCGGACCGCCGGCGGTCAGCGCGACGATCGAGTGGGGCGAGGACATTTTTGAACTCCCGAAACGGTCCAGTCGGGATTTTGCATGCAATTCGCGTGCTAGGGGAAACCGTCAGCTTGCGGAGCGAACAGCGTCTGCCACTTCGTTCACCGCCTTTTCCATGTCATCGGCCTTTTCGGCTTCGGCCATGACGCGAATTAGGGGTTCGGTGCCCGACTTGCGGATGACCAGACGGCCTGCCTTGCCGAGACGGCCTTCGACGGCCGAGATCGTTTCCTGAACGGTTTCATTCTCGAGCGGATCGCCGCCCGAATAGCGGACATTGACCAGTTTCTGCGGGATCGGCTCGAAGACCCGCGAGATTTTCGAAAGGGGCTTCTCGCTGCCAACCATGACAGCGAGGACCTGAAGTGCAGCGATCAGGCCGTCACCAGTTGTCGTATAATCGGACAGCACGATGTGGCCGGACTGTTCCCCGCCGAGATTGAAGCCGCCATCGCGCATGCGCTCGACGACATACCGGTCGCCCACCTTGGTGCGCTCGAGAGAAAGACCCATCGCCGCCAGGTGCTTTTCGAGGCCGAGATTGGACATCACCGTCGCAACAACGCCGTTCTTGGCCAGCAGGTCACGCTCTTTCCAGTGCGTTGCGATCATGCCGATCAGCTGGTCGCCATCGATTGTGTCGCCCTTCTCGTCGATCAGGATGCAGCGGTCGGCATCGCCGTCGAGCGCAATCCCGATATCGGCGCGATACTTCAGTACCGCTTCGCGCAGGGCGCGCGTGTCGGTGCTGCCAACCTCGCTGTTGATGTTGAAGCCATCCGGGGACACCCCGATCGGGAAGACTTCGGCGCCGAGTTCATAAAGGGCTGTCGGGGCGACCTTGTAGGCCGCGCCATTGGCGCAGTCGACGCAGACGCGCAGGCCGGACAGGCGCATGCCACGCGGGAAGGTAGCCTTCACGATCTCCACGTAGCGCGCTTGCGCATCGTCGACGCGACGCGCGCGGCCGAGGGCGGAAGGCGCAGCCAGCTTGTCGTCGAGCGCGCGGTCCATGCGGCTTTCGATTTCCAGCTCGATCTCGTCCGATAGCTTATAGCCATCCGGCCCGAACAGCTTGATGCCATTGTCTTCGAAGGCATTATGGCTGGCCGAGATCATAACGCCGAGATCGGCGCGAAGCGAGGTCGTCATCATCGCAACGCCCGGCGTCGGCAGCGGCCCGAAAAGGGTCACATCCATGCCGACCGAGGTGAAGCCCGCGACCAGTGCCGGCTCCAGCATGTAGCCGGACAGGCGCGTATCCTTGCCGATGACGACGGAGTGGCGCCGGGACTCGTCGCGCCGGAAGTACTTGCCGGCGGCCATGCCCAGGCGCATCGCGATTTCAGGCGTCATGGGCGGCGTATTAGCCCGTCCACGAATGCCATCGGTGCCGAAATATTTGCGCGACATGTCCTGCTCTCCGTTCGTGCCATAGGGGCCACGCTCAAGCCAATGCCAGCTTCGCGGTGCCCTGCCAAGCGGGGTTTGCTCTTGCACAGACGGCTTAGGATTGCATGAATGGGGCCATAGAAAGACAAGGGAGAATGGTAATGGGTGCCTTCAAGACCGTAATCGCCCTCGCCGCAGGTGTATTCATGGCGGCGTGTGCAACGTCCATTCCAGGAGATCAGAGCGTTGCGGACTATTGTGCTTCGTCTGATCGTGCCGGCGAGGCCGTGTGCCGCCTGAATGTTGAAGTGGATGGCAATACGACGGCCATCGCGAACACAAAACTCAGCCTTGAGGAGGCTCAAGCCCTGGCGGCGGCCGCCAAGACCTCCGCCGATGAAGCCGGCGCTGCCGCGGCGCAGGCCCAGGCGTCTGCAGACGCGGCGATGTCCCGGGCCAACCAGGCGCTGAACATGAGCGACCTCGACTGCATGACGAACACGATCAACCAGTCAGCCGTTGGCTCGTGCCCGACCGGCTATACCGTGATGGGCTGCAGCCAGACGCGCTACACGCATGCGGCAGGCGGGCTGTCCTTCCTGCGCGAGGTGAACAATGACCAGTGCCGCTTCAACAGCAAGGTGCTGGAAATGGATGTGCGATGCTGCCGCCGGGCTGATGCCGGCGCATCACAGCAATCGAGCATGCCGGACAATTCCTGAGCGCCATTGCTGCGCTGCACAAGTCAGGGCCGCCCCATTGAGGGCGGCTCTTTGATTCCTGTAACAAATCGGCATGTTAATTGCAGTGACGAGGGCCCGGCCTGTTTCCTAAAGGCAGTGCCTGAAGAGTAAAATTAGCGAGTTGAATTGGCATGTGCGGAATCATCGGAATTCTTGGAAACGAACCGGCAGCGCCCCGCCTGATCGAGGCGCTGAGGCGTCTGGAATATCGCGGCTATGACAGCGCCGGTATCGCCGCGCTGAGCGCCACCGGCGCGCTGGAACGCGTGCGGGCGCCCGGCAAGCTGAAAAATCTCGAGGCCGAACTTGAAACTACGCCGCTCCAGGGCACCCAGGGGATCGGGCATACGCGCTGGGCGACGCACGGCTCGCCAACCGTCGGGAACGCACACCCGCACGTGTCCGGCAAGGTCGCCGTCGTGCACAACGGTATCATCGAGAATTTCCGCGACCTTCGCCAGATGCTCGAGGGCAAGGGCCACAAGTTCGAAACCCAGACCGACACCGAAACCATCGCCCACCTGATCGCCGCCAACATGCAGGAGGGCATGAGCGAGGTCGAGGCTGTCAAAGCCGGCCTGTCGAAGCTGGAAGGCGCCTTCGCGCTGGCTTTCCTGTTCGAGGACAAGCCGGACCTGATGATCGGGGCGCGCAAGGGCTCGCCGCTGGCGATTGGCGTCGGCGATGGTGAAATGTATCTCGGCTCCGACGCGCTGGCCGTCGCGCCCTTCACCAACCGGGTGATCTACCTGGAAGAGGGTGACTGGTGCGTCCTTCATCGCGAGAGCTATGAAATCTTCGACGCGAAGGGCCATCCGGTCGAGCGCCCGGTGACCATCGTGCAGGGCGCGGGGGCGGCTGCCGAGAAGGGCAATTATCGTCACTTCATGCAGAAGGAAATCTTCGAGCAGCCCGACTCCACCGCGCGCACCATTGGCGCCTATCTCAACGTCCTGAACCAGACGGTCACGCTGCCGGAAGAAAATGGCGAAGCGATCGACTGGAAGGAGATTACCAGTCTCCAAATGGTCGCCTGCGGCACCGCACACTACGCAACGCGTGTTGCTGAATACTGGTTCGAGCAGGTCGCCGGGATTCCGGTGAAGACCGACATTGCGTCCGAATTCCGCTATCGCGATCCAGCCCTGCCGCGCACCGGTGGCCTTGCCATCTTCGTCAGCCAGTCCGGCGAGACGGCCGATACGCTGGCGGCGCTGCGCTATTGCAAGGCGCAGGGCCTGAAGACGGCGGCCGTCGTCAACGTGCCGACCTCGACGATTGCGCGTGAGGCCGACCTTGTCCTGCCGACCCTGGCCGGTCCGGAAATCGGCGTGGCCTCGACCAAGGCCTTTACCGCCCAGCTTTCCGCGCTGGCGGCGGTTGCGATTTCAGCGGGCCGGGCCCGCGAAATGCTCTCGCGCGATGCAGAGATCCGCCTGGTGCGCGCGCTGACCGAGTTGCCGCGGCTGATCTCGACCACGCTGGCCCTCGATGAGCGTATCGAAGCGCTGGCTCGCGATATCGCCAAGGCAACCGATGTCATCTATCTCGGCCGCGGCGTGCATTATCCGATCGCGCTGGAAGGCGCTCTCAAGCTGAAGGAAATCAGCTATATTCACGCTGAAGGCTATGCCTCCGGCGAGCTGAAGCACGGGCCGATCGCGCTGATCGATGAAGAGACGCCCGTCGTCTTCGTCGCGCCGTTCGATGGCCTGTTCGACAAGTCGCTCTCGAACCTGCAGGAAGTTGCGGCCCGCCGCGGTGAGGTGATCCTCATTTCCGATGAGGCGGGCCTGCGCGCGGCGGGTGAAGCGCCGGCCCACCGGATCGAGCTGCCCGACTGCGACCCGTTCATCGCGCCGATCCTGTATTCGGTCCCGGTGCAGCTGCTGGCCTACCATGTCGCTGTCGAGAAAGGCACGGATGTCGACCAGCCGCGCAATCTCGCCAAGTCCGTGACGGTCGAGTAGCGCCTTCGCTTTCAAGCCATTGAAAAAGCCCCGGCAGCGTCATGCTGTTCCGGGGCTTTTGTTTATGTGTCGGGTTGGGCTTCCGGGAGGAAACCGGGTCAAACAATCGATCCGGCCATGATGATGGCCAGTCCGGTCACGCAGACAGCCAGCGGCAGGCTGAGCATGGCGGCGATGAAACCCTGTTTTGCTTCGGCGTGGGAGGAAACGCTCATTGTTATTATCCTTCTTGGGTCTGCAGGACGGACATCTCGTCCGCCCTTGCATATCCATATAGCAAGGGTTGGAATAATAATCAATGAATGATTTGAAAAATATTCAGCGTTCAGGTGTTTTGGTGAATTCCACGCCGTGTTTCAGGCCTGCGATCAGGATGTCCAGCACGCCATAAAGCTCACGTCTGAGCTTCTGGAGCGTCAGCAGGGAATAGAGCTGCGGAAAGCGGAACTTCATCAATGCCGACTGGATCATCTCGGAGACGAAGGTCACATCCTCCATCGGGGCAAAGATGCCCGCCGCTATGCCGTCTTCCAGGATCTGGTTGAGATAGATGCGCTCCTGTGCCAGGCCCTCATTGAAGAAGAGCGGGCGCTCATCACTCAACACCTCTGCCACCTCAAGGATCTTTGCATCCTTCTGGATAGCGTCGAAGGTGTGCGTCAGGCCGTGATTGAAGAATTTGCGGAGCCTGTCCGGGGCGGGTATCGTTTCGCGCGCAATCTCGGCATATGTCTGATAGAGTTCAACATTGAACTTCCGGGCCATCGCCTCGGCAATGTCGATCTTGGAGGCAAAAAATCGATAGATGTTGCCAGCAGACATGCCGCAATCACTTGCGATTTCAGACATCGTCGTCTTGCCGTAACCGTAGTGAACGATACGGTTCATTGCAGCTTCGAGGATTTGCTGTCTGGTATCGGTTTTGTCATTCATGGGACACAGATTAAGGGAAAAGTCTGAATGATCAACGAATTCTTCAGCGCATTCGCCGTCGAATGCAGCGGGGCCGTATGCAGACGATAGGTGTTCTCGGCGCCGGCGCCTGGGGAACGGCGCTGGCCTTTACCGCGCTGGAAGCCGGGCGCTCGGTGCGGATCTGGGCCCGCGAGGCCGATGTGGCGGGCAGTCTTTCGCGCGGTGACGGCAATCCGGCCTTCCTGCCGGGCATCGACCTGCCGGCCATGCCGGCCTCGACAGACCTGTCCGACATGAAGGGCGCCGATGCGCTGCTATCGGTCGTACCGGCCCAGTTCGCACGCGGCGTCTTCACCGAGCTTGCCCCGCATATCGCAGACGGCACGCCCATCCTGCTCTGCTCCAAGGGGATCGAGCAATCCACGCTGAGCCTGATGACCGATGTCCTGGCGCAGACGATCCCGCAAGCCGTGCCCGCTGTCCTGTCCGGGCCGAGCTTTGCTGCGGACGTCGCGCGGGGCCTGCCAACCGCCGTGACCCTCGCCTGCCGGGATCGCGCGCTGGGTGACAGGCTGATGGCGGCCATCGGCCGGCCGACCTTCCGGCCCTACTGGTCGCGCGACCTGATCGGCGCGGAAGTGGGCGGCGCCGTCAAGAATGTCCTCGCCATCGCGTGCGGCATCGTCGAAGGCCTGCAGCTCGGCAAGTCGGCTCACGCCGCCCTGATCTCGCGCGGCTTTGCCGAGATGACGCGGCTGGCCGTCGCCATGGGCGGCGAGGCACAGACCATGGCGGGCCTGTGCGGGCTTGGCGACCTTGTCCTGACCTGCTCGTCGGTCCAGTCGCGCAATATGAGCTTCGGCAAGGCGCTCGGCGAAGGCCAGTCCGCCGAGTCGATCCTGGCCGCGCGCAATTCCGTCACAGAAGGCGTTGCAACCGCCCCGGCCCTGATCGAGCTTGCAAGAAAACACGAGGTGCAGATGCCGATCTGCCAGGCGGTGGATGACATCCTCGCCGGCCGCTCCAGCCTCGATGACGCCATGACGGCGCTTCTCTCCCGGCCGTTCACACAGGAAGGACTCTAGATGCCGCTTTTTCTGCTCAATGCCCGCGACAAGCCCGGTGCCCTCGACGTGCGGATGTCGAACCGCCCTGCCCATCTCGACTGGGCCAAGGCACATGCAGACCGCATCCTGATGGCAGGCCCGGTCTTTGCTGACGATGGCGAGACCTTTGCCGGCTCGACCTTCGTTGTCGAATTCGACAGCCTGCGCGACGCCGAAGCCTGGGCCGCGCAGGATCCCTATGCGAAGGCCGGCCTGTTTGCGAGTGTTGAAATCATGCCGTTCAAATGGCTGCTCGGCGAAGGGAAGCCCTCCTCATGAGGCGCTTTGTCAGCGGCAATCTCAATTATTCGAGCTGGTCGATCCGGGCACTTCTGATGGCCCGGCATGTCGGCCTTGAAGTCGAGGAAGAGATCGTCCCGCTCGATTTTCCGGACACAACCGAGCGTCTGGCCAGGATCAGCCCGACCCGCAAGGTGCCGCTGCTGATCTGGGACGACGAGGCGGTCTGGGATTCGCTGGCCATCATCGAGTGGCTGGCCGAGCGGTATCCCGGCGTCTGGCCTGCGGACGCCCGGGCGAGGGCACGCGCACGTTCCATTTCCGCCGAGATGCATTCCGGCTTTCCAACCCTGCGCCGCGCCTGCCCGATGGATATCCGGGCGCGACATGACACGCCTGAAATGACGGCGGACCTCAAGGCCGATATCGCCCGCGTTGACGAACTCTGGAGCGATGCGCGCGCCGAATTCGGTGAAGGCGGCCCGTTCCTGTTCGGTGAATGGTCGGCCGCTGATGCGGTTTACGCGCCGGTCGTGACCCGCTTCATCACCTATGACCTGCCGAGGAGCGAGGTGGCGCAGGCCTATATGGATGCCGTCATGGCGCATCCCCTGATGGTCAGGCTGGCGAAAGAGGCCGAGGCCGAACCCTGGTGGATCAAATATACGCCGGATGGGCGAAGCTCGGGCTTTATCCCTTCGGGAAGCTCATGAGGTCGTAGCCGAGATCGTAGCGGAACAGCTCCTTGACCTTGCTGCGGTAGATCTCCAGCGCTTCGCCGGAGAACTGCTCCTCGATCGGGGTCTTGCGGAACTGCAGCACATTCGCTTCGGCGGTGGGGTCGACCTTTTTCGCCATGGCTTCCTTGGTGCCGGCCTTCAGTGCGGCATCGATCGACTCAGGTGTCAGGGCGATCTTCCAGTGGGCGGCCATGCCGCCAAGGATGGCGCGGGGATTGGCGCGCGTGTCCTCGTAGTGGACGCGGTAAATCTTGTCGCCGGCCGATTCCATCACCTCGCCCCAGCGGTTCCAGAACCGCGCCAGCCAGTAAAGGTCACAGCGATAGACCGAGCCTGACGGATCGCCGCGCAGATAGTCGAGCCAGTCAACATTCAGCTCGTGATTCCACTTGGCATGGTGGCTGGCCAGGATGCTCATCGGATGGCGCACGAAGAGCACGTATGGCGGCAGGCCGGCCAGACCCCGCGCCCAGCCCCAGTCGGCGAGGCGATGCGGGATGGTGTGGCTGAAGGCGAGGCGCGGAAGGGTCTTGAAGGTTGGCTTGTCCTTGGGCCAGCCGATATAGGGCCGCACTGCATCCTCGGAGAAATATTTCGGGCGCTCGACACCGAACGTGTCGGCCAGCGCGACCGAGAACATGTACTTGACCCAGTGCGTGCCGGAATTCTTCGATGTCACGAGAATGCCGTCAAAGGCGCGGTGGCGCAGGATGGAGAAGTTTCCCCAATTGTCCTTGCGAAGGCGTTTGGCGTAGCTGGGTTCCATCAGACCGCTTCTATTGATGGCCGCGCCCGCTGCCAAGCACTTCAGTTCAGGCCGGCCTTGCGGCGCCAGATCTGGATGAGATCGCGCTCATCGGTGGTGACCCGTCCATCGGCGACGGCGACATTTTCCAGCATCGCGCAGAGATCGTCGAATTCCTTCGGCCCCATGCCGGGCGAGCGGACGATGACATCGCTCATCCGGGCCATGACGGCATGCGGGGCGGGGGCTTCGCGTGCGCGCCAGCCCGCTTCCGTCAGCCATTCCTGCGCCTCTTCATCGGTGAACCCGAAATGCTCGATCATCTCGGTGCGGATGGCGGCTTCCTGCGTGTCGCTGATCGTGCCGCGTGTCCGGGCGATTTCCAGCATCATGATGGCGGCTGCCTCGCGCGGGTCAGTGACCGCGCGCAGCCCTGCCTTTCTGGCCTTGTTGCGAAAGCCGTGCTTGCGGGGAAGGTTCGCCACGGTCTTGGCCGCCTCGTAACCGCCGCGGGCTGCGCCGGATATCATCTTTATCCGCCAGTACCAGACGGCGAGGAAGGTGATGAGACTGATCAGGGCGAGCAGGATATGCATTCTAGAAAAACTCCCCGGCAGGAGGGCCTGCCGGGGAGTGTAAGCCTTGCGCCTCGCGATATGAAGCGTCGAATTGTTGCTGACGGCGGTTACTGTCCGCCGCCGTCATTGCCGCCCATCTCGGCCTGGGCTTCCTTCATGTGGGCCTGCGTCACGACATAGGCCCGGATCGCTTCGGCATCCTCAGGCGTCAGCACGTCGGCGAAGGAGACCATGCCGATATCGTTCAGATTGCCGTCGATCACCACGCCCTTCCAGGCCTCTTCGCTGGCGGTGTAGGACGACCAGCGCAGGTCCGGCAGAACGCCCGAGCTGATGCCGAGCATGCCGTGGCAGACTGCGCAGTTGCGCGAGAAGTGGACGAGGCCGGCTTGCAGCATCTCCTCGTCGCCGAAAGCCTCGGCCTTGGGCTCCGGATTGACCAGCAGGCTGGTATCGAGCGGCGGGATTGTCGCCTCGCCGCCCAGCTTGAAGGTAACCACCTTGCCGACAGCCGGCGGGACGGCATCCTTGAACATCATGCCGGCCGCGAGGCCAAAGGCATGACCCCAGCCGGTCGTGATCGTTACATATTGCTCGCCATCAATCTCGAAGGTGGACGGGCCGGACAGGGCGCCCGAATTCAGCTGCGCGCTCCAGAGCTGTTCACCGGTTGCCGCATCATAGGCGATAAGCGATCCGTCCAGCTTGCCCTGGAAGACAAGGCCGCTTGCTGTCGACAGGAGACCACCATTCCAGGCGGCTGTGTGCTCGACCGTCCAGCGGGCTTCCTGCTTGACTGGATCCCATGCGACCAGCGTACCGGTCGCCGCTGCCCGCAGGGCCTGGACCGTGCCCGCCGGATAGCGAAGCGGCATGCCGGCGGAAAAGTCCATGCCGGTATTCCACTTGGCTGGTTTCGACTTGAAGCGCGGGTCGGTGATATAGGCCTGGCCGATCGTCATGGCCGGGATATAGACCAGACCAAGGTCCGGGTTCATCGCCATTGGGTGCCAGTTGTGCGCGCCATAAGGGGCAGGCACCTGGATGAAGCCATTATAGGTTGCCGGGTCATTGTTGCGCGCTTCCGGATTCTCGATCGGGCGGCCGGTCTCGTCGAGGCCTTCAGCCCAGTTCAATGTCGAGTAGGGCTCGCCGGAAATGAATTCGCCGGTCTTGGCGTCCACGACGTAGAAGAAACCGTTTTTCGGTGCCTGCATGGCCACGCGGCGCGTTTCGCCGTCCGGGCCGAGAGGCAGGTCGGCCAGCATGATGTGCTGGGTCGCCGTATAGTCCCAATTGTCGCGCGGGGTCGTCTGGAAGTGCCAGTTGTATTCGCCTGTGTCGGCATCCACGGCGACCATGGACGAGACGAAGAGATTGTCCCCGTCGCTGCTCGGGTCGCGCAGGTCTGCATTCCACGGCGAGCCATTGCCGACGCCGAAGATGACCTGGTCGTTGACGGTGTCATAGACGATCGAATCCCAGACCGTGCCGCCGCCGCCATCGGTGACCCAGGCGCCATCATCGCCCCAGGTGTCGTTCGCCAGCTCGGCGAAGATGGCATCCGAGGCCGCGCCGTCAGGCTCCTTGTTCGGATTGGGGACGGTGTAGAAGCGCCATGACAGATCGCCTGTCTCGGCATCATAGGCAGACAGGTAGCCGCGCACGCCAAGCTCGGCGCCGCCATTGCCGATCAGCACATTGCCCTTCACGATGCGCGGTGCGCCTGTGATGGTGTAAGGCTTCGACTGGTCGACAGTGACCTTGCTCCAGACGACCTCGCCGGTCTTGGCGTCCAGGGCCTGCAGGCGGCCATCGATCACGCCGACATAGACCTTGCCGTCATACACCGCGACGCCGCGATTGACGACGTCACAGCAGGCTTTCACGCCAACGGCGCGGTCGACGTCCGGGTCGTGAACCCAGAGCTCTTCACCGGTGACCGGGTCGAGCGCGTAGACGACCGACCAGCTGGAGGTCAGGTACATGACGCCATCGACCACGATTGGCGTCGACTCCATGCCGCGCCCGGTTTTCAGGTCATAGGTCCAGGCCGGTGCCAGTTCGGAGATGTTCTCCTTTGTGATGCCGGTCAGCGTTGAATGGCGCTGTTCGTCATAGGTGCCGTTATAGGTCAGCCACTCTTCCGGTGTCGCGGCCGCATTGAGCAGGCGCTCATCGTCGACGGCTGCAGCGCCTTTTTCAGGGCTGGTTTCCGTTCCTGCCGGTGTTTCCGGCGTGGTCGGCTCATCGGCCGGATTGCCGCATGCCGAAAGCCAAAGGGCTGACATTGCCGCGGTCGCTAGTACTCGCCTGATTGTCATGGTCGCTCCCCGTCATTTCCTCTCTCGCTGCTCCGTCTGTTTTGCGAAGTCAGCCTCAAAGAGGCATGCTACGGGATTGGTGTTCATTGTCGAGATAGACGCAAGGTAAGGCTCAGGTGCCGGCTGCAGCGACCAGGTCGGCCTGGGCTGCAGCAATCGCTTCAGTGACCGCGATGCGCCAGCCGTCGAGCGTGTCCGCTTCAGCAGAGCCGGCCGGGAAATTCACCGAGCGCGATGCGCTGACAACGCCGCCGACCAGCCGGTTTCCCTGTTGGCGAAAGCCGGCAAGCGCTTCTGCAGCGCCAGCGCCCTGTGCGCCATAGCCGGGCACCAGGAACAGGGCGTCAGGCGCGAGTTCTCGCAGGCGGCGGGCCTCTTCCGGGCCGGTCGCGCCGGTCACCAGCATCAGGCCCGACCAGCCGCAGTCGCCCTTCAGCCGCTCGACCATCGGTGCCAATGCTTCGACGACGCGCTCGAAGAGCGGCGCGCCTTCCAGCGATTTCGACTGGAAGTCCGCCGATCCGGGATTGGAGGTCCGGGCCAGAACGATCACGCCTTTGCCGTATTGCTCGGCGGCCGCGACATGCGGCTCGATCGTGTCGAGACCCATATACGGGTTGATGGTCAGCGCATCGCAGGGGAAGGGCGCGCCGGCTTCCAGGAAGGCCGAGACATAGCCCTGCGCGGTGGACCCGATGTCGCCGCGCTTGGCGTCCATCAGGACGACCAGACCGGCCTCACGCGCTGCCTCCAATATGCGGGTTAGCGCGCGCATGCCTTGCCATCCATGGCGTTCGAAAAAGGCCGATTGCGGTTTGATGACGCCAGCCCGGCCCTTGACGGCCTCGACCATGGCAAGGCCCCAGCGCTCTACCCCTTCGGGCGTGTCGCCCCCGAACAGCGCCGGGATACGTCCCTCATGCGGGTCGATGCCGACACATAGCGGGCCGAACCGGTCAGCGGCTTCAAAAAGCCGGTCGGCAAATGCGCTCATGAACTGTTTCCGACTTCGCAGGCCACTTTCACCACCTGCAGGCTCTGGCGGGCCCGGTCGGCCATGCCGCCATAAGAGTCTGGTGTGATCGGGAGCGGGCGCTCGCCAAGCGGCTCAATGCCCTGGTCGTCGAGGAACCGGCTGATCGCTTCCGGCGAGGCGCTGTAGATGCGTCCGCGGCGCGGGCTTTCGGCGATGATCACACCGCGTACCCGGCCCTGGTCGTCATAGACGGGGCCGCCGCTGAGGCCGCCAAGCGGGCCTTCCAGGTCGCTGGTGCGGCCGGTTTCCGCCCAGGCGAGCACCGATTCCTCGCCGCTGCGCAGCCCGCTCATGACAAGGCGCGAGCGCGCGATCAGGCGGGACGAGGCTTCGCCAGGCCGCCCCTGCGGATAGCCGACATGGAAACCATAGGACCCGATGCGCAGGTCCGGGGACGTGTCGAGCGCGACGGGGGCAAGGCTGGGCCTGGCCACCAGCAGGGCGAGGTCGCTACGCTCGGAGACCGAGACATTCTCGACCGGCAGGTACTGTCCCGGCGCAACGAGCAGCGAGACATCATCACACCCTTCGACGACGTGGCGGGCAGTCAGGTAATGGCCTTGTGTATCGATCGAGAAGGCTGTGCCGATCCCGTCCTTGGGCGATTCGACGCGGACGAGGACGGTTTCATCGAAAGCGGAAGGCGGCGGCAGTGTGGCGCCTTCCCGCTCAACGGAGTCCGGCGTGGCGGGCGGTGCGTCCTCGTCCGGTGTATTGGCGAACACGCCGCCGACAATCGCGAGCAGAGCGAGCGTGTAGACCAGCCAGTCGGGGATGAAACGCAAAAGCCGTCCTCCTCCTAGAACCTCTGCAGCGCCGGATCCCAGAGCCCGGCGGCCAGAAGCATTGCACTCGCAAGTTTGGTCGAAATCAAGACTATTGCGGCGCCTGCCTCATCATCCTGTATGCGTTTTGGAAGGTCGCGGAGCAAGAGGTCGGTCAGACGATAAGCCAGCAATTGCAGGATCAGCGCGACAACGCCCCAGAGGATCAGGTCGAGCAGTGAAACGCTTGAGGCCAGGCAGGAGGCCAGCGGGATGGCGAGGCCGATGAAAGCCCCCGCCAGCGCCAGGCCGGCGGTTGCGTTGCCACCGCGCACCAGAGCGAGTTCTTTCCACGGCGTCAGCAGGACATAGATCGTCGCCGCGAGGATAAACAGCGCGCCGGCTGTCCCGGTCCAAATCAGGAAAACAGGAAATCCCGCCTGAAAGGACTGCAAAACTGAACTCATGCGCGCCTCGGTCTGTTGTCTTGTAAAGCTTTGTCCTAAACAAGCCGGAAGCCTCACTCAAGAACATAGGAGCAAACATGCTGCATCGCGGTAAGACGGCGCTGGTCACTGGATCCACGAGCGGAATTGGAAAGGCCATTGCCGAGGCACTCGCCGCGGAGGGCGCGAACATTGTCCTGAATGGGCTCGTCAAGCCGGGCGAGGACGACGCGCTGGTTGCCGACTTCGAAAAGCGCTTCGAGGGCAAGATCGGCTTTTCAGGCGCCGACCTGACCGATCCAGAGGCCATTGAAGGCCTGATCGGCTATGCCGCCCGCGACTTTGGCGGGGTCGACATTCTCGTCAACAATGCCGGTGTACAGCATGTTTCGCCGATCGAGGATTTTCCCGTCGCCAAATGGGATCTGATCATCGGGCTGAACCTGACGGCTGCCTTCCATACGACGCGCATGGTGATGGGGCCGATGAAGGAGAAGGGCTGGGGCCGGATCGTCAATACGGCGAGCGCGCATGCCCTCGTCGCCTCGCCCTTCAAGGCTGCCTATGTCGCGGCCAAGCACGGCATTGCCGGGCTCACCAAGGTCGTCGCGCTGGAAGGAGCCCAGCATGGCGTGCGCTGCAATGCGATCTGCCCGGGTTATGTGCACACGCCCCTGGTCGATGCGCAGATTACCGATACCGCTAGAGCGCGCGGCATATCCGAGGAGGAGGTGAAAAGAGACGTCCTACTCGCCGCTCAGCCGACCAAGCAGTTCGTCACGGCCGAACAGGTCGGCGCCATGGCCGTCTTCCTGACAAGCCCGTCCGGCGACCAGATCAACGGCGCGCTGATGCAGATGGATGGCGGCTGGGTCGCGCAGTAGCGCGCTAGCTCTCAGCACCCTCCACTTTGCAGATGCCGGCCTTGTAGTCGCCGACAATACGGATGACGTCGCCGCCGTCGGGCTCCTCGCGCTGGCCGGTGACCAGCTCGTTCAGCACCCGTTCGACCAGGCTGTCGAGGCGGGTGACGACATAACAGTCCACCGACGGTTCGGCGTGCGGATTGCCGACGCCGCTATCGTCGGTGAGGAAGAGGTAGCGCCCGCCGGTGATCTGTCCCATGGCGCGCATCAGGAATTCGGCGGTGTCGTCGACGCCAGAGGCGGCCAGCGGAACGATATGGATGCCGCGCGTGCGTGAGAAGAGCGCGCTGTCCCAGGTCGCCTGGATGTCTTCATCGTGCGGCGGCGCGTCGGCGACGAGCATGTTCACCTTGATGGCGCCGTCGCGCCAGTCGAAGTCCAGACCGGCCTTCATGGCATCCTGCATGGCTTCCGGAAAATCGCCGCCGCCCTGGGCTTTCTGGGCCTCGAGATCCGCCATGAAGGCCTCGAGATCACCGGTGAAGTCGAATTCGCGCACGACGTACTGGTCGCCTTCATCGCGATAGACGATCAGGCCCGCATGGATGTCCAGAGACCCATGGCCATCGCGCACCCGATCGAGAATGGCGAGGAGTTCGCTCTGCAGGTAGCGCATCTCGTCGCTCATCGATCCGGTGGCATCGATGGTCAGCAAGAGGTCGAGCTTCTCGATCTTCGGCGCGTCGCTGGCAAAGCTCAGCGTCAGCTTGTCGGGCGCGCTGTCACCGCTGAGATCGAGCGTGTGGCTGATCCCCTGCGAACCGGGCGCAGACGCCTTCAGCGTGACCGCACCGCCGAGGGCATCGAATTGCGGATAGAGGAAGACGCGGCCCTTGGCGCCAGTCACCAGCGGGAACATGGTCTCGCCATTACCGTCCTGGACCAGGATTTCCGCAAACGGCATCGGCTTGCCGAGCCGGTCGGTCAGGACGATCTCGATCCGGTCGGCCGCATCGACGAAGGGCAGGTCCTTGCGGCCAAGCGGGCCCTGCAGCGCCTTGTCGAGATAGGCCTTGTAGAGGCCGGGATTGAGGACGTCGTCATAGTCACCGGCGGTCAGCGTCCCTGACTGGGGAAGCGGGCGTTCGCGTTCAGTATCAGGCGTATCCGGTGCAGGCGCGATCATGCCATCTGCCTTGGCAGACGGTGCCGCCTCTTCAGCCATCACAGGAGGTGGCGGAGGTGGCGGGGGAGGCGGTGGCGGGGCGGACGGGACCGGCGCGGGGCCGGCATCGTCGCCGCCCGAACCTGTTACGACAACATCATCCGGCCCTGCGGCGGTGACGTCGCCCGTGGCGCAGGCGCTCAATCCCAACAGGCCTGCAACGGCCAGTGCGCTCCAAGATACCGTCTTCATCTGTGTCCCCTTCGATGGCTTGGCCCGAAGCTAGTCTGCAAAATCTGACACAATCAAGGCGTTGGGGAGGCGGTCTCGTCAGACAGGCTCCGGTTCTTCGGGGATGGGCGAGACGCGCAGGCCGGTAATCTGGTTGCGGGTCTTGCGGATCACATCGAAGCGGTGGCCGTGAAAGGCAAAGCGCTGGCCCGGCTCGGGAATGGTCTGGGCCTCGTGGATGACGAGGCCGGCAACGGTTACGGCTTCGTCGTCCGGCAGGTTCCAGCCGGTCGCGCGGTTGAGGTCGCGGATCGTGACCCAGCCTTCCACCATGACGGACCCGTCCGATTGCGGCCGCACGCCCTGTACGGGCACATCGTGCTCGTCGCGGATGTCGCCGACGATTTCCTCCAGGATGTCTTCCAGCGTCAGCAGGCCCTGAAGCTCACCATATTCGTCCACGACAAGGGCGAAGTGGTTGCGCTCGGTCAGGAACAGGTCGAGCTGGTCCTGCAGCGGCGTTGTCTCGGGCACGAACCAGGGCTCACGCAGGAGATCCTTGAAGTCGATATCGTCGATCGTGCCCTTCTGCTGCACGACCGCGCGCAACAGGTCCTTCATGTGAAGGATACCCGTGATCTCGTCTTCCTCTGCATTGTAGAGCGGGATGCGCGTATGCGGGCTGTTGAGGGCCTGGCGTATGATGTCGCCGGGCGGCAGGGAGGCGTCGAGCATGGTGATGTTCTTGCGGTGGATCATCACCTCTTCGACGGTCATGTCCTTCAGGTCGAGCGCGCCGACAAGGCGGTGCCGGTCAGCCTCGTCCACGCCGCCTTCGGAGTGGTGGAAGTCGATGGCGCCGCGAATTTCCTCCTCGGCGGTGAAGGACGCATCGGGCGCGCCGGCGCCGACCATGCGCAGCGTGGCATTGACCACGGCCTGGATGAGCACCGTGATCCAGGCAACGGCGGCGACGAGCCAGCTGATCGGCTTGCCAACGGACATCGCCATGGAGTCGGCGCGCGTGATGGCATAGGTCTTCGGCAGCACTTCCGCGAAGACGAGGACGAGGACGGTCATCACGGCTGTTGCCACGGCCACACCCATGCCGCCGGGCATCAGGCTCGCGAACAGGTTCGTGGCCAGTGCGGAGGCAAGGATGTTGACGAGGTTGTTTCCGAGCAGGATCGCGCCGATCAGGCGCTCCCTGTCGGAGATCAGCGAATTGACCACCGCGGCGCGTTTGTTTCCTTCGCGTTCGAGCGCGTGAATCCGGTTACGGGAAGCGGCGGTGAGGGCTGTTTCAGAGCCCGAAAAAAACGCCGACATCCCGAGCAGAAGCAGGATGGCGACAGCGGTTCCGATAATCATGGCTCAGCCCTGCTGAAGCTCCTCATTGAGAAATTCGCGGACATCCGAAAGATCGGCGTCCGGTTGTATAAAGGCCTGGCCCAGTCCCCGCGCCAGGATGAGTGGAACCCGGCCGGCCCGGACCTTCTTGTCCTGCTTCATGGCTTCCGTCAGCCTGTCTGCCGGGTAAGGCCCCCCGTTCAGGCGCTTTAATTGTGTCACAAGCCCTGCCGATTCAAGCAGGCGCGATGCGCGGTCTGCATCCTGGCCATTCATGAGGCCCTGCCGGACCGAGTAGCGCAGCGCCAGCGCCATGCCGGCGGCAACCGCTTCGCCATGGAGCAGGGATGGCTGGAATCCATTGGCCGCTTCGAGCGCATGGCCGAACGTATGCCCGAGATTGAGAAGGGCGCGCACGCCCGCCTCGGTCTCGTCCTGCGACACGATCCGCGCCTTGGCCGCGCAGGAGACCGCAACGGCCTCGCCGAGCGCTTCGGGGTCGAGCGCGACCACATCCTTGCCGCGGCGCTCCAGCCAGTCGAAGAAGTCCGGATCATCGATCAGAGCGTATTTGACGATTTCGGCATAACCCGCCAGCCGCTCACGCTCGGGCAGGGTTTTCAGGGCGGCTGTGTCTGCCAGCACCAGCTGGGGCTGGTAGAAGGCGCCGATAAGGTTCTTGCCCTGGCTGGCATTGACCGCCGTCTTGCCGCCAACCGAGCTGTCGACCTGCGCCAGCAGCGTGGTCGGGACCTGCACGAACTTCATGCCGCGCTTCATCAGCGATGCAGCGACGCCGGTCAGGTCGCCGACAATGCCGCCGCCCAGCGCGATCAGGACATCGTCGCGGCCTGCGCCCTCCGACAGCAGCCAGTCGAGCACGTCACCCAGCACGGCCCAGGATTTCGAGCCCTCGCCCGGGGGGACCGATTTCATCCGCATCGCAAGGCCAGCGCGCGACAGGCTATCAGAGAGGGTGTCTGCGTAGAGCCCGCCCACCGTGTCGTCGGTCAGGACGAAGACGCGCGGCTGGCGCACCATGGGCGCAATTAGCGTGCCTGCCTCTGCCAGCAGGCCTTCGCCGATCAGGATGTCATAGCTTCGGTCGCCAAGTTCGACCCGGACGCGTTTGGTGTCACTCATCGTTTCAGGCATGGCGGGCTTTCGACCAGTCATCAAGGGCTCGCAGGATCGACTCAACAGTCGCCTTGTGCGGGCCTTCCTCGCTCCGCACGACCAGGTCGGCCTGCTCATAGATCGGCGTGCGCTCGGTCAGCAGGCGGCTGAGAACGCCCTTCGGGTTTTCGGCTTTCAGCAAGGGCCGGTGGCCGCGCCGCGAGACGCGCCGCCAGAGCGTTTCCAGGTCTGCATTGAGCCAGATCGTCACGGCCTTCTCGCGTAGCAGGTCGCGTGTTTCCGGATCGAGATAGGCGCCGCCGCCCGTCGCCAGGACATGTGGCTCCTCATTCAGAAGGCGTTCGAGCACGCGTCGCTCCCCGCGCCGGAACTCGGCTTCGCCATGCAGGGTGAAGATGTCCGAAATGGAAAGGCCAGCGGCCTTCTCGATCTCATTGTCGCTGTCGTAGAACTGGCGGTTGAGCCGGTCGGCGAGCCTTTTCCCGACCGTTGACTTGCCCGCGCCCATCAAGCCGACCAGCGCGATTGTGCGGTCGGAAATGGCCGCCTCAATTCTGCCAGCGTCTATTGCGTTATTGCGGTGTGCGCTCATCGGGTTTTCGCTTCTCTACTGACTGTCCTATACAGTCTCGCACGAAGCGGGCAACAATTCCGGCAGATTCGATCTGCGAGAAAGAGGTTTGGCATTGCGCAAGTGGCTAATTCTGTTCGTTGTCCTGATTCTGGGCGTCATCGGTCTTCTCTGGTGGCTCGGCAATCAGGTCGATCAATCCATGCCTGAAGATGGCGAGGTCCGGATGGAGATCGACAATGTCTTCTAGGTTCAGGGCTTTGGCCCTGGGCCTGGGCGCGGTTCTGATGGTCCTGCCCGGGCAGGCGCAGATCGAATCGAGCGGCCTGGGCGATGTCGACCCGTGGGGAGCGAACTTCCTTGAGCGCGGCGAGAGCGGTTTCGGACAGGGGCTCTGGTCGTCGTCGGATCCCGAATATCTGATTGCGCTGTTCGAGCACATGGATGTCTCGCTGATGTCCGAAAGCGAAAAGGCGCTGCTCAGCCGGTCCCTGCGCTCGCCATCTGCTTCACCGGGCGGCGATCTGGCGCCGGCCCTTCAGGACTTGCGGATCGAGCTGCTGCATGCACTCGGTGAGCGCCGGGCGGCCGCCAGCCTGGCAGAGCAGGTCGATGTGCCGCCAGCGGATGTCGATCCTGACATCATCCTCTCCGACAATCGCCTGGCGCGCGGCGAGGTCGATCTCGTCTGCGCGCAGATGAATACGACCGGTGAGGGCCGTTTCTGGTCCGAGCTGCGGGCGATCTGTGCGCTCAAGGCCGACGCACCGGAAACCGCCGAACTTGCCATCGAGATTGCCGGACAGCAGGAAGGCGCCGAGCCCTGGTTCACCAATGTCGCCTTTGCCATGCTGAGCGAGGCAGAGGATCGCCCGCCGGCCCGGTTCGGGTCCGGGCTGGAACTGACGATGTCGCAGATGGCCGGGCTTGAGCCGGACAGCGAAAGCCTCGCTGCGGCGCGCCCCGATATTGCGGCGCTGATCGCCGAGGATATCGAGCGCCCGATCCGTCTGCGTCTGGCCGCTGCTGGCATCGCCGCAGAAGCCGGTGAGATTTCCGCCGTCCAGCATCGCCAGCTGTACACGACCCTGATCGAGGAAGAGGGTTTCGAGCCGGAATCGGCCATCGAGGCCGCGTTCGTCGTGCTTGCAAAGGCGCCTGAACCCGAACCGGTCGTCCCGGACCTGGCGCTGGTGACACCGGCACCGACGGGCCCAGTTGACCTTCGGGCCATGGCAAATGCCGCGCCCGAGCCTGCCGCGCCGGACGTCCCGGCCCCGGAAGAGGGCGATGCGGTTGACGAGATTTCGCTGGCCGAGGAGCAGGCGCTGGCCGTGCGCGAGGCGCTTCGCGAAGCGGCCATAGATCCGGTCAGCTTCGCGGCCAGGGCCCGCCTTTTCGCCCCGGCTCTTCAGTCCATACCAGCTAATGAGGATACTGCGCAGGCTGCGATCCCCTTCGCGGTTGCAGCGCTTTCCAACGGGTCGGTCAATGTCGCCCGGAAATGGCTTGCTGGCGTGCCGGATGATGCCGATGACCGCGTGCGCTTCGAGGCGGCCATGCTGGAAGGCTACAGCCTCCTCCTCGCGCAGCAGCGCTCATCAGCGGACACCGCGCGCATCGTCGCAACGCTGCTGGAGACCGGCTATGAGCGCGAGCAGATTTCGGATTCGCTGCAGCTCTTCTCCGTCTGGGCCGGCTTTGACGTCCCGATGCCCGTCCTGGCGCGGTCCGCTCTGGCCCAGTCGCAGATAGAGGCCCGCCCCGTGGAGCCGGGCATCCTGCTGGCCATCGACACGGGTCAGCGCGCCGGCGCAACGGGTGAGGCCTTGCTGACCATCCTCACGCAGACCGACGGACAGGTCGAGACGCTGTCAGGCGGCGCGCTTGCCGGCTTGCTGAATGCGCTCGTGCGGATGGGCGCAAGCGACGAGGCACGCGCGCTCGCCTTCGATGCCGGCCAGCTCTGGACCTATGCGGCTGGCCAGGCCCGCCGCTAGCGGCCCTTGAAGTTCGCCGGGCGTTTCTCGAGGAAGGCCATCATGCCTTCGCGCGCATCTTCAGACCGCATCAGCGGCAGGAGCTGCAGGAAGACATGGTGGACGTGTTCGGTGAACGGCTCCGAAAGGCCCATGCGCATCAGGCGTTTGGTGGCCTGGACAGCGAGCGGGGCGTTGGAGGCGATTTCCGCCGCCATGGCGCGGGCCTCGTCCATCAGGCTGTCATGGGCGACCACCTTGAAGCAGAGGCCATAGTCGAGGCACTCCTCGGCGCTGAGCGTGCGGCCGGTGAAAATCAGCTGCGCGGCCTTCTCCCAGCCGAGCATGCGCGGCAGGAACCACGTGCCGCCGCTTTCCGGCAGGATGCCGCGTTTGGTGAAGGCGGCCGCCATCTTGGCCTTGTCCGACATGATGCGGATGTCGCAGCCAAGGGCGGTGTCCATGCCATAGCCGGCCGCCCCGCCATTGATTGCGCAGATGGTGGGCGTGTCCATGTTGAAGAGGATGGTCGGCGGCGTGTTGCGCAGGTCCAGATGCGCCGATGAGACGGCGCCGGAGCCGATGCCTTCGCCCTTGGTCGCGCTTTCAAGGTTCAGCCCGGCGCAGAAGGCCCGGCCCGCACCCGTCAGGATCACGCAGCGCACGTCCGGGTCGGCGTCGGCCTTGAGCAGGGCCTCGCTGAGCCCGTCCAGCATTGGTCCGGAAATCGTGTTCATCCGGTCCGGTGCATTGAGGGTGATGGTCGCGACATGATCGCTGACCTCGTAGATCAGCTCTTCGAAGCTGGCGGCGGTGTCCGGCATGGCGGTCTCTCCCATTTGTTTTGGCGCAGTGTACCGGCACCAGCCCTGGCTGCCTATCGGTGACGTTGCGGCGGCTATCCGGACTTTTGCGGATATCCGTGCGTATTGGGGCTGGTAAGAGTTCGCCCCGCCGGGCCTTTGATCGTTGGGGCGTGTCTGGCAAACAAACGTGATCATTAATCGGAGGCCGGTGGGGCACACGATGAACAGAATGCTTCGCCTGAGCGATATTCGCGGCCTCATCCGGTCCCACCTCTGGGCCCAGATCCTTGTTGCGATGATCTTGGCGATCGTCGCCGGCATCCTTCTCTCGCCGGGGTCTGGCAGCGTTTTCGCGGTGCTGCCGGGCCAGGTCGACAATCTCGGCGAATGGGCTCGCCTGCCCGGCCGGATTTTCCTCAACATGATCCAGATGGTGGTGGTGGCGCTGGTCGGTTCGTCGATCATTCTCGGCATCACGTCCTCCAGCGATCCGGAATTCCTGAAGCGGGCGGCCTCGCGGATCGTGCCCTACTTCGTGTGTACATCGGTGCTGGCCGTGCTGATCGGTATTGCGGTGGCGAAGCTGATCGAGCCGGGCCAGTATATCGACAGCACCACGCTGGATCTCGTCAATTCGGGCAGCGCGGCCGCGGCCGGCGGTGTGGCGGCGATGCCTGAATTCTCGGCGACCGACCAGATCGCAGAGCTCATTCCCTCCAATCTCCTCTCGGCGGCCGTCACCAAGAACATGCTGCAGATCGTGGTGGCGGCGGTCTTTACCGGCATCGCGCTGATGTCGCTGCCTATCGACAAACGCGAGCTGGCGCTGCGCCTTGTCCAGCTGGTCCAGGATGTCTCGCTCAAGATTGTGGGCTGGGCGATGCGGCTCGCGCCGCTGGCGGTGTTCGGCCTGATCATGGATTTCGTGCTGCGCGTTGGTCTCAGCGCGCTGCTGGGCCTGTCAGCCTATATTGCCACGGTCATTACCGGGCTGATCATCCTGCTGCTGGTCTACTTGCTGATCGTACTGGTCTTTGCCGGGCGCAATCCGCTGAAGTTCGCCGGCCAGATCGCCGATGCCCAGCTGCTCGCCTTCTCGACGTCCAGCTCGGCGGCAACGATGCCCCTGTCGCTGCGGATCGCTGAAGACCGGCTGCGGGTCAGCCCGCCGGTTTCGCGCTTCCTCATTCCGCTTGGCGCGACGGTCAACATGGACGGCACGGCGCTTTACCAGGTCGTCGCCGCCCTGTTCATCGCCCAGCTCTACAATGTCGACCTGTCCACCGTCGAACTCGCCGTCCTGATCTTCACCGTGGTCGGCGCCTCGATCGGCAGCCCGTCAACGCCCGGCGTCGGCATCGTGATCCTCGCAACCATCCTGCAGGGGCTGGGCATACCGCCAGATGGGGCCGCCATCCTGCTCGGCGTCGACCGGATTCTCGACATGTGCCGGACCTCGGTAAACGTGTCAGGCGACCTGACCGCCTGCGTCGTCATGGACAAGTGGCTGGGCGAACGCCACGCCATGCCGGAAGCGGTTCACTGACGAGGCGGCTTGGGGCGCGCCCCGTCACGCTTCTTCCATGGTCGGAAAATCGGTGTAGCCGCGTGCGCCGCCGCCATAATACGCCTTGAGCGGGGCTTCATGCAGCTCGGCATCGGCTTTCAGACGTTCGACCAGGTCGGGATTGCCAATGAAGGGGCGGCCGAAGGCGATGATGTCGCCCGTATTCTTTTCGCGCGCCTCGATCGCCATGTCCCGTGTGTAGAGATTGTTGAGGATCGTCGGCCCATTGAACTGCTCGCGCAGCTTCAGTACGTCAAAGTACGGCTCGGGTTTGCGGGTGACGCCCGTGTCGCCTTCCACCAGATCAAGCCAGCCAATGCCGAGTTCGTTCATCACGTCGATGACATGTGTGAAAAGCGGCTCCGGATCGGTATCCCAGGTGCCATAGGCGTGGCCGAGCGGTGCGAGGCGGACCATGATGCGCTTGCCGTCCCAGACCTTGAGGCAGGCCTCCAGTATCTCTTTGAGGAAGCGCGCGCGATTCTCGATGGAGCCGCCATATTCGTCCTCGCGCTTATTGGTCATGTCGTTCAGGAAGGCCGAAATCAGGTAGGAGTGCGCCGCGTGGAGCTCGATGCCATCGAAGCCGGCCTTTTTCGCGCGGGCTGCGGCGGCCTCATAGGCGCCGACCATGCCCTTGATCTCTGGTTTCGTCATGACGTGGACCGGCTCGTAAGGCTGCGGCCCGGCCTCGGTGAAGATCTCGCCGGGCTGGCTGTACTCGGACGGGGCCACGGGTGCGCTCTTGCCGTCTGCGCTCAGCGATGAGTGGCTGAGGCGGCCGGCATGCCAGAGCTGGCTGAAGATGAGGCCATTCTTCGCGTGGACCGCGTCCGTCACCTCTTTCCAGCCCGGAATCTGGGCGTCTTCCCAGAGGCCCGGCAGGAAGGGGCCGCCCCGCCCGCCCGGAACGACGGCGGTCGCCTCGGTGATCAGCAGGCCGGCACTGGCGCGCTGTGAATAGTAGACCGCCTGAAGCTCCCCGGCCTTGCCATCCTGCGTCGCGCGCGCCCGCGTCAGCGGCGACAGGGCGATCCGGTTCTTGAGTTTCAGGCCGTTGAACTCGACAGGGTCGAACAGGTCTGTGTGCGCCAATTTTGCCTCCCGCATATGTCTTTTACGGGCGACTCTATCAGCGCGCAGGCCGAGTTCTATCCATCACGTCGGGGGAGCTGGCCTCAATCATCATCCATCCGCAGCGCCGCCACGAAGGCTTCCTGCGGGATTTCGACCTTGCCGAACTGGCGCATGCGCTGTTTGCCGGCCTTCTGCTTGTCGAGCAGCTTGCGTTTGCGTGTCGCGTCGCCGCCATAACACTTGGACGTCACATCCTTGCGCAGGGCCGAGATGGTCTCGCGAGCGATGACGCGCCCGCCAATGGCGGCCTGGATCGGGATCTTGAACATCTGCCGGGGGATGAGGTCCTTCAGCCGCTCGCACATCTGGCGGCCGCGGCCCTCGGCGCGGTCTCGGTGGACGAGCATGGAGAGGGCGTCGACCGGTTCTTCATTCACCAGGATCGACATCTTCACGAGGTTGCCGGCGCGGTGGCCGATGATCTCATAGTCGAAGCTCGCATAGCCCTTGGAGATGGATTTCAGCCGGTCATAGAAATCGAAGACGATCTCGTTGAGCGGCAGCTCATACTTCACCATCGCCCGGCCGCCGACATAGGACAGCTCCTTCTGGATGCCGCGCCTGTCCTGGCAGAGCTGCAGGATGGAGCCGAGATATTCGTCGGGCGTGTAGATGGTTGCGGTGATCCATGGCTCGCGGATTTCGGCGATCTTGACCACATCCGGCATGTCAGCGGGATTGTGCAGCTCCATTTCAGAGCCGTCTGTCATCGTCATCTCATAGACCACGGATGGCGCCGTCGCGATCAGGTCGAGGTCGAACTCGCGCGAGAGGCGCTCCTGTATGATTTCAAGGTGCAAGAGGCCGAGGAAGCCGCACCGGAAGCCCATGCCTAGGGCGGCGGAGGTTTCCATTTCCCAGGTGAAGGACGCATCGTTCAGGCGCAGCTTCGACATCGCCGCGCGCAGGTCGTCGAAGTCGCCCGCATCGACCGGGAAGAGGCCGCAGAACACCATCGGCACGACTTCCTTGTAGCCCGGAAGCGGCGTGTCGGTCTGGTTCTTCTCGTCCGTGATCGTGTCGCCCACGGCGGTGTCGGCGACTTCCTTGATCGAGGCGACGAAGAAGCCGACTTCGCCGGGTCCGAGTTCGTCGACATCGGTCGGCTTCGGGCTGAACACGCCGACCTTGTCGATCTCATAGGTCGACTTTGCGCGCATCATGCGGATCTTCTGCTTCTTGCGCATGACGCCATCGACGATGCGCACGATGACGACAACACCGAGATAGGGGTCGTAATAGGCATCGATCAGCGAGGCCTTGAGCGGCTTGTCCGCGTCGCCTTCCGGCGGCGGGGGCAGGCGCTTGACGATCGCTTCGAGGACATCCTCGGTGCCGATGTTGTTCTTGGCCGAAATCTCGATGGCGTCGGAGGCGTCGAGGCCGATAATGTCCTCGATCTGCTCTTTCACCCGTTCCGGCTCGGCGGCTGGCAGGTCGATCTTGTTGAGGACGGGCACGATCTCGTGGTCCTGCTCGATAGCCTGGTAGACATTGGCGAGCGTCTGCGCCTCGACGCCCTGGGAGGCGTCCACCACCAGCAGAGAGCCTTCGCAGGCCGCCAAGCAGCGCGAGACTTCGTAGGAAAAGTCGACATGGCCGGGCGTGTCCATGAGGTTCAGGACATAGGTCTCGCCATCCTTGGCCGTGTAGTTCAGCCGGACGGTCTGGGCCTTGATCGTGATGCCGCGTTCCTGCTCGATATCCATGGAATCGAGCACCTGTTCGCGCATCTCGCGATCGGAGAGACCGCCCGTGACCTGGATCAGCCGGTCAGCGAGGGTCGACTTGCCGTGGTCGATATGCGCCACGATGGAAAAATTGCGGATCTTGTCGCGGGGTGTCATGAGGCGGCATATAGCGGCCACGAGGCCTTGCGGAAAGCGGCTATGTGCGTATTTGTGCGTCGGCGTGGCCCTCGGACGGATAGCGGATGCGTCACCATGATTAAGCTCTACAAGCGCGAGCCCGACGGAGCGATTTCAGCTTATTTCGAGGTTTGGGCGGAGCCGGAAAATCGCCGGCTCATTGAGCATTGGGGCCGGCTCGGCGACAAGGGCCAGACCCGTGCTCACAGGGTGAAATTCTTGCGCTCATTGGAGAGGCAATTCGACGATCGTCTAACCGCACCAAGAGAAGCGGGTTACGAAGAGCTCGATACATCAGAGCAGTCGGTGCTGGTGGTTGAATATGTCGTCGACGGATTCGGCACCGAGGACGACCTTGAGAAACGTCAAGCTCTGGAGGATTTTCTCAACGAAACGCTCGGCTGGAAAGGGCTTGGTCACTGCGACGGGGGCAGCATCGGTTCAGACACAATGGAGGCTGCCTGCTTTGTGGTAGACTTCGACCTCGCAAAAGCAGTTGTCATTGAGGCGTTGGAAGGAACCGCCTTCGTAGACTATTCTCGTATTTACAAGGAAGAGTAAGCTTCAGAACGCCATGCCCGACGGCCAAACCCTCATAGACAAAACGGTGGAGACCCAGCCCGGAATCACGTCCGAAGGCTGGCTGACCGATAGCTGGTATCTCGGCTGCACCTCGAAGGAGCTGAAGCCCGGCGGCCTGCTTCACCGGATCATGCTCGACCAGCCCATCGTCATCGGCCGGACGGAAGCGGGCGAGGCGTTCGCGCTGCGCGATATCTGCCCGCACCGGCTTGTGCCGCTCAGCGCCGGCAAGATGCTGGACACTGATGGCGAGCCGACGGTCGAGTGCCCCTATCATGGCTGGCGCTTCGGGACGGACGGCGTCTGCCGCCACATGCCGTCGGTGCTGGAAGAACAGCCCTATGAGGCAAGCCGCTTCAAGGTGCGCCGCTATCCGGTGCATGAGAAGAACGGCATGATCTTCGTCTTCATCGCGCATGATCCGAAAGTCTCGGGCGAACCGGACGTTCCGCCGCCGGATTTTGGCGAGCTGCCGGACAAGCCAAAATTCGTCATTCAGGAAGACTTCAACGCCCACATGGACGACGCCGTGGTCGGCCTGATGGACCCTGCGCACGTCGCGTTCGTCCATTCGCAATGGTGGTGGCGCCCGCCAAGCGTTGGCCTGAAGCTCAAGGAAAAGCCCTTCGTCCCGCGCGACCGGGGCTGGGCCATCGACCGTCACCAGCCTTCATCGAATTCGCTCGCTTACAAGGCGGTATTCGGCGGCAAGGTGACAACGGAAATCATTTTCCAGCTTCCCGGCTATCGCTGGGAGATCGTCGAGAACGAGACCGCCCGGCTGCTGACGCTGACCTGCCTGACGCCGATCTACAAAAAAAAGACGCGCATCACCCAGGTCACCTGGTTCTTCGGTGCGCCGCTGCTCAATCTCGCCATTCCGATCTTCAAGCCGGCCGCCCGGAAATTCCTGCGCCAAGATGGCGATATCGTTGACCTGCAGAATGAGGGCATGAAGTATCAGAAGGCGATGATCTGGATCGACGATATCGACGTCCAGGCCAAATGGTATCGCACGCTGAAGAAGGAATGGACCGCTTCACGGACTGAAGGGCGTTCTTTCGAAAACCCGATCGAACCGGTCACGCTGCGCTGGCGCAGCTGATATCTACCGTGTCGGGACGGGCGCGTCACCGCGATAGTCGTAGAAGCCACGCTTGGCCTTGCGGCCGAGCCAGCCGGCCTCGACATATTTCACCAGCAGCGGGCAGGGGCGGTATTTCGTGTCGGCGAGGCCGTCATGCAGGACCTGCATGATGGACAGGCAGGTATCGAGGCCAATGAAATCGGCCAGTTCCAGCGGGCCCATCGGGTGGTTCGCGCCGAGCTTCATGGCGGTGTCGATGCTTTCCACCGTGCCAACGCCTTCATAGAGTGCATAGACCGCTTCATTGATCATCGGCACCAGGACCCGGTTCACGATGAAGGCCGGATAGTCCTCGGCATTGGTCGTCGTCTTGCCCAGCGCCTTGGCGAAGCCGAGCGCCATTTCATAGGTGTCCTGGTCAGTCGCGAGGCCGCGGATGACTTCCATCAGCTTCATCAGCGGCACAGGGTTCATGAAGTGCAGGCCGATGAACTTTTCCGGACGGTCCGTTGTCGCTGCAAGACGCGTGATCGAGATGGACGAGGTATTGGTCGCCAGATAGGTCCTCTCGGGGACAACATCGCAGAGCGACTTGAAGATCGCTTCCTTGACTTCGCGCTTCTCGGTGGCCGCCTCTATGGCGAGGTCCACCTTTCCGAACGGCTCGAGCGAGGTGCCGGGCTGGATGCGTTTCAGGGCCGTTGTCATGTCATCAGGCGAAATCATCGAGCGCGAGACCTGGCGGCTCATGTTGGCCTCGATGGTTTTCATGCCTTGCTCGAGGGCGTCCTCGGAGACGTCGTTGAGGAAGACATCATACCCGGCGAGCGCACAGACATGCGCGATCCCGTTGCCCATCTGGCCGGCGCCAACAACGCCTACAGTGCCGATATTGCTCATTCCGCCCTCCGAGAGGCCATCCGCTCTGTCAATCTCGTAATCTCGTAGACTGATTGTGCGGCGCAGAAAAGATCAAGGCCTGTCAGCAGATGTGTAATCAGTCGCCAGAGGGTTGTGACCCACCGGGCACAGGCTCATGGAGGCGGACTGGCGCACAGGATGTTGTTTGCGGCGGGAGTCTGGATGCGCCCAAAAGCCTCGTATAAGATCGGCTGCATGAGCAAAGCCAAGGAACTCGCGGGCCTGATCCGGCGCGCAGAACGCGTCATGGTGTTTACCGGCGCAGGAATTTCAACCGAAAGCGGCATTCCGGACTTCCGGTCACCGGGTGGTGTCTGGAGCAAGATGAAGCCGATCTACTTCCAGGACTTCGTGTCGGACCGTGACGCCCGCCGCGAAGCCTGGACGCGTGTCTTCAACAAGTCGGCCGGGTGGGTCGGCGCCCAGCCGAATGCCGGTCATCATGCGATCGCTGAACTCGTCAGGCAGGGCAAGGTCAGCGCCGTCGTGACGCAGAATGTCGATAACCTTCACCAGGAGTCCGGTGTGCCCGACTACAAGGTGATCGAGATCCACGGCAATGCGTCCTACGCAAAATGCCTGCAATGCGGCATGCGCTACGAGCTGGAGGAGCTGCGCGCCCCGTGGGAAGCCGATGAGGAAATCATCTGCGTGAATTGCACAGGCTTGATCAAGACGGCCACGATTTCCTTCGGCCAGTCCATGCCCGAAGTCGAGATGGAGCGCGCGACCGCCGAGGCCGAGGCCTGCGACCTGTGCATCGTCCTGGGCTCGTCGCTCGTCGTCTATCCGGCGGCGGGTATTCCGGTCATGGCAAAGCGCGCCGGGGCAAAGCTGGTCATCATCAATCGCGAACCGACCGACATGGATTCCTATGCCCACATGGTGCTGAACGTCGAGATCGGGGCCTTCCTCGACGAGGTCATGAAAGAGCTCGAAGCGGCTTGAGATGACAACAAAAAAAGCCCCGGATGAAGCATCCGGGGCTTTCTGAACCTGGGTTGCCGGGCGCCTAGAGCGCTTCGGTCAGCTCCGGCACGGCGTTGAAGAGGTCCGCGACCAGGCCATAGTCGGCAACCTGGAAGATCGGGGCTTCCTCATCCTTGTTGATGGCAACGATGATCTTGGAATCCTTCATGCCGGCAAGGTGCTGGATCGCGCCGGAAATACCGATGGCGATGTACAGCTCAGGGGCAACGATCTTGCCGGTCTGGCCGACCTGGTAGTCGTTCGGGGCGTAGCCCGCGTCGACGGCAGCGCGCGAGGCGCCGACACCAGCACCCAGCTTGTCAGCCAGCGGAACGATCAGGCGGTCGAACTCTTCTTTCGAGCCGAGCGCACGGCCGCCGGACACGATGGTCTTGGCGGAGGTCAGTTCCGGGCGGTCAGACTGGACGATCTTCTCGTCGACAAAGGCCGATTTGAACGGACCGGCCGGGGCGTCGATGCTCTCGACCGATGCCGAGCCGCCTTCGCCGGCCGCGTCGAACGACGTGCCGCGAACGGTGACGACCTTCTTTGGATCGGAAGACTTTACCGTCATCATCGCATTGCCGGCATAGATCGGGCGCTCGAACGTATCGGTGCCTTCGATGGCCGTGATGTCGGAGATCTGCATGACGTCAAGCTTGGCCGCGATGCGCGGGGTAACGTTCTTGCCCATCGTGGTGGCGGGCGAGAAGAGGGCATCATAGCCATCCATCAGCGGGACGATCAGCGCTTCCATGGCTTCGGCGAGCTGCTTTTCGAGGGCATCGCCTTCGGCGTGGAGCACCTTGCGAACGCCATCGATCTTCGCGGCGGCATCGGCAACCGCACCGGAGCCTTTGCCGGCGACCAGCACATCGACGTCGCCGCCGAAAGCCTTTGCCGCCGTGACGGTCTTGTGGGTCGCGTCGAAGAGCGACTCATTGTCGTGATCTGCAAGTACCAGAACAGCCATTAAATCGCTCCTTCAGCTTTGAGTTTCGAGACAAGCGTGGCGACGTCCTCGACCTTCTCGCCAGCTTCGCGTTCCGGCGGCTCGGTCACCTTGACGACGGTCAGGCGGGCGGCGGTATCGACGCCATAATCGCCCGGCGCCTTTTCATCGATCGGCTTTTTCTTCGCCTTCATGATGTTCGGCAGCGAGGCATAGCGCGGCTCGTTGAGGCGCAGGTCCGTGGTGACGATGGCCGGGGTCTGCAGCGAAAGGGTCTGCAGGCCGCCATCGATCTCGCGCGTGACGTTTGCCTTGCCGTCTTCCAGGACGACTTCCGAGGCGAAGGTGCCTTGCGGCCAGTCCAGCAGTGCGGCGAGCATCTGGCCAGTCTGGTTGGCATCGTCATCGATGGCCTGCTTGCCGAGGATAACGAGGTCCGGGCTCTCTTCGCCAACAACGCCCTTGAGGATCTTGGCGACGGCCAGAGGCTCCACCGCATCGTCCGTCTTGACCAGGATGCCGCGGTCGGCACCCATGGCGAGCGCGGTGCGCAGCGTTTCCTGCGCCTGTTGCGGGCCAATCGAGACCACGATGATCTCTTCAGCGGCGCCTTTTTCCTTCAGGCGGACCGCTTCCTCGACGGCGATTTCGTCGAACGGGTTCATCGACATCTTCACATTGGCGAGGTCGACGCCTGTCTGGTCCGACTTTACGCGGACTTTTACGTTGTAATCGATCACCCGTTTGACGGGCACGAGCACCTTCATCGGCTGGCTCCCATAATTGCGATCTTGAAGTCTGGCGTTGACCTAGAGAACTCGCGGGAAACAATCAAGCTTCCCGCTAACGTAAAGGTCAATTCGTCGCGCAAATTTGAGATACAGGAGGCTTTCCAGCCGGAAGCGCCGGTCCCTTGGCAACGATTGGCGTTGCAATGGGTGTGGCGAGAACTGCCTCAGTCTTCGGTCTTATTCTCGACATCCTCGAACCAGACCTCGACAGGGCCTTTCAGGGTCAGGGTCAGCGGATTGCCGCGCCGGTCGAGGGACTTGCCCGCGACGACCTTGATCCAGCCTTCCGACAGGCAGTACTCGACGACATTGGTGCGTTCCTGGCCCTTGAAGCGCACCCCGACGCCGCGCGAAATCAGCGCCTCGTCATAATGCGGGCTGCGGGGGTCAAGGCTCAGGCGGTCTGGTGGTGTATCGCTCATGGCGCGATGGTTTGCCCTGAAGCCGGCAAATGCTCAAGCCCTGATGCTGCTAGCCGCGCTTGTAATAGACAGACCGGTTCGACGGCGCAGAGCCATCCGGCAGGTAAACGGTCTGCACGATGCGCATGGTTTCGTCGTCGATCAGGGTGCGGGTCGCCTGCATGAGCTTCTCGCCCTTGAGATAGGCCGACGAGTTCAGCTCGCTCGGGCTTTCGGCAGCGATCACGAAACTGTCGATCAGGTCGGTCCCCTCGAACGGCACGGCGACACCATCGGCCTTGCCGCTGAAGGATGCGGTATGGGCGTCGCCGGCCTTGTCTGTCCATGCCATGTCGAACACGAGCAGGCCGACTTCCTCGCGGATGATGTACTGACCCGAGGCGGGCGGATCGCCTTGCTCATACCGGCAGGAGGCGGGGTCGAGTTCCCAGTGGCCGAGAAAGCGGGCATATGGCGGCGCCGGCGGGGATTCAGCCATCGCCGCGATTGGCCCCGGGCACCCATTTTATGTCGGCCGCACCATTTTCATTGGCGGCCCTGCAGGCCACGAACAGCCAGTCCGACAGCCGGTTGATGTAGGCGAGAGCGGGTGCGCTGACCGTTTCGTCTTCAAGCCCCGCCAGCCGGGCAATATCGCGTTCGGCGCGCCGGCAGGTCACGCGGGCGACATGCAGATAGGCTGCGAGGGCCGAGCCGCCTGGCAGGATGAAGCTGTCCAGCGGCGGGATGTCGGCATTCATCGCGTCAATTTCCCGTTCCAGCCGCTCGACCTGGGTCTGGACGATCCGCAGGGGCTCCCAGCCAAGATCCTTTCCGCGATCCGGCGTTGCCAGGTCGGCGCCGAGGTCGAACAGGTCATTCTGGATGCGATGGATGGCTTCTGCCAGGTCGCCTTCTGCGGTCGTGGCCGCAACGCCGAGCGCTGCGTTCACCTCATCGACACTGCCATAGGCGGTGACGCGCGGGTTCCACTTGTCGACCGGCTCGCCCGTGGCCAGGCGGGTCTTACCCTTGTCGCCGGTGCGGGTGTAGATCTTGTCGAGCTTGACCAAGACAGGCCTCCATTAGTGGCGCGGTCAGCCGAAGGCGCCGGCGACGAAGCCGATCGCGCAAAGAAGGGCGATGGCAATCGCCTGGACGAGGACGCGCATGCGCATGAGTTTGTTCGACCGGCTCGGCTGGTTTTCGTCCGTCCGGGTCAGGTTGACGAGGCCAAGCACAAGGATGACCAGCAGGACAGCGAGCGCCAGGTAAAAGCCGATTGTAAGAAAATTCGCCATGTTGAGTCTTTCAGTATGGTTCTCGCTACTTAGGGCGTCTGGCCGGTGAAGTCATGCCCGCCCGGTTGCGCCCCCTCGTCGCAAGCGGCCAGGCGCAATCGAGCTAACGAAGATTTCACCTCGCGCGCCGTTGCGGCAAGCAATCGAAAGACGTATTTCACAAGTGCTGGAACATTTCGTGACAGTGCTTGAGAGGCGCAATAGTAAAGCCTCAGTCTACAAGGCAACCGCGATGCAATCGCAACAGAACAAGCCTTCAACAAAACCGGCAGCCAAGCCAGCTGCAAAGCCCGGCAAGCCATCGATCCCAGGTAAGCCCCGGGCGAAGTAATTCAGCAGGCAGGCGCCTAGACGAGACCCGGATGCCGCCCCCGCATCCGGGTCTCAATCGTCTCGAATACAGTGATGATGGAGTGCGGGGTTTTCCAAATCTTGAATTCCTTTAATTTTTATTTGGTTGCGCGTTCTGAAAACCAGTATCAAGATTCGAATGTCCCGACTGATTCGGTGACGCTAGAAAAGTATAGTCCCGTTTCACTTTGCTCGGGGGTAATACATGCCAGCAAAAGCCACAAAACCGGCAGCAAAAACGGCTGCCAAGACTGTCGCCAAGAAGGCGGCTGTGAAACCAGCGGCGAAGAAAGCCGCCGCCAAGGCGCCAGCCAGGAAACCAGTCAAGACAGCTGCGGCGAAGGCCAAGCCAGCCACAGCCAAGGCGGCGAAGCCTGCTGCGAAGGCCGCCGCCGTGAAGAAACCGGCTGCGAAGAAGCCGACGGCCAAAAAAGCTGCAGCACCCAAGAAGGTGGTCGCCGCAAAGAAGCCTGCGGCGGCCAAGAAACCTGCAGCCAGGAAGACGGCGCCCAAAAAGGCTGCCTGACGCCCGGTTCTGGATCGAATGAGGCTGTTCGGCCAGAACCGGCCGGACAGCCTCTTTTTTTGTCGAAAAATTTCGCTGCGGCCTTCATTTGGCCGGGTTCATCGCCCATTTATGAGCATGCGTGATAAATGAGATGCGCAAACGGGGGAAAGACGCCGCCAATGATTGGGGCTAGACACTTTCTTCAGAACCGATGCGGAACTGATGCCGGACTTTTGGGTCAGACTCCGTAGACAGGAGAAAAACGCCGATGGCAAAGACAACATCAATCGCCCTCAGCCCGGAACAGGGCCTCAGCCGGTATCTCACAGAGATCCGGAAATTTCCCATGCTCGAAAAGGAGCAGGAATTCATGCTGGCCAAGCGCTGGCAGCAACATGAGGATACCGACGCCGCCGAGCAGATGGTGACCTCCCACCTTCGCCTCGTCGCCAAGATCGCGATGGGCTATCGCGGCTATGGCCTGCCGATGGCCGAGGTGATCTCCGAAGGCAATGTCGGTCTCATGCAGGCCGTGAAGAAATTCGATCCGGACAAGGGCTTCCGCCTCGCGACATATGCCATGTGGTGGATTCGCGCCGCGATCCAGGAATACATCCTGCGCTCCTGGAGCCTCGTGAAGCTCGGCACCACGGCCGCGCAGAAGAAGCTGTTCTTCAATCTTCGCCGCATCAAGGGCGAGATCAATGCGCTGGAAAGCGGCGATCTCAATCCCGACCAGGTGAAGGAAATCGCCGAGCGCCTGAATGTGTCCGAGAAGGACGTGCTCAGCATGAATGGCCGGATGAGCGGATCTGACGCCTCGCTCAATGCGCCCATGGGCCAGGAAGGCGACATGGAATGGCAGGACTGGCTGACCGATGACGATCCCGGCCAGGCCGAATCCTATGCCAACCGTCAGGAGTTCGACAGCCGGATGACGCTTCTCCAGGAAGCCATGGCGGACCTGTCGGAGCGCGAGCAGCACATCCTGCAGGAACGCCGCCTGACCGATGAGCCGAAGACGCTGGAAGAGCTGTCAGAGGTCTACAATGTCAGCCGTGAGCGCATTCGCCAGATCGAGGTCCGCGCCTTCGAGAAGATCCAGAAGGCGATGAAGCGCATGGCGAAAGAGCAGGGCCTGCCGGCGGGTGGCTGACACCTAGTCCGCCAGACCCGGATCTTCCTTGTCCTCGGCCTTCGGGTCGAGGAATTCCGGCGCCTTGACGCCCATCAGGACCGCCGCAATCAGAGCGCCCACCGCCACAGTGAAGACGATGACGGCCACCAGGCCGCCACCGACCCCGAGCGTGCGGCTGAGATAGTTCACGATATCCTCATACCGGAACACGCCGATGGCGGCGGCGATGGCGCCTGCCGATTTCAGCGCGGTCTCGATATGGCTGGGATAGGTGCGCAGGTGGAAGAAGATGAGCAGCATCGCCCAGACCCCGAAGCCAAGCGCGAAAAGCGGCGCGGTAATCCGGTAGGCGTTGGACAGCCCGTCACCGGTAAGCAGGGATGAGGTGGAGAGATAGGCCGCATTCATTAGCGGCCAGAGCAGGACCAGCGCGCCGCCCGCGGCCAACGGGAAAGATACCTGCTGGACCGTCTTGCCATAGAGCTGGGTCAGCGGCTTGCGCAGCCAGACCAGCAGGATGCCGATAAACAGCAGGGTCAGCAGGAACACCATCTTAACCGGCAGCACATAACGGTGAACCGAGGCGAGCAAGGATGGGTGGTCGGCCTCCATCGCATTTACCCGGGCGCGGAAATCGGTCTTGGCCCTGCAGCAGGCTTCGATGCTGGTCACGGTGCCTGTCGGAAAGCAGAGCTTCTGTTCCTGCGCGGCAACGCCATAGCGCAGCCATTCGTCCTCGCAGCGCGACTGGAACCTCTGCAGGCCGCCTTCGCTGGCCGCATTGATCTTCAGCTGGATCAGCACCTCGCCAATCGCCGCGCGCCGCAAGGCCGGATCTTCGGAGGGCACGCCCTCGTCGCTGACGATGGCATCGGGCGCAACCTCGAACAAAGACCGCGTATTGGACCCGGCAAAGGCGTTCGACAGGGACCAGGAGAGGAAGCCGATGATCCCGGCCACGGCAATCAGCGTGATCCGTCCGTGGGGAACCCGGCCTGCCGCCAGCGCATCGACGATCAGGACGGCAGGCCGCCAGAAGGCGATCAGGGCGAGCGCGCCTGCAACCGGGAAGAACAGGAAGTTGTGGGCGAACATCGTCGCCATCTGCAGGGCGAGGCCATCGGGGCCGAACTCATAGACCAGCACGCCCGTCTCGAACAGGAAGGCCAGATAGATCAGCGCGAAAAGCAGTGTGACCGCAATTCGCGACCCGGCATGTGTCATTGTCTTGTCCCTCGCCCGCGCCCCTGCGGCCATTCGGGACACTAGCCGGAATGGCACGATTGGGGAACCGGCTGGTTAATCCGGGCCTCGCGCTGACGCGCATGCTTCGCTAAACGGCTGTCTTCGCCAGTCCAGACGTTCGCCAGGAGTGCTCCTTTCCGCATGAATGAGGTCATCCATATCGACGATTCCGCCGATCCGCGCGTGGCGCCCTATGTCTCGATCCGCGAGCGGGACCTCACCGGCCGGCCCGACGGCCGCTTCATAGTCGAGGGAAAAGTAACGCTTTCAATCCTGGCCGAGCGGTCTCGCTTCACGATCGACAGCGTTTTCATCGGCGAGACGCGGCTTGAACCTCTGGCGGATATTCTGGCGGGCCTGCCAGGCGATGTGCCCATCTATGTCGCGCCGCAGACAATAATGGATGCGGTCGCCGGATTTCCCATTCACCGCGGCGTGCTGGCCTGCGCGCGAAAGGGTGAGCCGATTGGCCTGGAAAATCTGCTCAGCGGCGAGACACTGCTGGTCCTCAATGACATCTCCAACCACGACAATGTTGGCGCGGCGTTCCGCAATGCGGCGGCCTTCGGCGTGGATGGGATCATCCTTGATGAACGCAGCTGCGACCCGCTCTATCGCAAGGCCATCCGTGTATCCGCCGGCAGCGCGCTCTGGCTGCCCTTCCACCATGGCGAGACGGGGGCCGATCATATCGCAGCCCTGAAGGACGCAGGCTATGACATCTGGGCGATGACGCCGGGCGCCAGCGCCACACCCATCGGCGACATGCCGGTTTCAGGGAAGGTCGCCGTGCTGCTCGGGGCTGAAGGTCCGGGCCTGCCGGACGGGCTGATCGGAGCGGCGCATCCCGTGCGCATTCCCATGGCGCCGGGCTTTGACAGCATAAATGTCGCAACAGCCGGTGCTGTCGCCCTCAGCCGGATTTTCGAGGCGCGGCAAACCGCTTGAAGGATGGTCAGGCCCGCTCGAACGGGTCGCGCATCAGGATGACGTCTTCGCGTTCCGGCGAGGTGGACACCAGCGCACACGGCTTGCCAACGAGTTCTTCCAGGCGGCGGACATATTTGACCGCTTCGGCCGGCAGGTCTGCCCAGCTGCGGGCGCCGCGCGTGGAATCCTTCCAGCCCGGCATGCTCTCATAGACCGGCTCGACGGCGGCCTGGTCGGTGAGACCGGCCGGGAAATAGTCGATTTCCTTGCCATTCAGCTTGTAGGCCACGCAGACCTTGATCTCCTCAAAGCCGTCGAGAACGTCGAGCTTGGTCAGTGCAAGGCCGGTCACGCCCGAGGTTGCGCAGGCCTGGCGGACCATGACGCTGTCGAACCAGCCGCAGCGCCGGGCCCGCCCCGTGACGGTGCCGAATTCATGCCCGACGGTGCCGAGGCGCTGGCCGATCTCATTGTCCTGTTCTGTCGGGAAGGGGCCCGAGCCGACGCGTGTCGTATAGGCCTTGGCGAGGCCGAGCACGTAGGAAATCGCGCTGGGCCCGACGCCGGACCCGGCCGAGGCATTGCCCGCCACGACATTCGATGAGGTCACGAAGGGGTAGGTGCCGTGATCGACATCGAGCATGACGCCCTGGGCGCCTTCGAACAGGATGCGGCGGTCGAGCTTGACCTGCTCATCCAGCAGTTTCCACACGGGCTTGGCAAAGGGCAGCACTTTCGGTGCCAGCTCCAGAAGGTCTGCCTTAAGCTTCTCGGCATCCGGTTCAGGCAGGTCGAGACCGGCGCGCAGCGGACGGTGGTGGGCCAGCAGGCGCTCCAGCTTGAGGTCAAGAGCGGCCGGATCGGCGAGGTCGGCAACCCGGATGGCGCGCCGGCCGACACGGTCTTCATAGGCCGGGCCGATTCCGCGCTTCGTGGTGCCGATCTTGGAGTCGCCGAGCGCCGCCTCGCGGGCCGCGTCGATATCCTTGTGCCAGGGCAGGATAAGGCAGGCATTGTCGGCCAGGATCAGGTCGTCCGGGCCGAGCATCACGCCTTCCTTCATCATGCCATCGATCTCCGACAGCAGCTGCCAGGGGTCTACGACGACGCCATTGCCGATCACCGAGAGCTTGCCACCGCGCACGACGCCCGATGGCAAGAGGTTCAGCTTGAAGGTCTTGTTGCCAATGACCAGCGTGTGGCCAGCATTGTGGCCGCCCTGGAAGCGAACAACCGTATCGGCCCGGCTCGACAGCCAGTCGACAATCTTGCCCTTGCCCTCATCGCCCCACTGGGCCCCGACAACGACCACACCTGACATGGGCTCATACTCCTTGAAATCCCGTGCGCCACAGACAGTGTTTGCACGCGAATATCAAGGGGCGAGTTGCGCTAGCGCGACGATCAGGCGAGTTCGTAATCCTCGACTTTCACGTCCTGCACGGCCGCAGCATAGTCCCGCGTGTGAGAGGACCAGTTCTGGGTGATCCGGCCGTCCTCGGTCTTGTACCAGGAATTGCACGCCGGATCGGCCCAGACCGTCTTCTGCAGCTGTTCCTGGATTTCCTTGTTCCAGCGGTCCTGCGCATCCTTCTTCGGCATCATGGCCGACGCCGACTTTTCATCCAGCGTGAGCAGCGCCTTGATCATGTACTCGACTTGGCGCTCCAGCATGAAGGTGATGGAGTTGTGGCCGAGATTGGTGTTCGGGCCATACAGCACGAAGAGGTTCGGGAAGTCGGCGACCGTGATGCCGCGATAGGCCTCCGGGTGGTCGGACCATTCCTCGTTGAGATGCTTGCCGTTCAGACCTTCGACATCGACCGACCAGTTCCAGCCAGTGGTCTCGAAGCCGGTTGCAAAGACCAGGATATCGAACTCGCGGTGGACACCGTCCGGTGTCGTCACACCGGTCTCGTCGATCGACTTCGGCGCCTGGGTGACGAGCTCGACATTGTCCTGCTGGAGCGCGGGGAAATAGTCGTCGCCGATCAGGATGCGCCGGCAGCCCACAGGATAGTCGGGCGTCAGCTTCTTGCGCAGTTCCGGATCCTTCACCTGGTCTTTCAGGTGGTTGGTCGCAATCGCCGTATAGGCGTCGCGCCCGGCCTGGGTCCATTTGAAGGCCTGCCAGAAGAAATGATCGGCATTGTCATAGATCAGCTGGCGGTTGCGGGCGCCAAGGTCCATTGCCGTTTCCGGCTCGGTGAACATCAGGGCCTGTTCCTGTTGCGTGATGGGGACATCGCGGCGCGGGATGACCCAGTTCGGTGTGCGCTGGAACACGGTTAGCTGCTTGGCGACCTTCGCAAGTTCGGGAATCAGCTGGATGGCACTCGCTGCCGAGCCGATGACGCCAACGCGCTTGCCTTCGAAATCGACGGAATGATCCCAGCGCGCCGAATGCATCTTCGCGCCCTTGAAGGCGTCGATGCCGTCAATCTTCGGCCAGTTGGGCCTGTTGAGCTGGCCAAGGGCGCCGACAAGGATCTCGCCAGTATAGGTCTTGCCGCTCTCGGTCGTGACCGTCCATTTCTTGGTCTCGTCATCCCATTTCGCGCTCACGGCAGCGTCATTGAGATGAAGGTTCGGCCTCAGCTGGAAGCGATCGGCGATTTCTTCTGCATAGGCCTGGATTTCCGAGCCCTGAGGATAGGCGCGGGTCCAGTTGATGCTCTGTGCAAAAGACAGCTGGTAGAGCGCTACCGGAACGTCGCAGGCGCATCCCGGATAGGTGTTCTCATACCAGGTGCCGCCGACTTTCGGGTTGCGGTCGAGCAGATCAAAGGAATGTCCCGCTTCCTGCAGCTTGATGGCAGCGGTCAGGCCGCCGAGGCCGGCGCCAATGATGATGGCATGTTTCTGCGCCATTCAATCCTCCCATGTCATTTGTTGACGGGGAGGATTCGCCTGATCTCGTCTGAATGCAAGTGTGACGGCGGGTAAGCCTTACCCGCCGAAACGGTAATAGGCGCGCAGCCCGATACTATCGACGCCCTGATTGCGCCCATTGCCGAGGATCTGGCCGTGGGACAGGTGCTCATACTGGAGCTGAAGGCCCCAATTCTCACCGATGTCGCGGTTGACGGCGAGGCCGGTCCGGAAGAGGTCCTCCGATCCATACAGGACGTTTTCCTGCGAGAAGGCATTGCTTTCCGGGCTGCCTTGCGGGAACGGGCTGGCAACCGCGCCATCGTGGATGGCGTAGCCGAGGCTTGGCTCCAGCGACCAGTCTTCGGCAAAGTCCCAGTTCCACATCAGGCCGACCGCGCCATAGCTTGTGTCGCCTGACACATTGATCGATGCCAGCGCGTAAGGGCGGGGTGCCCAGATATATTTCAGAAACTCCGGTGAGGCGAAAACGATTTCGCCTTCGACCGTCGGGCCATCCTCCTTGTCGGCGTTCTTGCAGTCGATCACGCAGATATTGTGCTGCATGACGCCAATGCGCGCTTCCTCGACGAGCTGGGCTTCGGCGGTCTGGGCAAGCGAGACGGCCGAGAGGGTAAGAGCACTGCAGACAAGGAGACGATTCATGGAAGGGACCTCTGAAAAATTGACCCGCCCCAGAAAGGCCGGGGCGGGCCTGAGGTCAAGTTAATCTCTTCAGGCGGTTTCCAGCGCCTGGTCCACTTTGCCGCGAACCCAGCGCTTTGTGGCCTCAGCGACACGGCGCCCGAAGTCTTCAGCTGTCTCGAGGTCTGCGCGGTCCGGGGTCTGATCGGCTGGCAGGTCCGTCAGCGACTGGGTGCCCAGCCCGATCATGTGGCCGGCCCGGTTCCAGGCGCTCTCGTAGTCGCTCTGGCTCGTATTGTAGCCGGGGAAGGCACCGTAGTTGACCCAGATCATACCTTGCTGGCCGGCGAAAATTGCCAGTTCCTGCAGCGTGTTGAGCTTGTCACCCGCCAGCGAGCCGGAATTGGTGAAGCCGGCGGCGATCTTGTCCCGCCAGCCCTGCGCCATCCAGACCTTCGAGGCCGCTTCCATGAACTGCTTAAACACCGCGGAGGCCGAGCCCATATAGGTCGGAGCGCCAAAGATGATGGCGTCTGCCTCGGCGAGTTCGGACCAGGGGCCCTTGTCCGGGCTTGTCAGGTCGTCAGCCTTGTAGAGCGTGACGTCTGCGCCGTGGACAGCCTGCGCGCCCTTGAGAATATGGTCGGCGACCTTGGCGGTGTGGCCATAGCCGGAATGATAGATGATGGCGACTTTCGTCATTGGGATGCTCCTTCGAAATTGCGTTCATCTCATGGACGCGAAATGGAGCAGCCCGTTCCGGCTTTCATCGGCCGGAACGGGCATAAGTCTTATGAATGGGATGTATCCCTAGAAGTGCAGGACCTTCGCGTAGCGTACATGCGGCAGCGAATCGATTTTCTGCGTGACGTCGGCGGCCGGTTCACCGTCGATGCCGATCAGCGCGATGGCTTCGCCGCCTTCAGCCTGCCGGCCGAGATGGAAGGTCGCGATGTTCACATTCGCTTCGCCCAGCATCACGCCCAGCGAGCCGATGAAGCCCGGCTTGTCGAGATTGTTCACGTAGAGCATGACCGGGGAGAAATCGCCTTCCAGCGGCATTTCCTTGACCTCAACGACGCGCGGACGCCCGGCCGATACGGTTCCGGCCAGCGAGCGCCAGCCTGCCTGGTCTGAGTTTGCCGTCTTCGGCACAAGCACCTTGATCCGGATCAGGCTGTCATAGACGGGGCTGTCCTCTGTGACGCTCTCGGAGAACTTCACGCCGGAATCGGCGAGGATGGCAGGTGCGGACACCATGTTCACATCGCCGCGAGAGGCCCGCAGCAGGCCCGCCAGGGCCGCTGCCGTGATCGGCTTGCGGTTCATGTCGGCCAGGTCGCCCTCATACTCGATGACGACTTCCTCGAAACCGTGATCGGAGATCTGGCCGGCGAACTGGCCGAGCTTTTCAGCAAGGTCGATGAAGGGCTTCAGGCGCGGGGCTTCATCGGCGGTGACCGACGGCATGTTGAGCGCGTTCGTTACCGCGCCGGTGAGCAGGTAGTCGCTCATCTGCTCGGCGACCTGCAGCGCGACGTTTTCCTGCGCTTCGACGGTCGAGGCGCCAAGGTGCGGGGTCGCCACGAAGTTCGGCGCGCCGAACAGGACGTTCTCTTTCGCCGGTTCTTCTGCGAACACGTCGAAGGCGGCGGCCTGGATATGGCCGGATTCCAGCAGTTCGCGCACAGCGGCTTCGTCGACCAGCCCGCCGCGGGCGCAGTTGATGACGATCACGCCTTTCTTGGTTTGCTCCAGCGCTTCCTTCGACAGGATGTTGCGCGTCTGGTCGGTCAACGGCGTATGCAGCGTGATGACATCGGCGCGCGAGAGCAGGTGATCGAGATCGACCTTCTCCACGCCGAGCTCGACAGCCCTTTCCTCGGTGAGGAAGGGGTCGAAGGCGACGACCTTCATCAGGAGGCCCTTGGCGCGTTCGGCCACGCGGGCCCCGATATTGCCGCAGCCGATCAGGCCGAGCGTCTTGTAGGAGACCTCGGTACCGACGAAGTTCTTCTTCGGCCACTTGCCGGCCTGCGTACCGGCATCGGCAGCCGGGATCTGGCGCGCGGCGGCGAACATCATCGCGATGGCGTGTTCGGCCGTCGTGACAGCGTTGCCGAACGGCGTGTTCATGACGACGACGCCCTTTGCGGTCGCCGCCTTGATGTCGATATTGTCGACACCAATGCCGGCGCGGCCGATCACTTTCAGCTTCGAGGCCGCGGCAATGACGTCGGCGTCCGGCTTGCAGGCCGACCGCACGGCGAGGCCGTCAAATTCCGGGATGATCTCGATCAGCTCATCCTTGGTCAGGCCGACGCGGATATCGGTTTCGATGCCGTGATTTCTGAAGATTTCGACGGCGGCGGTGCTGAGGTCGTCAGCGATTAGGACTTTGGGCATGGGTTTGTGTTCCATTTACAAGCAGGGGAAAGGCGTCATCCCGGCCGGAGCGCAGCGAAAACCCAGGACCCAGTTGAACTGTTCGCACTGGGTCCCGGAGAAGCGCTGGTGCGCTTTGCGGGATGACGAGTAATCAGGCGTCCTGGAGTTCGGTCGCGGCTGTGGCGAAGGCCCAGTCGAGCCAGGGCAGGAGCTTCTCGACATCCGACGGCTCGACCGTCGAACCAACCCATATCCGCAGGCCTGGAGGCGCATCGCGGTAGGAGTTGAAATCGTAGGCGACGCCTTCCTTTTCCAGCATGGTCACCAGCTTCTTCACGAAGGCTTCCTGGGCATCATTGTCGAGCTTGGCCACGCGCGGATCGGCGATCCTGAACGTCACACCCGTATTGGAGCGCGTCACGGGATCGGCGCAGAGGAAGTCGATCCAGTCGGTCTTCGCGACCCAGTCTTCCAGGATCCTGAGGCTCTTGTCGGACCGTGCCTTGAGACCGGCCGGTCCGCCTTCGCTTTCGGCCCAGTCGAGGGCTTTGAGATAATCCTCGACGCAGAGCATGGACGGGGTGTTGATGGTGGCGCCTTCGAACAGGGATTCGTTCAGCTTGCCGCCCTTGGTCATGCGGAAGAGTTTCGGCAGCGGACGGTCAGGCGTGAAGCTTTCAAGCCGCTTCACGGCGTTGGGCGACAGGATCAGCATGCCATGCGCCGCTTCCCCGCCGAGCACTTTCTGCCAGCTATAGGTAATGACATCGAGTTTCTCGAACGGGATGTCCTGCGCGAAGACGGCGGACGTTGCATCACAGATCACGACGCGGTCCGGGTTCGGCTTGATCCAGCTATGATCGTCGACACGCACGCCTGAGGTCGTGCCATTCCAGGTGAAGACGATATCGGCATCGTCGCGCGCCTTCTCGAAGGGCGGCAGCACGCCATAGTCCCCGACATAGACTTCGCAATTGTCGAGCTTGAGCTGCTTTTGCGCGTCCGTCACCCAGTCCTTGCCGAAGCTTTCCCAGGCAAAGATGTCGACCGGCTTCGCGCCGAGCATCGACCACATGCACATCTCGACAGCGCCGGTGTCAGACGCAGGCACGATGGCAACGCGATAGTCGTCGGGCAGCTTCAGGATCACCTTGGTGCGGTCGATCGCTTCTTTCAGCTTCGCCTTCGCATCCTTGGCGCGGTGTGAGCGGCCGAAAGCGGTTGTCTCAAGTTGTGAGAGTGAAAATCCGGGGCGCTTGGCAGTCGGCCCGGAAGAGAAATGCGGGCATGCTGGACGCACGTCCGGCTTAGCGGGAATCGTCATCTGTTTTACTCCTATCCTTACAGATAGGCTGGCCCTCGTTGGGGAGGGCTGGCCCGCGGCCCGTATGCCAGATTTCAGGGGCGTGTGATAGGGGTAATTTCCGGACAGGCGGATGCGCCTGCGGCCTTGCCGCCTGCGTCTGCCGGTGCAATTGCAGGAGCGGAGATATTCGAGGACCGCCCCAGCCTGATGGACACCCAACGCTCACCTGCTGAATGGGCCCTGTTCCTCCTGCTCTCTTCCTGCTGGGCCGGCGCGTTCGCCATGACCAAGGTCGCTGTCGAGGACCTTCCGGTGAGTGTGATCATTCCGGGGCGGCTCGGTTGTGGCGCCGCTGTGCTATGGATTGCCATGCTGGCGCGCGGAGAGCGCCTGCCGCCATTCTCGAACCGGCCCGCCTGGCTTTCGATCATCGGACTTGGCACGATCGGGACGGCGATGCCCTTCTACCTGATCACAATGGGGCAGACGACCATCGACTCTTCCCTTGCGGCCCTGCTGATTTCCGCCGCGCCGCTTTTCACCGCGATACTCGCGCACCTCTACTTCCGCGATGAGCAACTCACCGGGTTCAAGGTGATCGGCCTGCTGGCCGGTTTCGCGGGAGTGGTGCTCCTGATCGGACCGGATGCGCTCAAGGGGCTCGGCAATGCCGATCTTGTCGCCCAGCTGCTCGTGCTTGGCGGCGCCCTCTGCTACTCGATCAACGGGATCATTGCCCGGCAGGCGCCGCGCCTTGCGCCGACTGTCATGCCGGTCGGATTTGTAACGGTTGCTGCGCTCTGTTCGGTGCCCATGCTGTTCTGGACGGACTGGTCGACGGTGACACTAACCCCTGAAAGCGCGGCGGCCGTGATCGGGCTCGGCGCCGTCTCGACCGGACTTGCCGGCATCATCCTCATCTTCCTGGTCAGCCGGACGAGCGCGACCTTCATTGCGTTGACAGGCTATGTCATTCCGATCCTGTCGGCGATTATCGGCTTCTTCGCCTTTCAGGAGGTGCAAAGCTGGAGCGCGCTCGGCGCCTTTGTCCTGATCCTGTCAGGCGTCTGGTTCTCTCAGCGCCAGCGACGCCGCGCGCCGGGACAGGCCTGAGGATTGCGTCCGTCACCGGCTCGGCTAGGATCGGAAAACATCTGGCAGCAAGACCAGACCGGGAGGACAAACATGACCAGCGCCATTCAGGTAAAACCCATTTCAGGTGCGCTCGGCGCAGAGATCGATGGGGTGGACCTTGCCAGTGACCTCTCGAATGAGGCCTTCGACCAGGTTCATCAGGCCTTCCTGGACCACCATGTCATCTTCTTCCGGGGTCAGCATGGCCTGACGCCGGAAAAGCACAAGGCGTTCGGCCGCCATTTCGGAACGCTGAACGTGCACCCCTATGTAAAGGGCATGGAAGGCCATCCGGAGATCCTGGAGATCATCAAGGAGCCAGAAGAAAAAACGAATTTCGGCGGCGGCTGGCACACCGACATGTCCTTCCTGGAAGAGCCGGCCCTCGGCTCGATCCTGCACGCCATCGAAGTCCCGCCTTTTGGCGGCGATACGCTCTGGGCGAACCAGCACCTGGCCTATGAGGCGCTTTCAGACGGTCTGAAGGAGACGCTGGAAGGGCTGACGGCCATCCACTCTGCCAAGGGCGAGTATGGACCGAAAGGGCAGTCGGCGCTCAATCGCCAGTCCATGGAGGCGACAGCGGCCCCGGATGCCCCTGAATTCGAGCATCCCGTCGTGCGCACCCATCCGGAAACTGGCCGCAAGGGGCTCTATGTCAATCCGGCCTTCACGTTGCGCTTCAAGGGCTGGAGCCGGAGGGAAAGCCGTCCGCTGCTCAATTACCTGTTCGAGCATTCGAGGCAGGAGCCGTTCACATGTCGCTTTCGCTGGGAGGCTGGCTCGGTCGCCTTCTGGGACAATCGCAGCACCTGGCACTTTGCGCTGAACGACTATCACGGCCACCGCCGGCACATGCGGCGCGTGACCGTGAATGGCGACCGCCCATTCTGAGTTTTTTCCGTCCCGGCGCTTGCGCGCTTCACATGAAGTGGGGTCCTGGCAGCGTTTTGTGGCCTAGAGCGAGAACTTGCCTTCGATGACGGTCACAGCGTCCCCGCGCAGCTTCACGCGGTCGCCAACCAGCTCGACACCGATTTTGGCGCCGCGGCCGGGATAGGCCTGATAGCAGTCGAAGGCGCGCTTCAGGCGTGGCCCCATGATGGCTGCGACCATGCAATGCCAGCTGCCGGTGGCCGGGTCTTCCGGGATGCCGCTCGCTGGCGCGAAGAAGCGGCTCGTCACATCGACACCGTCACCGCCAGCCGCGAGCACGCCGAGATTGCCGCGATTGACATCCTTCATCACGCCGAGCTTTCCGATGAGGTCGATATCGGCCTGCATGCTCACGATGTCTTCGGGATCAGCGAAGACCGCCGCGTAGAATGGCCCGCCCCAGGCTTCGAGGGGCCACGCGCCAAGCGCGGCGGCGACATCTTCGGTCACGTCCATCTTGCGGATCTCTGGCGCCGGAAAATCCATCTCGTAACGGCCATCCGGCGTGCGCTTTACGGTGAGCTGGCCGGATTGGCGGGTATCGAATGCGACCTCCTCGCCATCATATCCAAGATGCGAGAACAGAGCGTGCGCCGATGCCAGCGTGGCGTGCCCGCAAAGCGGTACCTCGACGGTTGGCGTGAACCAGCGCAGGTCCCAGACGCCCTCGCCCGTCTGTACGATAAAGGCCGTCTCCGCGACATTGTTTTCAGCCGCAATGGCCTGCAGCGTCTCGTCTGGCAGGAAGCTGTCCATCGGCATGACGCAGGCCTGGTTGCCCTCGAAGGTGCGGCTAGCAAAAGCGTCAATTTGGTAAAAGGGCAGGCTGGTCATCACAATGCCTCCAGGTGGAAGGCATTGCAGATAGGCGAATAGCCCGGTCTCTACAAACCAGACTTTCTAAGGCGCGGTTTAGTCGGCCTAGGCCTGAGCCCGAGCTTTTAATATGATTGGCCAACTGTTCACAAGCCGGCCAATCACAATTGGCTACTCGCAAACACGCAGCTCATAGTTGCCATCACACCAATACAGGCAGATATCCCCGCTCTGGCGAATGAAGATGCAGTCGTCCCGGCTGGTGGAGACTTCTGCGCTCACGTTCATTGCGCAGGTTTGCGCAGCATCGGACGGCATACCTGATGCGCTGAACGCGAGCAAAGCCGATGGCACGATCTGCATTACGATTTCGATGGCGGGCATGGGAGTTTCCTTTCGGACCTGTTGGAGATGAACGCCTTCCGAAGAAAGCCCCTTCAGTTAAACTGGTCCGCGCCAAGCCTGCAACTTAAGTAGAAATAATTCTCCCTCCACTTGAGATGTGTTTTTTCCTGCAGACTCAAAGATGTTTCTTATCGCGGAAGAGGGTCCATCCATGGTCGACCGCGCTTCCTGAACAAACTGGACTTTCCAGGACATTGTCCAATTGACCTGCTCAGGCGAGCGAGAGGAAAGCTTCATCGCGGAACGGACCACCCGGCTTCAGATCAGTCCCAGCAGTGGTCTCGGATCCGGGCAAAGCGTTAGCCAGTCCGACTGCTCGCTGCGCCTGCAGACGCCCGGAAAATCGCCGGATTGACCGCGCAGGTCGAGCATCACCTGGACATGCAGGTGCGGTGCCCAGCCGCCATTCACGGACGGGTCGCCGAGACGGGCGAGTTCGCTTCCGGCTGCGATGTCCTGGCGAGCCGCAAGGCCGTCGAGGCTTTCGGCGCTGAGGTGGCCGTAGAGCGACCAGATTGTCAGGCCGGGGGCGAGGGCGTGCTCAAGGATGATGGTCGGGCCATAATCCTTGGCATTGTCATTCACCTGAAAGCTGTGAACCTTGCCGGCAAGCGGGGCGTAAACAGCGCGTCCTGCCGGCGCAAAGATGTCGAGCCCAAGATGGATCGTGCGCGGCTCCTCGCCAGCAGGATTGAAGATCGGCGTGTCATAGATCGCCCGGTCCTCGCCATAGCCGCCTATGTGGAGATGGCCGTCTTCGGGGACCCAGTCGACAGGCAGGTCACTCCAGCCGCGCGCTCTCAGGCCGGCTTTGTCCAGCGGCAGGTGGAGGGCGTCGCCTATCCCCGCCATGATGTCCGCCGGCCTCTCGTCTCGCGCAGCGAGCCAGTCATCATAACGCTTGCGGGTTTCCGCGAGGCTCATCGCTCCACATCCGTTTGAAGTGTCCAGCCATGGTCGACCGGGCCATGGCCGCTGCCGAAGCCCTTCGCATGCTGGATGGCACCATGAAGATAGTCGCGAGCCTGCTCGACAGCTGCGTCGATCGGCTGACCCTGGGCGATCAGGGATGCAATCGCGCTCGCCAGCGTGCAGCCCGTGCCGTGGGTCGATGTGGTCACGATGCGCTCGCTCTCCAGGAGCCATTCGCCATGCTCGGTCTGCAGGACGTCCGTGATGACGCGGCCCGGAATGTGCCCGCCTTTGACGAGGACACCTTTTGCGCCGCGATTGAGCAGGGCTTCAGCTGCCCGCCGCTGGCCATTCACCCCATCAACAGACTTTCCGCTCAGCACTTCAGCCTCCGGCGCATTCGGCGTGAGAAGGGCGGTGCCGGGTATCAGCAGGGACATCAGCGCGTCGACCGCGCGTTCATCGATCAGCCGGTCGCCGGACGTTGCGACCATGACCGGGTCGACGATGCGCGGAACATCACGTGCGCGCTCATCCAGCGTTTCGGCCACAAGCTCGACCAGGTCGGCTGTGGCGAGCATGCCCGTCTTGATGGCGTCAGCGCCAATATCCTTCAGACAGACGGCCATCTGGCCGCGCACCGTGTTGAGGGGCACGGGGTGGACGTCATGGACGCCCGTCGTGTCCTGGACGGTGATCGCCGTAATGGCGGTCATGGCATAGCCGCCGGTTGCCATGATGGCTTTGATGTCGGCCTGTATGCCCGCGCCGCCGCCGGAATCGGATCCTGCGACAACGAGAACGCGGCCGTTCGGGTCGGGTCTTTTCTCGGTCATGTCCTGCATGCTCCAAAGAAAAAGGGCGCGGCCATTCCGGCAGCGCCCTCTCATTGATGGGTTCGATGATCAGGCCGGGCTCGGTTCGCCGTCCGGCTCCCCGCCGCCAAAGCCCTTTCGGCGCTTGCCGGTGACCGGCACGGCAGAGGTCGGCCCCTGCGGCTCGTCCGGTTCTTCCGGACGGTGCGGCGGCTTGCCGTTGAGCAGGTCCTTGATCTCTTCGCCAGACAGCGTCTCGTATTCAAGCAGCCCTTCGGCGACCGCGCTCCACTGATCACGATACTTGGTCATGATTTCGCGGGCATCGTCCATGCCTTTCTGGACGAGTTTGCGGACCTCCTCCTCGATCTTCTTCGAGGTTTCCTCGGAGACGTGGGACTTGTTCATCAGCTGCTGGCCGAGGAACACGTCGCCCTGGTCATCGGCATAGTCGACCGGACCGATCTCGGAGGAGAGGCCCCAGCGCGTGACCATCGCACGGGCGAGCTTGGTCGCCTGCTGGATGTCCGAAGCTGCACCGGCGGTGACATTCTCCATGCCGAACTTTTCTTCCTCGGCGACGCGCCCGCCCATCATGATCGCAAGGCGTGAGGTCATTTCGATCTTCGACATCGACATCTTGTCGTCTTCGGGCAGCTGCATGACCATGCCGAGGGCACGACCGCGCGGAATGATGGTCGCCTTGTGGACCGGGTCGGCCGCCGGGACCTTGAGCGCCACGATGGCGTGGCCGGCCTCGTGCCAGGCGGTCAGTTCGCGTTCCTTGTCGGACATCACCATGGAGCGCTTTTCAGGCCCCATCAGCACCTTGTCCTTGGCATCCTCGAACTCGGCCATGGCCACGACGCGCTTGCCGCGCCGCGCTGCCAGAAGGGCAGCTTCGTTGACGAGGTTGGCGAGATCGGCGCCCGAGAAGCCGGGCGTACCGCGCGCGATGACTTTGGGATTCACATCCTTGGCCAGCGGCACGTTGCGCATATGCACTTTCAGGATGCGTTCGCGGCCAAGAATATCCGGATTGTTCACCGTGACCTGACGGTCGAAGCGGCCGGGGCGCAGCAGGGCCGGGTCCAGAACGTCGGGGCGGTTGGTCGCGGCAATGATGATGATGCCATCATTGGCCTCGAAGCCGTCCATCTCGACGAGCAGCTGGTTCAGCGTCTGCTCGCGCTCGTCATTGCCGCCGCCGAGGCCGGCGCCGCGCGAACGGCCGACAGCGTCGATTTCGTCAATGAAGATGATGCAGGGTGCATTGCGCTTGGCCTGCTCGAACATGTCGCGGACACGGCTTGCACCGACGCCGACGAACATCTCGACGAAGTCGGAACCGGAAATCGTGAAGAAGGGCACGCCGGCTTCGCCTGCCACCGCGCGGGCGAGCAGCGTCTTACCGGTGCCCGGAGGGCCAACCAGAAGCGCGCCTTTCGGGATCTTGCCGCCAAGGCGCTGGAAGCGGGCAGGGTCACGCAGGAACTCGACGACTTCCTGCAGCTCTTCCTTGGCTTCGTCCACTCCTGCGACGTCATCAAACGTCACGCGGCCGGATTTCTCGGTCAGCATGCGGGCGCGCGACTTGCCGAAGCTCATCGCGCCGCGTCCACCGCCGCCGCCCTGCATCTGACGCATCAGGAACAGGAAGAGGCCGAGGATCAGCACCAGCGGCAGCAGATTGAGGAGCAGGCCGCTCAGGCTGAAGCCAGTATCGGCATCCTCGGTGACCTCTACGCCGAGGTCCGTCAGCTTGTTCGACGCTTCGAAATTGCTCGGCAGCTTTTCAGCATAAACCGTACTGCCGCCCTGAGTGATAGCCGTGATGCGGTCATTGGTAACCGTGGCTTCCGCGATCTGGCCTTCCTTGGCCATTTGCATGATCTCGGAAATCGGAACCTTTTCCGAACCGGCGGCGACTGAGGTACCCTGCATGGCGATCATCATGGCCACGACAAGGGCGGCGATGAGTCCCCAGACAGCGAGATTGCGCATATTCATTATCTAATCCGTCGATCCTGGTGTGTCTTTCAGAACACTAACATAGGCGAGGCATGACAAGAAAACGACTCAAATTGCGGTCATTTGCCTGCATTTGCTTCAGCGTGCCGCAGGCGAAGGCGCCATGGAGGCATTCGGGACACTCGACGAACCCGCAAGCGCCGCGCTAGGGTTGCGGTCTAGGTGGGCCCTTGCGCATGGACAAGAAGATGAAAGACGCTCTGAAGGTTTATGCGCCGCTCGCGCTGGTGCTGATCGCGAGCATCTGGCTGGCCTTGTCCCTGATCGACCCCGCGCCGCCGAAAAAGGTCACGTTCGCGTCCGGCGGATCGGGCGGGGCCTATTATTCGCTGGCCCAGCAATACAAGGCCGCCCTCGCCGAAAATGACGTTGAAGTGGACGTGCTGGAAACGCGCGGATCGATCGAAAACCTCGACCTGCTGATGACCGGCAAGGCAGACATCGCCTTCATCCAGGGCGGGCTGGCCGGGCCTGAAAACCGCGAAGCGCTGCGCTCGCTGGCCGGCATGTTCCACGAGCCCTTCTGGGTGTTCGTGCGCGAGGGTGTCCCGGCCGATGATTTCGGCGATCTCAGGACGGTCCGTCTCGCCATTGGCGGCGAAGGGTCAGGCACACGCGCATTGGCAGTCGACCTGCAGGAAACATGGGGCGGCGACTGGACGCCGACTTCGAGGAGCACGCCCAGCGGGCTGGCTGCGGCCAGTGCACTCAAGGCGGGCGACCTCGATGCCGCGGCTTTCTCCGCTTCCATCGATGCGCCCTATATCGCCGACCTTCTGGAAACGCCCGGCATCCGGCTGCTGCCATTCGACCGGGCACCGGCTCTGGCGCGTCGGACTTCAGCCCTCGATGAAGTGACGCTCTATCGCGGCATTCTCGACCTGGAGCGTGACGTGCCCTCCGCAGACATTCCGCTGATCGCATCAGTGGCCCAGCTTGCTGTGAACAAGGACCTGCATCCGGCGATCCAGTCGCTGCTGCTCGAGGCGTCGGAAGACATCCATTCGGGCAATTCTGCCTTTGCGCCCGCCGGGGCCTTTCCGGACAAGTCCCTCATCGACATGCCGCTGTCCGGAGAGGCCGAACGCTACTGGAAGAACGGGCCGTCCTTCCTGCGCAATTATTTCTCGTTCCATCTCGCCAACTTCCTGGAGCGGGCCTGGGTCTTCCTGATCCCCCTGATCACGCTGATGATCCCGTTGGTCCGGGTCGCGCCGCCGATCTACCGCTGGCAGGTGCGCCGGAAGATCTACATCTGGTACAAGGATCTGCGCGAACTTGAAGCGCGTGGCCGGGCGGCGACCACCAATGACGAACGCGACCAGGTCCTCGGTGAGGTCTCAGAACTCCAGAAGGAAGTGGGGGAACTGGACGTTCCGCTTTCCTATACCGAGGAAGTCTACCACCTGCGCAGCCATATCGCCTTTGTGAGAAATCTCGTTCAGGGCTTGTACGCGCGCGATGCAGGCGCGGCCGAGCACCAAACCGCCTGACCCGTCATCAGGCGGATTTGTTGTAGGCCGCGAAAGAGGCCGGTCCCTGTCCAGCCACGCTGCCGAGCTGAGAATAGGCACGCTCAACGAGGCCGGGGCCGTCTTCGGCACCCTCCAGCAAGTGGGCCATGCTCGAGGGTTTTGCATTCAGCGTGATCAGGGCGCTGGCGAGGGAGGCACTCATGCGCGGCATGTCCAGGCGTTCGTTGCTACTGGCCCGGACCAGTGCCGATTGCGTGTCCTCGTCGAGGACCTGCTCAATGGTCTCGTCAGCCGGGCTATCCTCCCGGGCCGGAGTCACCATGAGTGTCCATTTCCGCGCATTGTCGACCAGAGCAGGCGGCGGTCCAGCCGAGATTGGCTGGGGGTCTTTCGCGGCGGTGTCCTGTGTACGGGATGCATCGGCCTTTGGCCCCTGCGCAGCGGTGAGCGACGCCTGCATCGGACGCGTCTGCAAAAGAGAAAGAATTGACACCTGTGCCCCCACAAACCTTGAATAGCGGGCTTATCGCAGGCTTCTCTCTATGAATCGCGAAAGCGGATCGAAGGTTTTCATGGAGTCTTGCGGGTCCGGGTAAATCCCGGATTCACCATAAGCAGCAGGGATCAGGAATCGGCGGCCAGCGCTTCGCGGCGTTTCTCCGCCGCAGACTTCTTGACGCTTTCCGATCTGAGCTGTCCGCAGGCGGCAAAAATGTCTCGGCCGCGCGGCGTGCGGATCGGCGATGCATAGCCAGCCCGGTTCACGATTTCTGCGAAATTCTCGATCGTCTCCCAGTCCGAGCACTCGTAGGGAGAGCCCGGCCAGGGGTTGAACGGGATCAGGTTGATCTTCGCGGGCACGCCCTTGAGCAGCTTCACCAGGTCGCGCGCTTCGGCCAGCGAGTCGTTGACGCCCTTCAGCATGACGTATTCGAACGTAACCCGCTTGGAGTTGCCAAGATCGGGATAGGCGCGGATCGCCTCGAACAGCGTCTTCAGATCATACTTCCTGTTGATCGGCACGATTTCGTTGCGCAGGTCGTCGCGCACCGCGTGCAGTGAAATGGCCAGCATGGCGCCGGTGCGTTCGCCAAGCTCGGGAATCTTCGGGGCGACCCCCGCGGTCGAGACCGTAATCCGCCGGCGGCCAAGTGCGATGCCGTCGCCATCCGATATCGTGTCGATGGCCTCTGCGACATTGTCGAGATTATAGAGCGGCTCGCCCATGCCCATGAAGACAATGTTGGTGAGCTTGCGGTTCTCGGTCGAGCTCGGCCACTCCTGCAATTCATCGCGCGCAATCAGCACCTGGCTGACAATTTCCTGCGCGGTCAGATTGCGCACCAGCTTCTGGGTGCCGGTGTGGCAGAAGGTGCAGTTCAACGTGCAGCCGACCTGGCTTGAAACGCAGAGCGCGCCGGAACGGCCGACATCCGGGATGTAGACGCTTTCGCCCTCGACGCCCGGCTGGAAGCGGGTCAGCCACTTCTGGGTGCCGTCGACCGAGACCTTGTGCTCGGCGATTTCAGGGCGCGTCAGGACACACTTTTCGGCCAGTTCCGCGCGAAGCTCCTTGGCGATATCGGTCATGCCGGAAAAGTCCTGCACGCCGAAATGATGGATCCAGCGCCGCAGCTGCTTGGCCCGCATGCCGGCCTTTTTCGGATCAAGGCCCAAGCCTTCCATCTCCGCTTTCAGGGCAGGCAGCGACAGGCCTGCGAGGTTCGCAGGCGCAGAAGGACTTGCCTTGACGCGGCGTGAAAGGTCCAGATCATGTTTCATTGCGCTGCACATAGCATGTCCTTGCCGGAAATCTAAGAATTAGACGGCACTGCCACTGCAGCGAACAGATAAGAGGCCGCAAGGGCCCTCGACGGGAGGAAATACAATGGCTGACGGCAATGCTGGCCGTCTGGACTTCGATCCGGACACACTGCGTGAAAAATACAGGGCAGAACGCGACAAGCGGCTGCGCGCCGATGGCAATGAGCAATATGTCGAGATCCGCGAAGAGTATGCGGGCTATATCGAGGACCCCTACATCGATGAAGAGATCGACCGCGCGCCGCTGAGCGACGAGGTGGACATCATCGTGATCGGCGGCGGATTTGGCGGACTCCTGGCGGGCGCGCGGCTGCGCGAAGCAGGGATCAAGCACATCCGCATGATCGAGAAGGGCGGCGACTTCGGCGGGACCTGGTACTGGAACCGCTATCCTGGCGCCGCTTGCGATATCGAGAGTTACATCTACCTCCCGCTGCTCGAAGAGACGGGCTTCATGCCGGCGCAGAAATACACTCCGGCGCGCGAGATTCTCGGCCACAGCGCGCGCATCGCTGAGCATTATGATCTCTATGACGACGTCCTGTTCCAGACGGAAGTCACGCGTATGGACTGGGATGAGGCCGCAAAGCGCTGGACCGTTTCGACCAATCGCGGCGACGCAATGAAGGCGCGTTTCGTGATCATGTCGAATGGCCCGCTGCACCGCCCGAAGCTGCCTGGCATCCCCGGCATTCAGGACTTCAAGGGCCACACCTTCCATACCAGCCGCTGGGACTATGACTATACCGGCGGCGGGCCTGACGGCGGCCTTGACGGGCTGAAGGACAAGCGCGTCGGCATCATCGGCACGGGGGCGACGGCTGTTCAGTGCGTGCCGCATCTCGGTGAGGGCGCCAAGGAGCTCTTTGTCTTTCAGAGAACGCCAAGCTCGATTGATGTGCGCGACAACAAGCCGACCGATCCGGACTGGGCACGCTCGCTGGAGCCGGGCTGGCAGAAGAAGCGGATGGACAATTTCAACATCCTCGTCTCCGGCGGCTATCAGGCCGAGGACCTGGTGCAGGATGGCTGGACCGACATCATCCGCAATCTGCTGTTCATTGCGGCCGACCAGAATGGCGAGGAAATGTCACCTGAGAAGCTTCAGGAGATCGCGGAACTCGCGGACTTCAAGAAGATGGAATCGATCCGCGCGCGGGTCGACGAAGTGATCGCTGACCGGGAGGCCGCCGAGGCGCTGAAGCCCTGGTATCGCCAGTTCTGCAAGCGCCCATGCTTCCATGACGATTACCTTGCCACCTTCAATCGCGACAATGTCACGCTCGTCGACACGAATGGACAGGGCGTCGACCGCATCACCGAGAAAGGTGTCGTCGTCGATGGCAAGGAATATGAGCTCGACTGCCTGATCTACGCGACAGGCTTCGAGGTTGGCACTTCCTATACACGCCGTTCAGGCTACGAATTGTACGGGCGGGGCGGAAAAGCCCTGTCGGACGCATGGGAAGATGGTGTCGAGAGCCTGCACGGCATATTCGTCCGCGATTTCCCCAACGTCTTCGTGATGGGCGGGGCCCAGGCGGCGTTTACGGCGAACTATCCTCACCAGCTCGACGAACAGGCTGTACACCTTTCCTATCTCCTGTCGCGGGCACTGGATGAGGGTATCGTCCAGATCGAACCAACGCCGCAAGCCCAGTCCAAATGGGTCGAGACGATCATCGACAAGGCACAGATGCGCGAGCAATTCCTCGCTGAATGCACGCCCGGCTATTACAATAATGAAGGCCAGATCGCCGCGCGCGCCCGCCAGAATTCGTTCTATGGCGGCGGGTCGATGGAGTATTTCTCCATCCTCAAGGCCTGGCGGGAGGACGGCTCCTTGCCCGGGCTGGAAATCGTGCGGGAGTCTGTCGGCGCCTAACGGCAGAGCGCCGAGGCCTTGTCGATCGCGTTGGCCGATCCTGACAGGGAGAAATGGTAGGAAACCTTGGTGTCGCGTGCGGACACGGCCTCGACGCGCAGCTCGCTGCCGCGCCGCAGGGCCGAGACGAGACGTGGATCGTCTTGGTCTTCGGCAAAGGCTTCCTGACCGACGCCGTACAACGTCCAGCCGGACCGCCCGACCGAGGCGCGGGCTGGCAGGTCGGCGCGCAGCTCGTATCCGACTTTCAGGCTCGGCTGGCTGCGTGCCTTTCCGGACTTCCAATTCGACACGAAGAACCACACATCTCCGTGATCAGCCGCTTTGGGCGCCTTGTCGGTTGCTTCTGTCGCCGCATAACAAAGGGTCTCGCCGTTCACGGTTTCCGTGAACACCGTCCAGTCATCATAGCGGCCAATCGCCGTAGGCGCTGCGGCTGCTGTCAGTGCAACGGTTCCGGAGAGAAGGAATAGGCTGGTGAGTGTGCTGCGGATCATGAGGGCTGATTTGGGTTCGAACATCCAGGAGGGATTTAACGGGTCGAAACTGCAGGAAAGTTAAGGCTGAATTTTGGCAGAACGCATGACGTGTGGTGAAAACCATTTTTGCCCCAAAAGGTTGCGTACTGCCCCCAGAATGTGATGTATAGTGTTGATCGGAAGCGCGTGGACGGGTCTTGACCTTAGCGAGAATTGATAGCGCCAGTAGCGACCGTGCGATCCATACAGCTTGCATGCGAAGGATCGCCGAGGAACAGTGCCGGACATCGTTCGGGCGGCTGTTCGAATACTATGCGCCCCGACTCAAGAGTTATCTCAAGCGCATGGGCGCTGAAGACGCCGGGGCAGAAGAAGTCGTTCAGGACGTGATGCTGACGGTCTGGCGCAAGGCCGGACAGTTCGATGAAAGCCAGGCATCGGTTTCGACCTGGATATTCCGGATCGCCCGTAACCGGCAGATCGACCTGTTCCGCAAATCGGCCAAGCCTGAACTTTCGCCCGACGAACCCATGCTGCAGCCAGCCGGGGAGGCCGCCCCGGAAGAATCGCTGAACCGGTCCCAGATCGAAGCGTCCGTGCGCGAGCAGCTGGCAACGCTGCCAGATGAGCAACTCGATCTCCTCAAGGCGGCTTTCTATGACGGCCTCTCGCATTCGGAGATAGCCGAAGCGTTCGACCTGCCCTTAGGTACGGTCAAGTCCCGTATCCGTCTTGCCTTCAACAAATTGCGCGGCCGGCTGAACGCCGAATAAGCTGAAGAGTGTGATAAGTGGAGGCGTTCAGCCTTGACGAAAACGCGATCTCGGCAATATCGGCTATATAGCCTTTCGTCAGACTGTCAGTGAGCCCGTAAAGTGTCATCCGCAGAACCGCCATATGTATCTGAACTCTATAGCGCCTATGCCGCAGGCCGCTTGAGCCCGGCCTTTGCGCTCATGGTCGAGACGCAGGCGGCGATCCGCGCAGACATCCGCCGCGACCTCGACCTGTCGGAGGCGATTGCCGGAGCGATGCTGGAAGACGAAGAGCCGACCGTGATGTCGCCCAATGCCTTCGAATCAGCGCTGCGCGCGATCGATGCAATTGATGATGGCAAGGACCGCACCGTGCGCGCGGCCAAAAGCGCCGGCGCGGGGCTGCAGGAGCTGCTGAACCTGCCGGAGCCATTGCGCGAAAAGGCGCTCGAGGCCTGCGAAGCGCAAGGGTGGCAACGCCTGACGGGCGGCGTCCAGCGGCTGGACTTGGGAAGCAACCCTTCGGTGCACGCTCATCTTTATCGGCTCGACCCTGGCGCCTCCGTGCCACGCCACTCGCACCATGGTGATGAGTTCAGCCTCGTCCTGCATGGTGGATTCAGCGATGACGGCGCAAGCTACGGCCCCGGTGACATCGCACGGCAGACCCCGGCTGATACCCACCAGCCTGTGGCCGACGACGACGGTCCATGTCTTGTGCTCGCCGTCAGCGAAGGCGGGCTGAAGTTCACGGGAGTTCTCGGTTTCCTGCAGCGCCTGGCAGGCCGGTAGCGCCGGCTCAGTCTGCCCGTCCGTTGATCACTTCAAAGCGCCGTGTTTCGAAGACGCGAAGGACCTGGCCGAGGTCATGTCCGCGCTTGAGAACCTGGTCCTGGCTTCCATAGACAATGTAAGCGCCCTGCTGGTTGCGCAGCGCCGGGACTTTCTCGATCCGCCAGGTGGGCGCTTCTGCATGCCGGCGGAAAATGGCGAACACGGCGTGATCGGCATGCATGCCAATCGCATAGTCCTTGGCCTGCCCGGACATGACCATTCGACCGTAAACGTCGAGGATTCGGCTCATTTCGGTTCGATGAAAGGCAACCTTGGGTGCTGGACCGGGCTGCAGTCTTGTCAGGCTTCCCATAAAGTGAGATTACGCTCCCATTTTCTACCGCCATCTCATCCTGTCGCATTTTTAATGCGAAGAACAGGATTTAGCCGCATTCTCGCCTTGCGAGCGCCGCCGATTACATTCACCTTGCAATAGTCGGGTGTTGGTGTCTAGCAGGCATCCCGGACCCATCAGCCCCCCCAGCCCCCCGGGGAGCTTGTTCAACCAATACCCGACATCCTTCCCTTAAATCGAAGCCGCGTCAGGCCCTCGCAGGTGAAATTCCCTTCACCTTGAGCGCTCTGCCTGCGATTTGCGCAAACAGCCTCTGGCCAGCCTCCTGCGAGACGTTTACTCAGTGGTCCTCTGCGAACGCCAGCGGGTCCCGCCATGCTTGAACTGAAGCATCTCGTGAAGTCTTTCGGCGAACACATCGCTGTCGACAAAGTGGGATTCAGCCTGAACAAGGGCGAAGTGCTCGGGTTCCTCGGTCCGAATGGCGCCGGAAAGTCGACGACCATGCGTATGGTGGCCGGCGTCATAGAGCCCGACCAGGGCGATGTCCTGATTTCCGGACACTCGATCATCACCGCCCCGCGCGAGGCCCAGCGCCGGCTCGGCTTCCTGCCTGAAGGCGCGCCTCTCTATCCGGACATGACACCGGTCGAATTCCTGAATTTCATGGCGACGGCCTATGACCTTGACCGGGCCGAGCGCAAGCGCGCCATCGACCGGGTGATCGCAGATGCGCGAATCGCCAATGTTGCCTCGCGCCGCAACGCGACTCTGTCCAAGGGCTATCGACGCCGCGTCGGACTGGCGGGCGCGCTGCTCAACGATCCTGACGTGCTTGTTCTGGACGAACCGACAGACGGTCTCGATCCGGTCCAGAAGCGGGCCGTTCGGGCGCTGATTGCCCGCATGGCGCCCGAAAAGGCGATCCTGATTTCCACGCATACGCTGGAAGAGGTTCCGGCCATGTGCAACCGCGCCATTATTATCGACCGGGGCAAGGTTGTTGCGGATGGCACGCCGGAAAGTCTGGCCAGCCAGTCGCCGGGCGGCCTTGAGGAAACCTTCATCACCTTGGCGGGCACGGCGGAGGCCGATGCTGCATGAGCCAGTGGTTCAAGGACACGCTGACCGGTGCACACGCAAGCTATGCGCGTGAGTTGCGCGCCTATTTCGCAACGCCGCTCGCCTATGTGTTCATCGCCATCTTCCTGATGATGCTCGGCTTTTTCACATGGGAGGCCTCGCGATTCTTCGATACCGGCGCAGCTGACCTGGAGCCCTTCTTCTACTGGCATCCCTGGCTGTACATGATCTTCCTGCCGGCACTGTCGATGCGTCTCTGGTCGGACGAAGCGGCCAGTGGCACGTCCGAGCTCCTCATGTCGCTGCCGGTCAGCATTACCGGCCTTGCCATTGGCAAGCTTCTGGCGGCCTGGACGGTCGCGCTTGTCACGCTCCTGCTGACCTTTCCGATGTGGCTGACCGTCAATTACCTCGGCGCGCCGGACAATACGGCCATTTTCCTTTCCTATTTCATGAGCCTCATCATGGCCGGCGCCTATCTGGCGATCGGCGCGGCTGTGTCCTCGCTGGTGTCCAGCCAGGTCCTCGCCTATGTCGTCGGCGTCGTCGCTGCCTTCATCTTCACGGCGGCCGGATGGCCGATGGTACTCGGCGCTGTATCCAATGCGCTGGGGACCGGCATCGGCGAAGTTGTCGCGACCTTCTCCTTCCTCACCCATTTCGAGACGGCCGAGCGCGGCGTCCTGGAACTGCGGTCGTTGCTCTACTTCATCGGCGTTATCGCGCTCTGGATTGCGCTTAACGTCTTGTGGGTCAGCCAGCGGCGGAGCGGAGCGCGATGAGTTCCCGGACCTATCTCGCCGCTGCAACGGCCCTGATCGCGGTGATCTTCGTCGCTGCGACACTGATCGTGCAGCCGCTGCTCCGGACCGCGCGCATCGACTTCACGGAGAACAGCCTGTTCACCCTGTCGAAGGGCACAAAGTCGGTTCTCACCGAGCTTGAGGAACCGGTGGACCTTACCTTTGTCTACACGCGCCGCGTCGGCCAGGAGTTCCCGGCCGTTCGGGCCTATGCGACCCGCGTGCGCGAGCTGCTGGATGCCTACAAGGCCGTCGCCGGGCCGGACCTGCGTATCCGCGAGATCGACCCCGAGCCCTTCTCCGAAGCCGAGGACGAGGCTCTGGCGGCGGGCATCACGGCGGTGAATTCCGACAGTGGCGACCCGCTCTATTTCGGCCTCATCGGTCAGAACACGGTCGATGACCAGCGTGTCATCCCGTTCCTCGCGCCCGAGCAGGAAGAAACGCTCGAATATGACCTGACGCGCATGATCGCCCGGCTCAACCGGCCCGAGCCGCCCAAGGTCGGCGTCCTGTCGACCCTTCAGGGCATGAGCGGCACGGGCGACACGGGCGGCTATACTTTCCTGCAGGAACTGGCCAAGGGCTATGAGCTTGAGCCGATAGACGAGGACTTCTTCTCCCTTCCGGAGGACATGGATGTGCTGATGATGGTGCATCCGCCCGAGATGAATGACTGGCAGCTGTGGCTGGTCGACCAGTTCATCCTCCGAAAGGGCCGGGCCATCATTCTCGTGGACGCGGCCGCGAAGACCTCGCGCGGAAGCGACCTTGCCAGCATGGCCGGCCGGCAGGTCCGCTCCGACCTTGGCCCGTTTGGCGATGTCTGGGGCCTGCACCTCTCCGAGGAAGCGCTTGCCGATACTGAAAGCGCGCTGCCTATCCAGGCGCCTGCCGGCGAAGGGCGGACCAATGTCATCCGGCACCCGCTCTACCTGTCTGCAACGCCCTCGCTCATGCCGACGCGCAGCCTGATCACGGCAGACCTGTCGCGGTCTGTGAATTTCGGCGCGCCGGGCGGCCTGCTGCTTGATGCGGAGTCGCCGATCGACAAGGAGGTGCTCATCCAGACAGGGCCGGCGCCATCCTGGATCCCCGCCGATGAAGCCGTAACCGACCTGTCTGCGCAGGAGACCCTGCAGCTTTATTCGCCGCTCGATGAGGCGGTGCCGCTGGCTGTGCGTGTCCATGGTGCCCTTGTCTCTGCTTTTTCGGATGGGCGTCCCGAGCCGGACATGCCTGACGACCCGGTGCTCGCGGAACTTGCGCGCGCGGCAGCGGAAGAGGCACTGCCGCACGTTTCCAGCAGCGAGCGCGACGCTGAAATCCTGGTCGTCTCCGATGCCGACATGGTGGATGACGGCCTGTATGTTGATCTCAGTTCGGCGACGGCGTTCGCTGACAATGGTGCCTTTCTGATGAACGCGCTGGATGTGCTGTCGGGCGATGCGGGCCTGCTCAGCCTTCGTGCGCGGGCATCGTCGCGCCGGCCGATGACACGGGTCGAGGCCATGCGGGACGACGCCCAGGAGCGCTTTTTCGATGAACAGGCGCGGCTCGAAGGCAAGCTGGTCGAGTCGCAGAGCCGTCTGGAGCAGCTTCAGCAGCGGGGAACTTCAGATGGCTTTTTCAGCGGCGATATCGAAGCCACACTGACCGAGGATGAGCGCCTCGAACTGGCCCGCCTGCGCCAGGACATTATCGACACGCGCTCTCGGCTTCGGGCCATCGAGCGTGATTTCCGCCGCGAGATTGACGGGCTCGAAGGCTGGCTGAAATTCATCAACATCTTTGGCGGGCCGATCCTTGTCGCGTTGCTTGCTGGCCTTGTCTGGTGGCGCCGCAGGCAGAGGGGGATCGCATGAGCGCAACCCTCGACACACGCAGACGCAGGACGATTGAGGTCCTCTCCATCATCGCGGCCGGACTGTGGATTTTCCTGCTCTTGATGAGCCTGTTTGCGCCGTCCGAGAATGATACCAGCCCGCGCACCGGAGAGCCGGTGTTGAAGAATTTCTCCGCCGTGCGCAGCGATACAGGCGCGATCCGTTTCACGATGGACGAGCTGAGCTACACGCTGGAACAGCGGAACGGGCAGTGGGTGATGGCCGAGACGGGAGGCTATCCGGTGCGCGAGGACCGGCTGACCACGCTGGCTGAAGGCCTCGAAACGATGACATGGGGGGAACGGCGCACCTCCGATCCTGCCCGGTTTGGCCGCATCGGGCTCGGTGACCCGCGTGACGGCGGCAATGGCGTCCTGATCGAGGTGTTCGCCACCAACGGATCGAAAACGGCAGAGATCATAACCGGCCGGCGGAACGAGTTTCTCTATGCGCGGGAGCCGGGTGAGAACGTGTCGTTCCGCGTCGAGGGAGACCTGCCGCCGCTCTATACGCGCGAAGCCTGGCTGGACCTCGACATCATCGATATCGACCCGTCGGCCATCTCGGCTGTCCGGCTCACGGATTCGACGCGCACCAGCCTCTATCTCACCCGGTCGCCCGGTAGCGGCGCGCGGAGTTTCTCGCCAGCGCCGCCTTACCAGAATGACCGGCTGCGCAGCCGCCTTGCCGCTTCGACGCCAGCGCTTGCCATATCCAGGCTGACGCCGATTGACGTGAAGCCCGCGAGTGAACTGACGAGCCGGCCGGTCGCACGCCACATCACCGAGACCCATGACGGGCTCGAGATCGACCTGCGCGCCTGGCGCGAACCGGGTGGCTTCTGGGTGACGCTGAGGGCGGTTGAGGCAGGCGAGGGCGCCCGCCGGGCCCAGACCATCAATGACCGGGCCGAGGGCTGGGCCTTCAAGCTGACCGAATATGACTGGCGTGAATTCACGCCGCTTGTCTCGTCAATCGTCCGGCGTGCTGATCCCGACGCACAAGCCCCGGGCGAGAACAATTTCCAGCCCTGATCAGTCCCGCGCGACGGCGGGCAGCAGCCATTTCAGCAAGGGCGTGAGGGCGAACCGCGCCGTCCAGCGCGACAGCGGGCCGCCAGAGAATTTGCGGAAATAGTAGCCGAGGCTTTCAGCCTTGTGCCGCGCGACCAGTTTTGAGGAAACGTCCGAGGTGCTGCCATAGTGAAGCGCGCCGGCATCCGGGCAGTAGATCACATCGCCGCCGGCCTCTCTTGCCCGTCTGCAAAGGTCGACATCCTCGACATGCAGGAAGTAAGCTTCATCGAAGCCGCCCAGCTGGCGGAAGCTCTCAGTGTCGGTCAGAAGAAAGGCGCCAGACACAGCGCCAACCGGCACGGGGCCGTCGGGCGCAGGCGACTGGTTCAGGTTCCACGTATCGAACCCGGCCGCGCTGGACAGCGCCCGCCACATCGTCAATTCACGCCGCCGGGCGCCGCGGCCTTCCTGGCCATCGAGGCCAAAGATCTTGCCACCGGCGATCCAGGGACGCTGCAGCGGGCCGGCAGCCGCGATCATGGCCGCGACGGCGTCACGCTTGATCACCGCGTCCGGATTGACCAGGAGGAGGAAGCCCGCCGGCGCCTCCTCGCAGGCGAGATTGACACCCTTTCCGAAACCGAGATTTGCGCCCGGCTCAATCAGTGTGACCCGGTCCTGCCGGGCCGTGAAATCCTGAAGCCACTGAGACATGCCGGGCGGGTTGCCATTGTCGACGATCCGGATCGCCGAAACATCGGGGCAGCCGATCAGGGCATAGAGGCATTCGCGTAGTCTCGGACCGGTATGATAGGTGACGACGATGGCAGTGACAGATGGCGGGCTCATGCTTGCGGCTTCTGGCGGTAAAGCAGGACAATCGCAGCTGCGACAAGGACGACGGTTGCCCAGAAGGCTTCATTCCAGAGGCTGTAGGACAGGCTGAACAGGGAAAAACCCGCCCCGATCAGGCCGGCGGCCGCAATCGTGACCGGCATGCCGAGGCTGGACGGCGGCGGCAGGGCGAGCGCCAGCAGGAGCAGGACCGTACACGCCAGGATCACGCCGACCAGGCCCGTTTCGGCCCAGAGCTGCAGGCCCATATTATGCGGGTGGCCCGGCAGGATGCGGTACTTCTCCCAGGGGATGTCGGTCAGGTCGGTGCTCTGGCGCATCAGTGCAAGCAGTTCCGGCTCGTCAGCAAAGGTTTCGCGCCATTCCTTGGATGCCTCGATGCCGTGGCCGACAAACGGACGCTCATGCACCTTCTTTGCAGCCAGCGACCAGGCGAAGATGCGCGACTTGGTCGAGGATGGCAGCGGCAATTCGTTGCGGACCGCAACCGGGGCTGCAGCCGGCAGGATGACCGGGGCAGCAATGATGGCCGCGCCGACGACGCCCAGCAGAATTCGCAGCCCGTTCTGCCGGAACAGAAACACCGTCCCGATGGCCAGCAGGACGAGGATGGACCCGAGCAGGGCGACGTCGGATCTCACAAGCAGGAAGGTCATGACGCCCAGCAGGAAGGCTGAGCCCGATGCGAGGAACCGCCATGGACTGGGCAGCATCCAGGCCGCCCCGATCAGGACGGGAACGGCAAGCGAAAAGGCGTTCGTGCTGCGCAGGATATTCTGCGGTGCTTCGCGGACCGGATCGCTGAAGGGGGCATACAGGCCAAGTGCCGTATCGGGGAAAATTCCCATCAGCAGCATGCTGATTCCGTGCAGGGTGATGACCAGCAGGATGACGCCCAGGGCGATCCTGTTCGGCCCGCGTATACGAAGGCCGGCGCCGATGACAAGCAGGCTGGCAAGCGCGGTGAGAACAATGCGCAGGCCGGCGGCATTCACGCCGAAATTGCCCTCGGCAAGGTCGCCCGAAACGATGGCGTCGGACTCCGCTGACCAAAGGGTGGAAATCGCGGCCCAGACGACAAGCGCGAGAATAGCGGCTGAAAGCCAGCCGAAGCTGCGGTAACGAACGAAGAAGATGGCAGGAATGGCCGCCAGGGCCAGCAGGGCAGAATAGCCGCCCGCCCCGAACAGCGCGACCGGAATCCAGAGCAGGAAAGCCGCGGCCAGCACGATTGCATAGCTGAAGCCGCGGCTTTCACTCATTCGGTGTCTTTCCGTACGCTATTCGTCCGAGTCGCTAGGCTTTCGCCCGTTTCAGATCGGGCGCCGTTGCCTCATCGGACAGCTTTTCGGCCGTTTCTTCAAGCCCCAGAATTTCCTGTCCTTTCGAGCCAAACCGGCGCAGCGCCAGCGTGCCCTCTTCGGCTTCGCGCTGACCGACAACGGCAATCACAGGCACTTTCTGGAGCGAGTGCTCGCGAACCTTGTAGTTGATCTTCTCGTTGCGCGTGTCGACCTCGACGCGAAGACCGGCCTTGCGCAGGCGCTGGGCCGCCTTCTCGGCATAGCCGTCGGCATCCGAGGTGATCGTTGCGACAATAACCTGCACCGGCGCGAGCCACATCGGGAAAGCGCCAGCATAGTTCTCGATCAGGATGCCCATGAACCGCTCGAACGTGCCGAACACCGCGCGGTGCAGCATGACGGGGCGGTGCTTGGCGCCGTCAGAGCCCGTATACTCGGCATCGAGCCGCTCCGGCAGGACATAGTCGAGCTGGAACGTGCCGCACTGCCACGTCCGGCCAATCGCGTCCGTCAGATGGAATTCTAGCTTCGGACCGTAGAAGGCACCCTCGCCCTCGGCGTATTCGAATTCCAGCCCCGCTTCGGTGAGCGCGTCAGCGAGCGCCTTTTCTGCCCGGTCCCAGTTCTCATCCGTACCGCCGCGAACCTCAGGGCGCGTGGCGAGCTTGTAGGAGATCTCCGACAGGCCAAAATCGTTATAGACCCGCTCGAACAGTTTCAGGAAACGCAGCGTCTCGTCGGCAATCTGGTCTTCGCGGCAGAAGATGTGCGCATCGTCCTGCGTCATCTGGCGAACCCGCATCAGACCGTGCAGCGCGCCATGCGCCTCGTTGCGGTGACAGCAGCCGAACTCCGCCATGCGGATCGGCAGGTCGCGATAGGAACGCTGGTCGTGCTTGAAGATCTGAACGTGCGCCGGGCAGTTCATCGGCTTCAATGCCATCAGCTCGGCTTCACCCGACAGCACGGGGGCGTCATCATCCGTCGACGGGATTTCGTCCGGCACGATGAACATGTTCTCGCGGAACTTGTCCCAGTGCCCCGAGCGCTGCCAGAAGACTGAATCGAGAAGCTGCGGCGTCTTCACTTCGACATAACCGTCTTCGTCCTGCTGGCGGCGGATATAGGCCTCCAGCTGGCGCCAGATCATGTAGCCGTTCGGATGCCAGAAGACCGAGCCTTGCGCTTCCTGCTGGAAGTGGAACAGGTCGAGCTGCTGGCCGAGCTTCCTGTGGTCGCGTTTCTCGGCTTCTTCGAGGCGCAAGAGGTGGGCCTTGAGGTCCTTTTCATTCGCCCAGGCCGTGCCGTACATGCGCTGCAGCATTTCGTTGCGATGATCGCCGCGCCAGTAGGCACCGGCCAGCTTCATCAGCTTGAACGCCTTGGGCAGCTTGCCTGTCGAGGGCAGGTGCGGGCCGCGGCAGAGGTCAAACCAGTCGCCCTGCTTGTAGACCGTGATCGGCTCACCCGGTGGGATGATGTCGTCGATGATCTGCGCCTTGTAGTCCTCGCCGATCTTCTTGAAGGTCTCGATCGCGTCATCCTTCGACCAGACTTCGCGGATGATCGGATAGTCCTTGTCGACGATCTCTTCCATCTTCTTCTCGATCCGCTCGAAATCCTCCGTGGAGAAGGGTTCTTCGCGGGCGAAGTCGTAATAGAAGCCGTCATCGATCACCGGGCCAATCGTGACCTGAGTGTCTGGATAGAGCTCCTGTACGGCCTGGGCGAGGACGTGGGCGGCATCGTGACGGATAAGCTCCAGTCCCTCCTCGTCGCGGGCCGTGACGATGGCGACCTCGGCATCGCCTTCAAGCGGGCGGTTGAGGTCATAGAGTTCGCCATTCACCTTGGCGGCAAGGGCGGCCTTGGCGAGGGATTTGGAAATGGATTCGGCAACATCGGCCGGGCTGGCCCCGTCCTCATATTGTCGCTGCGATCCATCGGGTAGCGTTACATTGATCATTGTCTCTGACTTTTCAGGTCTGGTCGGGCTCGCCGTCCGGGAAGGGCCGGTCCGTGCGGGCCCAGTCTCCGGCACGCCAGGGTGCCCAGAAGGGTGAAGAAGGTTTGCTTTCCGGTACCGGGTCAAAGCCGCGCGAGCCGCCGGGGCGGCATCGCGACAGCCTGGCCAGCGTCATCCAGCCGCCGGTCCAGAGGCCGTGGCGGGAGACGCATTCAGCGCAGTATTCGCTGCAGGTCGGCACATGCCGGCACTGCGCTCCAAAGACCTGGAAGGCCGGAGACAGGGTCAGCTTGTACGTTTTCAGGGCCGCGTGGGCGGCCTTCCTGCGAATTGCGGACATGAGGCTTCGAAGCCCGGTTGATGTTTCGTCGAAAGCGGTTCTAGACGCGCGGGGGACAGCCCTCAACCCGCTAAGGCTGTGGCATATTCCGGAATGGGCTGCCGACCGGCTACGGCGGTGCGCTCAGGCCGCCGCAGCCCGCTTAGTTCGGGCGGTCTCGATGGCCTCGCAAGCCGCCTCGAAAGCGAGCATCGTGGAGGTGTGGCGCGGCGGATAATCGGCGACGCCGGCGAGGTGGCGCAGCTCTGCAAATCGCCCGGCTGGCGGCTCGCCGCCATCCTTCAGCATCGCACGCAGCGCGTCGCGCGCCGCAAAGATCTCTTCGACAGGCGCGCCGACGGCCTGTTCGGCGAGGACGGAGGTTGCTGCCTGTCCGAGTGCGCAGGCGCGCGGATCGACAGCAATCGCCTCGATCGTCTCACCGTCTTCGCTGAGCTTTACGTCCACGCGCACGACCGATCCGCACACACGCGAGACCTTCTCCACCGATGCATCGGCATCGGCGAGGGTCCCGACATGCGGAATATTGGCGGCCAGTTCCAGCACGCGATTATGATAAAGCTCTGCGCTCATGGGGCTTAGATCGTCCCGAAACAGCTGAAGATCAAGTGAATCTGCGCAACCCGTCTCAGCCGAACAGGGAATGAACCACGGCAAGGACGCGCGGCAGGACGCGAATGAGGATCAGTATGGCGCCGGTCAGCGCCGCCGCAGCCAGCAGCAGGAAGACGCCGTCACGCGCGGTCAGGCCGAGGCCGAAGAGCAGGATGGTCAGGCCGGGAAGCACGGGGCCGAACGGAAACAGGCCGAGCGGGATGGTGATCAGCGAAGCCGCCACACAGATCAGCCCGATCAGCTGGACGAAGAGCGGGGCTGTGAGAATCGTGAAACGCGGCTTCAGATAGTAGTCGATCATGTGGGCGTATTTCCGGCCGGATTCGACGCCGTCGACGAGGTGTTTGCGCTTGAACTCGAATTTCAGGAACCGGCTCGGCACCCATGGGAATTTCTTGCCGACAACGATCTGGAGCGAGATCAGCAGTGTCACGAGGGCTACCAGCCAGGTCGCGCCGGGAATCAGCGTCAGCGGGCTGATCGATATGAAACCGAGCAGCAGCAAAAGCGGCCCATAGGACCGGCGTCCTGCGGCATCCAGCAGGTCGCGCACGGTGACCGTCTCGCCCTGGGTCTGCTCGCACAGGCTCGTCATCAGGCTTTCGAGATTGTTGACCGGAGGTCTCGGAGGTTTAGCCGCCGTTTGCGTCATAGCGCACTCCATACCGCCGGATGTCAGTTTCAACAGCGCCTGAACCAACCCCGTCGAGGATGTAGATCCGGTCATACTCGCCGGCTTCGTCAATCTCGTTTCCCGGCTCGCCGCCGAGCAGGGCAGAAAGCGCCGGTGTGGTGTTCGAATGGCCAACGACAAGCGCCGTCTCGCCGCGGGACTCCAGCGTTTGTGCAAATCCCGGCAGGTCAGAGGGATCGTAGGTCTGCACATCGGCACCCAGCCGGTCTGCGAGCGGTTTCGCGGTCGACCGCGTGCGGACATAGTCCGATGACCAGACGGCCTCGATGCCTTCACCTTCAAGCAGGTCGGCCAGGGCTTCGGCGCGCGCCGTCCCGGCTTCGGTCAGGGCCGGGTCGCTGCCTTCCGCTTCCTTTTCGGCGTGCCGGACGAGGTAGATCGTGTAGGTGTTCTGTGGATCGTCTGCATCCGGCGGTGCAGAGGAGGGGTCGCACGCCGCAAGCGCCAAAATAGCGGCGCCAAGCGCCGCGAATCGTATCCACCAGCCAGAATTCATCCACGCACTCTTGCCTAAAGCCATCGCGCCGTCGACCCCTGCAAGCCGCTCTCACCCTTGCCTGCTACGCCTTTCTCCTTAACACTCAGGTGAGGTGGATGTGCGGAGGATGAGAAACTCGATGACGCTCAGAGCATCTGTGATTTTTTTGGCGTCCATTTATTTTGTGGCCACGTCAAATGCCGACCCCGTCAAATTCACGGCTGGAAACTGGGAGGCGACGGTTACGATGAGCCTTGCCGAGGGCGGCGAAGCGATCGTGACGGATGAGTTTAGCGGCTGCATGAGTGAAGCGGAGACCCGCAATTCGCCGTCAGAGCTGGCGGCCGCGTTCGCGGGCGGTGCGGAGTGCGTTCAGTCAAACGTCCAGAGTGTCGGCAACACAATCACTTTCGACATGGTCTGCGCCAAAGGTACGCTACAGAGCGCCAGCTACACGATGGAGCGGCAAAGCGACTACTTTTTGATGGCGGGACCGCAGAAGATCCGCCTGAAGAATGGAGCGCTGAAGGATATCTGGGGCACGATTTCGGCCCGGCGTACCGGCGCCTGCTCCTAAACCCGCCGCCACGTCGAGCCCTGCGGCCCATCCATGATCTCAACGCCTTCCTCGGCGAGCTGGTTGCGGATGCGGTCGGCTTCGGCCCAGTTTTTCGCGGCGCGCGCATCGATGCGGGCCTGGACGAGGGCATCGATCCGGGCCTTGTCATCGACACTGCCGCCCTGTTCCCATTCGCCCGGATTCTGGCTCAGCAGGCCGAGCAGTTTGCCGGCCGCCAGCAGGTCGGCGCGGGCCTGCGCCATACGGGCCGTGTCTTTTGCGTCGGCAGCCTGGTTCGCTTCGCCGGCCAGCCGCGAAAGCTCGGCCAGGGCGATCGGTGTATTGAGATCATCGCTCAGCGCCTTCAGAACCGCGCCATCTCTTGCCACGCCGCCTTCGGCCTCCCAGACCCGGCGCAGCGCGCCATAGATCCGACCGAGCGTCGCCTTCGCCTGCTCCAGCAGGTCGCCCGTCCAGTCGAGCGGGGCGCGGTAATGGCCAGACAGCAGCGCCATGCGCAGCACCTCGCCTGGCCATTGCTCAAGCAGCTCGTGGATCAGCTTCACATTGCCCAGCGACTTCGACATTTTCTCCCCGTCCATGTCGAGGAAGCCATTGTGCAGCCAGTAGCGCGCCATCGGCTCGCCATGCGCGCATTCGGACTGGGCGATCTCGTTCTCATGGTGAGGGAATTGCAGGTCGATCCCGCCAGCATGGATATCGATTGTCTTGCCGAGATGCGCGGCGATCATGGCCGAGCACTCGATATGCCAGCCTGGCCGCCCGCGGCCCCAGGGGCTGTCCCAGATCGCATCGTCCGGCTCGCCGGGCTTGGCGAACTTCCAGAGCGCAAAATCAGCCGGATTGCGCTTTTCGTCCGAGACGGCAACGCGTGCGCCGGCTTCATTGTCCTCGATATTGCGCCCGGACAGTTTGCCGTAATCCTCCATCTGCGCGACATCGAAAAAGACGCCAGACGGTGCGGTGTAGGCATAGCCCTTCTTCACCAGCTGCTGGGTCATCCTGATCATCCCGTCGATATGTTTCGTCGCCCACGGTTCGATGGTTGGCGGCAGGACGTTCAGCGCGGCGAGATCAGCATTGTAGATGTCGGCATAGGTCCGTGTGATCTCGGGGATCGGTGTCCCATCCTGCAGTGAGCGGGCGATGATCTTGTCTTCGACATCGGTAATGTTGCGTGCATAGACCACATGCGCCTCGCCATAGGTCTGGCGCAGCAGCCGGAACAGCACGTCGAAGACGACAGCCGGCCGCGCATTGCCGATATGGGCGTAATTATAGACCGTCGGTCCGCAGACATAGAGCGTCACCCGCGAAGGATCCTGCGGAATGAAATTCTGCTTCGCACGCCCCAGCGTGTTGTAGAGTTTGATGGTCATGAAGGTCTTCTAGCGTCAGGAAGGTAAATTTAGGCGGAACGGGCGGACATCTCTCGATGTCCGGTGCATCAAACGAAACGACAACACAAGCTGCGAGCGGCAATCGCCATTCCGGTTTCCTTTCAGCGCGCCCCTTATAAGCCTGAGGTCCGCGCCGTCCAAGCGCTTTATTGGCGGCCTGACTCAGGCCTGACGCCAAGGCAACACAGCGTTTTTCTGGAAAATGTGATCCAATTGCCCTATGTCCCAGTATACGCCCTGAGGGTACAACTCGGGCGGGCGTTAAGTCCGGTATTGGGGTGGTAATAGGGCTCACCCACAGAACATCTGGCTCGACCCCCGTCCCTCAGAACAGGATTGAACCATGGCGATGGATGCCATCACGACTGACAAAGAACTCGCCAAGGGAGAGCCGCTGACGCGCCCTTCGCAGGAAGAAGCCGAAGCGGCTGTTCGCACGCTGCTCGCATGGGCGGGCGACGATCCGCGCCGTGAAGGCCTGCTCGACACGCCCAAGCGCGTCGTCAACGCCTATCGCGAATGGTTCCAGGGTTATGACGAAGACCCGGTGAAATACCTTTCGCGCACCTTCGAGGATGTGCAGGGCTATGACGATATGGTCATGCTGCGCGACATCGACGTCGAGAGCCATTGTGAGCACCACATGGCGCCGTTTCTTGGCAAGGCCTGGGTCGCCTACATGCCAACGCAGGCCGTGGTCGGCATCTCGAAGCTTGCACGCGTCGTCGAAATCTACGCCAAGCGCCTGCAGACGCAGGAAACCATGACTGCGCAGATCTGCGACGCGATCACCGACAGCCTCGCCCCGTCGGGCGTCGCCGTGATGATCGATGCCGTCCACCAGTGCATGACGACGCGCGGTGTGCACCATCCGAACGTCTCAACGATCACGACCCAGTTCACGGGCGTGTTCAAGACCGACAAGGATATGCGAGACCGCTTCCTGCGGCTGACGGGCCGGTAAGACGCGTCACTGGAAGACTCCAGGTAACCAAGGGCTGCGTTATAGGCGCAGCCCTTTTTTGTTTGGTGATGGGGCACACAGGCGATAGCCTCTGCAATGACGCAACGGACGGTCACGTTGAGCGCCCGGCGGCGTGAACTGGCTGCTCGGTCAAAGGGGGCTTCATGATGCAATCTGCACCCTTTTCCATTTTTCTGGCGACGACCGATGCCGATGCCAGTCGGCGTTTCTATGGCGAGACACTCGGGCTGAAGCTTGTGTCCGAGGATGATTTTGCCTTGGTCTTCCAGCTGGCTGGCGCCGAACTGCGCATCTCGAAGGTGCCAGCCTTCACCCCTCAGCCCTTCACGGTGCTGGACTGGCAGGTCACGGATATCGCCGCCGCGCAGGCTGGGCTGGCATCCAGGGGTGTTGAGCCCGTTCTCTTTGACGGCATGGATCAGGATGAGAGGGGTATCTGGAAGGTCCCTGGCGCACCGGTCCGGATCCTCTGGTTCAAGGACCCGGACGGCAATGTCCTTTCGGTCTCCCAGCGTGGCTAAGCCGCGCTGGCGATGCCAGGCCTCGGTCAGACGGCATGTTCCATGTCGCTTTTCACGACCCGTGTCTGGCTCAGCCGGTCATAGGGCGTGCGGCCATCCGACATGGCCAGGCTGGCCACCCAGGCGGTCACAAGCAGAATTGAAATGATGCAGACAGCGAGATTGGCTGGCGGCATGGGATCAATGAAGGGTTGGCCGGGCGTGTACCAGATCGCGGCATGGGCCAGCTCCCAGGGGGCGAACTTGATCGCATTGCGCAGCAGGGCGCGCGGGAAGGCCGGCGGCTTGCCGTCCGGGCCGAGAACGCGAAGGCCCATGAGACGCTTGCCGAGGCTGGCGGCCCGGCCGCCGCTTTCCGTGATGGTGAAATAAAGCACGACCGGCAGGGTCAGGCTGAGGAAGGCCATCGCATGGCTGGTCATCTTGCCGGTCAGCGTGCCGGTGGAGAGAAACTGGCCGATGCCGAACAGGAAACTTGAAGCTGTCAGCACGGCGATATAGGCCGCCAGGACGACGTAATCGGCGGCGAACGCGGCAATTCGCCTGCTGGCGGGAGCCGGCATGAGAGCTGTCATCGAAAGGTTCTATTCAAATGGCGGCTGGTTCGCAAAGCGCTTGACGGCTGACGGCGCTCGAATTATCGTTTTTCAATAACACGATAATCGAAGGACACCTCCCATGCGCGCCGAACTTGTCCGTGTGAGCCTGCATCAGGTCGATATCAAGATCGTCACCGATGACGAGGAAATGCACGTCCTGCAATGGCGGCGCAACCTGCTCTGGGACGAGGTCCTGCTCGATGGCAAGCGCCAGGCGCATTCGGGCGGTTTCGGCCGCGAGCGCGTATACGGCCTTGTGTTCGACAAGGCTGTAGACGGCACAAGCGGCCGAAAGGTCATGCTGATCCTCGATCCACGCACCAGCTGGGGCAATTGGGGCAATCCGCACCAGCAGATAGCGGGCGTCCGCCTCGAGACCGCCGAAGGTCCTGTGGTCGCCTTCGGGACGCTCGATCCGAAAAACCTCCAGAAACCGGCTACCTTTGCCGACTGGATGAAGAAGACGATGGGCATGGAGTGGGGCGACGACCGCCGCCCGCACTGACAAGCCCACGCCGCGTCAGAAGACGAGCCGCACACCTGCACGCACATTCCGGCCCGGTGCAGGCACCGTGTCCTTCAGGACCGAGGTCGCATAACGCACCTCCTCATCGGTCACGTTGCGCACGTCCAGGAAGAGCTGCGTGCCCGGCCGCCCGATGCCCCAGTCCGAGACGTTCAGGGCTGTCCGCAGGTCGAGCGTGGTGTAGCCGTCCGTTGGCAGCTCGCCTTCGCCCGGATCGTTCTGATCGCCGGCAACAGACAGGCTGGCCCCGGCGGAGACGAGGCCCCAGTCGGCGTCCAGGGACGCATTGAACGTGACCGGCGGCATGAGCGGGACATTGCCGCCGCCACCCAGTTCGGCGGATACGAGGTCGACGCTGGCCCGTGCCGTCCAGTCGGCGCCGGCCGGTCCGTCATTCAGCTCGTAGTCGGCATAGACCTCGCCGCCCGTGAAATTCGCATCCTGTTGCGAGAACAGGTAGACCGGCAGGCCGTCCACCTCATCCACGAGCGCGCCGTCATGCATGACGCTGCCGGGTGCAAGATAGATGAAGCCGTCGAAGTGAGTGTAGAAAAGGTTCGCTCCGGCGCTGAAGCCGTCTCCGCGCCAGCGAAGCGTGCCCTCGATATTGAGCCCGCGCTCCTTTTCCAGCGAGGCATCGCCAACCTCATACTGGCTGGTGGCAAGGTGCGCTCCGTCGGCGAAAAGCTCGCTCTCGTTCGGCGCGCGTTCGGTCAGGCTGACCTGGCCGCCGACGAACCAGCCGGACTCCCAGTGCTGGTGCAGGCCGAATGAGCCGGAGAAAAGATCGAACGACTTGATGCCCGCGTTCACATTGTCGAGTTCGGTGAGGTCATAGCGAAGTCCGCCCTCGATGCCGAAGCCATTGTCCCACTCCCGGGTCTGATAAGCGAAGAGGCCGGCGGAGACCGTGTCTGTCCGTGTGATGAAGGCCTCGTCACCGAAGGCGTCGAGCGTCTTGTCCAGCGCCTGGAGACCAATCGCGCCCTCAAGCTCGCCAAATGCTGTGCCGAGTTCGATCCGGCCCTCCGCGCCATCGCTTTCATAGCGTGTGCCCGGTTCGCCGGGCGCTTCGAATTCTGTGTGGTCGTAATCGGCGAAGGACATGTTGCCTGCGATGCGGGTGAACGGCCCGGCAGAGAGGTCGGCACCGGCGCGAAGGTCGATGCGCGTCTGTTCGAGGTCGATGAAGGGCAGCTCCTCACCATGCGCCTCGTGATCTTCCTCGGCGGGGTCTGCCGCTTCGCCTTCATCATGCCCGTCCCCATGAGCGTGACCGGGCAGGCCGTAGGTCGATTCCTGGCGCCGCACAGCAATCCCCGCAAAGGCTTTATCGCCGACCCATGAAAGACCAGCTGCCAGCGAGTTTGTCTCCACGAAGGAATTCTCCACCGTGCCGCGGCTTTCCTCGTGCGCTTCCTCGCCTTCGTGCTCCTCTTCCTCTTCATGCTCATGGTCTTCCGACGCTCTCAGACGCGCGGATTTGGCAAAGCCAGGAATGTCATAGTCGCCGAAGTCGCGGGCGGACGCCGACAGGGTGAGAACGAAGGGGCCCGTGGTGAACCGGGTCTTCAGCGCACCCTCCTCGCCATCGTTCACGCCATTGACGGCGCCATAGGCTTCGCCGGAGACCGGCTCGTCCGGCAGGTCCTCGACGATCAGCCCGTCAATCACATTGACGACGCCGCCAATGGCCTGACCGCCATAGGCCAGCGCCGCGGGGCCGCGGAGAATCTCGATCTTGTCAGCATCGATACCGTCGCCAGCGACCTGGTGGTCGGGCGAGGCGGCGGACGCGTCGATGACGCCGATGCCATTGGTCAGCACCAGGACACGCTCGGCGCCGAGCCCGCGCAGCACGGGGCGGCTGGCAGCCTGTCCGAAATGCGTGGTTGAAACGCCGGGCTGGTTGTCCAGAGAATTGCCGAGCGAGGCAGACAGGGACTGCACGATATCATCGCGCGTGACGGCGCTGGCATTGCCGATCATCTCGTCGGTTTCGCGCTGCGGGCCGACACCGGTGACGATGACGGTGGACAGGGTTTCGGGCTCGTCTTCGCCGCCCTTGTCAGTGGTTTGTGCATGGGCGAGGGCGAACGAGCTGGTGCCCGCAATCAGGGTGGCCGCAAGCGTGCGGCGGATGGAACTGGAAAGCATGGGAGGAAAATCCTTCAGTCAACAGGGATGGCGCCCGGCGCCTCATGGCAGCGCGGGCAGCGGTCAGTCTCTATTGATGAAGGGCAGGTGGACTTCGCGGCGGCGGGGCACGGCCAGGCGGCTGCGACCATGGGCGGAAGTCGCGGGTCGGCTGCTCGGCAGCAAGGATCGCACGGGGCGGCTTGGGCAGGGGCGGCGCCAGCGGCAGGGGAGCAACTTCGGCGTGGACGGCCGAGGTCAGCTCGCAGGAGACACCATAGTGGTCGTGCGGCTGCTCTCCATGCGCGGCCGCATCATAAAGGGCAGCACCCTGAACCCAGAGGAACAAGGCAGTGAAGATCACCTTCACAGGCAGGGAAGCGGTCAGCCCACGCATAGTGTTATGAGATAACACAAGCGGTCTGCCGCGCAAGACGCTTGCTGCGCGTCCTGCGAATTCAGTTGCCGCGCCCTGTTCCGCCCCTAAGGTGCCGACCCTGAAGGACAAGGGAGGGTGGAGTGAAGAGACTGGTCCTGCCAGGCGCAATGCTGGCAATTCTCGTAGCGTGTGAAACGAACGAAGCGCCGACAGTGGTGGACACGCCGACCCCGCCGGTCGAGACAGCGGGCTCGCCGGTGACGACCGGGACTCCTGAAGTCCCGCCTGTGCCGGAGGCCCCTGCCGCTCCCGAGGCGCCTCCAGCGCCGGAAGCTCCATCGGCGACCGAAACGCCAGAAGCACCGGAGCCACCAGAGGCGCCCGCACCCGCCAGTGAAGTAGCCCGCTCCATCGAAACCGACTGGGCGCACATGCCCCAATCGGATGCGTGGACCGCGCTTGCCGCCGGTTCAATCGACGCGATCGGCAGCCCGCTTCTGGAGACGGTCCCGTCTGATATCGAGACCTTCTGCCCGGCCTATGAGAGGCTCGATGATACGGGACGGCGCGCCTTCTGGGTCGGCCTCCTGTCGGCCATGGCGCGCTTTGAGAGCGGCTTCGACCCCAGCGTCTCATTCGATGAGCGCGCTCATTGCCCGAGCTGTGACTGGGCGCTGACCCGTGACGGGCGCCACGTCATCAGCCGTGGCCTGTTGCAGCTCTCACAGGAAAGCGCGAATGCCTATCGCGGCTGCCCGGTTCCCATCGCCGACGAAGAAAAGCTGCACGAACCTGCGCTCAACCTGCGCTGCGGGGTGGCGATCATGAGCCGGCTTGTTTCCCGCGATGGTGTCATCAGCCGCAAGGACGGCCAGTGGAAGGGCGGCTCTGCCTATTGGAGCGTGCTCAGGCCAGGCAAGCTCGACGCGATCCAGGCCTATACATCCGCGACGGAGAATTGCGGAGGCTAAGACGTGCTCAGCGACTGCCGCAGGTTTCAGTCTCGACAATGCCGCGCAGCTGCAGGCTGCAGACCGCCTCGCCTTCAAGGCTGCAGACCTGTCCGCCGCCCTGCTCGGCACACATCCACTCCGTCACGTCGGCGCTGGCCGAATCCAGCTTGTAGGAGGCTGTCGCGGCAAAGGACCGGCACATCTGGCCGGCTTTGCGGGTCGCCTTCTCCTGCGCTGCGCTTTTGGCCGAAGCCACATCGCCCGACGGATCGGGCCCGCCATCGACAAATATGGCGAGGCGGCGCTCAACTGGCTCCCAGCGTTCTGTCTCGATGGTCCGGCTTGCCTGCAGCAGGTCCGCTGCATCGTCGCGGAAGACACCGCCAGGAAAGGACTGGATATGCTGGCGCAGGGCTTCGCAGCTATTGGTATCGAGGGCGTCCCAGGCCAGGCGTTCGCGCTTGGTCGGCTTGCCGCCGGCGCCGATGGCCCCGCAGAGATCGGCGATTCCAGGCTGCGCGAAGCCGAGTGAGCAGACAGAGTCCTGAACCGACAGCACGTTTGCAAAAAAGCTCAGGCCGCCGCCGAGGATCAGGGTGAGGGGGATGCCGAACATCAGGCCCCGCCTCGTCTTCTTCTGCGCTCCAGTCGACTCGTTCATGCTCGTCCTTTCTGCCTCAGTCCTGTTCTAATCCAGACCGAGCTGCTGAAGCCGCAGGTCTGTTTCCGTTGCCGACACCATCATCTTGATATCCATTGCGTCCATGGTGAGGTCGATGTTGCCCAGATCATTCTCCAGGAGACGCTGGTTGATCGACAAGGCTGTTTGGTATTCGGCGAGCGCCGTTTCATAATCCTTGCGATCGCGCGCAATGCTCCCAAGCAGCGAGTGTGACTCCTGCAGGTCGCGTTGGCGTCCAGTATCCGATGGCGCCTGCTCAGCGAGGGACTGAAGGGCCAGATGGCTCTTGCGGGCGTAGGTCTCGGCCTGGTCGAACTGCTTTTCATCGCGATAGTGCGTGGCGAGAAAACGCCGGCACGTGGCGAGATCCTCTAGCGCCTGATCGTCGCCCGGCGACTCGGCGACGAAGCCCGACCATATCTGTTCGGCCTCGATATAGCGCGCGACGGCCTCCTCGGACCTGCCGGTCAGTCTCAGCGGCAGAGCAGAGCTTTGCAGGGCGACAGCGAGCATCTCGGCATGGGCCGTCCGGGTCTGCTCGCGTTCCTGCAGCGCCCGGGCCTCGGCGATCGATTCGTCGAACAGCGCGTTGGCGGCGTCATACTTCTTCTGTCCCATCAGCATGCCGGCAAGACGAATACGGGACCATACCAGCTGTGTCTGGGCGCGAACATTGCCGCTGTCGATGGCAAGCACGCGCAGCAAGGCGGATTCGGCTTTCCGCTCTGCCGCTTCGCCACCCTTGTAGTCGCCGAAACCGACAAAGGCTGCAGCGTGCTGTGTCAGGGCGTATTGCAGGTCGAGCAGCCAGTTTGTGTTTGTGGGTTCGGTCTCGACGAGAGCCTCCAGCAGCCCTACGGCCTCCTCAAAATGGTCGGACGCGGAGACCAGGTCGACCTGTTGGTTATACCATCCAGCCAGCCGGATGTTGGTGATGGCCAGCGTGTGTTGCCATTCGGTGTTGCCGGGGTCGGTTTCGAGCAGCTCGGTCAGCAGGGCGCGGTGATCGCTAAGCGCGTCGAACCCACCCATCGTGGCCTTTATCGAAGAGATGCCGAGCCGCACCCGCGGCAGGCCCGGCACGCGTTCCAGCACGGCCTCGCGAAGTGCCAGCGCCTGGTTGAGTTTTTCGCGCTTTCCCGCCTCGTTCCCTTCCTTGCCGTCAACAAAGCCGAGAAAGGCCACGGCGTTTGACTTGCGCCAGGTAAAATTCGGATTGTCGGGTTCGAGGGCGACCAGCCGGTCGGCATGGGCTTCCGCGTCTTCATAGGCGCGGCGTGCGGCGCGAAGATCGCCCTGGTCCTCGTTCAGCTCTCCAATCAGCATTGACATTGCCGCCATGCCATCAAGGGCCGGAATACTGTCCGGATCGCTCGAAAGCACCGACTTCCAGGCATCGCTTGCGCCTGCAAGCAGGGCTTCGGCGCGTGAAAGGTTGCCCTGGTCCATGGCGACTTCGCTCGATACGACGAGGACTTCGGCGCGCTCTTCCGGACCCGAGGCCAGCGTTTCGGCCTGATCCAGCGCCGCACTCGCCTGACCAAGATCGCCTGCGGTCTTGTAGAGGTCACCCAGCACCATCCAGTCGCGAAACCGTGTCGGATCAAGGCGGGTGACTTCCTCGAAGCGGTCGATGACCTGCGCGGTGGTGAGGGTCCCGCTGTCGATGGCTTCAAGCGCCAGGTAGGCGATGGACCGCGCGTCCATGGCGTTGGCCCGGTCCAGTTCAGCCTGGCGCGCCCGCTCCTTGGCGGCGCGAAGCTCATCCAGCACGGTGATGGCGGCGAGCTGGTCGCCATTGTTGAACATGTCGAGCGCCCTGAGCCCTTCCGGCGTCGAGGCGATGTTCTCGAAGGCTTCTTCCAGCGTCGAGACTTCGCGGGCATAGGCTTCATCCAGCTGCGCCAGCAGGTCGATGATCTCGCGCTGTTTGGCGGCAACCACGCTTTCAAGTTCCTCGACGCGTCCGGAATTGTCGGCGGCGGACGGTGCGGCCTTGATCTGTTTGCGCAGGGCGTCGATCTGCTGGCGCGCTTCGAACAGTTGCTTGCTGTACTGGCGCTCCATTGCGGCCTGCGTCGCCGACGCGTTGTAGAGGGCCGCAGCCACTTCAGCGTCGACCGAATAGCTGGCCTGCGAAGCAGTTTGTGCGCGTGCTGGCGCCTGCGTTGGCGCGGCGAAAACGTACGCGGCGGCCAGTGGAATGGCGGCCAGGCGGCTCATGCGGACAGAAGACTTAAGGGCAGTTCTTATTCTGTTTTTTGGCATTTCTTCCCCTCTGAAGAGAAGATTTGCCACCGATTTTGCGAGGGGTCTACCCGCTTGCGTGGCTCACTATTGTTCGCAGTCACTGCCGGGCGGGCAGTCGGACACGTCGAGGTCAACAAGCTCCTCTGCCAGCGGATGGCGGGACAGGTCCGACAGGGCGATATAGGTGCGGCCCATCCGATGGCTCTTCTGCGGGACCGCATCGGCGCCGAGGCCTTTCGACATGGCGCGCCAGATAAGCTCGGTACAGTAGAGATTGTTCTCGCTGTCGAGATTGTAGCCCCGGTCGAAGGGGGTGCGACGCTCGGCTTTACCTCTGGCCCAGGCAAGCATCCGCGCGCGCTGGTCAGCGTCGAGCGCCAGGCGGAAGACTCCGACATGGTCGACATCGCCGAGAAAGGCCTCGAGCGGGACATCCCGGACGGCGCCGATCGCTTCGCCGGGCCCCGGGGGCTGTCCGGGATTGCCCGTTCCGGTATCGGCGTGAACGATGCCCGCATCACAGCCTCCGGCGTCTGGGCTGGCGTCCGGCCGGCCTTCGCCCTGCGTGTCGACAGTTACGACGAGGCCGACATGGCCCCAGCGCCGGTCGGTCGCATCAGACCAGCCCGCAGCGAGCTGCGTCCAGATTGCCGTGCTGGCCCCCTTGAAGACAAGATCGCCAGGCTGCAGGACAGGGCAGAGGCTTTGCGCCAGCCTCGCGGCCCGATCGCCATCCGGAGCGGCCAGGGCGCTTCCCGCTGCCGAAACAGCGCAAAGCGCGCCTGCGATCAGTACTTTGAAAAGCACGTATTGACGGAATTGGCCGACGGCACGGAGATATTCTGCTTGGCCTCTTCCAGCCCCTTGCCGAGCGTTTCGCCGGTACGGATGGCTCTGGCGATGGCCTTGGCATCCTTGATCGGCATCGGGTCGCCGGAATAGGACGAATTCTCATCGGACCAGAGCGGCGTCGTAATCCGACCCGCAATGCATTCGCAGGTCGAGACGTCATAGGCGTAATCGCCGGCCGCATTGGACCGCTCCACCGCCGCCGGACAGGCAGCAGTGGCCCGCGACGCGATATCTTCCAGCCGCTCAGGCTCTGATGTGGCGCAGGAAGCCAGCAGGAGGGCAGGCACGGCCAGTCCCGCCAGAATGGAAATGTGTCTCATAGTCGTCCCCTCAGACGTGTGGATGATATTCGGCTTATCCCCCTTCGCGCGAACCGGCAACGGCGCTGAAATTTCAATAGGTCGAAATTTTCTGAATTCGTTAACCCCTGTCTAACCATGCCGCGCGGCACGCAATCTGTAATGATGACGGGGCATGGAACCTTTTTGCGCCATGCGAATTACTGCTATGCGAGTTAAACATGAATTCACCCGAAAGGGACTCCCGGGCCGGCTGGCTTCATGATACATTAAGATAGAAACGGGACTCTCCTATGCAAGTTCGCTGGGGAGTTCGGACTATGAGAGGCGTCGGACAAGGAATGCTTTTAAGCGTATCCACACTTGCCGTGATTGCCTGCCAGGGCTGCCAGTCTGGCGCGAGCGGTGCTTATGGCACGAGCCTGCAGGTTCGTGACACCGCCAGTTCTACGCCAAGTCGTGCCGGTGTGATGCAGGCGTCCGGGCTGACCGGTTCGCGTGCCGCTCTGCCAACATCCGCCAGCGTTGTTGCTGCTGAGCCGGCGCTGCTCCTCCATACGTCTCCTGATTTCTCGCTGTCGCAGTCGCAGACCGTCCCGACACCGTCGATTTCCATTACACCGGTGCTCGGCCGGAGCGGCCTGGACGCCGACGTGTCCTTCAGCCCGGATTTCAGCGCACGGCGCATGTCGAATGCGTCGGCCATCATCGATTTTGAGGGCGCGCGCAAATCCGCCAATTTCAGCATGCCGGCCCGGTCAGTGAGAGAGTTCGATGCCTCCTTCACACTCTCGGCCGCGAATGCACAGACCGGCTTCGGCTTCGATGTCGGCGTCGTCCCACGCATGAGCGTGCGCAAGGACGGCCAGTTCGAAACCCGCCGCTTCGGTGGTGAAATCCGGATCGGTCAGAATTTCGACCAGCGCGGCGCTGATGTCGAAGCCAAGAGCTGGTACTTCTTTGCTGGCGCAGACGGCGAAGCGCTCGTCTATGAACCGTATGGCGATCGTGGCTGGACAAACAGCATGGCACTTCGTGACCAGGTGACGGTTGGTGACATGCAGGCCGGCCTGTCCCTCACCCAGGGCGGTGGCCAGCTATCGGTAAGCTATATCCGCCGCGAAATCTCATACAATGAGCGGGGCATGCAGGGCCGCGAGGACGTCGAGAACTTTGCCGGCATCAGCTTCACGCTGCGCCGCTAGGCTCTACAATAGAAAAATGCTGATTGATGCGGCGCAGTCTGCGATCGCGAGCTGATTTCTGTAATTTTAGCTGACGAGGCGCTGCCGGCACGCTAGGCCGCAGGAAATTCTCCTGTTCCGGTTTGCCCGCCATGCCATCCTTTCACCATTCAGTGATCCTGTCCGCCCTGTTTGTCCTGGCGCCGCTCGCCAGCGCGCAGGATGAAGGCGACACATCGAACAATCGCGGTGTCTGGTCCCTGACATCCGAGAACGACCTGTTTGGCGGAACGGACCGGAACTACACCAATGGCGTGCGCATCGAACGCGTCTCGCCAGCTAATGACGTCTTCCCGGTCTTGAACTGGGCGGCCGAGCGGCTTCCCTTCCTGGATCTTGAGCGGCGGAACCTGCGTCAGGGACTGGCGCTTTCACACGCCATCTTTACGCCGCAGGACATTACGCAGAGCGTGCCGGACCCGGACGACCGGCCTTATGCCGGCTGGCTTTACCTGTCGGGCACGGTTGTCGCATCGGACAGGCACATCCAGGATGTCCTGCAGCTCAATCTCGGCGTTGTGGGCCCGTCGGCGCTCGGCGAATTCGTGCAGACCAACTGGCATGAAATGATCGGTGCGCCGCAGCCCCAGGGCTGGGACTACCAGCTGCGCGACGAACCCGGGATCGAGCTGATCGCCCAGCGGATGGCCCTGTTTGACGGCCCGGACCTGCCTCTGGGGCTGCAAACTGATTTTGGTTTTTATGGCGGCGGCGCGCTCGGCAATGTGCGCACCTATGCAGGCACGGGCCTGGTCGGACGAATCGGCTGGGATCTCGAATCTGATTTTGGCCCGCCGCGAATCCGTCCGGCCCTTTCCGGCGCGGGGACCTTCTCCCCGGAAAAGCCGCTCGGCGCCTACCTGTTCGCCGGTCTCGACGGACGGGTTGTGCTGCGGGACATGTTCCTGGACGGCAATGCGTTCCGCGACGGGCCGCGCGTCGCCGATCGCAACAAGCTCGTCGGTGACTTCCAGGCAGGCCTTGCCGTGCATGTCGAGAATGTGCAGGTCGCCTTTACCTATGTGCACCGGACCGAGGAGTTCCAGCGGCAGGCGGGCCCGCAGCGGTTTGGCGCGGTGTCTGTCTCGGTGGCATACTGATCCACAGGCCGGCCTTTCGCTGTGGAAATTTGTTAACCCTCAGCTGTATATATCTTGCGTTCGAGAGATGTGTTTGGCACCATATATGGTGCTGATGATCCAGAAAGGGGTAAAGCCATGACACTCGTAAACACGTCAGGCGTCGGCCTGCTGACACCGAGCAAGGCTTACAAGCCGTTCCGCTATCCGTGGGCCTATGATTTCTGGAAAATCCAGCAGCAGGTTCACTGGCTGCCGGAAGAAGTTCCGCTCGGCGAGGACTGCAAGGACTGGTCGAACAAGCTGACTGACAAGGAGCGCAACCTGCTGACGCAGATCTTCCGCTTCTTCACCCAGTCGGACGTGGAAGTCGGCGCGAACTACATGGAAAACTACATGCCGCTCTTCAAACCGGTTGAAGTGCGCATGATGCTGGCCTCCTTCTCCAACATGGAGACGGTCCATATCGCTGCCTACGCCCTTCTGCTCGAGACGATCGGCATGCCGGACTCTGAGTTTGGCGCCTTCATGGAATATGAGCAGATGGCCGCCAAGCATGACTATCTTGGCCAGTTCGGCTGCGACACCGAAAAGGACATCCTGACCTCGATGGCCGTCTTCGGCGGGTTCACCGAGGGCCTGCAGCTGTTCGCATCCTTCGCGATGCTCATGAACTTCCCGCGCTTCAACAAGATGAAGGGGATGGGCCAGATCGTGTCCTGGTCGGTGCGTGACGAGTCGCTGCACTGCGAAGGCATGATGAAGATGTTCCATACCTTCGCCGAGGAGACGGGCGCGCTCACCAAGGATGTTAAGGACAATATCGCCGATTGCTGCCAGACCGTGGTGAAGCTCGAGGACAAGTTCATCGAACTGGCGTTCGAGGCGGGCGAAGTCCAGGGCATGACGCCAGACGATATCAAGCAGTATATCCGCTACATCGCCGACTGGCGCATGGGGCAGCTGAAGCTCGATCCGATCTACGGTGTCGACAAGCACCCGATCCCGTGGCTGACAGAAATCCTGAACGGCGTCGAGCATGCCAACTTCTTCGAGGCGCGCGCGACCGAGTATTCGAAAGGCGCAACGCAGGGCGACTGGCACGGCGCGGACGGCGTCTGGGCCATGTTCGACAAGAAGCGCCACATCGCCGCCGAATAGGCCGGCGGGCCCGCCGGGCCGGACGAGAATGGATCAAAACAAAAGGGCGCCCCGATCGGGGCGCCCTTTTTCGTGATTTCTGTGTTGCGGCAGCGGCCTATTCGGCGGCAGCCTCGGCCTGGCTGGATTCGCGGGAGTCATCGGAGCTGTCGTCGTCGCCACCGCTGCTACGGCCGCGGGCCAGTGTGGACATCACGCCGTCATTCTCGCCGGAAGCTTCAGCCTTCTTGCGATAGGTGCGCCGGCGCGGCTTGGACTGGCCGTCATCCTCGCCTGAGGAAGAGCTATCATCGGACGTGTTAGACTTGCCGTCATTGTCCGACGCAATGACCCGCATCGGATCATCCTTGTCTTCCTTCTCGGCTTTCGGCTTGCGGCCACGGCCGCGCGGCTTCTTGCCGTCATTGCTCTCGTCCTGCGAGCCGGAATTGTCCTGATTGTTCTGCGACTCATTGGAGTTGTCGTCAGACGAGGTGTTGTCATTGTCCTCGTCATCATCCGAACTGTTGTCGTCATTCTTGTTGCGCGGCTTGTCCTTCTGGAAGCTCGCAACGATGCGCGCATAGTGTTCGGCATGCTGGAAATGCGCTTCGGCCTTCACCCGGTCGCCGGCTGTCAGGGCATCGCGCGCATATTGCTGATACTTGTCGAGAATCTGCTGCGCCGAACCACGGATTTTCACGTCCGGGCCGGTGCTCTCATAGTGCCGGTTCGGATTATTGCTGTTGTTTCCACCTGAACGGCGTCCACGTCCGCGCTTGCGTTGCATACGCTAAGTTCCTGATCCCGTTCTTGTCTGTAATCTCAGACCGTTCGCGTCACATCCCGGTCGGGAATATACTCAGTGATGTTTCGCTTGCTCCTGGCGGGGCATCCATTCTCATGAGAAGGAGCCCTCTGGCCGACTCTTGCTCTAGCGCGCATTTGGGCTTTCGCCAAGCCCCCTGCTGCGCTTTCAACGCCTTGCGGCAACAACGCGGTCCCGCTGACCATGGTCCTGTCCACAGGAAATGGACCCGAAGCCGGCCTTTTCGAGCAGCCCGGTGACCGCTTCACGCTGGTCGAAACCGATTTCGAAGACCAGCCACGCCCCTTCCTTCAGGCGTGCCGCCGCGAGCGAGATAATCGACCGGTAGGCCTCCAGGCCGTCCTCTCCGCCATCCAGCGCGTCATGTGGCTCGAAGGCGCGCACGCTTGCGTCGAGCGTGGCGATCGTTCCTGTCCGGATATAGGGCGGATTGGAAATGATGAGATCGACGTCGCCCCAGCCATCCCAGTCTTCCCAGGATCCGATGGTGATCGACGCGCGGCTCCTGACCCGGTGACGAATGAGGTTCTTTCGTGCGATCGCGGCGGCGGCCGACGATTTCTCGACCGCATGGCCGCTCAGCCCGGGCTGGTTTTTCAATAGCGCAATCAGCAGGCAGCCCGTTCCCGTGCCGAGATCGGCGACACGCGCCGTCCGGCCGAGCGGCAGGCGCGCAAGGGCTTCGTCGACGACAACCTCGCTGTCGGCCCGCGGGATCAGTGTCTCGCGCGTGCAGTAGAAGTCGAGGCCGTAAAAGCTCGCGACGCCCGTCAGGTATTCGAAGGGCTCACCCGAGACGCGCCGCTCGACCAGGTCAAAGAATGCGCCGCGGGCCTTGTCATCCATTTCGGACAGCTCTTCGCGAATGAGATCGGACGCACTCATTGAGCAAACATGCTGCATCAGCTGGCGCGCTTCGCGGCCAGGCTTGTGGAAGCCGGCGCTTTTCAGCCGCGCAGCGGCAATTGCCAGCTGGGCCTTGAAGGTTCTCGCCTCATGCATCTTCGTCCATGGCGGCCAGCTTGCGCGCCTGGTCCTCGGCGATCAGCGCGGAAATGACCTCGTCCAGCTTGTCGCCGGTGATGATCTTGTCGAGTGAATGGAGCGTCAGGTTGATGCGATGGTCGCTGACCCTGTTTTCGGGATAGTTGTAGGTCCGCACTTTCTGCGAACGGTCGCCCGATCCGATCTGGTCCTTGCGAGCTTCGGCACGCGCGGAATCCTTCTCCTCGCGCTCGCGTTCATAGAGGCGGATCTTCAGCTGCTCCATCGCCTTTTCGCGGTTCACATGCTGGGACTTTTCCGAGCTGGTCGTCACGATGCCGGTGGGCAGGTGGGTGATGCGCACCGCCGAGTCGGTTGTGTTGACGTGCTGGCCGCCCGCGCCCGAGGAGCGCATTGTATCGATCCGGATGTCCTCCGGGCGCACGTCGATTTCGATGTTTTCAGGGGCCGGCAGCACGGCGACCGTCGCGGCGGAGGTGTGGATGCGCCCGCCGCTTTCGGTTTCCGGAACCCGCTGCACGCGGTGAACGCCGCTTTCCCATTTCATCTTACCGAAGACGCCATCGCCTTCGATATTGGCGATGATTTCCTTGTACCCCCCGACATCGCCTTCGGAGACGGACACCACATCCACTTTCCAGCCTTCCAGCTGGGCGTAGCGCGAATACATACGGAAGAGGTCGCCTGCAAAAAGGGCCGCCTCGTCGCCGCCTGTGCCCGCGCGCACTTCGAGGACGATATTGGCCTTGTCGTCGATATCCTTGGGGATGAGCAGCAGCTGGACTTCCTTTTCCAGCGCCGGCAGCCGTTCCTTGATGTCGTAGTATTCCTCGGTCGCCAGCTCGGCCATGTCCTTGTCGGCGCCGTTCATCATCGTCTCGGCGTCCTTGAGCTGCGCTTTCAGGTCGATCAGCTCCTTGGCCTTGTCGGCAACGGGTTTCAGCTCGGCATGCTCGCGCGAGAGCTGGACGATCTCGTCGCCATCGGTTGTCGCGCCCATACGGGCTTCGACCTGGTCGAACCGGTCAATGACCTGTTCAAGGCGGGAAACGGGAATAGTGGCCATGACCCCGCGTCTAAAACGAAACGCGATGCGGGGGAAGCTCCCCCGCGCCGCTCATATGCTTCAAAGGATCAGGCGACGATCCGGATCACTTCCTTAACAGCCATCACGATCAGCACGATGGAGCTGAGCATGAAGACCAGGAAGCGCTGCGTGACCTGGGATGACAGCACCTGCACCAGCGAATGAATGACGCGCAGGCCGACATAGGCCCAGGCGAGATACATGAAGATGTTGTCGCTCCCGCCTGTCAGCGCCGCAAAGAAGACCAGCGCGTAGAAGATGGTCGGCTGCTCGTGCAGGTGATTGTAATTGTCCGCGACCGACCGGACGCTGGACGGGATCTTGTCATTGTAACCGGCACCCGGATGGCGCGCATCGTTCGGATCGATCTTCGCTTTCTGCATGGCCGGGATGCGCGTGGCATACATCCAGAGCAGCATGACGAGCGTCCACACAATAAGGGCGAGGACGGGATAAAGGTCTTCGGCTTGAAACGGCATTTTATAGTTCCTCCCAGCTAATTGCCGGGAGAGACGCTAGCCGTATTCGAGGCGGCTGGCACCTCGTTTCCTTGCGGCATGACCTGGTCAAGCCAGTCGAGCCAGAAATCCCAGTCCTGTCCAGTGATCGCGTGTCCGCCGGCGCGCATCCAGAAGACAAGGTCGGCATCGGCGCTCGCCTCGCGCATGCCGGACTGGTCGAGACCGCCCGTGCCGGCGGCCTTGTAGACGGGATCGGCCTCCAGCGTGGCCCGCCAGCTGCCATTCGGGTCAGACCAGACATCGCGCCGCCCATTGCCGATGAGCAGCGGGGTCGGTGCGTTCAGGGCGATCAGGGCGTGCATGTCGACCGGCGTTGTGTTCGGGCCTTCGGCATCGAAAGCCTGATACGCAGGATCGAACCAGTGGGGGTAGTTTTTCACCATCCCTTCAACGGTCTCGCCCGGCTTGTCCCGGCTGAGCGCCGTGCCGCCTGTGCCGGCCTGGTGGGCAATGATCGCATCGATGCTTCTGTCATAAGTGCCGGCAACCAGCGCCGACTTTCCCGAGCGCGAATGGCCGATGATCGCCGTGCGCGCCGGATCGGTCCGCGGGTCGTCTTCAAGAATGTCGATGGCGGCCGAAAAGCCGGCCGCCCAACCGGATACCGCACCGGTGATTTCGCCGCGCGGACCGTGCGGGAAGTCAGGCATCAGGGCGCGTGCAGGTTTCCGCGAATCCGGGATGAGTTCGGAGGTGTAGAAGCTCGCATAGGCATAACCGCGCGTGAGCACCTGCTCCATGGGCGGGCTGGAAATGTAACGGCCGAAGATCAGCCGCGCGACGCGCGACATCGTGCTGTCCTCCCCGCCGCCGCAAAAGTCGCTGACGCTCTCGTCGATTGGTGGGGACATGTCCGGGTACTGGAAAGCGGTCTGGTTGCCACAGAAGGACTGGCTGATGATTACCGGAACAGGCATGTCCGATTGCGGCCAGGCAATGCCGAGCGTGAACTGGCGGGACTTTCCGCTGCCCTGGATCTCGATGATGTACTCCTCGAGGCTTGCCAGCCCGCCAATATAGGCGTCGTCGATGACCTCATGGCTGACGAGGCGGGCTTCAACACCTTCGGGGAAGGGCCCGAAGACATGGGTCTCCAGCCTCGCCTTCCACATCTCGCGTTCGGCGAGGAATTCTTCCGGGTCATCGGCAATCGGCGGGTAGGCCGCTGGCTTTCCATCGACATCGAGGCTGGCATAGTTGAGCCCCAGCTGCGTGCAATTGGCCATGCCGGTCAGCAGTATAAGCCCGACAAACACGCGCCCGACCCAGCCAAGACCCGTCAATAGCAGTTTCATGAAGCTTCCTCCGACGCGCGAAGCCTTAGCAGCCCGTTGGCCATCGCGGAATTCAAATCACGGGCTTGTGTTCGGTCAATTGCAGCGCCCGCCACCAGACGAAGCGATCATGTCCGTGCATCGTAGCGGTCACGGTAGCGGCGCGAGCCGGGCACTTCCTCGCCTGTGTCGAGGACAAGCGTGACATCGCCTTCACCCGTCGGAATGATTTCGCGGATATGGTTGGTATCGACGATGTGCGAGCGGTGCACGCGCACATGCCGCCCGCCGGCACTTTCGAGAAGCTTCTCAAGCTCGCTGAGCGTTGCGCGCGCCAGATAGGTCCGGCCCGGCGTGACCACTTCGACATAATTCGACGCGGCCCGGACCCGGATGATGTCGCCGGCATCGACGAAGAAGGTCCGCCCGCCGGATTTCAGGGTCAGGCGGTGGCGTTCGCTGGCTTCGGCCTGTGCCGCTTTCGCTTCCAGTCCACGCTGTTCGGCCAGCCGGTTCATGGCAAAGAGCGCGGCGATCAGGGCGTAGGTGAGCAGGTCCTTGCGGAATTCGTAGAGCCAGACAGAGGGATCAGCGAAACCAAAATCATAGGGCACGCCGAATACGAGCGGCGTCAGCAGCTTTCGCAGGGCGACCATGGCGACGATGTGCACGGCCGAGAAGACGACGGTTGCGGCAAGATGCATCGGCAGGCTGCGCCGCCAGGCCGAGAGCGGGTAGCGGCTCAGCATGAAGGTGATGAACGGCGTCAGCGCAAAGACGACGAGGTGGGACGTCGCCTGTGACAGCCAGGGCAAGTCGGGATAGGCCGCGCCAGCCCGCCTCAAATCGTGCTGGTCCGACATCGACAGGACGATGAACGAGGCAAACAGGAAGCAGCCGAAATAGAGATAGGTTCGCCGGTCGGCACGCCGGTCGGCTTCCAATTCGGGGTGGCGGATGTCCTCAGTCATCAGCGCTTCCTTGCCACATACCGGTTCGCAGCCGAAGCGCTTTCCGCGCCGCCCGTCCCGGCATGCCGCCACTCGTCCCAGCGGCCAGCCACTTGTCCCGCCCGGCCTCGTTTCGCGTCTTCGCAGCTGATGGCCTGGGGTCATTCTGCCACGGTCGGCTCAAACCTGACTGGAGACTTCGCCCCGTGACCAAATTCAACACAAGGCGCCATGACCTCGACTGGCTGCGTATCATCGCCTTCCTGCTGCTGATCTTCTACCATATCGGCATGTTCTACGTGCCGTGGGAGTGGCACGTGAAAAGCGTGCATGCGGGCGAGGGCGCCGAGCCGCTGATGAGCCTGCTCAACCCGTGGCGGCTGTCGCTGCTATTCTTCATATCCGGTGTCGCCCTGCGCTTCCTGTCGGCCAAGCTGGGCGCGGGCGGGCTGGCGAGAGACCGGGTGGTTCGCATGGGCCTGCCGATCCTCGCCGGGGTGGTGCTTGTCGTTGCCCCGCAGAGCTGGCTGCAGCTTGTCGAGAGCGGCGAGTTCGATGGCGGTTTCCTTGCCTTCTATCCGCAATACCTGAACCCGGCCTCGGACTTTTCCATCATCACCCCGACCTGGAACCATCTCTGGTACATTGTCTACCTGCTGGTCTATTCGCTGATGCTGGCGCCTGTTGCCGGGCCGATTTCACGCTTCATGGAAGGGCGCGGCGCAGCGATTACGGGACGGCTTTTCGCAGGCCGTCTGGGCATCGTGATGGTTATCGCGCTCCCGCTGCTGCCGCACACCGCCTATCGGCTGTTTCTCGATCCATACTTTCCGACAACCCACAATCTCGTCTGGGACTGGGCCAACCACGCCCACAGTCTGACCATTCTGATGACGGGTTTCCTGCTGGCGAAGGATGCCGCCTTTTGGGCCGCCATTCGCCGCGCCATCCTGCCGGTGATTGTCTTGACGCTTGCTCTCGGGAGCGGTCTGACAATTGTCTGGAGCAACTGGGACATGCTGGCCAGCAGCACCTCCGGCTGGGACTGGATCATCTGGCCGGCCCGCATGGCGCGGATTGCTTATGCCTGGCTGGCGATCCTGTCGCTGCTGGCGCTGGCGGAACGCTATCTCAACCGGGCTGGCCCAGCGCTCACCTACATGACCGAGGCGGTCTTCCCCTGGTACATCCTGCACCAGACCATCATCGTGATGGCCGGGTTCTGGCTGACCCGGCAGGGCCTTGATGTCTGGACCGAGTTTGCGCTTCTGGTCCTCGTGACCATGGGTGGTTGCGCCCTGCTGCACGAATATCTCATCCGGCGGGTGGGCTGGCTGCGGCCATGGTTCGGGCTGAAACCAAAACCGTCCCGGCGGCCAGCGGCCATGGAACAGGGCAGCCCGGCCTGAACCTGGATTTTGGCTTCACGCTGGCGAAAAGCGGCAGTAGGAAAGCTCATGCGTTTCGTGCTGCCGCTCCTGCTTGCCGCGATTCTCGGACTTGCTGCCGGGGTGGGCTCTGCCTTCTGGATGGGTGGCCTGCTGCCCTTCGGGCCCCGGCTCGGAGACGGCATCGACATCGAGGACTGGCGCAGCGACTGGTCAATCGGGTCAGAGGCCGCCGATCCTTATGTCCGCGCCCGGATCGCGCGCCATGGCCTGCTCGCCCTGCGCAAGGAAGAGGCGGTGTATTTCACCCGGTCGGTTGATGAGAAGGGCCGCGCCCTGAAGGAAAACTGCGCCTACCGGGTCTCCGGCGGCAGCTTCCCGGCCGAGTGGTGGTCGATCACGCTCTATGACGCTGACAGCCGCCTGCCGATGAATGAGGACGGCGCCCTTTCCTTCGATGCAAGCGATGCCGAAGCGCTTGGCATGGCGGAAGACTGGACCTTCATGATCGGCGCGGACCAGGGCGGCATGGAGCCCCGCCAATGGGTGTCCAGCAAGGCGGCCGGGACATTTGACCTGACGCTGCGCCTCTACCTGCCCAGCGAGGCGCTGCTGGCGTCGCCGGAAACCGCGCTGACGCCGCCGAGTATCGAACAGATTGCCTGCGAGAGGAAAGGCTGATGCGCTGGCTGCTCGCTCTTCTCGTCTTTGCGGCGACGGCGGCGCTTGGGCATTTTGTTGTGCTGCAGGCCATCCCGGCGAAGATCATGGCGACGGCGATGGAGCGCATGGCGGAACGCGGCGTTCCGATGAACCAGTGGACGGCCTCGCCCCGGATGACGCCGCAGACGCAGACCATCGTCCGCCCTTCGCCCGACCTCTCCTATGCGATCTGCCGCTTCGATACGTCGGAGGGGCCTGTGCTGATCACGGCTCCGGGCTGGGAGGGGTATGGCTCACTCTCGATCTTCGACCGCCGCACCAACAATGTCTTCGTGTCGTCGCTGGACGGGCAGGACGCAGCCGTTCTGCTGCTGCACCCGAAGGATAAAGGCGCCTCGCCGGAAGGCCTGCCTGACGCGACCGAAACCGTGTTTCTCGATGGGGCGGGCCTTGCCCTCATCCGCCGGCTGGCCCCCAGCCAGGACGCGTATGATCGGGCGTTTTCGCTTATCGACGGTGCCGCCTGCGACGCCGTGCGCTGAGGCTCGCCCCCTGCCCAACCAGACGACAGAGTCCACCTGGGGCAGCGTACCAGGCTTGCATTTAGTTTGCAGTGCAAACATAATTGCATGGCAAACGGAGGGTGAGATGTCTTCAACGCCCATGGAAAAGCGCCTGTTCAGGCGCAGTTTTGACGATGGCTGGCTGGACGTTCTGGTCGGCCTGGGCCTGACGGGGATCGGAGTATGCTGGCTGGCCGGCGCGATCGCCCTTACCGCTGTCGTCCCTGCCGTGCTGTTTCCGTTCTGGAAGATCGGACGCGAGGCGCTGGTGGAGCCTCGCCTCGGCCGCGTGCGGTTCAGCGAGGCGCGCACCGAAGAAACACGGCGGTCCCTGACGGGCTGGCTTGTACTTGGCGCGAGTGTGCTGGTCGCAGAGGCGGCGGTCGTCTTCACTCTTGGGAACGTCGCTTCACCCGCGATGACCGGCGTATCGGATGTTGCCGTCGCCATTCCCGTGGGCCTGATCGGGATCGGTCTGCTGGCCGGGCTTCTGGTCGGCGCGCGCCGGTTCATCGCCTATTCCGTCCTGGCGTTCACCGTGGCGGTTGCGGGCATTCTTGGCGGTGTCGAGGATCCGGCCTGGCTGATCCTCGCGGTTGGGGGCATTGTCCTGGGGTCCGGGCTGGTGATGCTGTTCCGTTTCCTGGCGGCAGAATGAATGGACAAGCTGACCCGCCTCCCCGAAATCAACCGCGTGCTGGACCTGGACAAAATCGTCCATGAGCCGGCGCGCCTGGTTATCCTGGCCATCCTGCATTCTGTGGAGGCAGCCGATTTTTCGTACCTCATGGTTCAGACGGGACTGACCCAGGGCAATCTGTCGACCCACCTCACCAAGCTGGAAGCCGCGGGCCTGGTCGACATCACCAAGGATTTCAAGGGGAAGCGGCCGCGCACTGAACTGCGCATCACTGAAACGGGAAGAGGCAGCCTGAAAGCCCATGGCAAGGCGCTCAACAGCCTCTTCCGCATGCTGGAGATTATTTGACATGACATCGAACGAAGCGCCGAGCAAAAACGCCACGCCATGGTTCTATATCCGCGCAGCCGGATTCTGGATCATCGGTTTGATGAATACCGTTCTGGCGCGCCCTGAGGATGTGGGCGGTGTGAAATTCTGGATCGGCTGTGCGCTTCTGGTGATCGCAGCCCTCGACACGGGCTGGTTCGTCTACAAGCGGTTCTTCAGGCGCTGACTACTCCGCCGCGACGGTCTCGTCCGCCTCGCGCTGGGCTTTCATGCGTTCAGCCTTCTGTTCGACCAGCTCGACGATATGCTCGACCATGTCGGCATTGGAGACGTTGTGGTCGGGGCGGCCGGAGACATACATCTTCCCGCTTTCCTTGCCGCCGCCCGTAAAGCCGAGATCGGTCAGCGCCGCCTCGCCAGGCCCGTTGACGACGCAGCCGATGATCGACAGCGAGATCGGTTCGGAAATGTGGGCGAGCCGGTCTTCCAGCGTCTCGACCGTCTTGATGACGTCGAAGCCCTGACGCGCACAGCTGGGGCAGGCGATGATGTTCACGCCGCGCGTTCTGAGGCCCAGTGATTTCAGCATGTCGAAGCCGACCTTCACTTCCTCGACTGGATCCGCCGACAGCGAGACGCGGATCGTGTCGCCGATCCCCATCCAGAGCAGGTTGCCCATGCCGATGGAGGATTTGACGGTGCCGGTGCGCAGGCCGCCCGCCTCGGTGATGCCGAGATGCAGCGGCGCGTCGGTTGCCTCGGCGAGCTGTTGATAGGCCGCCACGGTGAGGAACATGTCAGACGCCTTCACCGAAATCTTGTAATCGTGGAAGCCGAGATCATCGAGGATACGGGCATGGTCGAGGGCGCTTTCGACCATCGCATCGGGACAAGGCTCGCCATACTTCTCCAGCAAGTGGCGCTCCAGCGAGCCGCCATTCACGCCGATCCGGATGGAGCAGCCATTGGCGCGCGCGGCATTTACGACTTCCTTTACACGCGCCTGGCTGCCGATATTGCCGGGATTGATGCGCAGGCAGGCTGCGCCCGCATCGGCGGCCTCGATGCCGCGTTTGTAGTGGAAATGGATGTCCGCCACGATCGGCACGGGCGAGGCCTTGCAGATGGCGGGCATGGCAGCTGTGGCGTCTTCGGTCGGGCAGGAGACACGCACAATGTCGGCGCCGGCCTCTGCGCAGCGCTCGATTTGCGCAATCGTGGCTGCCGCATCCTCGGTTGGCGTGTTGGTCATGGTCTGCACGGCAATCGGCGCATCCCCGCCAATTTCGACCGATCCGACGCGAATCTTTCGCGACGGGCGCCGTTCGATGGAACGCCATGGCCTGACCGGATTGTGGCTCATCGGGGTGTCCTTCCAGAAGCCTGCTCGCCTAGCCAAAATGGTATCAGATCAAGGCGAGGTAAAGGCTGCCACCGCAAGCGAAAGGCCGCAGGCAACAGTAGCGGCCAGTTCTGTGAAATTTCATCGATCGGCTGAACGGCGCCGAAACCGTGAGGTGGTAGGTCTGTCGCCATCCGAAAGGTACGCCGGGTGGAGCGCGGAGAAAATCATGAGTTTTCAGAAAGTTCCGGGACTTGTATCGCCGATCTGGCTGAAACGGTTCCGCGCATGGGCTGAGGACCGCCGCGGCGTCGCCGCCGTCGAATTCGCCATGATCGCCATACCTTTCTTCTTCCTGATTTTCGGTCTGCTCGAAGTCTGTGTGATCTTCATCATGTCGGCTGTGCTTGAGCATGGCCTGAACGAGGCAGCCCGCGGCATCCGCACAGGTGAGTTGCAGAGCGGCGAGAATTTCGACCGGGATGCCTTCGAGGACATCGTCTGCGCCCAGGTCTTCGAAATGTTCGAGTGCAAGGGAAAGATCCAGCTCGACGTGAAGACCTATGATGATTTCACGTCCACCAACAATGCCAGCCCGCTTGACGAAAACGGTGAACTGGACGCGACCGGGTTCGAATTCGACCCGGGCGGGCGTGATGATATCGTCGTTGTTCGCGCCTTCTATGCCTGGGACCTGATCACTCCGGTGATGAGCGCCCCGCTGGCCAATATGAGTGGCAACCGGCACTTGCTGCAGGCCACTGTCGTCTTCCGCAACGAGCCGTTCTGAGGCCGCCCATGCTGACTGTTTTCGCTCAACGCATCCGCCTTTTCCACGCTGCGAAAAAGGGTATCTCGGCCATCGAGTTCGCCCTGATCGCGCCGGTCATGGTGCTGATCTACTTCGCCTGTGTGGAGCTGTCGCTGATGATGGTCCTCGACCGCAAGGTGACCAGCGCGGCCGCGACGCTGGGTGACCTGGTCGCCCGCGCGGCAACCATCGACGATGCGGAGCTGAATGACATCGTCGAAGCCACGCGCATGATCCTCGAGCCCAATCCGGTCGAAGGCGTGCGCCTGCGTGTCTCGAGCCTGTATGACGACAATGGCACGACCAAGGTCGCCTGGAGCGACGGACGAAACCTGCAGGCCTGGGTCGAGGACAGCGTCGTTGAGGTTCCAGACAATCTCGTGCCCGAGAACGGATCGATCATCTTCGCGCAGATCGAATATGATTATGAATCGCAGCTCGGTTACTTCATCACCACCAAGAAGACCTTGCGCGACGAATTCTACCTCCGCCCGCGCCGCGTTACGCACGTCGCCCGCGTTCGCAACTGATCAGTCTTCGTCGACTGCCGGATAATGCGGTGAGTGGACGGTGGTCAGTACGATCAGGCCGAGGATGAAAAGCAGGCCGATTGCACTCATGCCGATCCGCTGGTCACCGGACCATTGGGTGAAGAGTTCCACCAGGAGCGGTCCCAGCCACACCGTCACCGTCCCGGCAATCGCGTAAAGTCCGAAGAACTCCCCGACCCGCTGCGCGGGGGCGAGATGGACGAGCATCGACCGGCTGGACGAAATACTGGCTGTTGCGGTCACGGCAATGAAGGCCGCTGTGCACAGATAGACCACATCCGAAAGCGTGTTGAAGATCGGTCCGTCCCAGATTGTGAAGCCCGGGAACAGGCCAAACAGGACGGCGTCGGGCGTGATCGACAGCTGGAAGGTGAGCGTGGCGATCATCCCCAGAATCTCGATCATCAGCGCCCGTTTCGGGCCGACCAGGCCGTCGAGCCAGCCGCCGACAATTCCGCCGCCAAAGGCGAAAATCGAGGCGAGGATCGCGTAGGCGGCAAGCTCGACGAGGTTCCATTGCAGGTAAAGACCGATATAGACCCCGCCCAGCGCCAGCAGGGCCTGCATCCCGTCAGCATAAAGCATCCGGGCGCCGAGATATTTGAGGATGTTGATATTGTCGCGCGCCTTCAGGAACGTGTTGAGCAGGCTCCGGGCACCGGACTTGCCGGCCTTGACCCAGCTGGCGCCGCGCGTGCCGCCATCCTCCGAACGCATGAAGAAATAGATCGAGAAGAGGACCAACCAGACGGCGCAGAGCGGACCGGCCAGGCGGTAGTGTTCGCCCGCCTCGACATCGATCCCGAACAGCGGCGTCTCAAACGGCCACTGGATGAGTGCGGGCATCGCAAAGGCAAACACAATAAAGGCCAGTAGCAGTGCGCCCGCCAGGTTGCCGAGCGCTAGCCCAAGCCCGGAAATGGCCGGCAGGGAGGCTGCCCGGCCGTTCACGTTCAGCATCGAATTGTGTGTGACTTCCGAATAGGTGTAGGCGACGGCGGCAATGACCAGAACGCCCATGGTCTGAGCGATGGAGAGGCCGCTGCCGTCTGCCTTCGCGAACCAGAGCATGAAGGACATGATGGCCAGAACGCCGAGGAAAACGGCGAGGAGCGGTTTGCGGCGCCCGCCCTTGTCGAGCGCGGCGCCAAGGAACGGCGCTGTCAACGCGGCAACGAAGCCTGCCGTTTTCACAATGGAGGCGATCTTCGCCTGGCCCTCGGCGTTGGCCGCTTTCTGGATCGAGTCCGGATCAAGCCCTTCAAGCGCGCCGCTGGCGATGAGGTCCTGCCCGATCACCCCGCCAAAATAGACGGGGAAAAGGTAGATCACGATCAGGATGTAGTAGGGGTTTCGCGCCCATTCGAAGACCGCCCAAGCAAACCCCCGCCGGTCCATGGCCCCGCCGAGATCTAGGGACGGTTCAACGTGGACAGTGTCGGCAGGCGCCGGCACAGCATCGCTGGTGCTCATATGTTTTCCTCCGCGGGCCGCGCATCTTGGTGGCGCGTTTGGGCAACTCTTTCGCAAATTTGCCGCAAGGGGAAGTGGCGCTCAGCGGTGACGCAGCGGAAGCAAACTGCAGTTGAGACTTATTATCGCTTGCAACTAGCAACGTGGACCAATAAAGCGACTGAGAATAAGTCGCAGTCGCTTTGGCGCGGCGCCATCTCCACTCCAACTGCCGAATTGTCCGATATGAAAAGAACCTCCATTGCCTCCGCCCTGCTTGGTACAGCCCTGGCACTGCCATCCTTTGCCCAGGATGCCGGGACGGGCGAGCCGGGCGCCAGCGCCGAGGATCCCTACCGCCTGCTATCGACCGTGCTCGTCTCCAGCAGCGCAGCCGATGCGCAGGAGGTTGCCGGATCGGTGACCTTTCTGTCGGAGGAAGATCTTGCGGTTCAGTCGCAGTCAGACGTGCTGCGCATTTTGAGAGCCGTGCCGGGCGTGAACATCCAGGAAGAGGACGGTTACGGCCTGCGCCCGAACATCGGCCTGCGCGGTTCGGGGTCTGACCGGTCCTCGCGCGTTGTGCTGATGGAGGATGGCGTGCCGATTGCGCCCGCACCCTATGCCTCGCCATCGGCCTATTACTTCCCGACGGCGGGCCGCATGCATGCCATTGAAGTCACCAAGGGACCGGCCGCCGTCCGCTACGGCCCGCGCACCACGGGCGGTGCAGTCAACCTGTTCTCGACGCCGGTGCCGGAAGATTTCTCCGGCTATGGCCAGGCCCTGTTCGGCACCGATGATCACCAGCGTCTGCATGGCTGGGTCGGCGGGCGCGAAACGCTCGCCGGAAGCCTGAAAGCTGGCGGCCTCATCGAGTTCTATGACGAGGAAACCGACGGCTTCAAAAGGCTCGATTCCGGCGGCCCGACCGGTTTCGACGCGGACGACATTGTCGTGAAATTCGGCCTCTACAATGAGGACGCCGCCCTCCCCCAATCACTGGAGTTCAAGTATCAGAGCCGTGAGGAAACCTCGAACGAGACCTATCTCGGCCTGACGCTGGACGATTTCCGCACCGACCCCTACAGGCGCTATGACGCCAGCCTGAACGACCAGTTCAATGGTGAGAATGAGCTCTACCAGCTGACCCACAAGATCGAATTCAGCCCGGGGCTGACGCTGACCACGTTTGGCTACAGCCATGACTTCTTCCGCAACTGGTACAAGCTGCAGGGCATTGCCGCCGATGGTAGCGGTGCAGCGGGCGATACGGGCATTTCCTCGATCATCGCCGATCCGGTCACCTATGCGGCCGCATTCGACATCGTCACGGGCGCCGTCAGCCTGGATGATTCCATCGTGCTGAGGGCCAACCGTCGCAACTATTCCAGTGAAGGTATCCAGTCGGTCCTCAACTGGCAGACCGCTTTCGCTGGCTGGGACCATGATCTCACCATTGGTGTCCGGGTGCATGAGGACGAAGAGGACCGGTTCCAGGAAGAGGACGCTTACCGGCTGGAAGGCGGCGAGCTTTTCCTGACCACGGCCGGCGCGCCAGGCAGCCAGGCCAACCGCGTCTCCTCCGGCGAAGCGGTCGCGCTCTTTATCGAAGACACGATCCGCCGGGACCGCCTCTCGGTCACGGCCGGGGTCCGGTTCGAGGATTATGAGCTGACCCGCAAGGATTACAGTACGGCGGATCCGACGCGTGCGAGCGGCCCGACGCGGGTGCGCACGCTGAGTGACCAGGTCGTCGTTCCGGGTATCAGCGCGCTCTATGATGTGTCCGACGAACTGACGCTGCTGGCGGGCGTGCATCGCGGCTTTGCGATCGCCAGCCCCGGCAATACGACCTCCGACGCGGAGGAGAGCGTCAATTATGAAGCTGGCGGACGCTTCACGCGCGGCCTGTTCCAGGCTGAGGCGGTTGCCTTCTTCAATGATTATTCAAACCTGCTCGGCACCTGCACGAATTCCTCGGGCGGCGGCTGTGTCATCGGCGACCAGTTCGATGGCGGCGAGGTTGACGTGAAGGGGATCGAGCTGACAGCCAGCTGGGATGCGGCCGCGATTATCGATACAGACCTCTCCCTGCCGCTGGGTCTTGTCTACACCTGGACGGATGCGGAGTTCCAGACCGGCTTCTCCAGCGATTACGAGCCGTGGGGCAATGTCGAGGCTGGCGACGAGCTGCCCTATTTGCCTGAACAGCAGCTGACCCTGTCGGCCGGTGTCGAAGGCACGCGCTGGGGCGCTGGCATCCAGGGCAATTATGTCGATGAGGCCCGCGCCCGCGCCGGCCAGGGTGCGATCCCGGCAGCCGAACGCATCGATGGGCGCTGGATCGCCGATGCGTCGGTCTGGTTTGACGTGACGGAGTCCGTTCGCCTGCGGGCCAAGGCCGAGAACCTGTTCGACGAAGTCTATGTCGCGTCCATCGATCCGGCGGGCCTGCGTCCGGGCAAGCCGCAGGAAATCCTGCTGGGTCTCGAAGTCAGCTTCTAGGCGAGCAGTTTCTTGCGGATGGTGTCACGCTTGGCGGTATCAACGCCAAGCGTCGTCGCCAGGTAAGTGTCGAGGTCGCCGGACTGGTCCTTGATCGAGGCGATGGCGGCTTCGAGGAATTGCCGCTCGACCCCGAGGAAGGGCCGGTAGACATCGTCGTCATAATTCTTCTCGAGCATGGTATTGAAGTATTCGCGCGCCTCCGGCAGCCGGTCGGCGACCTGCGCGGCTTCATTGGTCAGCTCATAGTCGACGAAGATGTGGTCCATCGAGACGCCGAGCGCATGGTGCGTGAGGGCGCAGAGGATGCCGGTGCGGTCCTTGCCGGCGGCACAGTTCACCAGCGCGGCCTCATCATCGTGCAGGTCTGCGAGATGGTCGAACCAGGCGGTGTACGTCTCTACCAGCGCCGGGCGGTAGGGCGCTTCGACATAATAGGCCCGCATCCAGCCTTTCGAAGCCTCGGCGTCGACAGCAACCTGCTTCAGGAAGTTCACATGCGGCGCATCCGTTTCGCGCCCGAGGTCCGAGAACAGCCGGCGCACGCCCTCGACCGGCCACCGGTCGCCATGGCGTTCGCGCTCGTCCGGGCGGCGCAGATCGGCCTGGACCGTGATGCTGAACTGGTCAATCGCGGCCAGGTCGGACTCCGAGGCTTCCCCGAAATGGCCGGAGCGGTAGAGCTTACCCGCCTTTACGCGCGCGCCCTCAGCGCCTTCATAGCCGCCGAAGTCACGGAAATTCCGCACGCCGACGAGCGGTTTGATACGATCCTGCATGAGCCTTGCCTCCGGAGACTGGTTCGCGCTTTCAGCTAGTGCGAAAGGACCCGAAGGTCCACCCGGACCCTAGCGGAAGGGCGGCTCGTCAAAGGCGCGCAGCTTGCGAGAGTGCAGGGCCTGTCCGCCCTCCTCGGCGAGCCGCTCCAGCGTCTGGATCCCGATCCGGATATGCTCGCCAATGGCGCGCTCATAGAAGCGGTTGGCCGCGCCGGGCAGCTTGATCTCGCCATGCAGCGGTTTGTCGGAGACGCACAGCAGCACGCCATAGGGCACGCGCAGCCGGTAGCCGTTCGCTGCGATGGTTGCGCTTTCCATGTCGATGCCGATTGCGCGCGACTGGTTGAAGCGCCGGGCGGTTTCGGTGAAGCGCAGCTCCCAGTTGCGGTCATCGGTCGTCACGACGGTACCAGTACGCAGGCGCTTCTTCAGCGCGTCGCCCTGTTCGCCCGTGACGTCGGCGGCTGCCTGTTGCAGAGCGATCTGGACCTCGGCAATCGGCGGGACAGGTATGTCCGGCGGCAGCACGCCGTCCAGCACATGATCGTCGCGCAGATAGGCGTGAGCGAGGACATAGTCCCCGATCTGCTGGCTATGACGCAGGCCGCCGCAATGGCCGACCATGAGCCAGCATTCCGGCCGCAGAACGGCGAGGTGGTCGGTGATCGTCTTTGCATTGGACGGGCCGACACCGATATTCACCAGCGTGATGCCGGACCGATTGTCCGCCATGAGGTGATAGGCCGGCATCTGGTAGCGCCGCCACGGCGCCGCATCGATGGCTGCCTTCGCATCCGGCGTCTTGCCATCGACCAGCAGGCCGCCAGCGACCGACAGGCCGGTATAGCGCGAGCCCTTTTTCAGCTGTTCGACACCCCAGTCGCAAAACGCATCGACATAGCGGTGATAGTTCGTGAACAGGATATAGCGCTGCATGTGCTCGACCGGCGTGCCGGTGTAATGCGCCAGGCGCTTTAGCGAGAAATCGGTCCGCGGGGCGTCGAACAGGGCAAGCGGGCGGCTGGAGCCCGGCTCGTAAAGCTCGCCGTCGGCCACCTCATCGCCAATCGAGCTCAGCTTCGGGGATGGGAACCATTTGGCAAGCTCGGCGGGGCTGACCTCGTCGAGACCGCCGGCATCGGCCTGGTCCCAGACATAGGCATAGGGAATCTCCGAGCCGGACGGTTTGACCTCGACATCCACCGGATAGTCCCGCATCAGCGGGCTGAGCTGTTCGATCAGGTAGGGACGGAAATAGTCGGGCCGCGTGATCGTGGAATTGTACGTGCCTGCTTCCGACATCTTGCCGAAGGCGCGTGAGATCGGCGGCGGCGGGCCGTCCGGATCGTAGCGGATGATCAGCGAGGGATAGCAGAAAGCACGCGATGCACGCACGCCCATGGCTGGCGGTGTGCCATGCTTGAGATAGGCTTCAAGGCTTGTCGTCAGTGCAGTGACGGCATCGGAGTAGATCTTTTCCAGCGCGTCGACGACAGCTTCGGGGGTTTTGAGTTTTGACATGCTTCCCGTTGCCGCAAAGCGCCGTGGCCGTCAATTGCGGTCGAACGCGACGGTGTAGACGATCGGGCCTTCCTCGCCCTCCGGCGGGCGGTAAAGAGGGACAAGCCAGTTCGGCAGTCGGCCTGCAAGCAGGTCTGCGGCAAAGCCTTCAGGCGCCGCGGCGGCATAGCCCTGCAATTCGCCAAGGCGCGGGCAGAACAGCAAATGTGTTGCCCCGGTCGTGGCAATCTTTGCCCGGGCCTCCTCCGTCGGGCCCCTGAACACGTCGAGGGTCAGCTCGATCGCGTCAGCGTTGCGGTGATAGGGCGCGGCGGTGGCATAGTTGCGAGTGTAGTAGATGAGCGGCGCGCCGAGATCGATGGGCGTGAAGACGATAATGCGCGGGGCGGCGGCGATCTGCCGATAGGCCTTGCCGGTCCGGCAATCGGCCGCAGCCAGGCGCTCGCCCGTCGAGCCCTGGGGCAACAGATGACGCACCATGGTCCATCCCGAGGGTGAGACAACCAGCGCCCCGGCCAGCAGCATCAGCGCTGGACCTGCGCCGCGCGTCTCGCGCCAGTTCGAGAACAGGTAGCCGAACAGGTAGCCGCTGGCGATTGCGGCAATGGCATGCGTGAGCGAGGCCGCCCGCAATTGCCACATCATGACAAGCGTCATGACACCCAGCAGCACCAGAAGGGCGGCGTGCGAGAGACGCTTCGACGGTGGGCTGAGCCTGTATCCGATGATGGCGGCGGCCAGCCCGGCAAAGGTAACGCCGTAGAAGAAGACGGCGAGGGCAGTGTCCTCGATGAAGACAGTGGAGAAGGGGCGAGCTTCAGTGACGACGTTCAACCAGCCTTCGCGCACGCTGCCAGGCAGGGCCGCATAAGGGCTGCCGATACAGGCCGGGTTGATCGCGATGAAGCTGACAAGTGTCACGCCGCCAGCCATGGCCACCGCGAGCAGGCGTGCCCGCCAGTCCGGCGTGTTCGGCATCACGGTCGCTATGGCGGCAAGCCCGGCGCCGCCGACGAGCAGTGAGACGAAGTGCGACTGGCCATAAGCGTCGCAGACGCCGCGCTGCCCGCCTGCGCCCGGTGCATCGACGACATAGGCCAGCAGTGCCGCGATGATCAGCGTCGCCCCGAATGCGCGCAGCCGGCTGGCTTCCGCCTCGCCCCGGATCAGCCAGGCTGTCGAGAAACCGGCAATAATCAGCCCTGCGGCCGGCAAGTTCTCGATCGCGACCGTTATCATCGCCGCCACGCAGATCGCCGCGATGGCTGCTGAGCGGGCCGACCTGCGCGGTGACAGAAGACAGGCAAACGCCGTCAGGATCAGGGCGACACCAAGGCCGTGATGGTCGATCCGCCCGGGCAGGAAATTGGCGATCGCCGCCGATGTGCAGAAAAAGAAGATACCGGCCAGCTGCCCGCTCAGCGGTGTGTTCAGGCGGCGAAGACAAGCTGTCAGCGCCGTCAGCACCCAGCAGAGTTGCATCAGCGGCCAGATGGTGACCGCCAGCCCCTCGGCCATTTCGCGCCCGGTCAGCGGCTGGGCGAGCAGGACGATGGCGGCGAGGAACAGGTCGGGCAGGCGCGACCAGTGCATCGCTCCGCCTTCCTGGGTCATGAGGCGCGACTGGTCGACATCGCTCCAGCTCTGGCCTGCGATGAGGTCGCGAACCTGCTGCATGCGCATCATGTCGTCACTGCCGCGAAGATCCCCGCCAAGGGCGGGTCCGGCCTGCGAAAGGCCATAGGCGAGCGCAACCAGGATAAACACCACAATAGGCCAGACCGGTGTCTGACGGGTCGGATCGGCAGGTGTCATGGGCGCGCTTCTTGTTCGTGTCATCTTCGTAACGAGGTGTTCACCAGGCCTTGTTATGCAACGAATGTGGTTACGGAAAGGCTGACTGGATGAGTGGCGTGACAGCAAGTACGCGCGCACCGTCGCCGCAGGTCGACACCGCCACCCCCCGCGTGGCGGTCACGCTGCCCTGTTACAATGAGGCGGCGACGATCGCGTCTGTCATCGAAGCCTTCCGGCAAGCCCTCCCCGAAGCCGAGATCTACGTCTTCGACAACAACTCCACCGATGGCACGGCCGATATCGCCCGCCGGGCCGGCGCGCGTGTGCGAACCGAAACCCGGCAGGGCAAGGGCTATGTCGTGCAGCGCATCTTCGCGGATGTCGAAGCCGACATCTATGTCATGGCCGACGGTGACGGGACCTATGACGCGTCCATGGCGCCAACGCTGATCGAACTGATGAAGCGCAACCATGTCGACATGGTCGTCGGTACGCGGGCCAATGTGACCCGCGATGCCGGACGCGGCGGGCACGCCTTTGGCAACCGCGTCTTCAACATCCTGTTCAACACGATGTTCGGGCGCCAGTTCACCGACATCTTCTCCGGTTACCGCGTCTTCTCGCGCCGGTTCGCCAAGTCCTTCCCGGCCGTTTCCAGCGGCTTCGAGATCGAGACGGAAATGTCGGTCCATGCCTGCCAGATCGGCGTGCCGACACTTGAGCGTCCGACGCCTTATGGTGTCCGGCACGAGGATTCGGCCTCGAAGCTGCGGACGTTCCGGGATGGCCTGCGTATTCTCGGCCTGTTCATGACGCTGGCGAAGGAAACCCGCCCGGCCGCCTTCTTCGGTGCCATCGGCATCGTGCTGGCGCTGCTGGCGCTCGGCCTTTCGGTGCCGCTCTTCATCACCTATTTCGAAACTGGCCTCGTCCCGCGCGTGCCGACGGCCATTCTGGCGACCGGCCTGATCATCATCGGGACGGTGACCGCCGTTTGCGGCCTTGTCCTCGACAGCCTTGCGCGAGCGCGCGTCGAAGCCAAGCGCTCGGTTTTCCTCAGCTACCCGCCCGGAGACTGGCAGGCGTGAGACCGCCCGTCCCGATGAGCAGGTTTCTCCGTTTCGCACTGATCGGGGGGCTCGGCTTCATCGTCGATGCCGGCATGCTCACCCTGTTGATACACCTGGGGGCGAGCCCGCTTACGGCCCGGGCCGTTTCGATTGCTTTGGCGATGTTCGTCACCTGGCGGCTCAACCGCGCGATCACCTTTGGCCAGAGCACTGGCAGCCAGCTGCAAGAAGCCGGGCGCTACGCTCTCGTCGCGCTGGGCGTGGCAGCGCTGAATTACGGGCTCTTTGCCGCCATCCTGTTTCTCGTTCCGGCCTGTCCGCCCATTCTCGCCACGGCGATCTCGACAGGCTGCTGCATGCTGGTGTCATTTGCCGGCTATGGCCGCTTTGCGTTCAGGCCCTAGAGCCAGTTCGGCGCAAACGGAAGACCGATGCTTTAGAGACCGCTCGTATGGAGGACGAGGAAGGCGATCCCGTAGACCTGCAGCGCGAGCAGGGCGAGCCCGATAATCAGCGCGATCGCGAACCGGCCCCAATGCTGACCCTGGCTGAGCGCGCAGAGGCATGCGCCAATCCCGCCCATGGTCGTCGACAGGGTCAGAGGATCCAGCCGGCCGAGACCGATTATGGAATCGAGCAGGTAGATCAGGAGCGGCGCGCAAAGCAGCACCGCACCAACATAAAGAAGCAGATCGCGCACCATCGTCATCACCATACCGACGCGTGGCAGCGGGAAAAGCTCCATCTATTCAGTCTGGCTGAATGTGAAGCTATTGCAGCGGAATGCTGCGGGCGCGGCTGACCTTGGGCAGGATGCGCCCATCGAACAGGCAGGCCTCGACTTCGCCGGGCGCCGGGACATCGGGATCGGCCATATAGGCGATAAGGCTCGCCCGCGCCGCTGCATTCATGTCTCCATCGCCAATCGGCTCGTTGGTGCGGGCCAGAACTTTACGTGCCCGGCACCGGTAGAGCCGGACATGGCGCAGCGCCTTGGCCCCCTCACCCGCGCGAAGGCGGAATAAGGCGTTCAGCTGGCGCTCGGACGTCACGGACAGCGCCGCCGGCCAGGCCGCCGCTTCCGGCCGCGCGATCCAGAGATGCGAGACCTGCGTTTCGGGATCGGTCTGGCGGAAGCGCACGCTGATCAGCTCGCCAGCGAATGTTTCCTCGATTTCGATGTCGGCCAGCGCCTGCCGCTCCAGCCGGGCGATCCAGTGTTCCAGCGCCTCATCGCGAAGGGCCCGGGCGCGGTCCGCCTCGCCCTTTGCAAAGCGCACGGCGGCATGCATCAGCAGGGTTTCGCTGTCAGTCACATAGCCGGCCCGGTCGAAATGGGCGGCGGCGGCTTCAATGTCGCCAACCCATGCGGCGGCGATGCCTGCAACCTGATGGGCGCCTGGCGCTTCGGGGCGGTCCGGGCAGCGGCTGAGGAAGGCTTCCGTGACGGTCTGGCGGTAAAGCGGGGTGGCTTCTTCCTGCGGGTCGTCCAGTGCGGCATGCCAGGCTGCGACATCAGTCAGTGTGCACGAGCCGCCCGGCTCGGCGGCGGCATAGCGCTGGGCGCCGGAATAAGCGCAAATCATCGAGACGAGCAGCGCGCCGAGATAGCGAAGCAGGCGTTTGCGCATGTTTCATTCCCGCTGGTTACCTTTTGATAACCAGGCAGGTTGCAAGCGCGGTGCCGGATCGGGCCGGGCTCAGCCGGTAAAGGCGCGGATTGTCCAGATAGCGGCGGTCACGAGGATCGCCAGTGAGACCGGAACGACGATCATCGGCCGGTATAGATCCATGCGCGAGGCCTGTTTCAGCACACCCCGGAAATAGAGCGAGGCGGCAAAGGCCAGGCCGAGCACGGCGGCGTGGGCGACTTCCAGGCCGAGATTGAAGCCGACCAGCGTCATCACGCCGGAATCACCGCTGACCGGGATCGCATGATAGGTCTGGGCGAAGCTCATCCCGTGGATAAGGCCGTAAACGAAGACAAGGCCGGTCTTGAACTTCGTCTTGCGCCCAAAGAGGAGGTTTTCGGCGGCGACCAGCGCGACGGTCAGCGGAACCAGCCAGGCGATCGTATCGGCTGGCACCTTGAGCGCGCCGAGGCCAACCAGCCAGAGGGTGAGCGAGTGGCCTGCGACCCAGGCGATAAATTGCACGATCAGCGCATCGGTGCGCGGGCTGGCCAGGAAGATGGCGATCAGGAAGAGGATCTGTTCATTGCCGCCCGGCAGCACCACCCGGATACCCGCCGGCAGGAAACCGCCAATGCCATTCGCGCCAGCAGTCGTGGCGGCGGCAGCGTCAGGCGCGGCGAAGATCGCCGCGGCAGCGATCAGGAAGAGAGCGACAGCCTGGCGGGCTGGTTGGATGGCCCGGCAAGGCTCAGAGGCGATGTGTCTCATCATCATGCATCCCCTGTCCCGGAATAAACGAACCCGGCGCAAGATCGTCATCATGGCCGGAATGGTCATGCGTGCGAATGGGTGCCATCACGAGCAGGATTGCTGCTGTCGCACCCGCTGCCACAGCGCCGAGGCCACGCACGGGGGTCATTTCCTTCAGCGGGGACATGAGCGGTCCCGTCGCCACGAAGATGAGCAGCCCGGCCGAAACCGCGAACAGCGACCCGATCGCTTCTGTGTCGAGCCCGTACATGAACGGGCCGGCCACGATGACGCCAAGCGGCGTCGTTGCGGCAGCAGCAAGGAAGGCGAACCAGAACGCAGTGACATTCCGCACACCGTATCGGCGCAGGATTGCGAAAGCGATAACGCCTTCGGGAAATTCATGCAGGGTCAGGCCCACCGCGGCATAGACGCCGGAGGTGAAGCTCGCGGCGAAGGTGACGGCATAGATCACCCCGTCGATGAAGGAATGGACGGCGATGGCGAGGATGGGCGTCACCGCTTCGTGCCGGCCAACTTTTCCCGTCGCTTGCGGGAAGAAGATCTTCACGAGATTGTTCAGGACGAGGCCCGCAAAGAAGCCGACCGCCAGCCAGACCGGCGCCATGCGGGACAGCGAAAAGGCTTCGGGGATAATGTGCAGGAAGGCTAGCGTCGTCAGCATGCCGGCTGCGGCAAGGCCGAAGAGGGCGGCATTGCGCTCGCTCCAGGGCGCACGCTGCGCCACGAAGATCAGCCCGACCGTCGTGCAGAATGCGGCGATGATTCCGAAGAACAACGGAGCCTGCAACGAATCCCACATTTACCGGTTTGCCTTGCGAAGGTTGCGCTGCCAGATAAAGAGCAGCCAGAGGGGACGCGGACGCGTTGTCCCGCTGCGAACGTTATAGTATAGCAGTTTTCGAATTGCGAACGCTTTTTCCGTGACGGCTGAGTGAAGTTCAGAAAGGCCCAAGAATGCGTGCGACCCGAGCTGTTCCCGCCCTCATCTGTGCGATGCTTCTGGCGGTCGCCTGTGACGCCCCCCCCGATCCGGCAAACAAGGATATGGCAGCGCCGGGCGGAACGGTTGAGCCGGGCCGGGCGCCTGCGCCTGAGCCCCAGATGGCCGAAGCACCGGCAGAGCATGACCATGAAGAGACAGGCGGCCGGCTGGAAGCGCATGAACATGGCCGGGCGACGCTCGCCGCTGCGGTCGATGGCAACGAGCTGACCTTCACCTTCGAGGCCCCGCTCGCGTCGCTGGTCGGCTTTGAGCATGCGCCCGAAACAGACGCGCAGACCGAGGCGCTCAACACGCTGAAAGATGTGTTCGTCGTGCCGGGCAGCATGGTCGCGGTAAATCCATCCGCTGGCTGCCTGCCGCTTATGACAACATCGGGCACGCACTTTGGCGGCGGTCACGGCGCGCTGGAGGTCGAACATGTTTACACATGCGAATCTGCTGATCGTATCGACTCCATCGAATTCCTCCTGATGGACCGCTATCCGCAGCTGGAGAGCATCGATGCCATCTTCCTGTCTGGCACGCGCCAGTCAGCGGGTGAGCTGCGTCCCGGCAGCCCGGCCCTGAAGGTTCGCTGACCTCGTGACAGATACGCCTGCCATCAAGATTCGTGATCTCGACTTTGCCTGGCCGCAGAGCCCGCCGCTGCTCGACATTGCCGGCTTTGACCTCGCGCGCGGCGAAAAGCTGTTTCTCCGGGGACCGAGCGGATCGGGGAAATCGACGCTGCTTGGCCTGGTTGCCGGCGTTCTGGAGCCGCAATCGGGCACCATCGAGGTGCTCGGTGAGAATATGACCGGGCTGGCGGGTTCGAAGCGTGACCGGTTGCGGGCTGACCGGATGGGCGTGATCTTCCAGATGTTCAATCTCGTGCCGTACCTGTCGGTGGTGCAGAATGTGATGTTGCCGTGCCGTTTCTCGGCCGCGCGCCGGAAGGCCGCCGGTGACGACCTTGCTGGCGAGGCGCGGCGCCTGCTGGCCCGGCTTGGCCTCAGCGACGAGAAGCTGCTGGCCCGGCCCGTCACGGACCTGTCTGTCGGCCAGCAGCAACGCGTCGCCGTGGCGCGCGCGCTGATCGGCGGGCCGCAGCTGCTGATTGCTGACGAGCCGACGTCGGCGCTCGATGCCGATGCGCGCGACCGCTTCATCGAATTGCTGACCGAGGAAGCCTCCGGCTCCGGCGCAGCGCTGCTTTTCGTCAGCCATGATGGCAGTCTTGCGAGCCATTTCGACCGCAGTGTCGACCTCGCCGAAATCAACCGGGCGAGGGCTACGGCATGATGGGAACGTCTATCCTCGGCCTTGCCTGGCGCAGCCTGATGAACCGGCGCGGCTCCGCGCTGCTGACCATCCTCGCCGTGGCGCTTTCAGTCGCGCTCTTCCTCGGCGTCGACAAGGCGCGCAATGGCGCCCGCGCGGGCTTCGACAACACGATTTCCGGCACGGACCTCATCGTCGGTGCGCCGACGGGCCAGATCAATTTGCTGCTCTATTCGGTGTTCCGGCTTGGCAATGCCACGGCAGAAGTCAGCTGGGACACATACCAGCAGGTTGCGGCGCGGGGTGACATTGCCTGGACCATTCCTGTCTCGCTGGGCGACAGCCATCGCGGGTTTCGCGTCATGGGGACCGACCAGTCCTATTTCGAACACTACAAATACGGCGACGGCCAGCCGTTGAGGCTGTCTGAAGGTGAGCGCTTCGGTGACATCTACCAGGCGGTGATCGGCGCGGGTGTCGCGCGCGAGCTGGGCTACGAGATTGGCAGCGAGATCGTGCTGACCCACGGCCTTGGCGCTGGCGGGCTGACCGATCACGACAACCGGCCCTTCATCGTCGCCGGCATCCTCGCGCCGACCGGCACGCCGGTCGACCAGACCATCCACATCTCGCTCGAGGGCATGACGGCGATCCATGTCGGCTGGGAGAGCGGCACGAAGAACCCGATGGCCGACACGATCACCGAGGAAATGATCCGCAGCTTTGACCTGACACCGCGCTCGATCACCGCCATCTTTGTCGGGCTGGAGCGGCGCGGGACGATTCTATCGACACAGCGGGCCATCAACACACGTCCCGGTGAACCCCTGCTGGCCATCATTCCGGGTGTCGCGCTTGGTGAGCTCTGGCAGGTGACCGGCGTCGTCGAACGCGCGCTGATCGCCGTGTCCGTCTTCGTGATCGCGGTGGGGCTGGTATCTGTCCTGACAAGCATCCTGACCAGTCTGAATGAACGGCGCCGGGAGATGTCGATCCTGCGGGCGACGGGCGCGCGGCCGGGCCATATCTTCTTTCTGATGGTGGCCGAAGCCGGCCTGCTCGGTTTCATCGGCGCTGTGCTGGGCGTCGCCCTGGTGCAGCTTGGCCTGGTCCTGCTCGGCCCCGTCCTCAGCCAGACCTATGGCGTGCAGTTGCAGGGCCTCGGCGTCTCGTTCACTGACCTCTGGACAGTGCTGGCCGTGACCGGCGCGGCGCTTGTCATCGGCATGATTCCCGCCATCACCGCCTTGCGCCGTTCGCTTGCCGACGGGCTTACCGTGAAGCTTTAGGTCGCAGCCACCCAGTGCTTTCCCCTATGGATGATCGAAATCATTGTTCCTAGATTGATGTACATGAAACAGATCCTGCTCGCCGCTTCCGCCCTTGTCCTGGTCTCCGGCCTGACGGCCTGCAGCGAGGCAAGTGAACCACCGGCCAGCGCGCCGCAATCCGATGCGGCTGGCGATGCAACCGGTTCCCCGGATGTCCAGCTGGCGCGGGCGGAAACCGCCGATAGCGGGCCGGAGATCGGCGAACGCGTGCCCGAGCCGGATGAGCGCAAATCCTCCGGCAGCTCGATTGCGTCGGCATCGGCTGCGGAAAAAGCCCGTGCCGATGCGGTGGCCGCCCGCGGCGTGACCGAGATCGGCTGGGAAGAACTGATGCCCGAGGGCGAGGAAGAGCGCATCGCCGAAATGTATCAGGCGCAAATGGCTCGGCTCTATGGCGGGCCGGGCGGCGGTGTCGCGGAAGGCTCGGCGGCTGACCAGGCGATCCAGATCGGCACATTCAACCGGGTCGAGGAAATTCTTGGCCAGCCCGCGGACGGGATGAAGATTCGCCTGCCCGGCTACACGGTGCCCTTCGAGTACGGCAAGGATGCACAGATCAGCGAATTCCTGCTCGTGCCGTATTACGGGGCCTGCCTGCACGCCCCGCCGCCACCACCGAATCAGACCGTGTTCGTCAAAGCCGACAAGCCGATCAAGCTGAAGGACCTCTCCCAGGCTGTCTGGATCGAGGGCACCTTGCGCACTGAAACGCAGAAATCCGACCTCGCCGACGCGGCCTATACGATCGAGATGACGGGCTGGGAAATCTACGAATACTAGGCCGGACCGGCGCGCAGGCCGTTCGCCTCCGCGTGTAAAGGCCATTACAGCGCCGCCAAATTGAGAAGGGCGCCACCAATAAGGCGACGCCCTTCAAAACGCTACAAACTCTACTGCGAGCGTTTGTGTCGGAAACTGGTTAAGAGTTTACGACTGCTTGGCCAGCAGATTGCGAATTTCTTCCAGAAGCACTTCCTGGCGCGGCGGCGCTGGCGGTTCCGCCGGGGCTGCCTCTTCCTTGGCCTTCATCCGGTTCATGCCCTTGATGATCAGGAACATGACGAAGGCCACAATGATGAAGGAAATACAGGCCGCAATGAAATTGCCGAGTTCGACAATGGCGGCTTCCTTGATGACCTCGCCATCGGCGCCGACTTCGGCCGGAGAGATGGTGAAGGCGATGGATGACAGGTCGATCCCGCCCATGATTGGCGCCAGAATTGGCAGGAAGACCCCCTGGATAAACGCGGTGACGACGGTCGCGAAGGCGCCGCCCATCACGAAGCCGACAGCCATGTCGACCAGGTTCCCCTTCATGGCGAACTCTTTGAATTCCTTGAGCATTCGTCCCTCCTGACTGGGTTTGCCCGATTTAAGATCGGCAAACTTTCGGCGCGTTCTGCCGCAGCGTCAATATGGAAGAGATCTGGACCCGCCGGGGCCTAGCGCGCTTCGGGGTCGGTTCCGCCGTTCACACGCGCCCGCAAATCCTTGCCCGGCCTGAAGAAAGGCACCGACTTGGCTTCGACATGGACCTTCTCGCCGGTACGGGGATTGCGCCCGATCCTCGGCTTTCGTTCGCGCACGGAGAACGCGCCGAAGCCGCGAAGTTCGACCCGGTTACCCTCGGCAAGCGCCTGGGCAATCTCCTCAAGAATGATCGAAACGATCTTCTCGAGATCATCTTGCTTGAGGTGGCTATATTCCTCGGCAAGCTTGGCTATGAGTTCTGACCTGAGCATGACTTTGAATGTAAACGAAATTTGGGGCGGAAACCAGTGGCTCCGCCCCAAACATTACCTTGTTTTTTTGTCATAAAGCGGATTTAGCACCCGCCCAGACGGTTTTACTCGCCGTCTTCGTCCGATTTCGCCTTCGACTTTGCGGTCGATTTCTTGGCTGTAGACGCCTTCTTGGCAGCAGCCTTTTTCGGCTTCTCCTCAGCGTCGGCCTCGTCGGCTTCAGCCTTGGCTTCGTCAGCCTCGTCGGCCTCCTCGGCTTTCTTGGCTGCAGCCTTCTTGGCCTTCGGAGCGTCGTCTTCCTCGTCCGGCGTATCGCCCTTGGTGGCGAGGGCCGCGCCCAGAATGTCGCCAAGCGAAGCACCGCTGTCTGCGGAGCCATACTGCTTCACGGCTTCCTGCTCTTCGGAGATCTCCAGCGCCTTGATCGAGACCGACACGCGGCGGGCCGCCTTGTCGATCTGGGTGACCTTGGCGTCGACCTTGTCACCGACAGAGAAGCGCTCAGGGCGCTGCTCGGAGCGGTCACGCGACAGGTCGGAGCGGCGGATAAAGGCCGTCATGGCCGGTTCGCCGAACTGGACCTCGATACCGCCCGAGGTGACCTCGGTGACGGTGCAGGTGACCGTGTCGTTGCGGCGGACTTCCATGTCGGACATCGGATCGCCGGCCAGTTGCTTGATGCCGAGCGAAATACGCTCTTTCTCGACATCCACATCCAGCACCTTCGCACGGACGACGTCGCCCTTGTTGAAGTTGGCAATCGCCTGCTCGCCCGGCACATCCCACGAAATGTCGTTGATGTGGACCATGCCGTCGAGTTCCGGGCCGAGACCGATGAACAGGCCGAATTCCGTGATGCCACGAACTTCGCCTTCGACTTCGGTACCTGCCGGATGCTCTGCCATGAAGGCCGACCACGGATTGTCCTGGGTCTGCTTCAGGCCGAGGGAGATGCGGCGCTTCTCGGCGTCGACATCGAGCACTTCGACCATGACTTCCTGCGAGGTGGAGACGATCTTGCCCGGATGGACATTCTTTTTCGTCCAGCTCATTTCGGAAACGTGAATCAGGCCTTCGACGCCGTCTTCCAGTTCCACGAACGCACCGTAATCGGTGATGTTGGTGACAGTACCCGGCAGGCGCGTGCCGACCATGTACTTGCTCTCGACGCCTTCCCACGGATCGGCTTCGAGCTGCTTCATGCCGAGCGAGATGCGCTGGGTGTCCTGGTTGATCTTGATGATCTGGACTTTCACCGTGTCGCCGACATTCACGACCTGGCTCGGATGGTTGATCCGCTTCCAGCTCATGTCGGTGACGTGCAGCAGGCCGTCGATGCCGCCAAGATCCACGAACGCACCGTAATCGGTGATGTTCTTCACGACGCCCTCGCGGACATCGCCTTCGGTCATGGCTTCGACGATTTCGGCGCGCTGTTCGGCGCGGCTCTCTTCAAGGATCGCACGGCGCGAGACAACGATGTTGCCGCGTGCGCGGTCGAGCTTGAGGATCTGGAACGGCTGGACTTCGCCCATCAGCGGGGACACGTCGCGCACCGGACGGATGTCGACTTGCGAGCCCGGAAGGAAGGCGTTGACTCCGCCGAGGTCGACCGTGAAGCCGCCTTTGACGCGGCCGGAGATCGCGCCCTTGACCGGCTCGTCCTTGTTGTAGCTGTCCTCGAGCTTGATCCAGCTCTCTTCACGGCGAGCCTTGTCGCGCGAGAGAACGGCTTCGCCCATCAGGTTCTCGATGCGGTCGAGGAAGACCTCGACGATGTCGCCGACCTTGGGCTTTTCTTCCTCGAGGAGGAATTCTTTCATTGGCACCCGGCCTTCGACCTTCAGGCCGACGTCCAGGATCAGCTGGTCACCGTTGATCGCGACGACAGTGGCAGGGACCACGCGGCCTTCCTGCAGGGTCGTTGCACCGGTGGACTCTTCGAACATCGCGGCAAAGTCGTCGGTGCTCGGATTCATGGTTTCAGTTGCAGACATTTTTTCTCCAAAGGGTCTGATCAACGCGGTTCACGGCGCCGAGCGGGATTGCTGGCGCGTACACGCTGTCAGTCTTTATTCTGGAAGGGCGGAGGCCAGGCTTTTGGATTTGGAGCCAGTTTGCTCCAGAGCCTGCTACTCCTGACGGGCCATGACCGCATCCACGGCCGCCCGCGCCTTTTCCACAGCCGCGTCTATAGTCAGATGAGTGGTATCGATCAAGACCGCGTCTGCGGCCATTTTCATGGGCGCGTCCTTGCGGCTGCGGTCCCGCTCGTCGCGCTCGCGCAACTGGCGGATCAGATCGTCGAGAGAGATGGTTGCGCCGGAGGCTGTCAGCTCGGCATGACGGCGCCGGGCGCGGGCATCGAGGTCGGCATCGACCCAGAGTTTCACATCGGCGTCGGGGCAAACCACCGTGCCGATATCCCGGCCATCGAGCACCGCGCCGGTCGGCTGGTGCGCGAAGTCGCGCTGCAGCTGCAGGAGGGCTGTTCGCACTTCCGGAATTACGGCGACCTTTGAAGCCGCCACACCGGCCTCTGCCGTGCGCAATTCAGCTTCCTCGTATAGGCCCGGATCGAGCCGGGCGGCGAGGGCGGCGATGGCGTCGGCATCGTCGAGCGCGACGCCCGCCCGCATCGCGGCGACACCGGTCGCGCGGTATAGACGGCCGGTATCCATATGCGGCAGGCCATAATGGGCCGCGAGTCGCGTGGCGATCGTCCCCTTGCCTGAGGCCAGTGTTCCGTCGATGGCGATAATCATGGCGCGGACAGATGCGTCATGGCGCGGCGAGCGTCAACCGGACTTGCCAAGCCATGATGCAGCCTGTCATCAAGCGCGGACCTTGGATGCAATCAGGAGGCTGTCCGGGATGCAGGATCTTTGCGGCGAGCGGCAGTGGGTCTGCGAGGCCATGCAGCGCATCAATGCCGACTTCAACCGCTCGGCCGATACGCATCTTATCCGGGTCGACCTGCCCGGTTTTGATGACCAGGCCCTCTACCTGAAAGACGAGTCGATCCATCCATCCGGCAGCCTGAAGCACCGGCTGGCCCGCTCGCTTTACCTTTATGGCCTGTGCAACGGAATGATCGGGCCGGACACGGTCGTGGTCGAAAGCTCATCAGGCTCGACGGCCGTGTCGGAAGCCTATTTCGCCCGGCTGCTCGGCCTGCGCTTCATCGCCGTCCTGCCGGAGGGCACGGCGCAGAAGAAGATCGACCAGATCCGTTTCTACGGCGCCGAGACCCGCGCTGTCCCGGCCACGGACATCTATGCCGAGGCCGAGCGCATCGCCTCAGAGCTTGGCGGGCATTACATGGACCAGTTCACTTTCGCCGAGCGGGCAACGGACTGGCGCGGCAACAACAATATTGCCGAGAGCCTGTTCGCGCAGCTCTCGCTTGAAGAACACGCCATCCCGGACTGGGTCGTGATGAGTGCGGGCACGGGCGGGACGTCGGCCACCATCGGCCGCTTCATCCGCTATCGCGGAGACCTGTCGTCGAAAACGCAGCTTTGCGTCGCCGATCCGGAAAACTCCGTCTTCTACGATCACTATGTCACGCGCGACCCCGATCTCAGGATCAAGGGGCGCTCGCGCATCGAGGGGATTGGCCGCCCCCGCGTCGAGGCCTCCTTCCAGCCACGCGTCATCGACCGGATGATGCAGGTGCCGGATGCCGCCTCGCTGGCCACGATCCACTGGCTGGAAGGCATGCTGGGGCGCAAGTGCGGCGGGTCTACCGGGACGAACGTCTGGGCGGCGCTGCACCTGATGGCGGAAATGCGGGAGGCCGGGCGGGCTGGCAGCGTCGCGACACTGATCTGCGATGGCGGCGAGCGCTATCTCGACACCTATTACAATCCCGGCTGGCTGGAGGCGCAGGGCCTCGACCTTGCGCCCCACCTGGAAGCCATCGCCCGCCTGACGGCCTGAGAGTCAGGTGTCGAGCGCTGCGGCGAGTGCGTTTGCGTTCGCTGCATCGAAGGCGGTGAGGGTGATCGAAACCGGGTGGCGCTCGGCCATGGCGCGGCACGCGCGCACGGCAATGCCTGCGGCCTCGTTCACCGGAAACCCGTAGGCCCCGGTCGAGATCGCGGGGAAGGCGATGGATCTCAGCTCCCGCGCCACGAGTTCGTCGAGGCAATGGCGGTAACACGCCGCCAGAAGCTCGGCCTCCCCTTCCTGCCCGCCGCGCCATATGGGGCCGACCGTATGGAAGATGAGGCGGCCTTCGATCCTGAAGCCATCGGTCACGCGAACCTCGCCCGTCGGGCAGGGCGCGAGCGGCTTGCACGCCTCTTTGAGCTCCGGACCGGCCGCGCGGTGGATCGCCCCGTCGACCCCGCCGCCCCCCATCAGCGAGGAATTGGCCGCGTTGACGATCACATCGCAGGTGATGTCGAGAATGTTGCCGTGGTGAAGAGAGATCATGACTGCAGTCTCTGGCATCGCTGAAGCGTTTATCCCATCATGGCCGGCGGCATGAAGGGAAGGGGGCGGATGATGAAAGTCTGCATCATCGGCATATCAGGCAAGCTTGGCCAGTACATGGCCCGTCACGCGCTCGCGCGAGGATACGAAGTCGTCGGGGTCTGCCGGGAACAGAGCGTGGAAAAGCTCGACGCGCTGAAGGATGAGATCACCGTATTCCCGGGGGCAACGGATGACCGCGATGTTATCCGCCAGGCGGTCAAGGGCTGCGACGGCGTTCTGACGGTTCTCGTGCCATGGGGTGTTACGGGCTATGCGACCAAGACGGCCCAGGCGGTACTCGATCTTGCCCCCAAGGATGCGCGGCTGATCTTCTCGTGCGGCTGGCACATCACGCGGGACGGCAAGGACAAGTATAGCTGGCAGCTGAAAGCCCTCTTGGCCGTATTCGGCTTCATTGGCCGGCTGTTTCGTTTGGTCGACATCGACGACCAGGTCGAAGCCTGCCGGCGGGTCTTCGAAAGCGACCGGCAATGGACAGTCGTGCGCGGCAGCAACCTTGAAGAAGGCGAAAGCGAGGGCCTGCCCGTCTGGGCCGAACATGTCGGCGATCCGGTGCTGGAGAGCAATCGGACCCGCCGCGTGGATTTTGCGCTGTTCATGGTCGATGCGCTGACCAATGATGCGCTCATCCGGAAGGCGCCGGCGATTGTGAGCTGTGCCTCGGAGTCAGCTCGCGCTCATGCTGGGGCAGCCAGCGCCTGAGCACCCGGTTCAACCCTCCCGGATGTCCGCGCCGAGCTCGGCCATATGGGCCATGAAGTCGGGATAGGACGTCGCGATCATGCCCGGATCGTCTATGGAGACCGGCTTTTGCGCGGCCGTACCCATGACCAGCGCGCTCATCGCGATGCGGTGGTCATGATGGGTCTCGACGAGGCCGCCGCCCGGCGGCGGGCCGCCGCAGCCCTGCACGACAAAGCCGTCGGCGCGCTCTTCCACCTCGACACCGTTTACCCTCAGCATGGCGACCGTCGCAGCGATCCGGTCGCTTTCCTTCACGCGCAACTCCTCTGCGCCAGAGACGACGGTTTCGCCCTCGGCAAAGGCGGCGATGACTGACAGGACCGGGAATTCGTCAATCATTGAAGCGACCAGGGTTTCCGGAATGGACCGGCCCTTGAGGCTGGCTGTGGCGGCCTGCAGGTCCACCAGCCGTTCACCGGCTGCATCGCCCATTTCCTCAGCGCCGAGCCCCGCGCCCATCATGGCGGCGGCCTGGAAGAAGCCGTCTCGCGTCTCGTTCGACATCACGCCCTCGACGACGACCCCGCCCGATGGCGAGATCAGCGCCCCGGCAATCAGGAAGGCGGCCGAGGAGGGGTCTCCTGGAATGGATGTATCGACCGGCTGGAGCGTCTGGCCGCCCTCGATGCTCACGCACTGGCGAACGCCGCCAGCGGGCCGCGTCGATATCTTCACGCCGAAGCCGCGCAGCATCTTCTCTGTATGGTCGCGCGTCGGACGGGATTCGGTGACGCTTGTCGTGCCACGGGCATTGAGGCCTGCCAGCAGGACGCAGGACTTGACCTGCGCGGAGGCCTGTTCCGGCTCGAAGTCGATGGGCGTCAGCGCGTCGGACCCGTGCAGCGTGATCGGCAGCATGCCGCGTCCGTCATGCTCGAAGCGTGCGCCCATCTGCTCCAGCGGCTTGATCACGCGGTTCATTGGCCGCTTCGAGAGGCTGGCATCGCCAACGAGGCGCGCTGTGATCGGATAGCCGGCCATCAGCCCCATCATCAGGCGCGAGCCGGTACCCGAATTACCGAAATCGATATCCTGAGCCGGCGAGCTGAGGCCCGCCTTGCCAACACCCTTGACCGTCCATTTTCCCGGGCCGATCTGCTCGACGCTGGCGCCGAGCGCGGCCATGGCTTTTGCTGTGTTTATGACGTCTTCGCCTTCCAGCAGGCCGGATATCTCGGAGGTGCCATCCGCGAGGCCCGCAAACATCAGGGCACGGTGCGAGCAGGACTTGTCGCCCGGCGCCCGGATGGCGCCCTGAAACCGGGGAACGGGGTATGAAGTCCAGGCCAAACGCATCTCCTCTGCACAAGCACGCGAAAAGCGCTTTGACAGGGGCGCGCCTTTCTGGCAAGCGCCCCCCCATCATTTCATCCCAGGTGCGGAGACCAAAGACCGATGGCCGATCCAGATCTTGGTATCAAACAGATTTGCCCCAGCTGCGAAGCGAAGTTCTACGACCTGAACAAGCGCCCGGCCGTTTGCCCGAAGTGCAAGACCGAATTCGATCCCGACGATGACGAGGTCCGCACGACCAGCGCCAAGCTGAAAGCGAAGCGCGCCAAGAGCGCTGTGCCGAAGGATGAGGACGAGGACGATCTCGAAGAGGAAGAGAACAAGCGCCGCAAGAAGAAGGCCGTCAGCGATGACGACGATGACGGCGATGATGATGACGACGACATCGAGGAAGATGAAGACGAGGATGACGACGAGGACGAAGCGTCCCGCGAACTCGGCTCGGATGCCGATGAAGTAGTCCTGGAAGGCGGTGACGAGGAAGAAGACGATGAGGCTGCGCCCGGCAAGGTGCCAAGCGGCTTCAACGAGGACGGCATCGACGATGACGACGATGACGACGACATCGACCTCGACGAGGACGAAGATGATTTCGACCTCGAAGACGACGATATCGACCTCGGCGACGAAGACGATCTGACCCTCGACGACGACGATGATGACGACGACGAGGATGATGATGCGTCCGATGAGGGCGAAGACGAAAAGTCCTGATAAATGGACTTGATCAGGAGCGCGTGAGACTATAACTCACGCGTCTCCAGAGAAATGGGGCCTTAGCTCAGCTGGGAGAGCGCCTGCATGGCATGCAGGAGGTCAGCGGTTCGATCCCGCTAGGCTCCACCATTCGCTGCCGATTGAGCGTCAGCTCAAAAAATCAGTCCGGGGGACTGATCTTAGGCTGGCGAATGCGGCCGCAGCCGCCTTTTTTGTATTATCCCCGCTACGCTTCGCTCCGCGATGGATCGCGCTCAGGGCTGCTCCAGTTCGCTTCGCGAAAAAATCGATCCGGTGGATCGATTTTCGGATGAAAATGCCCCGGCAGGGGCTTCATCGAATGATCCCGTTTCGCACTCCGTTCCTCACATGGATCGCGCTCAGGGCTGCGCGTCAGCGGCAGCCATTGTGGCTGGTCCAAGGGTGGCGCAGCGGCCTCTCTATACCAGCCATAGAAAATTTCAGACGAGCGGCACGGGAACGCCGCCATCTCCAGACACGTTTCTCCGGCAAGCTGATAAAAACGGAGAAAAATATGCATACGCTGACGCTACAGGCTGTCGAAGCCGTCACCCATGACGTCAACCGGTATGTCTTCGACAAGCCGGCAGACCTCACCTACACGCCCGGCCAGGCCATTGATCTTGCCCTTGACCGCGAAGGCTGGCGCGATGACGGGCATCCCTTCACGCCGACCAGCCTGCCGCAGGAAGGCAATCTCGAATTCACCATCAAGACCTATCCGGAGCATGACGGCATGACCAAGCGTCTCGCCACGCTGAAGCCCGGCGACACGGTCCTGGCCGATGAGCCCTGGGGCGCCATCCAGGACGAAGGCAAGGGCTGGTTCATCGCAGGCGGTGCCGGCGTGACGCCCTTCATCGCGATCCTTCGCGAGCGGCTGGAGAAGAATGGCACGCTGGATGGCTGCGAGTTGATTTTCTCCAACAAGACCGAAGACGACATCATCCATCGCAAGATGTTCGAGGACATGCCGGGTCTCACCACCTATTTCACGGTCAGCCACCAGTCCGATACGGACCTGCCCAAAGGCATGATCGACAAGGACCTGCTCGCCCGCCGGATCGAGCCTGGAAAAGGCAAATGCTATATCTGCGGACCGGATGCGATGCTGGATGACATCTCGGCGGCGCTTCTGGAAATCGGCGTGCCGGAAGACGATATCATCACCGAGGAATTCGACTGATCCGGCTTTTTTAGCTGAATCTGAATGGCCATTCAGCATCGGCGCAAAAAGTGAGCAAATGCCCACATCTTGCCGCCTTTCCGGCTTGAACCGGGCATTATGCGACACCAGATTCACCATGACACCCGAGCCCGGCGGCGAGAGGAGCTGCCGCCAAGTGGGGCTTCTCGCCGGGCATCATGTGTCGTGGTCCTGTCTTTGAAGGAAGGAGCATGCCATGACGACAGACCTTCAACATCAAGCCGCCAAGCTGTTTTCGGCGAAGGATCTGGTTTATATCCGCCGGATCGCCGAAAAAGAGCTCGATGGCCTGCCGCCTGAGGCGCTCGACACCGTTGCCGACCGTGACGCACTGTTCGTGCTCGCCAATGGTGACGGCCAGCAACTGGCGATCGTCGAAGGCCGCGAAGCTGCCTTTGCCGCCGCCCGCGCACACGAGATGCGCCCGGTCAGCGTCCACTAGAGACGCCCTCGGCAAGAGATTGAAAGCATGAAAAAGCCCGGCAGAGATGCCGGGCTTTTTTTATCTAGAGGATCGCCGGGATGACGCGGTCCGGGGGCTTGTGGCCGTCGGCGAAGGTCTTGATGTTGATGATGACCTTTTCGCCCATCTCGATCCGGCCCTCGACCGTGGCCGAGCCCATATGCGGCAGCAGCACGACATTCGGCAGGCCGACGAGTTCCGGGTTGACCACTGGCTCGCGTTCGAACACGTCGAGGCCGGCGCCGCCAATCCGTCCTGCCTTCAGCGCCCGGGCGAGGGCGGCCTCGTCGATCACCTCGCCGCGCGCGGTGTTGACCACGAAAGCGTCGGGCTTGAGCAGGTCGATCCGGCGCGCATTCAGCAGGTGGAAGGTTGCCGGCGTGTGCGGGCAGTTGACCGAGATGACGTCCATCCGCGCCAGCATCTGGTCGAGGCTCTCCCAGTATGTGGCCTCCAGCTCGTCAGTGACCTGACGGTTCAATGGCTTGCGGTTGTGATAGTGGATCTGCAGGCCGAACGCCTTGGCCCGGCGGGCGACGGCCTGGCCGATGCGGCCCATGCCGATAATGCCAAGACGCTTGCCGGCGAGGCGGCGGCCCAGCATCCAGGTCGGCGCCCAGCCATCGAACTTGCCCGCTTCCAGCAACTTCACGCCTTCATAGAGGCGGCGCGGCACGGACAGGATCAGCGCCATGGTGACATCGGCGGTGTCGTCGGTCAGAACGCCGGGCGTATTGGTCACGGTGATGCCGCGCTGGACGGCGCTCTCAATGTCGAGATTGTCGACCCCGGCGCCGAACTGGGCGATGTGGCGCAGCTGCGGCCCGGCCTGGGCAAGCAGGCGCCCATCGATGCGGTCGGTCACGGTCGGCACGAGAACGTCGGCACGCTTCACGGCATCAATCATCTGCGCATCGGAAAACGGGACGTCGGTTTCGTTGAGTTCCGTGTCGAAAAGCTCCTTCAGCCGGATCTCGACGGGATCCGGCAGGCGCCGCGTGACGATGACCTTCAGCCGCTTTGCGGTCATGAACGTTTCCTTTCCTGCTTCTGCGCATAGCAGAGCATTTGCCGATCGCCAATGCGCAGCCCTGCGGCTTTACCGCCGATTCACCGGCGCGCGCGATAAAGGCCTCATGAAACTGCCTGCACGTCTTGTCTTTGCTGTTTGCCTTATCCTGAACGCCGCCAGTTATGCAACTGCCGTTGCAGAGCCCGAGCCGGTGCGCATCAGCCAGTTTTCCGGCAAGCCGGTGCCGCGATTCGAATCACTGCGCTACTCGGCGGTTCATGGCCGGCGCGGGCCATCCAAGGACCACGAAATCGTCTGGCGGTATGAGCGCCAGGGCATGCCGGTACTCGTGGTCAAGGAAACCCGCGACTGGCGCCAGATCCGCGATGCCGACGGCGACGAGACCTGGGTGCAGGCGCGGATGCTGAACGATCGCCGCAATGTTGTCCTGCTGACCAAGGCGATCATGCGGCGCAAGCCCAATGAGCTCTCACGCGGCATGGCGTCCATCCAGAAGGGCGTCATTGCCGAGCTCGAACAGTGCGAGGATGGCTGGTGCCGAATCAAGGCCGACGGCTTCAAGGGCTGGGTCGAGCAGGCCTCGCTCTGGGGCATCGAAACGCATACGGACGGGCTGTGACGCCAACCATTCCTGCAACCCAGCGTCTCGCCGTCATTGCTTGACAATCCGACCTCAGGCAGGCTCATGCGCGTTTTCTTGTTCTGATCAGCAGGAGTCCCCTCATGAGCGGACCGCACGACTTCCATACCCCCAAGTCCTCCTACACCAAGGAAGACCTTCTCATCTCCGGCCAGGGCCAGCTTTTCGGGCCAGGCAATGCGCAGCTGCCCATGCCGCCGATGCTGATGATGGACCGGATCACGGAGATCAGTCTGGATGGTGGCCAGTTCGGCAAGGGGCATGTAATCGGCGAGTACGACATCCAGCCTGATCTCTGGTTCTTCCAGTGCCACTTCCCGGGCGACCCTGTGATGCCGGGCTGCCTCGGCCTTGATGCGATGTGGCAGGCGGTCGGCTACTGGCTCGGCTGGTCCGGCTCGCCGGGCAAAGGCCGCGCGCTCGGAGTCGGCGAGGTGAAGTTCACCGGCGAGATCACACCGGACAAGAAGCTCGTACGCTATGAGATCGACATCAAGCGCGCCCGCCGCGGCCGGCTCGTCCTCGGCATTGCCGACGGCCGGGTCTATGTCGATGGCGAGCATGTCTACACCGCGCTCGACATGAAGGTCGGCCTGAAGAACGTTCTCGATGGCAATGCGAGCATGCCGGGCGCTTGACGCAACCTGCGGGCGCGCCTAGCCCGAAAGCTGGAAAACATATTCACCATCAGGGAGTGAGCGATCATGTCGGACGACTGGAACATGCCGTCAGGCGAGCTGATGAAGGGCAAGCGCGGCGTCGTCATGGGCGTTGCCAACCAGAACTCGATTGCCTGGGGCATCTCGAAACAGCTGGCTGCCCAGGGCGCCGAAATCGCCTTCACCTATCAGGGCGAAAGCCTTGAACGCCGCGTGCGCCCGCTGATCGAATCCATCGGCATGGACACGATGATCCCGGCCGATGTGACCGACGACGCGTCCATGGACGCCGCCTTCGCCGCCATCAAGGAGAAGTGGGGCACGATCGACTTCCTCGTCCACTCCATCGCCTTTGCCGGCAAGGATGAGCTGCAGGGCTCCATGGTCGCAAACACGACACGCGAGGGCTTTCGCCGCGCCATGGATATTTCGGTCTATTCCTTCATCGATTGCGCCCGGCGCGGGGCCGAGCTGATGCCGGATGGCGGTGCGATGATCTGCATGACCTATCTCGGCGCTGAACGCACCGTTCCGTCCTACAACGTGATGGGCGTTGCCAAGGCCGCGCTTGAAGCGGCCACCCGCTATGCGGCGCGGGACCTCGGTGCGCAGGGCATCCGCGTCAACGCGATCTCTGCCGGCGCGATGCGCACGCTTTCGCTGGCGGGCATCCGCGGCGGCAAGTCGTTGATGGGCACGGGCCGCGACTGGTCGCTGCTGAAGGAAGACACCAAGATGGAAGGCGTCGCGGGCGCTGCGCTCTACCTCCTCTCCGATCTCGGCCAGTCCATCGCGGGCGAAGTCATGCATGTCGATGCGGGCTTCCACGTTGTCGGTGTCCCGGACCTTCCGGACGAATAGGATGAAACCCCTCCGCGCCGCGCTTGCCCCGTTCATTGCGCTCTCGCTTACGCTTCCAGCGTGTGTGACGAGCGAGCCGGGAGCTGGGCCCAGCGCAGATGACGCGCCTGCCTTCGATCTTTCGAAATGCCAGGGCTTCCGCAATTTCGACCTCGCCGAAATCCGCGAGCGGATGAGCGATGAGGACTGGCAGAAGGCGTCGGACCGGGTCACCAATATCCTCGCCGATCAGCATATTCCCGAAGTTGCGAAAGATGCCGAGACGCTGATCCTTGCCTACCAGGCCTCTTACCCCACTGTACGGACGACGATCTGGTATAGTGCGGAGCGTCAGGAGTGGCGGGGCTACAGGACGTCATCCGGCACCGCCTATGGCCCGGTACCGCCGCCACCGCCGCCGCCCCCTCCGCCGGAAGACCCTGACCAGCTGGAAAAGTACAAGGCCGCCCGCGCCAAGGAGCAGGCCCGCAAGGAAGCAGCCGAACGCGCGGAAGAAGAGCTGCGCCGCGAGGGCTATGTCTACACCGCTGCGAGCACCGCGATCATCGAAGCCTGGATGAATGACCCGTGCTTTGCCGCCGAGCCCGACTTCATCAGAACACCGCTGACACTGAAGCTTGGCGACCGGGCAGGCGAGGGCTGGTACTGCCCGCCCGATGGCAATTTCTGGGTCGGCGAAATCCGCAAGCGCGGCGAGACCGTGCGCCAGATGTCAGTGCCCTGCATCTCCAAGACCGCCACCCACGGCTTCCTCGCCTGGGCAACGTCCTATTGAGGCCGTCATGACCTCCCGCACCGCAGCCTGCCGCTGTGGCCAGCTTACGGTCACCTGCCAGGGTGAGCCGGTCCGCGTCTCCGTCTGCCACTGCTTTGCCTGCCAGCAGCGCTCGGGCAGCGCCTTCGCGGTGCAGGCGCGCTGGCCGGACGAACAGATCAGCATTGAGGGCGAGACGAAGATGTGGGTGCGCACAGCCGACAGCGGCAACAAGGCGACCTATCGCTTCTGCCCGCATTGCGGCTCGACCATGGCCTATATCATCGAGGGTTGGCCCGGCGTGACCGCCATTCCCGTCGGCAATTTCACCGATCTCGACTTTCCCGCCCCGAAGCACTCCGTCTTCGAGGACCGCAAACATGCCTGGGTCGAGATCCTTGGCGAGGATGTTGAGCACGTGACCTCGACGCAGGCCGCGAAAAAGCCGTCGCTGGATTTGCGCGGGAAGGATTGAAGTCAGCGACCAGACCGCGTTCAGCACGTCTCGTTCAGTCGTTCCCGTCCGTATTTTTGGAGAAGATGGGCTGAGTTTTCGGCGTCCGAGTAACCGAGCAAGCTTCCCTGAAGCCACTCGAGATGCGGGCACCACGCGCGGTCGTAAAGAAAACGAATCAGATGGAGATATGCGGGGCCTCTCCAGCTTTCTTCTGGACGCGTGAATGCAACCACATACACCGGCTGTCCATCAATTTCGAACGTTTCCTCGAACCTCAGTACACGACTTGAGGCGACAGCATTCGCAAAATCCTGTCCTCCTGCTGCGTCGCTTTCACTGAAGCCGTCATAGCCCGAGAAGGCTGCAAGTGGCTTTTGCCCGGTCAGAAGCATTTCAAGCTCTCGTCCGTCATGCGCACCTGGCTTGTTCATCTGATCAGTTCCTCTGGCCTGAACAGTCCATCAATAGCCTGCATGGTGAGCGAAGTCGAACCATGCGCAGGCATTGCAACATTAGAGACAGCCTCCCCCTCCCCTCTGGGGAGGGTCGGGGTGGGACTTGCGCTCGCGTCTAACCTGCCCCAAATACAGCGCTCCAATGGAGTGTTGATGACACGCAACCTGTCTGAGTCCCGCTAAGGGGCCTGCCGCGAGCGCCGTAACTGGCGAGGCAGGCCGACAAGCGAATGCCGGTCTCTCAAAGCTGAGAGGCTGAGGACTTGTCATGCGTGCGCCCTTTAGAGCGGGCCGCGCACACCTTCCGGACTACAGACAAATGGATATCTCCCGCGCCGAACAGCGCATCCTTCACCTGCTCGCCCAGGGCGGGCGCATTGAAACCACCCGCCAGGGAAAGAAGCTCGCCGAGCTGCATTGCTACTCGCGCGATGGCTGGCGCTTTGCCGGCCTCGACGAGCATCTTTTCCGCAAGCTGAAGCGCAAGCGCGCCATCGCCTCGAAAGGCGGTGCGCCCTATCGCATCACGCGGCGGGGGCTGGAACTGGTCAGGGCCGAACTGGACAACCGCTAGGCTGGCCGGACCGCCTCTCTCAGCGACGCGAAAACGTCCATCCCGAAGTCGCCCTCATAGGCGGCTTCGGGTGTGGCGCGGACCGCTTCATCGAGGGCGGCGGCGTCCGGGCCGATCAGGATACGCCACTGGCCCGCGCGCACGCCGTCGAGGATGACCTTTGCCGCGTCGGGTGCGCTGGTGATGGCATTGTCGCGAAACATCTCGCCGCGCGCCTTTGCGGCTTCATACTCTTCATTGCCCCCGCCAATCGCGGAATTGTCGCCGAACTCCCGCAGCGTGTTGAGCGCGATCTGCGTGCCGATATGGCCGGGCATGACGACCGACGCCGTCACATGCGGGGCGTTGATGCGAAGATCCGTGATCAGCGCTTCGGTGAACCCCTTCACCGCGAACTTGGCGGCCGAATAGGCCGTATGCGGTGTTTCCGGCCCGAGGCTCGCCCAGAAGCCGTTGACCGAGCTCACATTCACGATGTGGCCTTCATCGGCGGCGATCAGCATCGGCATGAAGGCGCGGGCATTGTAGTAGACGCCGTACCAGCAGACATTGAAAGTCCGTTCCCAGCTTTCGCGCGGATCGCTGACGAAGCTGCCGCCGCCGCCAATGCCGGCATTGTTGATCAGCAGGTGGATATGGTCGGTCTCGTGCGCGGTGCGGACATGGTCTGCAAAGGCCTGGACCTGGTCTTCCTTGCCGACATCCGCGCGGAAGGCGGTGATCCTCACCCCCTGCGGCGCGAGCGCCTCTGCAGCCGACACCGTGCCGGCCATATCCTCTTCGGAGATGTCGCAGATGGCGACGCTGCAGCCGGCCTCGGCGAGCTGTTTGGTCATCTCCCGGCCCATGCCGGCTCCGCCGCCAGTGACAACGGCGATCTTCCCGCTGAAATCCTTCATTCTTTCCTCCCGGTTTTATAGTTGCCGGAAGCGTAATCCCGCGATTGGCCGCCGCACAGGCATGACCGCGAGGAAACTGTCTGGAACACGCGCCGCCGTGCCATGTTATGGACAGGCAGCACAACGGAAAGGATCTCAGCCATGGCCAACATCTTCCTGATCGGCGCGACGGGCGGGGTCGGCATCCGGCTGGTGCCAGACCTCATCGCGCGCGGCCATGCCGTCACGGGCCTGCATCGCAAGCCGGAACAGGCCGAGGACCTGCGCGCGGCCGGCGCCATGCCGGTCGAGGCCGACCTGATGGAGATCTCCGCCAGCGACCTGGAAATGATGGTGCAGGGCTCGGATGCTGTCGTCTTCTCCGCCGGGGCGGCAGGCAGCGGGCTCGACCGTACAACCGCCATCGACGGCGACGGCCCGGTCAAGCTGATCGAGGCGGCCCGCAAGACGGGCGTCAAACGTGTCTACCTCGTTTCCGTCTTCCCCGATGCGGGGCGCAGCCGCGAGCGCCGCGACGGCTTCGAGCACTATATGGCCGAGAAGAAGCGCGCCGACGCAGCGCTGGCTGGCAGCGAGCTCGACTATGTCATCATCCGCCCTGGCACGCTTCAGAGCGAGGCGGGCGACGGCCGGGTCCGCGCCGGTCACGCCACCCCCTATGGCAATGTCGCGCGGGGTAATGTCGCCGCCTTCATTGCAGAGCTCATCGACACGCCATTGATCCGCCGGGAGATTTTCGAGCTGACCGATGGGGATGTGCCGGTCGCCGAGGCGGTGGCATGCCTCAAGCGGGACTGACCCCCCGAGATCTCTCCACGCTACCAGACCGCGCCGCGAGACGGCCTTGCGGCTGCGCCGCCAGTACCGCTTCGAAGAAACCGCTTGCGATTCATGCTCTGAACAATTATGAATTCATTCAATGTTTACTGAGAAAGGGGCTGGCATGGCCGCACGTATCTTCATCTGGGTCGGACATCCGCGCGAAACCTCGCTCTCGCATGGCATGGCCGATGCCTACCAGAAGGCCGCCGAAGCCGAGGGCGCCGAGACCCGCCGCATGAATTTGCACGAGATGGACTTCGATCCGGACCTGACCGAAGGCTATCATGCCCGCAAGACGCTGGAGCCGTGCCTGGAAGAATGGCGCGAGAATATCATGTGGGCGAACCATCTTGTCTGGGCCTATCCCCAATGGTGGGGCGGCATGCCCGCCAAGATGAAAGGCGTCATCGACCGCTGCTTCCTGCCTGGCTTTGCCATGGCCTATCACGAGAAAGGGCCCTGGTGGGACAGGCTGCTGGCGGGCCGGTCCGCCGATGTCTTCATGACGTCTGATGCGCCGGTCTTCTGGGATGCGCTATCCTATCGCCGCGCGGCGAAGAACCAGGTCGAACGCCCCGTCTTCAACTTTGCTGGCATCAAACCCTTCCGCACCTTCCAGTTCGGCCCGGTCAAGGGCACGCCTCAGGAGAAGATCGACACCTGGCTAGCCAAGGCGTCCAGGCGCGGGGCGGCCATGGGGCGCAAGCTGGCGAAAGCGTGATTTGCCCGTGCGCGGGGGCTGCGCCAGACCGGTTGCATGAAGACCTCACCAGAAACCCATCTCCCGCTGGAGGGCTACCGGCTGTTGCCGGAAGCGGAGATGCGCCAGCGTGCGCACGCCTTTCATGAGACCATGCGCACCCGCCGCTCGGTGCGTGCCTTTTCCGTCAGGCCCGTGCCGCAAGGGTTGATCGAGGCCTGTGTCCGGGTGGCCGGGACAGCGCCATCGGGCGCAAACCATCAGCCCTGGTTCTTCGCCTGTGTCGGCTCGCCGGAGAAAAAGCGCGAGATCCGGGAGGCGGCCGAAGCCGAGGAGCGCGCCTTCTATGCCGGCAAGGCGGGCACGGAATGGCTGGACGCCCTGACACCCATCGGGACCGATGCGGACAAGCCCTACATGGAGACCGCGCCCTGGCTCATCTGTATCTTCGCGCAGCGACGCGGCGGGGCCGAGGCCGGTGAGGACCGGAAGAATTACTACATCCACGAAAGCGTCGGCATTGCCACCGGCCTGCTCATGGCGGCCTGCCATGAAGCGGGGCTGGCGACGCTGGTGCATACGCCGAATCCGATGAATTTCCTGAACGGGATTTGCGGGCGCCCCGCGACGGAGAAACCCTTCCTGATTCTCGTTGCCGGGCATCCGGCAGAGGGTGCCATGGTGCCGAAGCACGCGCTCAAGAAGAAGCCGCTCAGCGATATTGCGGATTTTCTCTGACGGTCAGATCACGCCGGCGCCCTGCAGGCGGGAGATGACGGGGGCGAGCATCCGGTCGATTGCTTCGGCGCCCGGAATGACATCGCCATAGGCCGGCAGGCCCTCATCGGCAATGACAAGGTCGGCCTCGAACTTGGCCGGATGGGTGAAGCGGTAATGCGCCGCGCGCACCGTTGTCAGATAGTGCTCCAGCACGTTCTGCACGGTTCGTCCGCGCTCCAGCACGTCGCGGCGGATGCGGCGCGCCAGGCGCAGATCGTCCGGCGTGTCGACATAGATTGACAGGTCGATCAGCGGGAACAGCTCGGGCACGGAAAGGGCGTGGATGCCTTCCAGGATCAGGACCGGTTTCGGATCGATACGAAAGGTCCGCGTCGTGTCGCGGTCATGCCGGTCGAAATCATAGACGGGCTGCTCGATATACTGGCCGGATTTCAGCGCCTTGATGTCATTGACGAGGTGGCGGTTATCCTTTGAGGCCGGATCGTCATAATTGGCCTGCGCGATGATCGCGGCGCGCTGCTCGGGCGTGTCGCAGGGCCCGTAATGGCGCATCGGCCAGTAATAGCCATCCTCATGGAAGATGACGGCCTTGTCCGCGCCGAGGCGCTCGATCAGGGCATCGGCAAGCGTCGACTTGCCGGAACCCGAGCCACCCGACATGGCAATGAGGAAGGTTGAGCTGGTCATGCGCCGGATGTAGCGGGAACCCGCCCGGCAGGGAACCCATCCCCGCAGATGCGGGCCGCTCGCTCCACCCCGACCCTCCCCAGAGGGGAGGGGGCGCTAGACGCAGCCTTTCTCGCCGGCCCATGGTTCGACTTCGCTCACCATGCGCCCCGACAGTTGTACCGGGCATAACCTCATCCCCCTCCCCTCTGGGGAGGGTCGGGGTGGGGCCCTGATCCGGGGATCAAACAAAACAAAGGGCGCTCTCCATCAGGAAAGCGCCCCTTGCTCGTGGACGAGAGCCTCCTCCCGTCTCGGGGTATTTGGCCTAGCGGCTGACGATCGGGCCGCGCAGCACGTAAGTGTCGGTGTTCAGCTCGACGAGGATGTCCAGATAGGCGTTGCCCGGCTGGTCGACGCTTTCAGCTGTCAGGCGCATCATCTGGCCACCGGCGAGCCGGTTGCCGGCATCGTCGGTGAGGTTCCAGCCAGCGGTGCGGAAATAGTCCTCACTCATGCGGGGCTGGAAGCTGGTTGCGCCCGCGATCTGCAAAGGGAGCGGGGTTTCCAGCTCGCCATCGACGGTCGTCAGCATCTGCACGACATAGACCCGGTCATTGCCTTCGGCGATGCCGAGGCCGGTTGCGTTAAAGCGCTCGCGGGTCAGGTTTTCGCGGTTGGCCGTGTCGGAGCGGATCGCATCGTAAATGTCCTCAGCGCTGGCATCAGCGCCCAGCACGACCACATTCGCGCCGGTTGCGCTGGCGAGGACCTGCCGGTCGAGCGCGCGCATCCGGTAGACATGGCCGCGGCCTTCAAGGTCGCTGTGGCCGGCATAATTGCGCGCTGCCATGTCGAGGGCGTGGGCGCGGGCGGCCTGGTCCAGCGAGGCGCGGCGTTCGAGCGGCTCGAGGCCGGCTTTGGCGCGGGCAGCATTGGTCTTCTCGTAGACGGCCGTTTCGCGGTCAGCGGAAAAGGCGTCTGATGCGTCGAGGCAGGCTTCGACTTCCGCGACATAGGAGACAACGTCGTCGCCATATCCGTCAGAGAGGTCGCAGCGGGTTTCCGCGGCGGCGGGTGCGGCCATGATGGCGCCGCCTGCTACCGCAATGGCCAGCAGCGTCGAGGCGCGAAGTGTGTCATATTTCTGTAACATAACCGCATCATTTGAAATGTGACAGTTATGTGTCAACTAAAATCTTGCGCTGCAGCGCAACATATTTTTCGTGCGTATACGGAGCGAGTCCACCGCTATTGGGGATCTGGCGAAATCCCGTTCCGGATGCGAAATGAAATTTCTGGCTGAATCCGTGTGCTGACGGGGCTTCGAAGCCCGTTCGCAGCCAAAAAAAAGGGCCGCAGCGTGTGCGGCCCTTTCGTGACGGTGTGTGTGGAAGGTGGAGCCTATTCGGCGTCCGCGTCGGCCGTTTCGGCTTCCTTGTCCTTGCCGGTTTCCTGGTCGACGGCCTTCATCGACAGGCGGACCTTGCCGCGATCGTCGAAGCCCATCAGCTTGACCCACACGGTGTCGCCTTCCTTGACGATGTCCTTGGGATGGCCGACGCGCTCGTCCGCCATCTGCGAGACGTGCACCAGGCCGTCCTTCGGACCGAAGAAGTTCACGAAGGCGCCGAAATCCTTGATGGAGACGATCTTGCCTTCATAGATCTCGCCGACTTCCGGCTCAGCGGTAAGTTCGCGGATGCGCTTCTTGGCGGCATCGATGGATTCGCGGTCGAGGGCCGAAATCTGGATCGTGCCGTCGTCCTCCACGTTGAGCTTGGCGCCCGTCGTGTCGACGATGTCGCGGATCGTCTTGCCGCCGGAACCGATCACGTCGCGGATCTTGTCGACCGGGATGTTCACGATTTCCATTTGCGGTGCGTTGGCCGAGAGCTCGCCGCGCGAAGCGGCCAGCGCCTTGTTCATCTCACTGAGGATATGGGCACGGCCACCTTTCGCCTGATCGAGGGCGGTTTCCATGATCTCCTTGGTGATGCCGGCGATCTTGATGTCCATCTGCAGCGAGGTGACACCTTTCTCGGTCCCGGCGACCTTGAAGTCCATGTCGCCGAGATGGTCCTCGTCACCGAGGATGTCGGAGAGGACGGCAACGCCTTCATCATCCTTGATCAGGCCCATTGCGATACCGGACACCGGGCGCGAAATCGGCACACCCGCATCCATCATGGCCAGCGAGCAGCCGCACACCGTCGCCATGGAGGACGAGCCGTTCGACTCGGTGATCTCCGAAACAAGGCGGATGGTGTAGGGGAACTGATCGGCTTCCGGCAGGACGGCGCTCAGCGCACGCCAGGCAAGCTTGCCGTGGCCGATCTCGCGGCGGCCTGCGCCACCCATGCGGCCGGTTTCACCGACGGAATAGGGCGGGAAGTTGTAGTGCAGGAGGAATTTTTCCTTCCGCGTGCCACCGAGGCCGTCGATGAACTGCTCATCGTCGGAGGTGCCGAGCGTGGCAACGCAGATGGCCTGCGTCTCGCCGCGCGTGAACAGGGCAGAGCCATGCGTGCGCGGCAGGAAGCCGGCTTCGGCAACGATCGGGCGGACCTGGTCGAGCGAACGGCCATCGATACGCTTGCCGGTCTTGATGATGTCGCCGCGGACAACCTTGGCTTCGGCCTTCTTGAAGGCAGCCTTGAACACAGACTCGTCCATGCCGTCGGGCTTCTCTTCCGTCGCCACGAGGGCTTCAGCAGCCTTCTCGCGCGCCGCGCCGACAGCTTCCTGGCGGGCCAGCTTCTCGGTGATCTTGTAGGCGGCAGAGAGGTCTGCACCGACAAGGTCCTGAATCTGCTTGAGTTCGCCCGACAGGTCTTCGGCGTCAAACTCGAACGGTTCCTTCGCGGCCTTCTCGGCGAGCTTGATGATGGCGTCCATCACCGGCTGCATCGCTTCATGGCCGGCCATGACGGCGCCGAGCATCACGTCTTCCGGCAGCTCCTTGGCTTCGGACTCGACCATCATCACGGCATCGTTGGTGCCGGCGACGACGAGGTCCAGCTCGGACTCTTCAAGGTCCTGCTCGGTCGGGTTGATCAGGTACTGGCCGTCCTTGTAGCCGACGCGGGCTGCGCCGATCGGGCCCATGAACGGGGCACCGGACAGGACGAGGGCGGCGGATGCGCCGATCATGCCGATAATGTCCGGATCGTTTTCCATGTCGTAGGAGATCGCCGTGATAACGACCTGGACTTCATTCTTGAAGCCATCGACGAAAAGCGGGCGGATCGGGCGGTCGATGAGGCGAGACGTCAGCGTCTCTTTCTCGGTCGGGCGGCCTTCACGCTTGAAGTAGCCGCCTGGGATGCGGCCCGATGCGTAGTATTTTTCCTGATAGTTGACCGTGAGCGGGAAGAAATCCTGCCCCGGCTTGGCTTCCTTGCGGAAGGTGGCTGTCGCGAGGACGGTGGTGTCCCCGTAAGTGACGAGGACGGCCCCGTCAGCCTGACGAGCGACACGGCCCGTCTCGATCGTCAACGTGCGGCCGGCCCATTCCAGCGACACGGTTTGCTTGTCAAACATAAGTCTTCTTTCTCTTCATACGTAAAGCCCGCCAGGACCCCATGTCCGGCGGGCTTGAGATTGGCAGGGCGCCTAGCGGCGGATCCCCAGCTCTTCAATGAGCGCCTGATAGCGGCTCTCGTTCTTCCTCTTGAGATAGTCGAGGAGTTTCCGGCGCGTGGCGACCAGGTTGAGCAGGCCGCGGCGCGAATGGTGGTCTTTCTTGTTGGTCTGGAAGTGGTTGGTGAGGTTGTTGATCCGCTCTGTGAGGATTGCGACCTGCACTTCCGGAGACCCGGTATCGCCTTCGGTCTGGGCGAATTTCTTGATCAGTTCAGTTTTCTTTTCTGCCGTGATCGACATCGTCAATTACTTTCGTTTTCGCCTTGCGGCGGGTTGCACTGTCTCGCCTGTGATGGGCGGGGTTTCGTGAGACGGGTTTCGCCATTCAGCCAGGGCCGGGATGTCGTCCAGCCGGGCTAGAGAGCGGAACGCTCGCCTCAAGGGGGCGCCCATCGCACAGAATGCCCCAAAAGGGAAGGGGCAGGGTGTGGTGAAAGGTGTGGTCCGGACCAGGCTTCACCCCACCCCAGCCCTCCCCGCAAGCGGGGAGGGTGCGCAGGCAGCAATCATCGCGCGAGGTTGCCGTCAGCGTTCCCTCCCCTCGGGGGAGGGTCAGGGAGGCGGCGAGGTCTGGACACACGGTTTCCGTTCGCGCCGAAATCCCTTTACACCCGCACAATGTCCAAACTTTTCGAAGAACTCGACTATCAGGTCACCGATATAGGGGCCGTCAGCCTGCGCCGGCGGCGCATCCTGTCGCTCGATAAGGATGTCTGGGAAGTCCTGCTCGGTGACGAGCATCTGATGTCGAGCCTGTTTACCGCGTCCGAGGTGGCGCTGGCGCAGCTCGGCCTTGCGGCGCTGGGCGAGGCGCCGGCAGAGGGCTGGGATGTCGTGGTGGGTGGGCTCGGCCTTGGCTATACCGCAGCCACCGTGCTGGAGGATGCGCGCGTTGGCTGCCTCAGGGTGGTCGAGCTGCTCGCCCCCGTCATCGAGTGGCATGAGAAACGCCTTGTTCCGCTCGATCCGCCGCTCGTCGCTGACAAGAGGTGCCGCGTCGTTGAGGGCGACTTCTTTGCGCTGGCGGCTTCCGATGAGGGGTTCGGCGGGCCGCAGGATGCGATCCTGATCGACATCGACCATACGCCGGACTGGCTGCTCGATCAGCGCAGCGGCAGTTTCTACTCTGAAGAGGGCCTTGCGAAACTCGCCCGCCACCTCAAGCCCGGCGGCGTGATGGGTCTGTGGTCCGATGCGCGTGCGGACGAGGCTTTCGTGGCCCGCATGGCGAAGGTTTTTAGCAACGCCTGGAGCGAGCCGGTCACCTTCCACAATCCGCTGCAGGACAAGCCCTTCACCCAGACCGTCTATCTGGCGCGCACATAGAGCCCCAGCCCGACCCTCCCCAGGCGGGAGGGGGCGCAGACAGCTCAGCCGGGTGCAACCTCATCCCCCTCCCCGCTGGGGAGGGTCGGGGTGGGGCCAGCCTACCCGATTGCCAGTTCATCCTTCTCGCCGGTGCGGATGCGCACAACCTGGTCGAGCGTGTGGACGAACAGCTTGCCGTCGCCGACCTTGCCGGTCGAGGCGACCGACTGGATGGTGTCGATCACCTGGTTCATGATCGCGCTGGAGACGGCGATTTCGAGCCGCAGCTTCGGCACTTCCGTCGTGGTGTACTCTGCCCCGCGATAGAATTCGGTCTGGCCGCGTTGGCGTCCGAAGCCCTTCACCTGTGTCACCGTGATGCCCTCGACGCCGAGCTGAAGCAGCGCCTCGCGCAGGTCGTCATATTTGTGCGGGCGGATGACGGCGGTGATCATGTGCATCGGGTGTTCCCTTTCATAGCGCAGGCCGAGATCGACCAGGCGGCGGATGGCTTCTGAACGCGATGGCAGGTCCGACTGGCCGCGGCGCCACTCATCGACAGTTTTCGAGAATTCACTGGAGGCGACAAGCTGGATTCGCTGGTCGAGTTTTTCCATCGGGACGGTCTCTTCTTGTCTACGCTTTTACGCTTGTCCGGGCCGGGGGATGGCCCTGCCGGGCGCGGCAAATCTGGGCGCCTGGAGCCCTCTCAATCCCACAGAATCGCAAGTTACGCAAACGCGTAAAATATACATGTTGACAAACTTACACACCTTACATACCTTCGGCGTAACAGACGAGGCGAACCGGCCCTGAAAGGCCGGCAAAAACGCCGAAGGAGAGTGAAGATGACCAAGCTGATCTATCGCGGCCATGAAGTGAAAGACGCCCCTCAGGCCCGCCAGACGCTGGCAGACCAGATGCGCAAGCCGCACCTTGTATACCGCGGTGTCGCCCATGACGGCACGCACCCTGTGGAGATCGAGACCGGCACCCGCCATCTCGTCTACCGCGGACACCGTTTCGCCTGAGCCCATGGCGAAAACCCGAGGCTATCCTCGACCCCATCAGATAGCCCTGACACGGAAAAGGCTGCCCACGTGAGAAGGGGCAGCCTTTTTTGATGGGCGCGGGCTCTGACGATCCTCATTGGCGGTTGCCGAGACCGGTGGTATTCACGTGATGTCCACGTGCGGAGACACTTACTTGAAAACCAGAATCCCGGCCGCGGTAGCGGCGCTTCTCGTTGCCAGCGGCTGTGAGACGTTTAATGAACCTGTGTTCCTGGAGCGGACGGAGGTGGGAATATCAAACGACGTCCAGTTCCATCAGGACCTCATGCAGGAAGCGTATGAAGGACGCCAATACCTGCAGTTTTCGGCGACGAATTACAGTTCACAGCCGCGCTGTGTGCAAACCAACGCCGAATCGATGCGCTACTCGAGCGAGTACAGCATGGGAGCGGTCGTCTATCTTGCGCCCGCCGAAACGGCCGACACAGGTTATGTCTTCTTGCCGAGCGAATTCGGTCTCCATGCCCGCAGCTGGGCACCTGACGAATTCGGCAACTGCAACTAGCTAAAGCTGGAAAACCCTGACCGGCTGGAAGCGGCCGGCGCGGATTTCGCCCATGGCGACGGCGGTCTCCCCGGCCATGGCGAGGGCGAGACGGTCTTCCGGGTCGGGGTTTTTCTCGGTGCGCCAGCGCTCGACGACATGCGGCATCAGCATCACTTCGCGGCCCTGGCGGATGGCGGCGGCGTCCTCGTCTGAAATCTCGACATCCGGCACATCCTCGAGCACTTCCTCAACTGGCAGCAGCAGCTCCAGCAAGGCCTCGCGGTCCATCGCCTCAAGCGCGTCGAGCGCGATCGCCTCATCCTCATGCATCACGCCGACCCGGATGCGGCGCAGCTTCGAGACGTGGCCGTCGCAGCCGAGCGCGGCGGCAAGGTCGCGGGCCAGCGCGCGGACATAGAAGCCCTTGCCGGAGCGGATATGGAAGACCGCATGGTCGGCATCCGGCATCTCGATCAGGCGCGCCTCATGCACGACGACCTGCCGGGACGGAATCTCGAAACTCTCCCCGTCGCGGGCAAGATCATAGGCGCGCTCGCCATCGACCTTGATGGCGGAATATTTCGGCGGGATCTGCGCGATCTCGCCCTCGAAACGCTCCAGCGCCTGCTCGATGGCCGCCCGCGCGGGGCGGGTATCGGAGGTCGAGATCACCTCGCCCTCGCCGTCCAGCGTATCGGTCGAGCGGCCCCATTCGATGGTGAAGACATATTCCTTGTCGGCGTCCATCGCCCACTGCACGGTCTTGGTCGCCTCGCCGAAGGCAATCGGCAGGATACCGTCGGCGAGCGGGTCCAGCGTGCCGCCATGGCCGGCCTTCTGGGCGTTGAACAGCCGCTTCAGGATGCCGACCACCTGGGTCGAGGTCACGTCCACGGGCTTGTCGACATTCAGCCAGCCATGAACCGGCAGGCCCTTCTTCTTGCGATTGCGTGCCAAGCTGGCCTCCTTTGCTGCCGCCGGCGGATCGAACGCCGGGCGAAGCGGATGAGAAAGATCAGGCGCCGGAGCTAGTGGCGCGCGGGTGAAGCGTCAACCGTCAAATCCCGTTCGACAGGTGCTGCCAGAGGATCAGCGCGCCGATGGTGATCAGCACCACGCCGCCCACCGCTTCGGCATAGCGCCCGAGCCAGACACCCGCCTGCTTGCCGATCAGCGCGCCGAGAGCCGCCATGAGGGTGGTTACAACACCGATCACGATCACGGCGGTGATGATGTTCACGCCCATCATGGCGAGCGAGACCCCGACCACCAGCGCATCGATACTGGTCGCGAGCGCCGCCAGCACCAGCCGGATCCAGGGCGGTCCCTCGCTGCCAATGCCCGGCGCGGCGATCTCGACATTCTCCTCATGCGTTTCGACACTGCCGCTGGCGGCTTCGTACAGCATGTGCAGGCCGACCCCGAGCAGCAGCACGAAGGCGATCCAGTGATCGACCGGCGCGACGAGGCTCGCCATGGCGAGGCCGACAAGGAAGCCGATGACCGGCATCAGCGCTTCCATGCCGCCAAACACCGCGCCGATGCGCAGCGCATCGCCCGCCGTGACGCGCTTCATCGACGCGCCTTTGGCGAGGGCGGCGGCGAACGCATCGACCGACAGCGAGAAGCCGAGGGCAATCAGGGTGAGTAATCCGCTCATGGCCGAGCCTTGTGGCCTGACGGACGGCGAGTCGCAAGGCCCACGTTTCGCAAGAAGGGGAACACGAACGCTTCCGGACGTGTTATGGGCTCGTCATGGTCCGGATGCTCCTTGCCGCCCTTTTATGTTTCTCTGCCCTGGTGGCCGGCCTCGCGCATGCGCAGGAGGCCCCAGCGCCCGCAGACGAGACGCCCATCGTCACAGAGTCCGCCAATGACGCTGCCATCGAGGCGCGCCTTTCCGGCATCTACGACCAGATCGACGGGCTGTCCGGCATCGAGGCGAGCGTCGAGCAGGGCGTCGTCACCCTGTCCGGCACCGTCACCAGCCAGGCCGATGCCGCCCGCGCCGCCGCCATAGCCGAGCGGCTGGAAGGCGTCGTCACCGTGCAGGAGCGGATCACGCGCGACCTGTCCATCGACACCTCGCTGTCCCCGGCCATCGAGAGCCTGGAAACGAGCGTGCAGCGCGGCTGGGAAGCCTTGCCGCTGGTCGGGCTCGCCATTGCGGTCTTCCTCGTCATCGCCTTTATCGGCCACCTCCTCGCCGCCTGGTCGGGCCTCTGGCGGCGGATGACGCCGAACCCCTTCCTCGCCGAGATCGTCGCCCAGGCCTTCCGCTTTGTCGCGATCGTGGTCGGCCTCGTCACCGCGCTGAACCTGGTCGGCGCGACCGCGCTGATGGGCGCCATCCTCGGCGGTGCGGGCGTGATCGGCCTCGCCATCGGTTTCGCGGTCCGGGACACGGTGGAGAACTACATCTCCTCCATCATGCTCAGCCTGCGACAGCCCTTCCGCGCCAATGACCATGTCCGGATCAACGAGCATGAAGGCAAGGTCGTGCGCCTGACGTCCCGCGCCACCATCCTGATGACGCTCGACGGCAACCATCTGCGCATTCCCAATGCCACCGTCTTCAAGGCGATCATCCTGAACTACACCCGCAATCCCGAGCGCCGTTTCGATTTCGCCCTCGGCGTCGATGCCGCAGACGACCCCATCGCCGCCATGGCGACCGGGATCGCCGCGATCAGCGCGCTCGACTTCGTGCTCAGTGACCCGAAGCCCGACGCCATCATCGAGACGGTCGGCGACAGCAATATCGTGCTGCGCTTCTTCGCCTGGGTGGACCAGACCGAGAGCGAGTTCATGAAGGCCCGCTCGCTCGCCATCCGGGCCGCCAAGGATGCGCTGGAAACCGCTGGCTTCACCCTGCCGGAGCCGATCTACCGCCTCCGCTTCGACCAGGGCGGGGCGCCTGTCAGCCTGCCCGGCAAGCCGGCCGAACCCCCGGCCCGCCTGAAACCGGTGCCCGTGCCCGACAAGGCGGCCGAAGGCGAAGTTCTCGATGTGCGGCCCGACGAGCACATTTCCGAGAAGGTCGAGGAAGAGCGCGCCCAGACCGGTGAAAAGGACCTGCTCGATTCCCGCCGCCCGGTGGAATGATCCGGCGAAGGCGAGGGCTGCAATAGCTACTGCAGATTGTTAACAGAAAACTGCGTTTCCCGCTTGACGCGAACAGGCTCTGCCGCATTCACTTGAGGCGGGAGGGACGTCTATGTGTTCTGAAGGGGGTGGTCCGGAATTCGTGATTGTCGACGGGGAGGATTTCATCCCCGTGCCGCGCGCGGCCATTGCGCCGCCGGACATGAATTTCGGCCAGATGCAGCATTGGGAAGGTGAGGGCCACGTGCCGCTCTTCTATTCCTGCGCCATGCACACACCGGTTTTCCTTCGCCTGACAGGTGACTGGTTCGCCAGCTGGCGCGAGGAAGCGCTCGCAGACCTTGCCGAAGACGGGCCACGGCCCGGCAGCGCCGAAGCCTACTGGCACCATCTTGGCGCGCTTGAACTCGATGCGCTGATCAAGGCCGACCCGCTGCTCGCCTCACACCTGCTGCGCCCGCAAGCCTTCGAACTCTGCCAGCTCCTCGGCGCCCCGGGCCGCAGCCCCGTGCGCTATTGCATGGTGAGCGTCGAAGACCTGATCATCTCGCCAGCCGTGGTCCGCATGGACGGCGTGGCTGTCCGGGTGGGGTGAGGGGCGGCGAGCCGTTGGCGCCGACGATGAAAGACAGCCATAAACGGAGCCATCATTCGCTTGAGGGTGTCCTTGAATCCATCTTCTTTGGAGTTGGTCATGCCAAAACCCCTAAAACCTCCACCCAAAGACGCCAAGGCAAGAGGGATGATGAGCGGAATATCGTCCGGTTTCGTCCCCACCGATGCGCACGGCTATGCCTATCAGGTGATCGCTGCAACCTCGGTTATGGATGTTTGGCGTCAGGAGATGTTCACTAAACTATTGGGGGGCTCCGATTCGGTTGGAGCCGCCGCATACTTGGCTATCAACACAAGGGGTCCGAAAACAGCTGCAATTGATGCCGCCGCCAAAAACGTCCTTGGCAACGGTGACGAGTACAGAATTTTCAAAGCGATCGTAAAAGCTGGTGAATGTCTTGAAAAGTTTCGTGACCAGCTGGCTCACTGGCAAGAATTTCGATCTGGCTGGCCGACAAACGGCCTACTTTTGAAAGACCCCAGAGTAACCCCTGTTCGCGGACGAGCTCCCCACGCCGGGGTTTTTGTGTTCGAGGTTGATGAGTTCAAGAGATACATAAATTACGCTGCAGAGCTTTCCTCGGTCCAACATCGGTTCAGTAGCTTTTTGGACGACGCGCGGCGCGGATGGTCGCCAACGCAGCTTGCCGACCTGGATCAGAAACTCGAGCGGCTTGCCAATCTACGCCAACAACTTTAGCGGCATCGTGAGCCGCTCGTCTGATGTTTTATCCAATCAGTCACGCTTTTAGACGCACATTTTTTGGAAATTTTTCCTACCGCTTTCGGCCCACCCCATAATCCCTGCCCATGACCGAGGCGGGAGATCAGAGCAGCAAGGCCGTCCTTGAGCGGGGCTGGGCGCGGGTGGCGCAGCTGCTGGCCCTGCTGCCGGGCCTCACCGGCCTGCTCGCCAGACTGGAATCAGACTCTTTTCATACCGCCATCGGACTCTTTCCGGCCCCGTTCCGGGGCGAGGTGTTGCGCCTTGTCCAGACAGCCGAAGCCCTCACCCGCCGCCTGCTCGGCGTGATGGCGTTTGAACTGGCCCCGTCTCGACCTTCGGTCTCACATGGGCCGGGCTGCAGCCCTGAGCGCGATCCATCGCGAAGCGGGGATCAAACTGGCAAACCCCGCATGCCGGGCTTCAGCCTGTTCGAATATATCCCGCCGCTCGATGGCGGCACGGAACTGCCGCCACCTGCTGCAGACAAGGCAGGATGGGGCGCGGGCGCAGGGCCCCGGCCACATTCGTCCCTGAAGCTTGTGCGGCGGATCGTGGCGCTGCATGGGGTGATGAAGAACCGGCGCCGGGCGGCGCGGCGGCTCGCCCGCTGGCTGGACAAGCTATCGCGCTCGAAACGCCCGCGCCTGCACAATCTGCGCCCCGGCTATCCGCCGGGCCTTCGCCGTGAGGACGATCCCGATGGGAGCCGGGCGAGCGAACTGGGCGAGATGGTCCGCGAGCTGGCCTGGGCCCGGGCCGGGCCTGGCCTCTTCCAACCAGCCTAGACGCTATCCGGCCTGCACGCGCGGGCGCGGGCGCGTCGGCGTGCGCGCCGCTTCAGTCCAGGTCGCGGCGGACTTCCGGGCGGTTGAAGATGGCGTCCATATAGGCGCCGTCATCATAGGAATGGTCGGCGATGAAGTGCAGCTGCGGGGTGAACTTCATGTCGATCCGCTTGCCGAGCTGGCCGCGAATATAGGGCGCGGCCCGGTTCAGCGCCTTGGCCAGCTCGTCCTGGGCGGCCGGATCGGTCTCGCCGAGCGGGGAGCAGAAGACATGGGCGTGCTTCAGGTCCGGCGAGGTGCGCACTTCGCCGATCGTGACGTTCACGCCCTGAAGGGCGGGGTCGCGGAATTCCTCGCGCATGAAGATTTCGGTGAGGGCGTGGCGGACCAGTTCGCCCGCGCGCAGCTGGCGCTGGGACGGCTCAAGGCTGGCCGGGTCCGGTTTCCGTCGATTGCGCGCCATGGGAGGCTCCTTGCTTCAGCCGCATCTTGAATGCGCGCGCCGCGTTCCTGTCCTTGCCGAACCAGGTGTCCGGCACGATCAGCGGATTGGCACCCTCAAACAGGATCAGCGTGTAGCTGCGGCGGGTGCGCACGGTTCTCACGGCCGACCAGGCGATGCGGGTGTCGACCGCGCCCCTGATGATGTGCAGGCCTTCCGGGGTCAGGTCAATCTCTGTTTCAGCGCCGGTCTCGCCCGCCCGGCCTGAGCGGTGGCGGTAGGACCAGCGCATGAAGATGAGGTACCACACAATCCCCGCCATCGCGGCCATCAGGGAGGAGCCGAACCAGACCCAGTAGTCGCTCACCGGCGTGGAATCGAGCGTGTTGCGCGCCACCAGCGCCATCCCGGCCGAGATCACCGGCGCCGTGACACCGGCATAGTAAAGCGCGGTCGGGCCGATCCGCGATGAGCGGGTTTCGCTGACAAGGCGCTTGGTATCCTTCTCGCGCAGCCGCCCGCTCACGCGGTAAACCGGCGCGGTATCATTAGCTGCGACGGGTTTGGGCATGAAGGGTTGCATGGCTGGAAAGGACCATCGCAACAGAAGTTTAACCGCAGACGAAAAAAGCCGGGAAAACTCCCGGCTTTCTGCAATTTTTCTCGTTTGGGTAGAGGTCTCTTAGTCCAGCTTGCGCTCGACAATCTCGACCTCGAAGCACTCGATCTTGTCGCCTTCGCGGATGTCCTCGTACTTCTCGAAGGCCATGCCGCACTCCATGCCGGAGGTCACTTCCGGCACTTCGTCCTTGAAGCGCTTCAGCGTTTTCAGCTTGCCCTCGTGGATCACCACATCGTCGCGCAGCAGGCGCACACCGCAGCCGCGCTTGACCACGCCTTCGGTGACCTTACAGCCCGCAACCTTGCCGACCTTGGTGATGTTGAAGACTTCGAGGATATCCGCATAGCCGATGAAGCTCTCGCGCTTCTCCGGTGCGAGCATGCCCGAAAGCGTGTCTTTCACATCGTCAATGAGATTGTAGATCACCGAGTAATACCGGATCTCCACGCCTTCCTTCTCAGCCAGTTCGCGCGCTTGCTTGTTGGCGCGGACGTTGAAGGCAAAGACCGGTGCGTTCGAGGACTTGGCGAGCAGGATGTCGCTTTCCGAAATACCGCCGGCGGCGCCGTAGATGACGTTCGCGCGGACTTCGTCGGTCGAAATGCCCTCGACCGACTGCTTGATCGCCTCGACAGAGCCCTGGACGTCTGCCTTCACCACCAGCGGCAGTTCGGAGACTTCCTTGTCATCCTTCATCGAGTTCATGAGCGACTCGAGCGAGGCGCGGGCGGAGGCGACGCCGGTCTTCTGGCGTTCCATCCGGTTGCGGTAGTCGGTGATCTCGCGGGCGCGCGCTTCGCTGTCGACGACATTGAACATGTCGCCGGGCTCGGGTGCTCCGTCGAGGCCGAGGATCTCGACCGGAACGGCCGGTCCGGCATCCTTCAGCTGCTGGCCGCGCTCATTGATCAGCGCGCGAACCTTGCCCCACTGCTTGCCGGCAACCACGATCTCGCCGCGCTGCAGCGTACCGCGATTGATCAGCACGGTGGCAACAGGCCCGCGGCCCTTGTCGAGCTGCGATTCGACAACGATACCGTCGGCCGGACGATCCGGATTGGCCTTGAGCTCGAGGAGCTCGGCCTGAAGCGAAATGGCTTCGGTCAGCTCGTCGAGGCCGGTGCGGGCAGTCGCAGAAACCTTCACGGCCTGCACTTCACCGCCCATGGCCTCTACCTGGATGTCGTGCTGCAGCAGTTCGGTCAGGACCTTGTCCGGATCGGCATCGGGCTTGTCACACTTGTTGACCGCCACGATGATCGGCACTTCGGCCGCCTTGGCATGTTTGATCGCCTCGATCGTCTGCGGCATCACACCGTCATCGGCCGCAACCACGAGGATCACGATATCGGTGACATTGGCGCCGCGCGCCCGCATCGCCGAGAAGGCGGCGTGGCCAGGCGTGTCGAGGAAGGTGATCTTGTCGCCCGATTCCAGCTGCACCTGATAGGCGCCGATATGCTGGGTAATCCCGCCGGCTTCGCCGGCAACAACATCGGTCGAGCGCAGCGCGTCAAGCAGCGAGGTCTTGCCGTGGTCGACATGGCCCATGACGGTCACGATCGGTGCCCGCGGCTTCATGTCCTTCGGATCATCCTCATCGCCTTCGAGGCCGATTTCGACATCGGATTCCGAAACGCGTTTCACCGTATGGCCGAATTCCTCGGCAATCAGTTCAGCCGTATCGGCATCGATGATGTCATTGGCGCGCATCATCTCGCCTTGGCGCATCATGTACTTCACGACGTCCGCAACGCGCTCGTTCATGCGCTGGGCAAGATCCTGAAGCGTGATCGATTCCGGCAGCGTAACTTCGCGGGAGACCTTCTCCTGCTGTTCGCCGCCCTGACGGCGCTCACGCTCACGTTCACGGGCGCGCTTCACGGATGCGAGGGAACGCTGACGATCGCCGTCATCGCCGAGGGCGCTGGCAATGGTCAGCTTGCCCTTGCGACGCTTGTTGCCGCCGCCTTTGCCGCCGGAACCGCCATCATCGAAATCGCGATCATTCTGGCGGCCCTTGCGGGACTTCTTGCTGCCGCCGCGAGCCTGGCTCGGGTCGGGCAGGGGAATGTCCGGGGCGCCGGCCGGTGCCGGGGCGGCGCGACCACCGCGATCATCGCGGGGGCGCTCAGTCTTCTTCTTGGCTTCGGCCTCTTCCTTGGCCTTGCGTTCTTCTTCCTCAGCCTTGCGGCGAGCCTCGGCCTCTTCGCGCTCCTTGTCTTCCTGGACCTTGCGTTCCTGTTCGGACAAGAGGCGTTCGCGCGCAGCTTCCTGGCGCTTTTTCTCGGCTTCGCGCTGCTGTTCGGCTTCACGGCGTTGCAGCAGCACTTTCTGCCGCGCAATCAGTTCTTCTTCCGTGATGCCAAGCTTCTTGGCGGCTTCGGCAAGCTTCGATGGCTGTTTGCCGCCGGAAGAGGACGCACCGGATCCAGAGGCCGGCGGCTTGTTGCCACCGGTCTGCCCGGCGCCGCCGGGGCCGACGACACGGCGCTTCTTCGTCTGCACAATCACCTGCTTCGACCGGCCATGGCTGAAGCTTTGCTTCACCGTGCCGCTCGACCCGCGGGAGACCGTGAGAGGCTTGCGCCCGCCCGTATTGCCTTTGTCTTTAGTATCGCTCATGCGACTCCGTATATCTGCGTTTTTGCCGGCAGGGGCCATCCCCTACCGTTTTTCTTACCCAATCCGACCGGAGAACCAGTCACGTTCCGGTGCTGCCCGAAAGCCTGTCAGCCTCTTGTAGGCTGCATCAAACGAGTCCGACAGCGGGCCTTCCTGAAGCAGGGCATGTATCACACGCTCCCTGCCAAAGGCCATGCCCAATTCAGCAGACGTCAGCGCGCCTGCTGTTCTGGGAGTGTCATACAGCGCCTTGGCGAGAAAATGAACCTTGTTGCGGCCATCTTCGCTGCCATCGGCTGCCTCAATGAGGTAACCGGGCGCTTCTTTCCTTAAATAGTCACGAACCTGGTCGAATCCAATGATCGCTTCACCGGCCTTCTTTGCCATGCCCAAAAGGCCGATACAGCGTTTGGCGAGCTGGCGCTCAATCAGGCCGGCGAGATCGTCGGCCGGTTCAGTCCTCATCTTAAAGGCGCGCGAAAAGGCGCCTTTTTTTACCGCTTCGGCGATGGTGTCGCGCCGGGCTGTGACCCATGCGCCACGGCCGGGAAGTTTTCCCGACACATCTGGCACCGCGATCCCGTCCGGAGACCGGACGAAACGGATCAGCGCGTCCTGCGGGAGACTTTCACGCGTAACGACGCACTGGCGATGGGGGCCATCGCCAGTGGTCTTTTCCTTGCGCGCCGTCAGGCGCTGGGCAGGCTCATTCTTTCGAGTCGGCATCATCGCCGTCCTCTGAAGAAACGTCTTCAGCGGCCAGAGCATCGAGGTCGAAGATCAGTTCTTCCTCGGCAAGCTCTTCCTGCTCTTCGCTGGCCTTGCCGATTTCGCCGAGCGCCATCAGGGCTCGTTCTTCTTCCGACAGGTCTGGCGCTTCGCCAGCCGCTTCAGCGGCCATTTCGGCTTCCAGCTGTTCGAGCGTTTCCGGCTCGATCCAGCCAGCAGCAACCCGGGCGCGCATGATCAGAAGCTGTGCCTCGTCCTTGCGCATCTCACCCTTCTTCAGGATGCCCGGCTGGAAGACTGGCTTGCCATCAGGGCCCGGCTCGCGCCAGCCGGTAATATCGTCCGGCACCAGGCCAGCAACATCCTCGACGCTCAGCACGTCATTCTCGCCGAACTTGACGGCGAAACCGACATTCATGCCTTCGAGCTCAAGCACGCTGTCCTCGACACCCAGTTCCTTGCGGCGGGCATCCTGTTCAGCGGCCAGTTTCTCGAGGTATTCGCGGGCACGCTCCTGGATCTCGTTAGCGACTTCAAGGTCGAAGCCTTCGATCGAGATAAAGTCCTCAGGCGCGACATAGGCGATTTCCTCGACGCTCTCGAAGCCTTCAGAAGCCAGCAGCTGGGCGAGCGTCTCGTCGGCGTCGAGCGCCTGCATGAAGAGCTCTGTGCGGGCCTGGAAGTCCTTCTGGTAACGCTCGGAATCGGCCGTCTCGGTGACGAGGTCGATCTGCCAGCCCGTCAGCTGCGAGGCGAGACGGACGTTTTGGCCGCGTCGGCCAATGGCGAGCGGGAACTGGTCGTCGGCCACGACAACCTCGACCCGTTGCTCATCCTCGTCGAGCACGACCTTGGAAACCTCGGCCGGCTGCAACGCATTCACGATGAAGGTCGCCGCATCATAGTTCCACGGGATGATATCGATCTTTTCACCCGAGAGTTCGCCGACAACGGCCTGCACGCGCGCACCGCGCATACCGACACAGGCGCCGACCGGATCGATCGAGCTGTCATTGGAAATCACGCCGATCTTGGCGCGCGAACCCGGGTCGCGGGCACAGGCGCGGATCTCGATCACCCCATCATAGACTTCCGGGACTTCCTGCGCGAACAGCTTGACCATGAAGTCGGGATGGGCGCGCGACAGGAATATCTGCGGCCCCTTGGTCTCGCGGGAAACCTTGTAGAGATAGGCGCGAACGCGGTCATTCGGCTGGAAGTTTTCGCGAGGGATGCCGTCATTGCGGCGGATAATACCCTCGGCGCGGCCGAGATCGACGATCACATGGCCGTACTCGACGCGCTTGACGATGCCGTTGATGATCTCGCCGACACGGTCCTTGTACTCGTTGTACTGGCGCTCGCGCTCGGCATCGCGCACCTTCTGCATGATGACCTGCTTGGCCGTCTGCGCGGCCACGCGGCCGAAATCGAAGGGCGGGAGCTCTTCCTTGATCTCGTCGCCGATTTCGAGGTTCGGATCGATCTTCTTGGCATCGGTCAGGGTGACCTGCTGGGCCGGATCCTCGATGTCTTCGTCCGCAACGACAGTCTGGATGCGCCACAGCGTCTGCTCGCCAGTGTCGGCATCGATCAGGGCACGGATGTCATGCTCCTGGCCATAGCGCGACTTGGCGGCCTTCTCGATGGCTTCCTGCATGGCTTCGATGACGATCTTTCGATCAATCGCCTTTTCCTCGGCAACCGCCTTGGCAATCTGCAGGATTTCCAGCCGGTTGGCTGATACGCCGACTGCACTCATCTCGTTGCTCCACTTTCTTCTTCATTATTGTCATCGTCTTCGGTCTCATCGATTTCGAGACCGGAGAAATTTTCGTCGTCCGGCTGCGGCGGCAGGCCGCCGCTGGCTTTTGCGGCATCGATCAGCGCGTCCGTGAGCACAAGGCTCGCCTTGGACATCTCATCGACCCTGGCGACCAGTTCGCTTTCATCGTCCAGCTCGATCGCAACGCCGTTTTCGTCTTCTCTCTGTATCACACCCTGGAAGCGGCGTCGGCCCTCGATCGGCATGGCCAGCTCGATTTTGGCAAGGTGGCCGGCCCAGCGGCCGAAATCGCCTTCGCGTGTCAGCGGGCGGTCGATACCCGGCGTCGACACTTCGAGCCGGTAGGGGTCACTGATCGGATCAGCAGCTTCCAGCACCGGGGAAATCGCTTTCGAAAGGTCGGCGCAGTCCTCGACATCGGTCGGCGCACCGCCCGCTTTCTCGGCCATGACCTGCAGGGTCGGACGCCGGCCGCCCATCAGGCGTACGCGCACGATCTCCATGCCGAGACCGTCTGCAACGGGCTCGATCAGGGAGAGAATGGTCTTTTCCTGCTGCGTGAGCGCGATCAATTCCGAGAAATCTCCGGGACAAAAGAAAGCGGCGGACCCGTTGCCGGACCCGCCGCCGATATTTTTCGACTTGGCGCCTAGATAGTATCAGACGCCGTCGATGTCTAGAGAAGTTTCAGGTCCACAGCCGAGGTCTTGCCGCGGCGTTCGTCGGTGTGCAGCTCGTACTGGATCGGCGCATCTTCCGCCAGAGTCCGCATGCCCGACTTTTCAACCGCCGAGATGTGTACGAACACGTCCGAACCACCAGCATCGGGACGGATGAACCCGTAACCCTTCTGGTCGTTGAACCATTTCACTTTTCCGGTTGCCATAGTGGCTACTCCAGTCTTCTCCCCGTGCCGGACCCGCACCGCGCGGACGGTCACGAAGGGTCTCGAAATACGGGGGAAGGAAGTCAGTCCGTCGGTCCGACGGGGTCTTGCATTCAGACCGACCGGTATTCGATAAATTCTATTATGCCAGAAGCGGGACGCTGCGGCAATCGAGATTGCAGGCGGGTTGCTTCTATCGGATCAAGAACCAGACGACGGCCATCATGTCTTTCTGGCTTGTGCTGCAGGTGACGCCGGGTGTGCCGTTCTCGACAATCCATTTCTTTTTCCGGACCGCCTTCAAGGCTGGTTTCTCAAACGTTTCTGCGGGTACAGCCGCTAGGACCTCAACATTGGTGACGTCGAGATCATCGATCGAAATCCGCATGATGACCGACCCGAACGTGCCGGCACGGCCAGCGTTTCGCGGGAAACGTATGTCCGGATTTTCGCTCAGTTTGCCATCGCAGAAGGGCAGGCCATTGCTATCTTCGCTGGCCCAGAAATCCGGAACGAGATCGGACTTGCCCGCATTGGCGAGAATGGCATCTGCCTCTTCGGCGATCTGGTCGACCGATGGTCCGGACACTGCATAGCGGTTGCCGTTCCCATTATACGCGGATGCAGACCGGTAGTAAGCCGACATCGCCTCTTGCCAGGCCCGGGCCGTATAGGCGTGTTTCTCTAACCATTCGGGGCGTGTTCCCAGCGTCCGTTCGAGCTCGACAAGCTCGACTGTGTGCGTGGCCAACCTCAGAATGGCATCTGGGTTGGGGGCGTGGTTGAAGTGCGCTGTCGTAGCGGCCAGAACGGCATCGCTCCAACGTTCACCGATAACCGATCTGTTGGGCGCAAAATGCTGCGCGGCCTCAGCGGCAGAAACGGCGGCGGCGGCCCAATCGCCGGCATTGGAGTCTTTTGTGTAGCGCGTCTGGAAAGCGATAACGCTAAGCGGTGTAGCGCGTACGCTTGCAGACGCGGTCAGAGCCTCGTCCAAAGCCGCGCGGGTCTGTGGGGTGCCCGAGTTCATCCAATCCGAATATGTTTTGAGCAAACCGACATCTGATGTGGAGAGAAGGTCTTGAGGCACCGGACGGTCGGCCGCAAACTTCGCTATCGGACCCGCGCCTTGGCACGCAGCATAAACGCAAAGCGTCTGTCCAGCTTCATAAGCCCTGAGGACGGCATCCGGACGCCAGTCATTCTGTACGATGGCCTGGCCGAGTTCATTGGCGGCAGCAACGCGCTCGGCCACCGTTCCTCCCGACATGGCACGCTGGTGACGCGTGATTGCATTGTCGACATAGAGTGATTGGGCCGATGCCAACGATGCGGCCAACAGGCAGGCAACGATGGCGAAAAAACGCTTCAAAACTTGTCTCCGTCACGAGTGTGGCTACGCGTGCTTTAGCCGGACCACCCGTCAGATCAACCGAAGATTTATGAAGATTTTAGCGAGAACTCGTAGAACACAGGTGCGATGTCGCCCAGATTCTTGGACTCGTAGCGCGTGCGGACATGGTCAGCGGGCGGGCGGCGCCAGTCGTCGGCTTTCTCGGCGAGCCAGTCGAACTGGCCGTGAGCCAAGATCTTCTGCAGCGCCTCGTCGGCATAGGAGCGAACATCGGTTGCAAACCGGAGGTGTGCGCCTAGCTTCATGATGCGGGCGAGGCTGTCGAGGAAGTCTGGCTGGATGATGCGCCGCTTATGATGCTTCTTCTTCGGCCATGGGTCCGGGAAAAGGATAAAGACACGGTCGAGGCAGCTATCAGGCAGCCGATCGATGAGCTGGCGGGCATCCTCGGTCCAGAAGCGGACATTTGAAAGGCCCTTTTCCTCTACAGCCGTCAGGCACTTCGCAACCCCTTCAACGAAGACTTCACACGCCAGGTAGCCGACATCCGGGTTGGCTTCTGCCTGCGCGGCGACATGCTCACCCCCGCCAAAGCCGATTTCCAGCCAGAGACGATCGGGGCGCGCCGGAAAGGCGGCGAGCGGGTCACCTGTCTCCGGGATTGCCAGCGCCGGCAGGCGCTCATCAATCAGGCGCTGCTGGCGTGCAGAAAGCGGCCGTCCGCCTGTGCGACCGAAAGACCGGATCGGAATTGAAGCCTTGTTCTCAGGCAGCGCCGCCTCCTGTCAGCTGTTCAGGCTTCAGGGCTTAGCGGCTTCGTCTCCGCGCTCAAGGGGGCAGACCAGCCACAGGCCGTCATTTGCCTCGAAATTCGTCGGGATTCGCTCGCAGGTTTCGCTCCGGCCGATCAGGTTTTCGCGCATGGCGAGCCGGCTCAGCATCCGCTCGCGGCCGGTTTCGCCCTTGCGTTCGAACATCACGGCATAGACCGGCCGGTCCGAGGCCCACAGCGCGTCGCGCAGGAGCGGACGGTAGTTCTCCAATGCCGGCCTGAAATAATCCTGCATGACAGCGTGGCCGAAAGTGGCCGAGGCGGGGAACTGTGTGGCGAGGAAGGCGCTCGGATCGTCACCCGTGAACAGGATGAAGGCGTCTTCGAACCGCTCCGGACCTGGAATGTCTGCCGACACATAAGGCTCGCCGAAGTCGCTCCAGGCGGCGCGGCGTAGGTCCATCGGCCCCGTGAAGGCAAGTAGCGGGACGGCGGCGGCCAGGCCCAGCATGCGCAGGCGATGAGAGACCACCGCTTCGCGCGTCAGAAACAGGACGAGTGCGAAGACGAGGACGGGCCCAAGCATCCAGCCGGCAATGTAGTAGCGCAACACCGAGAAGGCCTGCATCCAGGCGAAGAGGCCAATGAGGAAGGCTGCGGCCAGCGCGAGGACCAGCCGTGCACCGGGTCTGGCGGATTTGTTCAAGCGGTTGCGGGCAAGGAGGCCAAGCAGGGCGATGGCGCTGACATATCCCAGGAGGAGGCGCACATCGTCGAGATCGGTTGAGCCAATGATCTCCGAATTGAATGTAAAGACGAATGGAAAGACCAGCAGGCCGAGAAGGCCGTCCGGCTTGCGGCGGGCATAGGCGTCATAGGCGTCCGGTCCCAGCGGACTGTCAAACAGTCCGTTAGCCATCGGAAAGACCGGGTTCGCGAACTCGGTCCAGAGAATCCAGGCATAGGGGACCGTCAGCAGCGCGGCTGATACGAAACCGCCAGCTGCGCAGATCAACGCCGCGTTCAGGCGCGCGCGATGTCCCTCGGCGAGGATCAGGACGAAGCTCGCAAAGGCAAGCGTATAGGGCAGGTTCGTCCCCTTCATGCCGAGCACGGCGCCCATGATCAGGCTGGCCACGGCCAGGCGTTTCCAGCCGGCCAGCGAGCCGTCTTCACGAACGGAAAGCGCGAGCGCGCCGATAAAGGCAGCCGCCCCCCAGGCATCATTCCGGATGGATGCAAAGAGCGAGAAATGGCCATCTGCCAGGAAGCCGATAGCGGCGATGAAAAGACAGACATTGCGCGTGGCCGACCCGGTCAGTGCTGTCGATATGGCGCGGGTCAGATAGAACAGCCCGGGCAGGATAAGCGCCTGCGGGAGCGCGAGGACGGCGCTAACGAGCGGGCCGGGCAGGCGCTCGATCAGCCACCAGACAAAAGCGTTGTAGGGCGGGTTGATGAAGCTGTGCATGTCCGCCGGCGCGAAGTCATGATGGATACGGTCGTTGAGCAGCGCCCAGCCATTATGGATCTGGTAGTGGGCCACATCATAGCTGACATCGCGCGGCAGGAAGGCTGAAAAGGCCGCAAAGGCGAGTACCCAGGCAAGCCAGGCCTCTATCGGCACCGCGCGCGACTGCGACTGACCGATTTCACGGCTCATCGTATGCGTGAGCGTCATGATGGCGTCCCCAACCCTGAAGCCTGGCCATGCAAGCGATCACCATTGCCCACAGCAGGCTTGACGAACGCGGCAGCGCCGAGGGCGAGCAAGCCGTCGCCCAGCACGGTGACGATCCTGAACAGTGCGGCCAGGGCGAGTATGCTAGCCTCACCGGCTGCCGGAGCGAGAATGATCAGGAGAACGCTTTCGCGAACCCCAAGCCCCGCTGGCGCGCCCGGCGTAAGGAAGCCGGCCAGCCAGGCCAGCGCCATGGCACCCATGGTGGCCGCAAGGTATCCGCTGGCATTGTCGCCCGCGATAAGCGCAAACAGGACGTATCCAATCAGTCCGCTCGCGGCGAAAAAGACAAGGTAAGCGAGCCCGGCACCCATAAGCGGCTGTCGGGCCGATTTCAGCTTCCGCAGTATTCCGCCGACACGGTCACGCTGCCACGCAAGGACAAGTGCAAGGCCAGTCAGCATGCATGCGCCGGCCGTTATCCAGATTGCCGGCGGCAGGGCGATCAGCCCGGACAGGTAAGGCAGCGCCAGCATGGCGACGATTCCGGCTGCGAAAACGAGGAGCCCAGCCTCGGCTAGAGCGGCAAGGACCAGCGCCCGGTGCGAGGCCCCTTGGCGCTTCGCGAAACCGTGGCGGCCGGCGAGGTGGAATACGTTTCCCGGAAGGTATTTCATGACCTGCGTGGTCGCGTGCAGGCGGACCTGACCGTAGCCCTCGCCAATGAAGGCCCCCGCCAGCCATGACCACGCAAAGGCGAGCAACAGGCCGAGGCAGGCATAAACCAGCGCCAGTGCGGGAGCCGCAACCAGCAGAATGGGCGGTAGTTCGGCTGGCAGGGAGGACCAGTCTGCCAAGACCAGCCGCCAGACAAACCACGCCGTCAGCGCGCTCGCGGCGGCGATGCCGGCCCAGCGAAACAGCCTGGATATGGCCTGTCGGGTCATCTGGTCGCGCGCCTTCAGTCGCACCGGCAAAGCAGCATCGTCCAGGGCAGGGGCCGGCGGGTTGCGACAATGCGGGCGTGCCGGGAGACCAGGGCTTCAAACCCGGACGCCGACCAATGCTGAATATGGCCGGGCGTGTTGCCGAGCTGGCCGAGATACTTGCCGCGCGCCATGTTCATCGCGCGCCAGACCGGTTCGCGTGGCACTGAAACGAGCAGCCAGGGTTGCGCAAGCTTCGTCAGAACATCGAGCGCCCGATCTGGGTCCGGCACGTGTTCGAGCACCTCACAGCTGACGACAAGGGGCGCGCCATGGGTGGCCGGGTCGAGCGTATAAAGATCGGCGACATCAAATTGGGCGGCGGCGCCCTCGTCGCTGGCATTGGCCCGGGCTTCGGCGATGGCGCTTTCTTCAAGGTCGACGCCGCGCACGTTCAGGCCTGCGCGCTCAAGACGGAGTGACAAGTGGCCTTCTCCGCATCCGGCCTCGAACGCTTCAGCCGCACCCGACTGGGCGGCGAGCGTGTCAAATGCGCTGAGAAATCCATTCATAAGCCAACGGGCAATTGGATTGCCCGTATTGTACTTGTCGTAGTGGTTGCCAGCGACATTGTCGTAGGCGGCGATGGGGGTGTGGGAGAATGTCTGGCTCTGCGGCATGGCGTTTATCCTGCTCGCGACTGGAGGCCCGCGGGACGCTGGGCGGGATCGGTTTCAGCAAGTTCCTGGCGGACCTGGTCAAAGCGGGCGCGCTGCGAACGGGTCTCCTCACTTGCCAGTTCGGCTCGCAGCAGCCGCAGACGGATATCTTCCAGCAGGTTGCGATTGGCGGCCTGAAGCTCGGCGATGACGCCGACGGCGAAGGATACGAACGACGCCATGGCCAGCACGCTGAGCAGGATCAGCGACTGGACCTTGCCAGCCCCGTCTCCTGTCATGAAGGCCCACAGGAAACGCAGGCCGAGTACAGCGGCGCCAAGCGCAAAGACCGATCCGACCGTGAAGCAGGCCCGGAGCGGCTTGTAGGTGATGAAGACGCGCAGGATGGTGACCAGCGAACGCTGGACATAACTTGCAATGCTCTTGACCAGCCGCGACGGGCGCAGATCCTCGTTGGTGCGGACCGGCACGGACGTAATTCGCATATTCTTGCGGCCGGCCTGGATGATGGTCTCGAGCGTATAGGTGTACTCGGAAAAAACGAACATCCGCATGGCGGCTTCACGGTGGATCGCGCGGAAGCCTGAGGGGGCATCCGGGATGGACGTATTGCTGGCCACGCGGACTGCGAAGCTGCCCAGCCGCTGCAGGAACTTCTTGATGCCGGAGAAGTGCGGTGTGTCGTTGATCGGGCGCGCACCGACGACGATCTCTGCCTTGCCCTCGACAATAGGAGCGACGAGGTCGGGAATGCAGGACGCGTCGTACTGGTTGTCGGCATCTGTATTGATGATCGTGTCGGCGCCGAGCTTCAACGAGGCTTCAATGCCCGCCATGAAGCCGCGGGCAAGCCCCTGATTGTGACGCAGGGAAACGATGTGATCGACACCGTGTTCACGCGCAACGCGGACCGTATCGTCGGTCGAACCGTCATCGACGATCAGCCATTCGACGGTGTCGTAACCGGGCACCTCTCGCGGCAGGTGGCTGAGCGCAATCGCGAGGGTCTGCTCCTCGTTGAAGCACGGAATCTGAATGATCAGTTTACGGAACGCCACGACACTCACCACGCTTTTTCGGACTTTGTTTGCCCGCACGGTACTCGGCAGTGTTTGAAAAACCGTTACGCATGGCCGGTTTGCCGGCTTGCTGGCCTTGTCGGCCAAAATAAAAGACGGGCCGCGAAGGGCCCGTCTTCGTATTGTTTGCTGGCCAGAGAGCCCCTCTGGTCCTGTCGGCAAGCCTAGCTGACAAGGTCCTTCAGACTGTCGACCAGATCGGTTCTCTCCCAGGAGAATCCGCCCTCATTGTCAGGCTGGCGGCCGAAGTGGCCATAGGCGGCCGTGCGCGCATAGATCGGCTTGTTGAGACCAAGCGTCGTGCGAATCCCGCGCGGGGAAAGGTCCATGATTTCCATCAGGCGCTTTTCCAGGGCTCGCTCGTCCGTATTGGCGGTGTCATGCAGGTTCACATTGATCGACAGGGGCTGTGACACACCAATCGCGTAGGAGAGCTGAAGCGTGCAGCGTTTGGCGAGCCCGGCGGCGACCACGTTCTTTGCAAGATAGCGCGCGGCATAGGCGGCGGACCGGTCGACCTTTGTCGGGTCCTTGCCGGAGAACGCACCGCCACCATGCGGAGCAGAACCGCCATAGGTGTCGACGATGATCTTGCGGCCGGTCAGTCCTGCGTCGCCATCGGGGCCGCCGATGACGAACTTGCCGGTCGGGTTGACGTAAAGCTTCTCTTCCTTTGGCAGCCAGCCGTCCGGAAGAACTTCCTTGATGATCGGGCGGACGAGTTCGCGGACATCGCCAGCTGACAGCCCGTCGCGGTGCTGGGTCGAGACGACCACGGCATCGACGCCGATCGGCTTGCCATCGCTATAGGCCATGGTGACCTGGCTTTTCGCGTCCGGTTCGAACTCGGGGCGTTCGCCGGAATGGCGAAGCTCGGCCATACGCTTCAGGATGCGGTGGGAGAAGGAAATCGGCGCCGGCATGAGCTCGTCTGTCTCGTCGCTCGCATAGCCGAACATGATGCCCTGGTCGCCAGCGCCTTCGTCGGTATAGGTGCCGGTGCCTTCGTCCACGCCGGCAGCAATGTCCTCGGACTGGCCGTGCAGCCAGTTGTGGAGCTTCAGATACTGCCAGTGGAAGCCGCTCTGCTGATACCCGATATCCTTGATGGCATTGCGAACGACGTCTTCGATCATTTCGTGCGTGATCGTGTCGGGGCCGCGCATCTCGCCGAGCAGGGCGACCTGGTTGGTCGTTGCAGCGGTTTCGCAGGCAACGCGAACGCGCGAGGTATCATAGCCCGCCTTCAGCGCTTCCCGGAAATAGAGGTCGACGATTTCGTCAGAGACGCGGTCACAGACCTTGTCTGGATGGCCTTCAGAAACACTTTCACTGGTGAAAAGAAAATCTGCTGGGGTCAAAATAGTATCCGCTCGTTAGAGTGAGTGATCTTGCCCTGTTATAGCCTTCGGGAGGCCCCGGCTAGGCTCCTTCAGGAATTTGGTGCACTGGCTGCGGCCGCTGCCTTAATAGTCGACAGAAGGGACTTGCGAAGCTCCTCGTCCGCAATCTGCTGGAATGCGGCCAGAAGCTCCATTGCTTCCTGATCAAGCTGCGGCAGGGGCCCGGCCGGCTCGTTGTCTTCCCTTACATTTGCGGGCAAGGCGAGGTAGTCCTCAGCGCCCTCATAGAAGTACAGGATCGGGATATCGAGCACGGTCGACATCTCGTAAAGCCGTCCTGCCGAAATTCGGTTCACGCCCTTCTCGTACTTCTGGACCTGCTGAAAGGTCAGACCCAGCTTTTCGCCAAGCTGTTCCTGGGTCAGCTTCAACTCCCTGCGCCGCCAGCGCAGGCGCTGGCCGACCAGATGGTCAATCTTGCTGGGAAGTTTGCTTTCCGACATGCTTGAAATGTCTGCCTTTTACTCGACCAACGGTCTGTCTAGCGTCGCCATGAGACAAAGGCCAGAACAACAAAGCCCGTCAGGGTCAGCCAGAACAGGGCTGGACCATATCTCTGATAGGGGGTGACGGGCATCGCGGCAGGAAGCGGCGTGCGAACGACAGATGATACCCATCCGGCCGGATCACCTGTCACGCGCTGGCCGCGCGCGGTCTCCCGTCCAAGGCCATCAACCATCGCCGTAGCGCCGCGGCTCGCCACACGGGCCATGGGCAGGCCGCTCTCGATCGCGCGATAGCGGTTTTGTGCATAATGCTGGGCTGGCCCCATGCCCGCCCCGAACCAGGCATCGTTCGAGATGGTGACAATCCATCTTGCTTCTTCGCGCTGCGGACCGGCGTTCCGGGTGATCTCGGGAAACAGCCCCTCATAGCAGATGAGGGCGACGAAAGGCGGCAGGTTTGCCGGGAAAAGAACTGTCGGTTCGCTGCCCGGTTCGAACCCGCTGGTCGCGAGCTGCTGCATCGCGCTTGGCAGGAAAGCCGACATATATTCGCCGAACGGGACGATCCGGCTGGCGGGCAGTTCGCCAAAGGGCACCAGGCGATGCTTGTCATAAAGAGCGATAAGCTCGGCGCGCCCGCTTTCTGTCTGCAGAACGGCGAGGCTGTTGTGATAGACACCGTCGCGGCCATCGAAGCTGCGCCTCGTCGTGCCGACAATGAGCGAGCGCTGGCCGAGATAGGCGGAGATGACGTCCAGCGCGTAATTATTGGCCAGCAGCTCGAATGGCAGGGCGCCTTCCGGCCAGATGACGATGTCATTCGGGTCGCTCTCAATGTCGCGAAGGAATTCGCCATAGCGTTCGAGCACGGCTTCACCACGGCCGTTATACTTCTGCGCCTGAGGGATGCCGGCATCCATGAGCACGACGGTTTCTTCGCTCATCGCGGATGGCTGGGCGATACGCTGCGCACCCCAGGCCCAGCCAAAGCCGATCAGTATTACGGCCATGAGGACGGGTAGCGCCCGGCCCATGACGCCGCGCGATTCGCGCGTGTCGACCATGGCGGCTGGCGCAGCGCTGATGAACAGGGTGAGCAGCGTCAGCCAGTATACGCCGCCGATTGCGGCGGCCTGTGACAGCGCGTCCCCGGGCGACCAGGTCGTGCCAAAGATGTTCCACGGGAAGCCGCCAAAAAGGTGTCCGCGCGCCAGTTCGCTGAGTGCGAAGAATATCGAGAAGATGAAGACACGGGAGGGCGATGCAGACCAGAAGGCCCCGGCCAGCGCCGCTCCAGCACCCCAGATCAGTGCCATGCCGCCCGGTAGCGCGATCAGCGGCATCCATAGGAAGACAGCATGCTTCTCAGGTTCGATGAGAAAGGGCGAGGCGGTCCAGTGCATGCCAATCAGGAAAAAGCCGAACCCGAAGGCCCAGCCCCGCATGAACATGGCGCGGCCCCAGCGGATCATGCCGCGGGCGCCATCCATCATCCAGATGAGACAGGTGACGGAAACGATGAGGGCAGGTGTGAGGTGGAACGGTGCGAAGGCCAGCGCCGAAAATGCACCCAGCAGGGCAGCAAACCCCAGAGCACGCCAGCCAACCAGTTTGGCGAGCGCTTCGTGCAGGGGGCCAAGGGCAGTGAAGCCGTGGCTGCGAATCGCGCTGCTCACGCGGTTCCCTCGGCCGGAAGGTGCCTGACGATCAGCCGTTCGACCCGGCGGGCGTCGCCGTCCAGAATTTCGAGGTCGGCACCCGATGGGTGTCGCAGCACTTCGCCACGCAGCGGAATCTTGCCGGCAATGGCGAAGGCCAGCCCGCCCAGCGTATCCACTTCGACATCGAGGTCCGGTATGTCGAGATTGACCCCCGTCTTTTCCATGAAATCGGAAATCTCCATTCTGGCGTCCGCTTCCCATGCGTGGCGGCCACGGCGCACAACCATGGCAGGTTCTTCATCGTGTTCGTCCTCGATGTCACCCACGATCTCTTCCATGAGGTCTTCGAGGGAGACGAGGCCGTCTGTACCGCCATACTCGTCCACCACGAGCGCCATGTGAATCCGGCTCGACTGCATTTTCACAAGAAGATCAGCCAGGCGCATCGACGGCGGCACGAAAAGGATGTCGCGCCGCAGCCGCTCCAGCGGACGGTCCATTCCGTCGCCGCCACGTGCGATTTCCCCCACCACGTCCTTGATGTGAACCAGGCCGATCGGGTCATCGAGCGTTTCCCGGTAGACGGGCAGGCGCGAATGGGATTCCTCGGCATAAAGCTGGATCAGGGCCGGCAGGTCTGTGCTGAGTTCGACGCCGACAATCTCCGCCCGCGGTACCATCACATCGGCAACGCGGCCCTGTTCGAATTCGGCGAGGCGAAGTCTCATCTGCTGGGACGTATGCCGCAGCGGCCGGGCCTCCGGCGACGGCGCGTCTGGCTCAGGATCGCGCCGCCTGCGGAAACTGAATATCCGCGGACGGCGCCGTCTCTCTCGATCAGTGCTGTCGTTCATTTCCCTACACTTCAGGATTGCGCCGAGTATGGATCAGCGATGCCGAGCGTGGCAAGCGCGCGAATCTCGAGCGCCTCCATTTCACGCGCCTCTGTGTCTTCAATGTGATCATGGCCAATAAGGTGGAGGTAGCCGTGAATAACAAGATGGCTGAGATGATCTTTGAGCGAAATTCCACGCGCCTGTGCATCCCGGCTCGCAACGCCGAGACCAATCGCGACATCTCCAAGAAATGGCGCTTCAAGCGGATCGGCCGGGAATGACAGGACATCGGTCGGTTTGTCCTTGCCGCGCCAGTCGCGATTGAGCTGGTGCATTTCAGTATCGTCCGTCAGCAGCAGGTCGATCTCACCGGCCCGGCCTGTGAGGGCATGGGCTGCCGACAGCGCGGCATCGCACACGCTCGCGGCATCGCCCACCGCCTGGCTCCAGCCTTCGGCTTCAATCCGTAAATCCAGGACGACGCTCATCGGCTTGTTTCAGCGTCCTTGTCATACGCGCGAATGATGCGCGAAACGAGGGCGTGACGGCGCACATCATTGGCTGAGAATTCGACGACGCCGACGCCTTCGACGCCGTCCAGGATCTTCAGCGCATGGGCAAGGCCGGAAGGCGTTTTCGGCGGCAGGTCGACCTGTCCGGGGTCGCCGGTGACGACCATGCGGGAATCTCGGCCAAGGCGCGTCAGCACCATCTTGGTCTGGCCGACCGTGGCGTTCTGCGCCTCATCCATGATGACGAAGGCATTCTTCAGGGTGCGCCCGCGCATGAAAGCCAGCGGGGCGACTTCGATGATCTTCTTCTCGCGCATCCGGTCGACCTGATCGGGCCCGAGCACCTCGTTCAGCGCATCCCAGATCGGACGCAGATAGGGCTCGACCTTCTCTTCAAGGTCGCCCGGAAGGAAGCCAAGATTCTCGCCTGCCTCGACGGCCGGGCGCGTGATGATCAGGCGTTCCTTGGTCTTCTTGCGAAGCTCCGCGGCCCCTGCCGCCACGGCGAGGAATGTCTTGCCGGTGCCAGCCGGGCCGACACCGAAGACAAGATCGGTGCCCGGACGGGTCAGCTTGTCGATATAGGAAGCCTGGGTCTTGGTCTGCGGCATGATCGGCACCCGAAGCCCGGACAGTGACCCATAGCTTTCTGCCGGCGCCCGTGCCTGGTCGATCGCACCTTCGAAAGCATCTTCACCAGCGGACGGGTTGGCCTTGAGCATGCGTTCAAAGGCAGCAAGCGTGGCTTCCGCCATCCCAACAGCATCGGGTGAGCCGGATAGCTTGATACTGCCGCCCTGGCTTTCAGCTTCAAGCTTGCCATCGATCAGCGCCATTTCCAGCTTCATCAGGTTGCGATGCTGAGGGCCGCAGATAGATGGGAGCTGTGACGGATTCTCGGGCGTGTAGAGGCGGGTGATCGTGCCTTTCAAGGTCAGGCAACCTCTACCGCAGCCACGTATTCGCCAGCGAGCGAGTTCAGCGTCGCGCCGACGACCTTCACATCGACGATCTGCCCCATCAGGGATTCAGGCGCATCGAAGTGAACGGCCTGCATCCAGGGGCTGCGGCCATGAAGCTGGCCGGGGTTGCGACCCTTGCCGGTGACAAGTACCGGGATGGTCTCGCCAATCTTGGACGCATTGAAGCTCGCCTGCTGGTCGCGCAACAGGGCCTGCAGACGTTGCAGACGCTCGTCCTTCACCTCTTCCGGCACATGGCCGAACATATCGGCCGCCGGCGTTCCGGGACGGGCAGAATATTTGAATGAATAGGCAATGGCGTAGCCGACTTCGCGCACGAGGCTCATCGTGTCCTCGAAATCCTGGTCGCTTTCGCCCGGGAAGCCGACGATGAAATCGCTGGCGAGCGCCATGTCGGGCCGCGCATCGCGCATCTTCCGCATGATGTCGAGATAGTGCTCTGCCGTGTGGCCACGGTTCATCGCCTTGAGAATGCGATCCGAGCCCGACTGGACCGGCAGGTGCAGGAAGGGCATCAGCTGCGGTACCTCAGCGTGCGCCGCGACCAGGTCATCATCCATGTCGCGAGGGTGGCTGGTCGTGTACCGGATCCGGTCAAAGCCGCCAATCCTGGCAAGGTGACGGGCAAGCTTGCCAAGGCCCCACTCTTCGCCGCCCTCAAGCTTTGGCGCGGCGCCGTGCCAGGCATTGACGTTCTGGCCGAGCAGCGTGACTTCGCGCACGCCTTGCGCAGCAAGGCTTCGGGCTTCGAGCGTGATGTCGTCCACGGGGCGGGAGAGCTCGGCGCCGCGCGTATAGGGCACGACGCAGAACGTGCAGAACTTGTCACAACCTTCCTGCACCGACAGGAAAGCCGTCGGGCCGTCAGCTTCGCGCGCCTTTGGCAGGGCGTCGAACTTTTCCAGCGTTTCGAATTCCGTCTCCAGGCGCTCACCCACGGCGCGGCTCGCCCGCGCCACCATTTCCGGCAGCTTGTGATAGGCTTGCGGGCCGAGGACGAGGTCGACCGCGGGCTGGCGGCGCATGATCTCGGCGCCTTCTGCCTGCGCGACGCAACCTGCCACGGCGATCGTCATCTTGCCGCCGGCGGCCTCTTTCAGCTTCTTGATCTGGCCAAGCTCGGAATAGACCTTTTCCGTCGCTTTTTCTCGGATATGACAGGTGTTCAGCACGACGAGGTCGGCATTTTCGGCCGTATCGACCGGCTGGTAGCCGAGCGGGCGCAGCACATCGCGCATGCGCTCTGAGTCATACACATTCATCTGGCAGCCATACGTCTTGATGAAAAGACGCTTCGGCTCGGGTCGCGAAGTCTGGGTGGTCATCCGCGCGCTTATGACTCAAAAGCGTCTTTCAGGCCAGAGTCAGGTGTAAGTGACATCAGTCCTTCTTGAGTGGTACGCCGTAAAGCTCAAGGCGGTGGTCGACGAGCTTGTAGCCGAGGCGCTCGGCAATCTCGACCTGTAGACGTTCGATCTCTTCAGAGTGGAACTCGACAACGTCGCCGGACTTCACATCGATCAGGTGGTCGTGGTGCTCGGTTGGCACTTCCTCGAAGCGGGCGCGCCCGTCGCGGAATTCGTGACGTTCGATGATGCCGCTCTCTTCGAACAGTTTCACTGTCCGGTACACGGTTGCGAGCGAGATGGAATTATCCAGTTCGTTCGCCCGCCGATGCAGTTCCTCGGCATCCGGGTGGTCGTCCGCGACGGACAGCACGCGCGCGATGACGCGGCGCTGCTCCGTCATTCTGAGGCCTTTTTCGGCGCAAAGTTTTTCAAGCCGATCCATAGCGTCCTTCATGCCTCCGATTCATTAGCCTGTCCAGCAATTGAGCGCGACATGAGCACGGCGTCCACCTGTGTCCCGTCGCTGCGTTCATAATAGTTCCTGCGCCGGCCATCGGCGAGGAATCCGCTGCTTTCATAGAATGCTGTCGCGGCGCCATTGTCAGCGGCAACGTCGAGACAGAGCCGGTTGACGCCATATGGACCAAGCAGGCGGACCAGTCCATTGAGCAGGTCGGTCGCGAGGCCGGCGCGGCGATAATCCGGATCCACGCACATGGTCAGGATGTCTGCGTCAGGCGGAGTGTTCTGGGCCAGTATCATGCCGGAAAGTCGCTCGCCCGCCTCTGTTGCGAGCCCTATCGTTGTCGGCAGCGCAAGCGTGTCCCGGAAGGACCAGGCGCTCCAGGCCTCATCGGGCGGGAAGCAACGGGCATGAAGCGCGTGCACGCCAGCGGCGTCCTCGCGCGTCAGGAGCCTGACAGAGTGGGTCACGGGCGCTTTCCGCCGGGCAGGGCGGCATCCGGCGCGCGGACATATACAGGGCTGGCCTTCATCTTGTCCGGGTCGGCCCGGAGCGCGATCACTGCGGCGCGGGCGGCTGTCGGTCGGGCGGGATGGATATTGGCGCCGCCGAGGGCGTCTTCCAGTGCAACCAGCCCGTCGCCATAGACGAAATGCGGATGCGCTTTCAGTTCTGCCGCGAGTGCATCCAGTCCAATTTCTTCAGGTTCGGTTACCGCGTCGCCGGACCGGAATCGCTGCGCCCAGTAACTGATGTCCGGCGGACGGCGCTTTGCTGGCAGGAGTACAATGGCCGACCCCTGTTGGCCGGTGGGCAAGGCTGCTTCGAGACTGGTGACGCCGATACAGGGTTTGCCCAATGCCAGGGCGAGGCCCCGGGCGAAGGAAATGCCGACACGCACGCCGGTAAAGCTCCCCGGCCCGGTGACAACGGCCAAACGGTCAATATCGGACAGGGTCACACCAGCGGCGCGCACAGTCTCATCGACGAGACCCGGCAGGCGCGCATCCTGTCCGCGCACCATTTCATCCTTCGCCTCAGCCAGGACAGCTTCGTCTTCCACGATGGCGACATCGCAGGCTGGCCCCGATGTATCAATGGATAGGACCAGCATGATGAAAAATCAGATGATCTGGCAGGCGTCTTCGAACGAAAGCCGCGGGCTGCGCGGGAAGATGGTGCTTTCGTCGCCATGGCCGATCGAGCAAATGAAGTTCGAACGCCAATGGTGGGTGCCATCCTTCTCGGCGAAGAATTCAAGGTCGACGCCATCCTGGTTGAAGCCGGACATCGGGCCGCAATCGAGGCCGAGCGCCCGCGCAGCGAGCATCAGATAGGCGCCCTGAAGCGTGCCGTTCCGATCGGCGGTTTCGATCCGCTTGTCCTTGTCCTTGAACCAGTCCTTGGCACCGGGATTGTGCGGGAAGAGCTCTGGAATCTTTTCCTGGAACATCAGGTCATTTGCGATAATGCAAACCCACGGCGCCGTCAGGACCTTGGTCTGGTTGCCTTCGGAGACATGTTTCGCCAGCCGTTTCTTGCCGTCTTCGGAGTGAACGAAGACAAAGCGGGCCGGACTGCAATTGGCGCTGGTCGGGCCCATTTTAGTGAGGTCATAGACCGCGCGGATCAGGGTTTCGGGAACGGGCTTGTCGAGCCAGCCATTGTAGCTTCTGCCTTTGCGCCAGATCAGGTCCAGCGCGTAGTCATTGACTGGATCAGCCATTCAAAACCTCCGAATTCATTCTCCTAAAGCGCAGCTTCTACAGCATTTACTTCCGGAATATAGGCCTTCAACATGTTTTCTATGCCCTGTTTAAGGGTCATCGTGGAAGAAGGACACCCCGCGCAAGCGCCGCGCATCGACAGGTGGACGATGCCGCTGTCGGAATCAAAGCGCTGGAAGATGATGTCGCCGCCATCCTGAGCAACGGCCGGGCGGACTCGCGTCTCGATCAGCTCAAGGATCTCCTCGACGATCTCGGCTGTCTCACCTTCATAGTCGGCCGCACTTGTCACGCCGTCTATCTCTGCTGACGCAGTGACCCCCTCGTCGATGACGGGAAGCCCGGCGACATAGTGGTCCATGATCGCGGCCAGCACCATCGGGCGCACATGTTTCCAGTCGGTCGCTTCCTCCTTGCTGACCGAGAGGAAGTCAGCGCCGAGAAACACGCGCGTGACACCTGAAACGGAGAACACTGCGCGCGCCAGAGGGCTGATGCCGGCTTCGGATTCGCTGGCGAAGTCGAACGGGCCAGCAGAGCCGGCTACGGTTTCCCCTGGCAGGAACTTGATCGTGTCCGGATTCGGGGTCGGCTCAGTCTGAATGAACATGGGTCTGCCTGCTTTGGTCACTGGAGGCAGAAATGGACCGTCGGGCCTGTGCTTTCAAGCCGGTGCTGTCTCAGGAGTCAGTCGCGTCGGCGCTTTCGCCGGCTTCCTGTTCGGCCTGTGCAGCCAGTCGGGCCTGTTCTTCCGACAGCAGGGCCGCGCCCAGTTCTCGCGTCGAGTCGCCGGCCTGACGGAGGTAGAAAGCCATCATGGCGAGATGATCGGCCATGAGCCGGGCGTCCCCCGCCTGGTTCGAGACAAAGATGGGATCAAGCTCAGCGGCCCGACGCCAATAGGCCTCGATCTGGTCGAGGCGGGACTCGACCGAATTGCGAACGGCGATGTCCGGCTCAGACACGAGGCTTGCGGTAAGGATCTGGCTGACAACCTGGGCACGGGCGCGGGCCTCGAAAAAGACCTGGATATCTTCCTTTGACGCCGGCCATCCTTCCCGCGTGCCGATCCGCTGGCTGAGCCGCTCATAGGAGTTGTCCGCCCATCCGGAAAACAGCGCCAGCTCATCGACGATGTCGGTAACGCCAGAGGGCCTTGAGGCGAGGTTGCGTTCGAGCCGGCCTTCATAGCGCGCCAGCGCTTCAGCAGCAGCCGTCAGCCGGGGGGTCTGGTCCAGCCCTGCTTCCGGCATCAGAAGCCTCGCCGCGGCAGACAGATCAGGATCGGGATTGCCATCCGGCGTCTGGGATTTTCCGGCCATGAGCCGCGAGAACTGGCTGAGAGAGGTCGCCAGAGCGTTTTGCCAGGCTGGCAAAGCAGTCAGGCGCGCCTGGGGATGCCAGCCAGGGCGATCGGCCGCCCAGCCAGGACCTTCTATCTCGCGGCCGATCAGCGTCACGACGACGCCGGTCTCGGGTGACGCCCATGGCGATTCTGCCGACAGGATGACCGGACTGTCATTGATTTCGTGCGATGCGACGATGAGCGCCGGGTAAAATCCGACAAGAGCCAGCACAGCGAGGACCTGAAGGGTTTTCACGAAACGGCGCCACCAGAGCGACGCCGTGTGCATCAGCGGAGAGGGTTCTGCTTCGTCGAGATACGGGGCTGGTAGATCCGTCCCGATCAGCGTTACCGACTTGCCCTCATGGCGCGGCTGGACGGGCAGCTTCTCCACATTGCTCATGGCTATTTTACTCGATCCTGCTACGCGCCCCGCAGACCAAAGTGTTGCCGCACAGCAACATCTTAGCAAGCGGTTAACGCATTAAAATTCTTTCAACAGCAGGACTGCACGCAATTCATGCGCCAGACCCGGGCCGGGAGCTGCTTATTCCGGGTCCGTCACCAGCTCCGGATCGGGCATGACGAAAGCCTCCGTGATAACCGGTGCATCCGGGCCCTCCAGCGCAGGTGTGGTTGCGGCCGCCACGGCGACATTCGGAACAATTTCCTCGCCAATCCCGCTTTCGCGCCTTTCATAGGCCGCGACGAGCGAGGTGTATGGCGGAACGTGAACCCAGCCGCTGTCGGCGGTGTTCTGCAGTAGCTCGAAATGCAGGTGGAAGGTCGTTGCCGTGCCACCAAAATCATTCGAGACATAACCCAGCGTCTGGCCCTTCGTCACGGTATCGCCTTGTGAAACCTGAAGCGCGCGCATGTTCATGTGCATGTACTTGTAGATGCGCGGCCCGGCCCGGAGCGTGACGGTATAGGTGCCGATAGACTGGATGATGCCGTCCTCGGTCGCGACGACTTCATAGAGGGCGCGCTCGGCCGGCGCCGTACGGCGAAGCTCGTTACAGCCTTCGGCCGTACCGACACGAATGTCCTGACCCTGATGGATCCGGCTGACCGGGCAGTAGGGTGAGTTGCGGTTGGACGAGCGTGTTTCGCAGAAATTGTCGCGCCATGGATACTCATAATTGCGCGGATCGCACTGGTCTCCGCCTTTCATGCCGCCACCATAGCCCCAGACCTGGGACTGCAGGAAAGCGGGCGCCGACTTGATCGGAAATCGCATCTCCGGAGAGAACACAGCTTCGGTTTCCTGCGTGCCGGTGCCGGAGCCTGGTTCGAGTTGGCCCGGTTCGACGAAGGAGAATACGACGACGGGCTCGGGCTCGGGCTCAGGGTCCGGTTGCGGGTCTTCGGGCTGCGGGTCCGGATCAACCGGATCACTCGCATCCGGCTCGTCAGATGAGTCCGTGCCGTTGCTGTCGCTGGCGTCGCTTTCATCCGGCGTGTCGCTTGAGGCATCCGGATCCGGACTGTCCGGTGTCTCTGTATCCGGCTCATCAACGGTGACAGGTTCGTCGCTGTCGCCAGTTCCGTACGGATCGTCCACCGGCTGGCTTGGCGGTGCCGGGCCGGGTGCCCCGGGCGGCGTTTCCGGCTTGTATTCATTGTCGCGTCCGTCACCCGGATACCGGATGGCGTCGCAAGCCGCTATTGCCAGCAGGATGAGTGCCAGCATGAAGCTCCACAAGAGTCGTGTCATCACTGAGTCCCCGAGATCACGATTTCTTCTGCGACAGCCAAGGCTTCATCTTCGGTGATGCAGCTGCCACCCTCTTCCCCCGAGCCCAGGCATTCGAATTCGACCATATAATCAGCGCCATAGCGTGAGAATGAGACGATGGCGCCGGTTGATGTCTCGACATATCGCATGTCTTCCGACTCACCGTCACCAGGCGAACCGCCCGGCACATTCGTCACCTCATTGGTGCCATTCACGATGAGATTATAGTCCTCGCCGGGATAGACAGCGAAATAGCCGTCCGGGACCGGCCGGAATTGTGGTTGCGGCCCGCCAGCGCTGGCCGTGCGCACAGGTCCGGACGGCAGGAGCACCGGCACAGGCGGCGCCGATCCGCCGCTCTGAATGTTGAATGTGGTTTCGCGCTCACCTGAGGCAGCAAGATCCCGGCGGGCCGCTTCCCAGTCGATTTCGCTCTTGGCCGTGACCGATGCCGGCTTGACCGTGTCGGCCTCGACCGGCGTTGCCTCTGGCGGGCCCGCATCGGTTTCAACGGACTCGACCTCGGCCGTTCCGGATGGCGGCGGAGATTCTGCAGGCTCGTCACCCCATTTGAGGTCGCAGCCCGCGACCGCGATGCACAAAGCCGCCGAAAGCGCGATTCCCACCCGTTCAACCATGACCTGCTAGCCTTCCTTGCTGGGTTGTGCCGAATAGTCTGGCTCAACATAGGCGACATTGTCCATCGCCTCGATGGCCGCGATGACGTCTTTCATGTCCCGTGATCCCGATCCGGTCAGCACGAGTTCACCGGAATAGCTGGCACGCTCTAGGGTGAGGCCGCGCAGCGCCGGTTTGTCAGCCGCCCACGCGCGGAACTTCGCTCGAGTCCCGTCGGGATCCTTGCGAAAGGTCTTTCCGAGATCGGCGATTTCCGGCTCGTTGCGGAACTTCACGATGATGGCGAACGCCGCGGTCGCGGCCAGTGGCGATGATTGCGCGGTGAAGACTTCGCCTTCCTCAGGCACCGGTGCGTCGTTGGCCTCGGACGAGGCGGTGGACGTCTGAGCGGGCGCGAATGAAGAGGCTGTCGTGGAATTGTCGCCTCCGTTCAGCCAGGCCACGCCACAGGCCGCACACAAGGACACGCCGACAGCCGCGATTCCAATCTGGCTGCCGGGCCAGTTTTTCGATGGAGTGTCCTTGCTGTCGGTCAATCGCTTTGTCCTGTCCTGACTACTCGTCCAGTTTGATATTGCTCAGATTCAGCATGCCGCCGCCACACGGGCGCTTGCACAGATCGGGCGAACCCTCGATCGGCTCGGCCCCTGGATACTGAACGCACAAGCCGGAACATTGTTCTTGGCTGCGGGGTGTCAGGGCCGACATCAGCACATCGGACAAGGCATTGCCGCTTAGCGACGGGCGCTTGCTCTTGATCAGGGCAAGCGCGGCCGAGACGTGCGGGGCCGCCATGCTGGTGCCTTGCTCATAGGCATAGAAGCAATCGTCGATACCCTCATTGGTGACCGGGTCGACACAGTCATGCGCTGTCTTGGTCGACAGGATGCCATCCGGCCGGCCGTCACCATTGTCGTCGCGCGTAAGATCGCCGCCCGGCGCGAGGATATCGACTTCTGCACCATAGTTGGAATAGGGCGCCATGATTCCCCGCGCATCGCCTGCGGCAACCGAAATCACATTGTTGCAGCCGCCGGGCGCGTAATACTGCGTCGAGACCTTGTCGTTTCCGGCTGCGGCCACGACGACCACGCCGCGCTCGACAACCTCGTCGATGGCGTCCTGCATCGAGGCAGGGCAGAAGCGGAAAATGCCGATGGACAGGTTGATGATATCGGCCGGATTGTCGTTCCAGACCTCGTTGCCGAGTTCGTCATACTCGGGAATGAGCCCACCCGCCCAGCGGATGGCGTCATTGATGTCGGAGAGACGGCCACCGCATTTTCCGAGTGCGCGGACCGGGACGATTTTCACGTTCCATGCGCCACCAGCAACGCCTGCTGCATTGTTGGTTACGCTCGCACCGACCGTGCCGGCCACATGCGTGCCGTGATAGGTGTTCTCGTAAACGAATTCCTCCGGGCATACGTCGCCGGGATCGTTGGGATCGGGGTCCCGGCTGTCGCCGTCATTGGCCATGTTTATGTCGGTAACCATGTCCCAGCCCTTGGCGAGGTTGGGCGAGTCCTTGATATCGGGGTGATCCATTTCGAGGCCCGTATCGACCACGGCGACAACCACTTCGCCGGAGCCTTGTGTCGCCTGGCTTGTCCAGAAATCGACGAAGCCTGCGCCGCCTTGGGATTTGCCTTCGCCTATGCCCTGACCAAGAAAGTTCCATTGCAGGCTCCATAGCGGATCGTTCGGCGTGATCGTGGACGTCGTCGACGGGCCGCCATTCTTCGGACGCCGGATCATCTGGTGATGATAGACCCAGTCCTTCTCGACATATTCGAAATCGCCGCTGTTCTGCAGGTCCCGGATGACGCAGACCGTTGCCAGCCGCGGGTCTGCCTGCAGCTGCTCGGCGGTCGGGTTTTCAGGGCATTCCAGACCGTCATCCTCCGCGATAGGCGGGGCCAGCTTGTCATTGGCGTCGTACCGGGTCGGGCTCATCGCACGCGAGCCGACCTCGATGACCATCTGGCCGGACCGTGAGCGCTGGATATTGGCAGCAAGGCCATAGCGTTGCGCCGTTTCGATCATGCGCGTCTCGGCTACCATCTGGGACGACATCGCTGCGCGCGGCATCATCAGGCGGCGCTCCGCCAATTTGGGTGGAAGAGGCTCTTGTGGTGCTGCGGCGCCGCCATCTGGCGACACGTCGGCTTCGGGTATCGAGAGTGTACGCTCCCCGAGCGGGGCCCTGAGCGCCTTGGAATCCTGAATGACTTCCCTTGATACTATCCCGCCAGACGCTGAGAGGTCGCGCGATCGCGGATCGATGGCGATAATGCGCCGGCTGCTCGTGGCCGAGCGGCTGATCGATCTCGGTGCCTCGACGCTGGCGGCCACGGACTCGCCGGATTCCATCATGGCGAGGTCCTCTTCAGAAGGCACGACAATGACGGCGTCGGCTTCATCGCCGGCGACATAGGCGTCGTAGTCAGCCATGGTGGGGACGTTGAGCGAGCGGGATGCAGAAGCCGGCGGAGGCATGTCGCGTGGTTTCGCGACGATTGAGCCGACAACGAATTTCTGCGGGGCGGTCGCCCCAGGCAGGACGGGCGAGGCTTCGAGGATTTTTCCGGCAAGGGCCCTCGCCGAGACTGGCGCTGATTGCATCGCATCGCGCTCTGCACCAGACCCGCCGCCGAGCTGGTCGAGCACGCCGCGGCTGATGTCCTCAAGGCGATCGACACGTTCGTCGGTCCGATCGCAGGCGGCCAGGCCGAGGCATAGTCCCAGCCCGGTCATAGCGGCCACCAACTTGTTACGGAAAATCATCGTCTTGCTATCCCTGTCACTCAGGCCACCCCCGCATTGGCGATGATAACCACATGTTAACCGAAATTTCGAGGCCCGCGCCGATGTGAATTTGAATGGCCTGGAGTGGGCGTCAGATTGCCCCGAGAGCGGAGCCGACAACCTCGCCGGCTTCACGGATCGCCTCGCGGGCCGGCATCGAAACGGCCGTCAGGTTCATGAATCCATGCACCATGCCGGGATGCTCGCGGATTGTAACAGGAACGCCGTGGGCCGCCAGTTTGGCGGCGTAGGCCCGGCCCTCGTCCTTGAGGGGGTCCCAGCCGCAAAGGACCAGATGAGCCGGCGGCAGGCCCCGGAAAGACGCATCATCGGCGAACAGGGGCGATACGCGCGGATCCATACGATCGGTATCGGAGTGGATGTAGGCGTCCCGGAAATAGTCGAACAGGTTCTGCGAAATGAAGAAGCCTTCCTGGAAGCTGGATTTCTTCGACCGGATGTCGGCAAACTGGACCAGCGGGTAGAGAAGCAGCTGGAAGGCCGGCAGCGGACCGCTTGCCCGATTCATCTCCTGGGCGAGGAAGGCCGACAGGTTGCCGCCAGCGCTGTCGCCTGCGACACAAAGCCGATCCGGGTCCATGGCCAGAACATCCGTACGCTGGGTGGCCCATTCCCAAGCGGCGACCGCATCTTGATGGGCCGCCGGGAAGGGGTGTTCGGGCGCCAGCCGGTAATCGACTGAAAGAACGCGGCACCTCGAGGCAGCGGCCAGGCGCCGACATATCATGTCATGGCTGTCGAGATCGCCGAGGACGAAACCCCCGCCATGAAAGAAAACGATGCCCGGACCCGGTCCTATACCTGCGCCCAGAGGCGTGTAGAGCCGACCTCTCAAGGCCCCATCGGCGCCATCGACCGGCAGGGTCGAGATTTCTGCAAGTTCTGGCGCATCGCGCTCGACCGCCCGGCTGGCACGATAGAAGCTCTGGCGCAGGCGATCGGTCGACTGTTTCCAGTCGAGCCCCGAAAAATCGGGCAGCTTGAAACGGTCCAGGAAGGACTTGATGGTCTCGTCGATGGCCATGAGCCGCACCCTACTGCTGTTGCTTGCGATGCGTAAGACTTGGGGAGGGCAAAAATTGGGCGGTCAGTAGCCGGTGTAGCGGTAAAGCGTGTAGCGCCAGCGCCCGCTCGACACCTGGTACAGGGCTTCCGCCCAGAGCCTGCCCCGCGTTTCTGCCGGCAGGGCTTCGACCTTGTCGAGAATATCGGTTGTCAGCGAACAGAAATTCGTATCAGCCAGAACCGAATCCATCTCGCTACGCGTCTTTCCCTCCGTCGTGAGCAGCATCACGATCTGCGGATGGGTCACCAGGGCCAGGCCAAGCGCCTGCAGGGACTGCTGGTCGTCATGGGTTAGAGGACCGTAGGACTTCGGCGAGGTGCGTGCATCCTGAATCGCATCGAGCAGGATGCCATTCACGCCAAGCGCATATTCATAGAGACCGGCGCCATGGCCCACCCGGTCAAAGATGGTGCGATAGAGTTGCTGCTCTGAAAGGCCCGCAAACATCATGAGGTCATTGCCCATGCAGTATGGCGCGCCAGACCGCTGGAGGGCATCGAGCTGTGCCTGCGAGAGGTCGACGATGGAATCGAAATAGCGCACATCCGCCCTGGCCAGACGGTCGACGCTGCCAGCGATCTCCTTCACCCCTGCCTGCAGTACGATCAGGCCAAGCTCGACCTCGTCGGCATCCCGGCGAAGCGCCCGTCGAATGCTGGTTTCAAGATCGGCTGCCGCCGATGGGAAAGTGCGTCTCAGTTTGCGGATATAGGTGCGCGTAGCCTCGTCGCTGAAGGCGCTGTCCAGCACGCTATCCGACGGCGTACTGGCGCTGGCTTCGGCTTCGACTACGGATTTTCCCGGGCCGGTCAGGGACGGCGCGTACAGCGCGCCGAAGAATAATGCGGCAACGAGGCCGGTTACACCGAGGCCGAAGCCCAGGCCCAGTCCCTTCTGCGTGCTGCTTCGCGCGTCAAACATGACGGTCCGCTCCGGTTCTGCACTCATCAGCAGACTAAGTGTAGAACGGAAAATCCTGCAAACCGGTTACTCAGGGTTCGACAACGCCCGGCCCCGGCGGATCAGTGTAAATGCTTTTGACCAGATCCGTCCGCCGGTCGATGACGGCGCGCTGGTTCACATAACCCTTGTCCGTGATTTCGCCTGCGTCGATGGATGGCGGTTCGGTCATGACAAGGAACCGCTTGATGCGCCTTGAAGATCCCTTTTCCTTCGCATTGAACGCTCGAACCTTCTCCGTCAGCTCGCCAGTCAGCCGGATGAAGGCCTTCTGCATGTCACCGCCCGCTTCCTTGACATAGGTCTCGAAGGTCGCCTGCGACGGCCAGAACATCGCGCCAGCGAAATCCTTGTCCTGTCCGGTCAGAACAGCATCGAAGACCAGCGGCGAGCAGGCCGCGACAAGGTCCGGCCGCAGCGTGCCAACGCTGACCCAGGTACCCGTGGACAGTTTGAAGTCCTCGCCGACGCGTCCGTCGAAGATGATGCCCTTGTTGGGGTCATTTTCGTCGACCATGATCGCCGCATCGCCGAGTTTGTAATAGCCTTCCTCATCGAAGGTCTCGGCATTCTTCTCGGGCATGTTCAGATAGCCGCTCATCACGCTCGGGCCTTTGACGCGCACTTCCATCTTGGAGCCATTCGGCACCAGTTTCAGCGTCATTCCGGGCAGCGGCAGCCCAATCAGGCCGACGCGGTCGACGACCCAGTGAACGACCGTGATGCCCTGGGTCTCCGTGGCGCCATACATGGTGACAATCGGAATTCGCTTGCCCGTGGCCTTGATGGCGAGAGCCTGCAGCCGGTCATAGAGGTCGTCTGACAGGGTGGCGCCGCCATAGCCGATCGAGCGCATATTCTTGAAGAAGGCTTCCAGCAGGTCGTCATCATGCTCCATGGCATCGGCCAGCATGGACAGGGCGATTGGGGCTGTCCCGAAACTGGAAGGGCTGACTTCCCGGATATTGCGGATCGTTTCGCCAAAAAGCTGTGGCGTCGGCTTGCCGCCATCGATCCAGAACGTCGCGCCATTCCACAGCGCACCATTGAAGTTCACGTTCGACCCGGAGATGTGATTCCAGGGCAGCCAGTCGAGGACGTCATGTACTTCGTCCGGATCATAATCCGGGTCGCGCTCGTCGTCGCGCAGGCCGTCCTGCCCCGCGATCATCGAGCACATGGCGCCCTGCGTCGTCGGCACAGGTTTGGGCATGCCAGTCGAGCCGGATGTGAAGAGGTATTTCGCAACGCTGTCATCGTTCAGCTTCGACATGGCCTCGGACACGGCTGCCGTGGGCTCAGTCGCAGCCAGTTCGTCGAAGGAGCGGATCTCGTTGGTCGCACCTTCCTTGGCGAAGACCGTGCAACCGTGATCGCCAAGCGCGTCCAGCGCCGGTTTGAAAGGCTCCACCTGCTGCACAAAAATCGCCTTGGGCTTCACCGCACCAAAGCAGTGTTTCAGCTTCCCGAAGTCGCTGGACATTGTGGAGTAGGGCACAGAGATCGGCGCCGCAGGTGCCCCGATCTTCTGGGCCGCCAGGATCACGAGCGCGCTCTCAATCGAGTTGCCTGACAGGATCATGACCGGCGCATCAGGACCAGCGCCCATGTCGAGGAGTGCCTGCGCCAGTGAATCGACCTTTTTCTTGCCTTCGCCATAGGTCAGGGCGCGCCATTCATCGGTCTGCGGGTCGCGCTGCTTCAGCCACACCCGGTCGGGATGTTCGCTTGCCCGTTCATCAAGACAATGCGGTATGGTTTTCGGACGGTCGCCCGGTGCCTGGCGTGGTGTCAGATAGATCGTCCCGTCCGGCTTGCGGACCATTTCGATGTCCGGCTCTTTCTGTGGCAGGGGGCGGAAGGGCGGCAGCGCCTGTCCGTCGGCCATGGTGGTCTCCCTTCGATGTCGTGTTTTGCGGAATAGTACCCGTGGCAAAACCAATTCCAAGCGAAACCGGAATATGACCTTGCGTCACGCGCCGCCGACCCTATCGAAACTGACAGGGAAAATTAGCTGACGCGCCGGTCAGTGCCTTCCCAGTAGGGCTCGCGCAGGTCCTTGCGGAGGATTTTTCCTGACGGATTGCGCGGCAAGGCGTCCGCGAAGTCGACCGATTTCGGACATTTGTAACCGGCGATCTTTTCGCGCGTCCAGGCGATGATGTCCTCAGCGGTAGCCTGCTCGCCCTCTTTCAGGACGACAATAGCCTTGACCTCCTCGCCCCACTTTTCGCTTGGGATGCCGATCACAGCAACGTCGGCGACGGCAGGATGACCAAACACGGCGTTCTCGACCTCGGCCGGGTAGACGTTCTCGCCGCCGGACACGATCATGTCCTTGATGCGGTCATGGATGTAGAGAAAGCCGTCCTCGTCAACATAGCCGGCATCTCCCGTATGGAAGAACCCGCCTTCGAGGGCCTCGTCAGTGGCTTCTTCCCGGTGCCAGTAGCCCTTCATCACGAACCCGCCCTTGATGACGATTTCGCCGACCTCGCCGGTGGGAAGCGGTTTGTCATCGCCATCGACAACTCGAACCACTGATGTGGGATAGGGCACACCGCAGGAGCGCAGTTTGCCCCAAGAGGGATCATGCGCTTCGGGCGGCAGATAGGTGCCAAGGCCGACCGTCTCCGTCAGGCCGTAAAGCTGGGTAAACTTCGCGCCGAACAGGTCCACCGCGCGTTTCAGCAAGTCTTCCGCAATCGGCGAGGCGCCATAGGAAATCGTCTTCAGGCTTGAGAAGTCGCGATCATCCACACCCGGATACTGGCTCAGCATCAGGATCACGGCAGGCACCCAGAAAGTGTGGTTGACCTTGTGCTCTTCCACCAGGTCCAGGATGACCTTCGGGTCGATTTCGCGCAGGACCACCGTCTTGGCGCCCTGCGCTGTTGCGAGAATGCCGATATTGCAGCCTGCCACGTGGAAAAGCGGCATGGCGTTCATCACCACCTCACCTTCTTCATAAGCTGACCAGGCCAGCTTTCCGGCTTCCTCGAAGACGGCGCGGTAGTTGTCATTTGTCAGCATCACACCTTTGGGCAGGCCGGTCGTGCCGGAGGTATAGAGCTGGATGACATCGTCACTGCCTTGCGGTGAGATGCCCGGCGCATCCGTATTCTGGCTGTCGCGCCAGTCTGCGTAGGCAGGCCATTCCTCATGTCCGCCATCGATCGCGATAATCTGCTTCAGCTCCGGGCATTGGCTCGCAATCTTCGTCGCTGCCTCGTAAAAATCAGCCGAGACGAAAAGGATTTTCGACTCGCTATCGGAAAGAATGAACTGCATTTCCGGCGGAGCGAGACGATTGTTGATGCCGGTCATGGCGGCGCGCGCCTTGGCGCAACCGAAAAGCATCTCGTAATAGACCGCCATGTTCTTGCCGAGATAAGCGACGCGGTCGCCAGGCTGTACACCGAGTGCAACAAGACCATTGGCGACCTGGTTGGCGCGCGTGTCGAGTTCGCCGAAAGTGGTGGTCTCACCTTCGAACCAGAAAGCCGGCTTTTCGGGTATGCGTCCGGCCTGGACGCGCGGAATGTCGGCAAGATGCGGCATCGCAACGGGGTCGAGCATGATCTGGGCTTCCTCTTGTGCTTCTCTGTATATCGTTTACCGCATGAAGGCGTTTTCACTAGGTAGGGCAAGCCCTCGAAACTGACAGGGCCTTGAAAGCATAGGGGTTGATAAAAGATATGGCTGGTCCGCAATCGATTATCCTGCACCATTATGACCGGTCTCCGTTCTCGGAGAAAGTCCGGCTGGCCTTGCGTATGAAGAACCTTGGCTGGGCGGGCGTCGAAATCCCGAACATCATGCCGAAGCCACTTCTGATGCCGTTGACCGGTGGTTACCGGAAGACCCCTGTGATGCAGATCGGCGCGGACATTTTCTGTGACACCGCCCTCATCCTGCGCGTTCTGGAAGAACGCTTTCCCTTGCCAGGCATCGAGCTGCCCGGCCATGAAGGCCTGTCCAGCATGATCGGTTCATGGGCGGATGGGAAGTGGTTCCAGACGAGCGTTGCCGTGATCTTCGGAGCCCTGGGCGACCAGGTGCCGGAAGACTTCAAGAAAGACCGTACGGCCATGAGCGGCCGGGAATTCGACACCAAGGCCATGGCCGCTGTCGCTCCGATGCTGCGCGATCAGTGGCGCGCCCAGCTGATGTGGGTTGAAGAACGCCTGCAGGGCGGACACGGGGCAGGTGGCGGTCAGTGGATCATCGGCATGAAACCTGGCCTGGTCGATGTGCATGTTCACATGAATCTCTGGTTCATGGAACAGAACCTGCCCGACTTCCTGGAGACCTGTCTCCAGTCCGCGCCGCGGACCAAGGACTGGTATGAGCGCATGAAGGAAATCGAGGGGCAGGCGCCGGAGTCGATCACCGGCGAGCAGGCCATCGAAATTGCACGCAAAGCGGCACCGCGCCTCAAGGCGGCCAAGACCGACGGCGAGCTGCAGGAATTCGAGCCGGGTGAGAAAGTCGCTGTCGCGCCGGATGATTATGGCCGCGACTGGGTTGAGGGCGAGATCGTCATTGCGGCTGCGGACCGGATCATCCTGCACCGCCATGACGACCAGGCCGAAACGATCCATGTTCACTTCCCGCGAACGGGCTTCATGGTCCGGCGCGTCGACTAGGCCCTGATCAGGCCGGCTCGCTCGTCATCGCGACGAATACGTCTTCCAGGTTCGGCTGGTCGGTCGACAGATCGGCCACGCCGACCCCGGCTTCCCGCACCTGTTCAAGCAGCCGACCGATGCCGGTCTCGCTGTTGCGATAGGCAATCTCGAGATCGCCGGAATTCAGCAGCTTCGCATCGAGATGGCTCAGGCTTTCCGGTATGGCGTTGAGCGGCTCGCGCGGGGTCACACGCAGGATACGCTGGTCGAGGCGTTTCAGCAGCTGGCTGGTCGGCTCGCAGGCGATGATTTCGCCATGGTTGACGATGGCGATCTGGTCGCAGAGTTCCTCGGCTTCTTCCAGATAGTGAGTGGTCAGTATGATCGTCGTCCCGGCGTCATGCAGGCGGCGGACATATTGCCAGAGCGAGCGGCGAAGCTCGACATCGACACCAGCGGTCGGCTCGTCGAGGATCAGCACCGGCGGATTGTGAACGAGAGCCTTGGCCACCATCAGGCGGCGCTTCATGCCGCCTGAAAGCTGGCGGACATAGGCATCGCGCTTGTCCAGCAGACCCACGGCTTCAAGAATTTCATCCGTCCGGCGCTCACCCTTCGGAACGCCGTAAAAACCCGCCTGCAACTCAAGTGCCTCTTCGGGCGTGAAGAAGGGGTCCATCGTGATTTCCTGGTTCACGACGCCAATCGCCGCCCGCGAGGCCCGCGGATGCTGATCGATGTCCATGCCCCAGATCTTCGCCTTGCCGCCCGTCTTGGTCACCAGCCCGGCAAGGATGTTGATGAAGGTCGACTTGCCCGCCCCGTTTGGACCCAGCAACCCAAAAATCTGCCCGCGCGGTACTTTGAGATCGATCGACTTGAGTGCGCGCTTCTCGGGCATCTTCCCGGAAGCAGCGTAAACCTTCTCCAGCCCTTCGGCCTCGATGGCATAGTCAGGTGCGGACATGTAGCCTCCATGATCACGTCGAGCGCGTCATATAGGACGCCCAATCCTAAACCTGAACCACCGGGGTTTCTTTTTGCATGTTCTGCGCGCGGATAAAGCCAGGCCGTTCCCGCAGTCGGTCGAGATAGGCTTTGCAGGTCGGCGTGATGCATGGTTCCAGTGGCGGCAGGACGGAGGCCAGCAGGATCGCATATCCGATTGCGATATCGGCCATGGTGAAGCGGTCCGCGGCGATCCACTTTTTGTGCTCGAGCCGCCGCTCGACATGGGTCAGCCGGCCAGAGAACCACATACGGTAGTCGTCTGCCACCTGGGGCTGGCGCCGCGATTTCGGCTCAAGCATCTCGTAGCGCAGCACCAGCGTCTGCGGGAACGTCAGCGTCGCGTCGGAAAAGAACATCCAGTTCAGATAGGCGCCATACTCGGCTTCATCGGGTTTCACGACGAGATCGGTCGGCCCGTACCTGTTGCCCAGATACTCGCAGATGCCGGTCGATTCGGTCATCTTCGCCTGGCCGTCATCGAAGAAGGGGATGGTGCCGAGCGGGTTGATATCGAGATAGGGCTTGTAATGCACGCGCGGCGGGAAAGGCAGGACGATCAGCTCATAGTCCATCTCAAGCTCCTCCATCGCCCAGAGCGGGCGGAAGGAGCGTGCATTGCGGCAGTGGTAGAGTTTCGGTTTCATCGGTCCTCCCGGCGTGGCGCCGCGCCGGTGCCCTCGCCAATTGACGTGCAGGCGCGACAGCGACTACCTATGCGCCAAGCCTCTTTCAGGCAATATTGTCATCGGGGAAGCAGGAACACCATGTCGACAAAGCCACTGCCGGACGCACCGGAAACCATTGTGACCGACGAGCATCGCGTCGCCTGTGATGGCGGCAACGGTCCGCTCGGCCATCCGATCGTCTGGTACGAGATGGGCGATGATGAAATGGTCGAGTGCGGCTATTGCGACCGGCGCTTCGTCCTGCGCGGCGGCCGTTATGATCCCGACGCCAAATAGAACACGATCGGCTGCCTAGCGGCTTTCGGCGCGCTCTCGGCGCTGGCGCCTGTCAGCGAGCCAAAGCGAGAAAATCTTCGGACCATCGATAATGTAGCGCTTCGCCATGCGCTGGGGTTCATTGGTCAGCCGGTGAAGCCACTCAAGCCGCGCGCGGCGCATCCATTCGGGGGCGCGCCGGCTCTTTCCGGTCAGGAAGTCGAGGCTGGCCCCGCAGCAGATACCAACGCCCGTGACGGTGCCGAGCTCGCGAGCTGCTGTCGCAACCATTTCCTGTTGCGGCGAGCCAACACAGATAAAGTGGAAGCGCGCCTTGTTCGTCGCCATGAACTCGGCCGCCTTGCGGATGGCTTCGGGGTTTTTCCGCAGGCCCATGGGCGCATCGTGCCAGCGCACATCGGATAGTCCGAATTTGGCTTTGAGTGCGGTGATCTCGCTTGCTGTGCAGCCCACGACCACGACGGGCTCTTCCGGATCGATCTCGCGTTCGAACAGGGCCTGCACCACATCGGCGCCCGGCGAGGCGGGCAGATCCAGCTTGTCCCATTTCGCCAGGAGTTCGAGAATCCGGCTGTCATTCAGGATCATCCCAGCGCCATCATAGAGCGAGCGCAAGTCGGGCTGGCGCGACAGCCGGACCATGTGGTCGACATTCGGGGTGACGACATACCAGAAGCGGTCGGATTCCAGTGTATGCGCAGCAATCTGCCGCGCGGCCTGGCGAGTCTGCATGGCCTGGAAAGGCAGGCCGAGAAACTCGGTTGAATCGCGGCGCGGCTCGGGGGCGCCGAGTCCTTGCTGAAGAGCGGTCCGGGAAGCCTGCATGGTGAACTCCTTTGCAGGTTGGGATTAAGAAAACGCTGTCAGGCCCGTTAGTCGTCGTCCGGTTTGCCCGGTTTCTTTCCGTAATCGTGTTTCCGCAACAGGCCCCGAAACTGGTGATAGGTCAGTCCAAGGTCTTCAGCGGCTTTTCCCTGATGACCATCATGTGCCGCAAGGGCGGCATCGATCAAGGCGGTTTCAAAAAGTTTAGTCTGCTCGGAAAACGGGCGGCCGAGCTCAGGTTTTGGGATTGAAGGGCGAGCGCGCTCAGGTGGGGCTTCTGGCGTATCTTTCAAGTCCGCAGGCGGACGGAAGGGCGACGCGAACGGATCGAGCGCATCCGGATCGAAGCGGATGGGGTCAGGCGACGGTGTTGCCAGCGCTCGCGCGGTCACGCGCTGGGCGAAGTTTCGCAGCTCACGGACATTGCCCGGCCAGGTATGCGCCTCGATGGCGGCGATGGCCGACGGCGCAAAGCCTGGGAAGTCCTCCATCATCTCGCGCGCCATGCGACGCGCGAAAAAATCGGCCAGCAAGCTTGCATCGCCCTTGCGATAGCGCAGCGGCGGCAGAGTAATGACATCGAAGGCCAGCCGGTCGAGCAGGTCTGCGCGAAACCTGCCGCGCCTGACGGCTGAAGGCAGGTCAATATTGGTTGCGGCCACCACGCGCACATCGGTGGACAGGACCTTCTCACCACCGAGGCGCTGGAACTCGCCATATTCGATGACCCTGAGCAGCTTCTCCTGCACGCGCTGGGAGGCGGTTGCGATCTCGTCGAGAAAGATCGTGCCCCCATTTGCCAGTTCGAACCGGCCCTGCCGGCGGTCCGTTGCGCCGGTAAAGGCGCCACGCTCATGCCCGAAAAGTTCGCTGTCGAGAAGATCATCGGAAAGCGCTGCGCAGTTCACCTTCACATAAGGGCCGTCCCACCGCCGGGACAGGAAGTGTAGCCGCTCGGCGATCAGCTCCTTGCCTGTGCCGCGCTCGCCGATGACCAGCGCAGGCCGGTCAAGCGGGGCGAGCCGCGAGACATGCTCAAGCGCCGACAGCCATTCCGGCGCCTCACCGACAATTTGGGGTGTTTGACCAAGCATGCAGTGAAAATAGCTAAACTCTCGGTCGATTCAACCAACTAAATTCGTCAAAATAGCTAATATTTCTCAAGCCAAAATTCTCTGAATAAAAATAAATAACATAAAAACAAGGTTTTAAGTGGTTACGGCCAAACTGGCACGGTCCTTGAAATAGGAATGGCATACAGGCGATGGGCGTCGCCACAACCGACTGAAGGACTGACAAGAAAATGACCGACCACCGTTATGACACCCGCTACCAGGAAGCCCGCCACAAAGGTGGCCGTTTTGGCCGCTGGCTGGCTTCGCGTCCGGCCGAGTGCTGGATGTTCTTCGCTGCAGGCGTCTTTCTCGGCGGCCTGTTTTTCTAAGCCCTGTAAGAGGCTGTCGTTTCCTCCCCCAATTCACCGAGACTGAAAGGATAATAAAATGGGACTGTTTTCCCGCCTCGGCGACATCATCAACTCCAACATCAACGCGATGCTGGACAGCGCCGAAAACCCAGAAAAGATTGCACGTCTGATCATCCAGGAGATGGAAGACACGCTGGTCGAGGTTCGCACCTCTGCCGCCCGCGCCATGGCCGACAAGAAGGAAATGGAGCGTGAGATCGAGTACTACACCCGTGTCCGCGAAGACTGGGAAACCAAGGCCGGCGTCGCCATCGACAAGGGCCGCGAAGATCTTGCCCGCGGTGCGCTGATTGCCAAGCAAAAAGCCGAAGGCGAGATCGATCGCCGCAAGCATGCGATGGTTGCCGCTGAAGAAGCCTTCGAGAAGCATCAGGACGATCTGTCCAAGCTTCAGGCCAAACTCGACGAGGCCAAGGCCAAGCATCGGGCGCTGATGATGCGCCGCGAAGCTGCCGAGCAACGCATCCGCATGCGCTCGCAGACCTATGACGGCAAGGTGGACGATGCGCTCGCCCGCTACGCCAGCGTGGAACGCAAGGTCGACGAAATGGAAGCCTATGCCGACACGATCAAGGGCCGCGAGCCGAGCCTTGAAGCCCAGTTCGCCGAGCTTGAGCGCGACGAGAAGGTCGAGAAGGAACTCGAAGCCCTGAAGAAGTCGCGTGCCAAGTCGGCATCGAAAACCTCGAAAACAGAAAAGAACGAGGAGTAAGAGACCATGATTTCCTCCCTGATCGTGCTTGCCGCCATTCTATCGGTTATCATCGTTCCCGGCCTCATCCTCCAGCGTGTGGAGAACCAGGCTGAGACGAAGGAAGGCTAAGGTATGGACCCCGAATTTATCGTCGCGATCGTTGCGGTCGTTTCCCTCTTCATCGTGTTTCCGGCAATGGTGTTTCACTACATCACCCTCTGGCGGAAGCAGAACAGCCTGGAGCCGGATGATGAGCGGATGCTGGAAGACCTGTGGCGCTCCGCCAAGGCCATGGAACGGCGCATCGAGACACTCGAAAAGCTGACAGACACACAACCGGACGACGAGATTCCGGCCCCCCGCCGGCCTCGCTCTTCCTTCGACCAATAGGACAAAACTTCAAATGACCCATTCTTCTCACCATCGCCGTTACCGCGACCGTGTGCACGGGGCTGACGAAGACGACATGTTCCGCTCGCGCAACCCCAAGCGCCTCTACCGTTCACGCCATCACCGTGTCTGGGCCGGGGTCTGCGGCGGCATCGCAGAGCGCTTCGGATGGGATCCGATCGTTGTGCGCCTGCTGGCGGTTGCATCCTTCTTCCTGTTCGCCGGTCCGCTGATCTTCATCGCCTATATCGTGATGATCCTGATCGTGCCGAAAGCGCCTCGCGGGTATTCGCACCTGCAGCCTGACGAGGAAGCTTTCTGGCGCGGCGTCTCCGACCGGCCGCGGGCGACCTATTCGGGCCTGAAGTACACCTTCATGGACCTTGAGGACCGCCTCCAGAACCTGGAGCGGAATGTCACCTCCGACGAGTGGCGCCTGCGCCGCGAGTTTCGCAACCTCGAAAAGAACTAACCATGTCGGCTCTCATCCTTCACATGCCCGAACCAGTCCGGCGACCAAGGCCAGAGCCGATTTTCACCAACCCACAAATTCAGGGGTCACAAATGACTAGCAGACTCAGGACAAGCGGAATGATCGCCTTCGGCGCTGCGCTTGTCACCCTTGCAGCCGTCGCCTTCGCAAGTTTTTCGGGCGGGCTGCATATCGAGGCCGGCGGTGTGCACATGACGATGCAGGCCGATCTCGAACGGGGCGTTCAGGTCATCTTCGCAGCGGCTGGCTGACAGCTAGCCGCCGCGCTTCAGGCGCCGCAGAACCTGTCGCATGGGCGATACCGCCCGAAGCGCTGACTGCGTCGCCGGGGCCGGTTCATCAAGGACCAGCCCAGCCAGGATTTCCCCAGCCCAGGGCCCCCAAGTGAAGCCCCGCGAGCCGAACCCGCCAGCAATCAGCAGGTGGCCGGCGAGCGGGGCATCGTCTTTTGGGGATTGCCCATGACGCACACCGTCAAAAACGTCGATCGCCCTCTCATAATCTGGAAGACGTCCGATCAGGGGCAGACGGTCCGGTGTCGTCGCCCTGACGCTGGCCCGGCTCGTGACCTGTCCTTTCCGCGCCTCATGCCACCAGTAAGGTGCCAGCGCGTCCAGGGCATCCATATTCGAAGCGCGCGCCGTTTCGCTTTCCTCAATCGAGCCACCCTCCCAGCGCTCGAACGTCGCCCCCCAGACACGCCTTCGCCCAAGCGCGATGGCGTAGTCTCCCGAAGCTGTGGCCGATGCGGGCGCGTCGACCTCAGTCTCTACGCACTCAACCTGGCCAAGCCGCCCTTCGATATCGAGCCACTTCATGAAAGCGCTAGCCGAGTGACCGGTCGCCAGAATGGTCGGAATATCGTCTTCGAGATCTTCCGGTTCGAGCCTTGTGTGGAATCGGAAATCTGCCCCTTCCAGCAGCGACGGTAGGAGCACATCCGGCTGCAGGATCAGCGCGCCCTTGTACAGCAGGCCGCCGCCCGGCAGGGCTTCCAGATTCTCAAGTCCCAGAGGCGGGTCGGCGAGGACCTTCGAAATCCGTTCGGCTTCCTTCTCATCTTTCGGCCGGTGTACCACCGTTGTCTCCCAGGCGCCCGGCCGTCCGGCATAAAAGCGCCTGGCTGCGAGGTAGGCATCCACCAATAAGCGGGCCTGCACCGTGTCGCCTGCATCAAGCCGCGGCATGACGAGGGCGAGCGGGTTGCCGCTGGCGGCCTTGGCGGGACCGGGGGCTGCATCGATGACTTCGACCGCGATTCCACGGTCGAGAAGGATGCGGGCCGCGCACGCGCCAGCGATGCCTGCCCCGATAATTCTAACCTGCTGGGGCGCCTGACCCATGGGCCGCAGCCCATGGCTGTCGGCAGGCCGGTCGATATCGGCGGGCGCGCGCACTTCAAGGCGTTCGCGCTTGCGCCCGAAACCGGGTTTCTTCTCAACCTCGAAGCCTGCCGCCGACAAGCCGCGCCGAACGCCGCCAGCCACCGTGAACGTCGCCAGAAGCGCGCCTTCGCGGCAACGCTCACGCACATGCGGCCAGAGCGCTTCGCTCCACATGCATTCATTCTTGGCGGGCGAGAATCCATCGAGGAACCAGGCGTCGGCGTGCAGTTCGGACTGCGGCAGTGTCTCGGAAATATCGCCGGTATGCAGCGTCAATGTGATCCGGTCTTCGGGCCAGACGATCCGCTGGACGCCGCACGCACGCTCAGGCCAGGCGTCAATCAGCTTGTCGCTGAAGGCCCGCAATTCCGGCCACGCGGCCAAGGCGCGGCGGGCATCCTCGGCATCCAGGGGAAAGCCTTCGAAGCTGACGAAATGAAGCCATTGATGAGGGTTTCGTGTCTGCTGCCAGAGCTGCCACGCCGCAAGGAAGTTGAGCCCGGTACCAAACCCAAGCTCGGCAACGGTGAAATTCGGTCGTGCGAGCCATCGTTCGGGCAGGCCGCACCCTTGAAGAAAGACCGCTCGGGTTTCTTCCAGGCCGTCGTGGCGTGAGAAATAGACATCGCCGACCCCGTCATCGGCAGGCGTTCCATCCTCTTTCCAGCTCAGCTTTGGTCTTGGCGGCAATCTGGTCATGGCCAGCCCACTAGCATGGCGAATGAATCTCGCGATAGCCGGAACCCGACGCCCATCTGACCCGTTGTTGTAATTGAAATCGAAAGGAGGCCTAAAATGGCCAACGAAAAAGCCAAAGGAATTGGTAAGCAGGTAGAAGGCAAGATCAAGGAAGTCGCCGGCGTTGTAACCGGCAACCGGAAGCTCGAGGCTGAAGGCAAGCTCAAACAGGCCGAAGGCAAGGGCCAGGAAGCTGTCCAGGAGGTCAAGGACGAACTGGGTCTGTCTTCTGACGAAAAGAAGAAGCAGGACGAGGCCTGACCGGCGCAAGATCGCTTGCCATGGTCTGACTATTCATAATACCAGACTGCAATCGAAACGATTTGGTATTGCAGGCCCCGTTGAGCACATTTGAAATTCATCGCAGCGAAACCGATAGTGGCGGTCGCTACTACGTATCCCTCGACGGCCACGTGGCCGAAATGACTTATTCCCGCGCTGGCGAGAGCATCATAATCATTGACCATACCGGCGTTCCTCAGGCGTTGGGCGGGCGGGGCATCGGGCAAGCGCTGGTGAAACGCGCTGTCGACGATGCCCGCGCCGAGGGCCGCAGAATTGTCCCGCTCTGTCCGTATGCGAAGGCGCAGATCGAGAAACACCCCGAATGGCAGGACGTACTAAGATGAGCGACCTCGTTCTCAAGGATTCCGGGCAACGACTGACAGCAGATGTCGAAGGCCATGAGTTGGAAATTCGCTATGGCTGGGCGAAACCGGATGTGATGCGTGTCGACTTTGTCGGCGTGCCATCTGTTCTGGGCGGCAGGGGTCTTGGAACGAAACTCGTCGGCGCGCTGGTTGAAAAGGCGCGCCAGGATGGTTTTCAGCTTCTTCCGGTCTGCGGGTTTGCCAGGGTCCAGCTTCAGCGCCATCCCGAATGGCAGGACGTGGTCCATTAGACCGGGAGCTCGACGATGAGCCGGCCCTTCTGGGAAACGAAACAGCTGTCCGAGCTGACCAGCGAAGAATGGGAGTCACTCTGCGACGGCTGCGGCAAGTGCTGCCTGCTCAAGCTGGAAGACGAGGATACCGGCGAGGTGGCGTATACGCGCCTTCACTGCCGGTTGTTCGATCCCGAGACCTGCAGATGCTCAGATTATGAGCACCGCAAGCAGAAGGTGCCCGACTGCATCATCCTGACACCGCAAAGCGTATCGGACCTCAAATGGATGCCGAAGAGCTGCGCGTATCGAAGGATCAATGAAGGCCGGGGGCTGGCGGATTGGCACCATCTCGTCTGCGGGGATCGCAATCGCATCCATGAAAAGGGGCATTCCGTGCTCGGCCGCACTGTCAGTGAGGACAGCGTGCTCGAGGAAGACCAGATCAACTGGATCATCGACTGGGAAGGCAACCCGCCGGACTGACGCCCGGCGCGCCGGAACGGCGCTTACGGCCCCTCCACCTCATAGCCCTTGTCGCGCAGCATGGTGACGACGCTGTCTGGACCAGCCAGATGGCCGGCGCCGACAGCAACGAAAAAGGTGCCGGTTTCGTCGAGCATTGCCTCGATCTGCGGCACCCAGTTGCTGTTGCGTTTGATAAACAGCGCATCATAGATGCCCTCGCCGCCACCCGTGTCAGGATTGGCGACCAGTGTGCCGAGGCCCTCGACATCGCCATCGGCCCATTCATCCACGACCTGGTCGAGCATCAGCGTAGATTCGTCCAGCGTCAGTGCCGTCTCGTAGAGAAAGGTCTTCTGGACGTCTTCCGGCAGGGTGTCGAAGATATCGGCTTGCACGGCGGCTGTTTCGAGGAAGGCGAAGTCCTTGCCGTCATCCTTCGCGTCGGCGATGAGGACCTGTTCGACACCGGATTCCGGATCAAACCCTTCCGCCTGCAGGTGCGAGACCGACAGGGTGACCGCGACCATCCAGGGCTCCATCGGGTCGAGCGCTGCAATCGGCAGGCCGAGCGGCTCGAGCGCCGTTTCAAGGACGCTGAGATCTTCATCGCTGAGTTGGCCGCTCAGCGTGCGGCCATCGCCGTAGAGACCGCGTTGCACGAAGTCCCGCATCACGGCCTGCTGGCCAGCTTCGCTTTCCATGTCGACTTCGAGAACCAGCGTATCGGCGCTGTCGAAAGCCGCGTCGAATTCGGGCGTGCGCCAGTCGAGATCCGGGCGCAGGATGTGGACCGTGCCGAACAGGTAGATCGTCGTGTCTTCGTCGGACAATGTCCACAGAGCTGGCTCGCCATTGCCCGACGTCTCGCGTGCCTCAGCCAGGGCGGCCTCATACTCTGCGATGATGTCCTCACGGTTGCGCCGCTCGGCCTGCTCGGTGCTGCCTGGTGCGTCAGTTGCGGCGGAGGCTGGTTCATCGCTGCTGGTCGAGGATGGATTGCAGCCTGCAAGCGTGAAGGCCACGGCTGCGGCAGCGACGAGGCCGGCGTACGTTGAAAGTCCTGATTTCATGTCCGTGCAACTTCCTTCTCGAATGCCTTCGGATTGTCTGACGGTATTTTGCACAGACGCTCGAAAGGTAAAAGCTGAAACGGCGTGCTGGCGAGAGATTGCACCGTGAGCCAGCTTCGCTTACAGGGTGGCTCAACGCACCTATAGCTCAGCTGGATAGAGCGCTGCCCTCCGAAGGCAGAGGTCACAGGTTCGAATCCTGTTAGGTGCGCCATTCCTTTCGGCTGCCGCCCGTCATCCCTTTCGAGACAAAAAAAGCCTGCGAGGCCAGGGCCGCGCAGGCTTTAGATGATGAAGTTACCGGTTTCGCCGAGGCGAATCCGGGATCTAGAAGTGAATGTAGAAGTCTACGTAGCCGTAGTGGGTATCGCTGGTGTCCTGGACGTTCGGTGCATCTTTCAGGAAGCTGCCCTTGTTCAGGACGGCGCCGCCAATATCCATCTGCAGGAAGTCCGGGACGATCCAGTAGCGCAGCCGGGCTTCAACCTGGTTGGCACCGAAATCGCCGCTGTTTCCGCTCGCGTCGCGAATACCCGTCTTGGCGAAGCTGTCGGTTTCCTCGTCAAGCCAGACGCTGTGGGCCGAGATAAAGCCGTCGAGACGTTTGGAAGGCTTGAATTCGAACCGGACGCCAAGATCGCGGATATTGTTTCGGCTCAGCGGTCCGAAAAGGGAAGAGGATGGGCCCCATTCCCCGCGGCGGATGCCAAACAGCGTGTCGAAACGGTTGAAATCCGAGGAGTCCGGATCGTCACCGCTGGCAATGTTCCCGACGAGTGCAACGCGCGGCTTGATCGAGGTGTCGAAGGTGTAACCGACTTCTGCGGCGATCGTGTAAGCCGACACGTCAACTTGCGGTGCGGCCGCAGCCGAGGATGTGCGAATGTCACCGGTCTGCCAGGCGCCTTCAAACTCATAGTCGAAAAGACCTGTGCCCTGGTCGGAGTAAATCCGCGCACCAGGCGTCAGCAGGTGACGGTTCCTCGTCGCACGGTCAGAGCGGTCATCCTCGTCGAGGCCGTAGAAATAGAGTTCGACAGTGCTGCGTTCGTTGACGGCCGGCGCGGAGAAGAACGCGCCCCAGAAGCGCAGATCGTCGCCTTCGCGGTCCCACTCGGTCTCATTGTCGAGCAGTTCGCTCTTTGCCGAGGGCAGGCGCTGTTGCGGCAGCGTATAGAAGGCCGTGAACTTCTGCTTGCCGGCACCTTTCCAGTCCGCCTTGACGCCGGTAAAGCCGTTGCCCGTGTTGCGGAAGCCCGGCGTGGCGGCCAGGCGCTTGGATCCTAGATTCATCGTGAAACGGCCGGCTGTCAGCTCCGTGCTTGTTCCGGCGCCGGCGAAGTCCCCCAGCTCAGCAGTGACATAGGCCTGGAGAAGTTCGAACGTGTTCACTTCGGCCGTCGAGAGCGGCGTGTCGGTATCGGCGTCATAAGCGCGAGAATCCTGCAGCGTTCCGCCAAAACGGAAATTGCCGGCATCGTATTCAGCGTTGATGAGCGTCCGGAAGCTCACAAGGCTGTCTTCGGTCGCGCCGCTGGAACGGAAGGCGCCATCAAAGCCTTCGAACCGGGTGCGGAAGGAGCCGTCGATCTTGAAGGCGTCGGAACCGAACGTTTTCTGAAGACTCGGCGCAGAATTCTCCTGAGCCTGGGCAAAGGGGCCCACTGTCGCGGCGCTGGCGCAAGCCAGAGCCGCGAGGATACGGTGTCTTTTCATTGTTATTTCCTTTGGGGTGAGCCGTCCTGGCTCTGAGCTTTTCAAGAAGAGTTCAGGGTTGCAGGAAGCGCGCGGCTCGTGCCCGCTTACCCGCCGACCACGCGCTTGCCACCCGTTGCGGCGACGCTTGTGGTCTGCTGGCGTGCATTGATCGAGTGGATTGCACTCACGCTGGATTGCTCACGCAGCGAGAACTGCGAAACCAGCTGTGCCAGACTGTCGGCAGAACTCGCCAGGTTGCGGGCAGCAGCAGTGCTTTCCTCGACCATGGCGGCATTGTTCTGCGTAACCATCTCGACATTGCTCATCGAGCGGTTGGTTTCCTTGAGATTGTGCGACTGCTGTTCAGCCTTTGTGCTGATCTGCTCGACCAGGGCTGAGACACTGCTGATCCGCTCATTGATGCGTTCAAAGGCAGCGCCTGTCTTGCGCACCATGTCTGCACCATTCGCGACCTGGTTGCTGCTGGTCTGGATGAGGCCCTTGATGTCCTTGGCGGCATCGGCAGAGCGTTGGGCCAGGGCGCGAACCTCGTTGGCGACGACGGCGAAGCCGCTGCCAGCGTCGCCGGCACGGGCTGCTTCCACGCCTGCGTTCAGGGCCAGCAGGTTGGTCTGGAAGGCGATGCCGTCGATGACAGCAATGATCTGCTCTATCTTCTCAGTCGATTCTTCGATGCTGGTCATGGCGTGGACCGCCTGTTTGACGACGGCGCCGCCATCCTGGGTTTCGGCCATGGCTTCAGCAACGTTGCGGTCAGCCTCGGCGGCGCTGCCGGCCGTCTCGCTGAGTGTCGAGGAGATCTCGTTGATCGCCTCGGCAATGCGGGCCATGTCGCCCGCATGATGCTCGGTGCGCTGGGCCAGGTCGTCGGAGGCCGAGCTGATCTCGTTCGAGCCGATGCGGATCGAATGCGCGGACTCGGCAACCGAAGAAAGCGTATCGTGGAGCTGGTCGATCGTGCGATTGAAGTCTTCGCGCAGACCGGCATAGTTTTCGCCAAGCTGGCCGAGTTTGACGGTCAGGTCGCCGCGGGACATACGCTGCAGGCATTCGCCGACCTGCTGGGCCATTTCGATCATTTCCGCATCCGACTGGCGTTTGGCGCGGCTGGTATCGCGAAGCTGGACGGCTGCGCGAGCCAGTTCACCGACATCGTCATTCCGCTCTGCGTGCTGGATTTCGATATCAAGGTCGCCAGCGAGGACTTTCTTGATTGAGCCGCTGATGGCGTCGAGCTCGCTCGAAATCGCCTTTTTGATGACCCGCGCGATCACGAAGGAGCTCAGGCCTGCCAGGATCGCAATCAGGATTGTGATGCCCATGATGGTCGTGGAAAGGCTTTCCTGAGCCACGGCGATCGCGGCTGACTTTGCAATGACCGGATCGCGGATTTCCTCGATGCTGGCGTCAACGATATCGCCCTTCTCCATAATGCGGTTGACGCCTTCGACGCCGGTATTGCCGGACCCGATCACCTGATTGACCGTGGCGACGTACACATCGGCCGCTTTGCTGACGACGAGAAGCTGGGCTTGCTCGGACTGACCCAGCTTGGCCTGGGCTTCGGCTACCGCCTGACGGAAGTCGGTCACATTGCCTTCATAGTCGGCCTTGGTTTCTTCGTTCTGCAGCAGGGCGTAGCGAAACACGTCACGCTCGAGGGACGCAAAATCCTTCTCCAGCAGCGCAGAAGACAGCGCCTGCCCGGCGAGATCGTTGTCTTTCTGAATCATGCCGAGACTGACATAGGAGCCGCCCGCCAGAACTGCGACAAGGCAGAAGCTGAGCAGGATGGCCGAACCGGCCTGGAAGCCCAGCCGCTGACTGATGGATTTTGACTTCAGCCAATAACCCAGACTAAAAAACTTCAGAAACCGCATGATCGGCTATCCCTCAATTAGAGCCGTAGTTCACCATCTGGCAGTCATCCAGGACCATGCGGTTTGGATTTTGCAAATAGACGGCACCCAGAATTGAATACTGATGCTCGATTATGACCGGTAAGTAATTTAATGGTTAAATCGCCTGCGTTGGATTGTGCTAAATGCAGCTCTATCACCCAGTTATGACAGGCAATCCTGGCGTTTCCGCAGCGACCATTGGCTCGAAATTTTTCGCACCTTCGCTTCGGCGGATGATGTAATCCCACGGGTTTTTACTGTTCTTGTCACGTGATCATGCCTCAAGACTTTGTCGGTGTCTCGATGAACTTTTCAAGATTCCGATTCGCTCAAGACAAGCTTTGCAGGGAATTGCCTGACGCCGGATGCATCTGCTGGCACGATAAGACTAGTCATTCTAGCGTGTTGGCCTAGGCTCTCCGGGACGGGCAATCCTTAGTTGGAGGAGGGTGACATGGCAGATTTTGGCGAGCAGGTTTCGCGCAAGGCTGCCATTCTGGACGCAGCAGAAGCGCTGTTTGCCGAGCATGGCTATGACGCTGTCACGCTGCGCGCAATCGCGGCACGCGCGGGAGTCGATGTCGCGCTGGCGAACTACCACTTTGGCCGCAAGCATGAATTGTTCGAGAAGACCTTCCAGCGCCGCGCCGATCTTCTCAATGCCTGGCGGCTCGATGCGCTCAGGGCCTGCCAGGCGGCGGCGTCACCGAGCCAGCCGGGCGTGCGCGACATTATCGACGCCTATCTGCGTCCTTTGCTGACGGGCCCGCATCTCAGCGATCCGGGCTGGCGCAACTATTATGGGATGGTCGCCTATGTGAACAGTTCGACGGTCTGGGGCGGGCAGCTGATGACCCGCTTCTTTGATCCGGCGATCCGCGAGTTCATCAAGGCGCTACGCGCGGCGCTCCCGGATGCGTCCGATGATGCGATCTATTGGGGATATCACTGCCTCTCCGGCGCTCTGACGCTGGCCTTCGCCCAGACCGGGCGACTTGACCACCTGTCGGGCGGCAAGGTGTGTTCGACAGATCTTGAGGGCGGCTACCGGCAAATGGTGGACTTCATAACCGCCGGCTTCGAGCGCATCGCTGTGAAATGAGGTGTTGGAGCGGATAGCGGGAATCGAACCCGCATCCTCAGCTTGGAAGGCTGCTGCACTACCATTGTGCTATATCCGCGCTCCGAGCGGCAGGAGATACTTGGTGGGGCGTCGCGATGCAAGAGCTGAGCGTGGGAGTATGGCAGTGAGGGGCGTTTCTCCGATGACGAGCGAGCAGTCCTGAGCGCGATCCATGTAAGGCGAGCAGCGGTGATACGGGATCAAAAGGAAAAAGCCCCGGCCGGGGCATTCATTCCGTAAAATCAGTCCACCGGACTGATTGTTGGCCCGCAGGGCCACCCGGAATGAATGGTGGAGGGGACAGGATTCGAACCTGTGTACGCTATGCGGGCAGATTTACAGTCTGCTGCCTTTAACCACTCGGCCACCCCTCCAGAGGGTTGTCCTGAGGCGACTGGATTGACGCCCCCGGATCATCGCGCCAAATGCCTGCAACAGCAGTCACCTGCGCACCGAAGCGCGCTTTATAGGGATGAAGCCTATTCCACGCAACCATGAGAAACGCCGATTTGCAGCAGGCTCTGCAGCCGACCCGAACGGGCCAGTCTGGCTATGGGGGCAGCATGCGGTCGAGGCGGCGCTGGCAAACACCAATCGGGAAATCCTGCGCTGCGTCGCAACCGAGAATGCCGCGCGCCGCGTCGGGCTTTCGCAGGCCGAAACACTCGACCCCAAGGCGCTCGACAAGCTCTTGCCGCCGGGGGCTGTGCATCAGGGGCTGGCCGTCAGGGTGAAGCCGCTTGAGGCCGCTTCGCTGGATGATGTCCTTGCCCGGCCTGAGCTGCCAAGGCGTCTGTGCGTGCTCGACCAGATATCGGACCCGCACAATCTTGGCGCCATTTTCCGGTCGGCGGCAGCCTTTGGCGTTGATGGACTCATCCTTCAGACGCGGCACACGCCTGCGATCACCGGCGTGGCGGCCAAGGCGGCTGCGGGCGCTATCGAGACAGTGCCCGAAATCCGCGTGGTCAACATTGCGCGGGCGATCGATCAGCTGGGTGAGGCCGGTTACCACACCGTAGGGCTCGCGGGAGAGGGGATGGAAACCATCTCCGCCGCCGTCCACGGGGCGGGCCGGGTGGCTTTTGTCATGGGCGCAGAGGGTTCAGGCCTCAGGCCAGCCGTCGCCAAGGCCTGCGCGACGCTGGCGCGGATTCCGATGACACCGGGCATGGAAAGCCTGAACGTCTCCAACGCCGCAGCCATTGCCTTCTACGAGGCAATGCGCCAAGAAACCGGCGCATGACACTGCACGGACCTGTTTCACACACATATTTTTCGCAACGCCTCAAGCTTCACTATGTCGATTAGGGCAATGAGAGCGCACCGCCGCTCCTGCTCGTCCATGGCGGGCGGGATCACTGCCGCAGCTGGGACTGGGTAGCCGAAGAGCTTCGCCATGACTGGCACGTCATCGCGCCGGACCTGCGCGGCCATGGCGACAGTGCCTGGTCGCCCGAAGGCAACTACAACATGCAGGCCTACATCTACGATCTGGCGCAGCTGATCCACCAGCTGAAGCTTGCGCCGGTCACGATCGTGTCGCACTCGCTCGGCGGGAATATCTGCCTTCGCTACACGGGGCTCTATCCTGAGAACGTCAGGAAGCTCGTCGCCATTGAGGGCCTCGGCCCGAGTCCGAACATGATTGCCGAGCGTGAGAAGACGCCCTGGCAGGACCGGTTCCGAAAGATGATCGAGGACAAGCGAGCCCTGTCCGGGCGCCAGCCAAAACGCTATGAGAGCCTCGAGCAGGCCTATGCCCGGATGAAGGAGGAGAACAGCTTCCTGTCCGAAGAGCAGGCCCGGCACCTCACCATCAACGGGATCGCCCGTAACGAGGACGGAACCTATTCCTGGAAGTTCGACAACTATCTACGCGTCTGGAATTCCGTCGACATCACACTCGAGCAGATCCATGAACTCTGGTCGTCCATCACCTGTCCGACGCTTTTGCTTTACGGCGAGAAGAGCTGGGCATCGGATCCGTTAAAGGATGGGCGGTCGAAGTACTTCCGTAATGCGGAGGTTAAACTCTTCCCCGATGCGGGCCACTGGCTCCATCATGACCAGTTCGACCTGTTCATGAAGACGTTGCGGGACTTCCTCTAGGGCCTCAGTCCAGCCAGCTATCCAGCCAGGCGCCGAGATCTTCCCAGTCCGTGTATTCCTTGTCTTTGCCCGTATCGGCATCCGGATCTTTCGCTGCGATAATCCTTTTCATGATCAGTCGCGTGAAGATGTCGTACTCGGATGGCATGTACGCACCCGCAACATGTTTGCAGGCCTTGGGCTGCCAGCCCGTGGCTTCGCGGAAATCGTCCAGGATGTGATCCAGGCTTCTCCAGTCGTCGGCATCGTGACCGGCTGCAACCAACGACACCGATATAAACCGGGTCGGGAGGGCATTCAGCTTTTCGGCATTGTCTGAAACGAATTTGATCAGCGCCTTCGGATAGTGGCCAACATGAATCGGGGCTGCCAGCAGGATGGCGTCAAACCGCTCCAGCCCGATCTCGCTCGCGTCTCGCAACGCCAGCAGCTCCACCGCATGCCCCTCATCGACAGCCCGGTCGGCGAGAAACCTGGCAATCGTCCGGGTTTGTCCTTCCTTGGTGGCATAACCAATCAGAAGCTTCATGGTTCGGACTCCTCGCGCCTAAAGCCAGGTTCGGCGCGAAAAACCCTAGCCCTGAAGCAAGCGCTCCAAAATCCGGGAAAATACGCATCCGGGCGACCTCCGGGCATTGCGCGGCCTGACTGTCCGGCCACTACCACCGTTCGGCCACATGCGGCATACTGGCGTGTGGGAGGCGAGATGACCGATTTCGATGGCCTTCGGAGCCGAATGGTGGAGACCCAGCTCAAATCGCGCGGAATATCCGATGAGCGCGTGCTGGAGGCCATGGCGACAGTGCCGCGCGAGGCCTTCCTGCCCGATACAGGCCGCCTCGACGCCTATGAGGACCGTCCGCTCCCGATCGGTGGCGGACAGACCATCTCCCAGCCCTATATCGTTGCGCTGATGGCAGAGCTCGCCGATATCGAGCCGGGCGCCCGCGTGCTCGATGTCGGCCTCGGCTCGGGATACTCCGCGGCGGTCCTGGCAGAAATGGGCGCGGAGGTGTTCGCGATCGAGCGGCGCGGCGACCTTGCCCGGCGGGCCGAAAAGACGCTGCGCCGTCTCGGATATTTGCAGGTGACCTGCCGCACAGGCGATGGAACGCTCGGCTGGCCCGAGGCAGCTCCTTTCGATGCGATTCTTGTTGCTGCGGCTGGTGCGGTCACGCAAGCGCTTCGCGAACAGTTGAAAATAGGCGGGCGCCTGATCATCCTCGTCCCGGTTGGCGCGGGGCATCAGGAATTGCAGCGGATCACGCGCCGCTCGGAAACGGCGTGGGATACCGAGACCATTGGCGGGGTCAGCTTCGTTCCGCTGCTGAGCGGGGAATCCTGACGGCTCAGCCTTTCGCGCGCGGCAGGGACAGGCCGAACAGGATCGCACCGGCGCGAAGCATGAATGCCGTCGTCATGCCAGCCGCAAAGGCAATCGTTTCCCCGAGGCCAAGGCTGGCGGCGCCGAAATAGACCAGAGACCCGGCGAGCGCGCAGGTCGCATACAGCTCCCCGTCCTTCAGCACCAGCGGTTCTTCGTTGGCCACGACGTCGCGGATCAGCCCGCCTGCGCTGGCTGTCATTGCGCCCATGATCAAGACAACGAGGAAACCGTGGCCGAGCGCCATGGCTTTCGCCGCACCGGACACGGCAAATAGCGACATGCCGACCGCGTCCGGCCAGCGAAGCGCCCGGAAGCGGCTGACGAAGCGGTAGAAGAAGAAGGCCGCAAGCCCGCCGGCTACAGCCAGTAGGAGCGTCACGGTGTCGTTAAGCCAGAAGACTGGCTCATCGAGGATGATGTCCCGCAGCGTGCCGCCGCCAATGGCGGGCAGGAAGGCGAGGACGATCACGCCCAGAAAGTCCATCTGTTTGCGCACGGCGAGAACCCCGCCGGAAATGGCGAAGACGAAAACACCGATCCGGTCGGCCAACGAAAGAAGCAAGTCAGGGCTCATGGGCGGCTTATGCATGACGGGCCGCCCCGCCGTCCATCCTCATGGTTCACAGCCGATCTCTTAACCGAGATTATCTGAGCGTGCGGTTTCTGTTTTTGCCTGCAACTCATTGGTGTGTCCGTGCGTAGGGGGCCGCGACGGATGACGAACGAGAATCCGTTCTTGAGTTGAGGCAGAGCCGGTCCCGGAAATACCGGCATCAGAACAGAGGAAATAGCAACTGACATGCAACAGGTAGGAAAGGATCTTTACCAGACCCGACTGGCCGGCAGCCCGCAGCGCATCGCTCGCCAGGAACCGGTCGTCCACAATGGCGACTGGAGCGGGGCCCCGTTGAACCGCGATGCGCTAACCGCGTTCGATCGCGACGGCTTTCTGGTCCTCGAAAATGTCTTCTCGCCCCGCGAAGTCGAGCAGATGCGTTCGACCGCCGAGGCGATGCGCGCTCACCCCGCCAGCCTGGCGCGGGAAACCGTCATCAGCGAGCCGGATGCAGGGGCGGTGCGCTCGGTATTTGCACCCCATCGTCAAAGCGACGAATTCGACCTTATCTCGCGCGATCCGCGCCTGGCAGGTCTCGCCCGATTCATTCTCGATGATGAGGTCTACATCCATCAGTCGCGCCTGAACTACAAGCCGGCTTTCACCGGCAAGGAATTCTACTGGCATTCGGATTTTGAAACCTGGCATGCGGAGGATGGCATGCCACGGATGCGGGCGCTTTCGATGTCCGTGATGTTGACCGACAACCATCCGCAGGCCGGGCCCGTCATGTTCGTCCCTGGCAGCCAGAAGCAGTTCATCGCCTGTGTCGGCGAAACGCCGGATGAAAATTACAAGTCTTCCCTGAAACGTCAGAGAACGGGAATCCCGGACAGGGCGTCGATTTCAGCCATGGTCGAGGCCGGTGGCATTGAGGCACCTGCGCCCAAGGCTGGATCGGTCGTGATTTTTGACTGCAACACGCTGCACGCCTCAAGTGGGAACATCACACCATTCGAGCGGATGAACGCGTTTTTCGTCTTCAATGCGTGGTCCAATCGGCTGGAGCAGCCCTTTTCTGCGTCCAGACCCCGCCCGGAACACATCGCGCACAGACGGGTCGATGGGCCACTCAGGCCGATCGTGCGCGGTCAGTGGGATATAAGCTGACAGCGGCCCGCATCCGCGAAAATCTTAAATGCCGGCAAGGAACTAGCGCTTCCTGCCGGCTTTTTCTTGCGCGAAACGGCCCTCGAATTGCCCAGAAATGGCCCGGAACTATTTCCCTGATGGATCGTCACTATAGCGAGCTGATGGAAAGCAGCAGGGCCCTGAATTCCCTGCTGATTTAGCCGCAAATGAGAAGACTGATGACACTTTCGGGACCAGATTATGTAGAGCCGTGCGAGCAGGCAGACAGCTGCCTGGCGGAAAAGCTGCGCACGCTTGCACCTATTACAGAAGAGCAGGCGGGCCTGATGGCCGACCTTGAGCGCAATCGCAATGAAGCCAGGTCCGGTGATGTGATCGTCGAGGCCGGAGCGCCGTGCAACGACCTCTTCGTCCTCAAGAAAGGCTGGCTGATTTCGGAGTCGTTCAGCTCGGGCGGCCAGAGGACGATTGTGCGTGTTCACCTTCCTGGCGACATCATCGGTTCCTCCCAGGTGCCGTATGCTGCGACCCCGTATCGGATCATTGCCCGGTCGGACGCGATTTTGTGTCCCTTCCCGCGCAAGAACATGTCAAACCTGCTGGAGCGCTCGCCAAGGCTCGCGTCCTTGCTTCTGACGATCGCGATGATCGAGAGCGCCGAACAGGAGGACCGTGCCTCGGTGTTCCGTCGCAACAGCGCGGTGGCAAAACTTGCCCTCTTTGCGCAGCAGACCTTCGGCCGCCTGAAGCTGATGAACCCGCTCCTGCGCGACAGCTTCCACTGTCCGCTGAACCAGACCGATATCGGCGATGTTGTCGGCATGACCAGTGTGCATGTCAGCCGGACGTTCTCGCGGCTGGAGGAAGAGGGCGCCCTGAAGCGGCATGGTTCACTGATCCGCCTGATCGATGAGGACGAGCTGTCGGCGTGCTCAGGCTATATAGACCGGTATGACCAGCTGGATCTCAGCTGGATTCCGGAAAAATAGGCGGCTGGAGCGGGTGAAGGGAATCGAACCCTCGTCTTAAGCTTGGGAAGCTTCTGCTCTACCATTGAGCTACACCCGCGACGGCGAGCATGCTTTGCCATGGCGGTTGGCTGCGTCAAGCTGAATCACATCTGTGTCATCGCCTGCGTGCAGCCGCTTGCCTTGCGCGGTCGTGCGCATAGTCTCGCGGGTCATGGCGCATACGACCCTGATTCAGCAGAAGTTCCACGATCCCTTTGTGACCGCCAAGGGTGAAACGCGCGGCAGCGTCGACTGGCGCGGGCTCAAGACGCTCTGGCTCAACACCGGGACGCTCTGCAATATCGCATGCCGCAATTGCTATATCAAAAGTTCGCCAACCAATGACGACCTGGCCTATCTGACGCTGGGCGATGTCATGCCCTTCCTCGATGAGATCGATGCGCTCGGCGATGGCACGAAGGAAATCGGGATCACGGGTGGTGAGCCGTTCATGTGCCCGGACATTCTGGCGATCATGGAGGCGATCCTCTCACGCGGCCACACGCTGCTGCTGCTGACAAATGCAATGCGCCCGATGATGCGCCCGCGCATCCGAGAGGGCCTGCTCGCCCTGAAAGCGCGCTTTGGCGGGCAGATGACGCTACGGGTCTCGATGGATCATTACCTGGAGGCGCCGCACGATGAGGAGCGCGGGACCGGTTCATTCGCGGCAGCGCTTGAGGGGCTTTCCTGGCTGGCTGGCGAGGGCTTTCGTCTTGCAATTGCCGGCCGGCAGGCGCTGAGCGATGACGATGCGAAGGCCCGCGCGGGCTATGGGGCGCTGATCCGGCGGTTTGGACTGGGTATCGATCCGTCTGACGCCCGTCAGCTTGTCCTGTTTCCCGAAATGATCGAAGGCGACGACCCGCCTGAGATCACCACCGCCTGCTGGAGCATCCTGAATGTCGATCCGTCCGACATGATGTGCGCAAGTCAGCGCATGGTCGTGAAGCGGCAAGGGGCGGCAAGGCCGGTCGTGACCGCCTGCACGCTTCTGCCCTATGACGCGCAATTCGAGCTTGGCGAAACGCTGTCGGAGGCGACGGCAGCGCCTGTCCAGCTCAACCATGCCTGGTGCGCCAGCTTCTGCGTTCTTGGCGGCGGCAGCTGCTCGGCCTGATTAGCGCGCTTCCTCACACATCTTCTCAATGAGGGCGGTAGCGATACCCATCGGTTGGTCCTGTCCGGAGAAATCAACGCCCATGAGGGTCACGTGGCCGGTGGTTTCATCATAGAGAAAGCCAAGCCGTGCCGTTTTATAGGCACCGGCGAACATGATCTCGCCTTCGGCATAGACTTCCTTCGTGGTCTCTGTTTCGCAATTGTAGGCCGTCCAGCTGGTCGTGTTGTAGAAATTGTTCACGATCGTGCCGATGTCGTTCGACGGGCATTTGGCAAGCCGTGCGTTTTTCGCATCGTCAATAATGCTTGGGCCGCCGCACGATGCGACAAGCGCCAGAGCAGCGCTTGCCACAATCAGGTGTCTCGTAGTCATTTTTCCTTCCCCGATTCCTCCGGGAGAAATTCTACTCGGCAGCCTTCTGATTGCCCACCCCGTCGAAGAAAACCTCCTCGATCGTCTTGCCGAACAGGCGGGCAATGGCGAATGCAAGTGGCAGGGACGGGTCGTACTTGCCGGTTTCGATGGCGTTCACTGACTGGCGGGAGACGTCCAGCTTTTCAGCCAGTGCCGCCTGACTCCATCCATGTTCAGCGCGCAGCGTGCGGATGATGTTTTCCATCGCTCACGCCTCTCACACTGTCTTGCCGAAGAGGTCGGGCAGGCAGGTTGCCAGTCCATAAGCCAGGAAGAAGGCAGGGCCGACCCAGAAGACTTCGAAATCGTCGATAACCTCGAACAGCTGCATGAAGCCGATGACAAAGACGCCTGAAATGGTCAGCGCGGCCCCGCGGGCAAAACCTTTGAGGTGCTTGATGCGGGTGTACTCGTCGGTCTCGCTCATCCAGCGGACAATCGCCCACAGAGCGATGCAGACTGGAATGGCCGTTGCAACCGCAATGCTGCCCGCAATCCATTTCGGCGTGGTTTCCTTGTCGACGATCCACGCCCCGGTGAGCACGATTGCGACGTAAGCGGCCATGGCAGGCCAGAATATGCGGTGATACCGCTTCTTGGCGGCGTTGAATCCGACTTGGGCCATGTTCAGTTTCCTTCACGTTGTCGAGTTTCCTTGACATTTAGACAAGGTCACTTATCATATCAAGTGACCTTGTCATGTCTTTCCCGTTGCGCCGTTCTCACGAAGCGTTAGGACAGCGCTCCCATGGCTCTTGCTCCGTCCCTCCAGGTGTTTCGCCACCGTGCCTACCTGCACTACTGGTCGATGCGGGTCTCGATTGCGGCTGCTCGTCAGATGGAAGCGATCACGATCGGCTATCAGGTCTACGATCTTGCGCGCCGGCCTGCAGAAACGGGCGGGCTCGGCTGGAGCATCGAGGAAGCGGCCTTCCTCCTGGGGCTTGTGGGGCTGACCCAGTTCGTCCCGGTCCTGTTGCTGTCCCTGCTGGGCGGGCAGGCGGCGGACAGGCTGAACCGCAAGATGATCCTGATCATCGCGAATGTGATCAGGCTGCTCCTGTCCTTTGCCCTCCTCGCTTCGGTTTTCCTGCCGGCCGGGAGTGCGTTGCCGATCATCTTCTGTGTTGCGGCGCTGCTCGGCTGCGTGAATGCGTTCACGCCGGCCGCCGCCAATTCCCTTTTCCCGCAACTGGTGCCGCGCCAGGAACTGCCGAATGCGATTGCCTGGAACTCGCTCGGCTTCCAGACGGCTGTGATCATCGGACCGGCAGCGGGCGGCCTGATCTATGGCTTCTTCAGCGCAGCGACGGTGTACTGCGTGGCCATTGTGCTGGTCACTTTCGCCATTCTCGCCATTTCGACAGCAAAGACGCCCGCGCACAAGAAGCTCGCCAATGCGCGTGGCTGGTCGATGGTTTTCGAGGGGCTTGGTTATATCCGGCGCAACAAGATCGTGCTCGGCGCGATTTCGCTGGACCTGGTCGTCGTCTTCTTTGGCGGCGCGAAGGCGCTGCTGCCTGTGTTCGCACGGGACATCCTGCATGTCGGCCAGGAAGGGCTCGGCCTGCTGGCCGCCTCGCCGGCCATCGGGGCTGCGACTGTTGCCTTCATCCTGGCCTCAAGGCCGCTGTCGCAGCGGGTCGGCCCATGGATGATGTGGGCGGTGGGGATCTATGGCGTCGCTACGCTCGTCTTCGGCCTGTCGCCATTCTTCTGGCTGTCCATGCTGGCGCTGATCGTGACCGGGGCGGCTGACGAGATCTCGGTCTATGTGCGCGCTTCGCTGATCCAGTTGGCAACACCGGATGAGATGAAGGGCCGCGTGACATCGGTCTCCTTCATCTTCGTGTCGGCGTCGAATGAACTGGGGGAATTCGAGAGCGGCGTAGCCGCCCGCCTGCTCGGACCGGTGGGTGCAGTCGTCTTCGGCGGGTGCATGGCGATCGTCACGGCACTTGCCTGGACGCGCCTCTTCCCGGAGCTTGCCGGTGCAGACCGCTTTCAGGATGTCGAGGAACAGGACATCAAGCCAGCCAGGGAGCAGGCCTAGCGCCAGAACGTCCGGCGGTTCTTCTTCATTCGTTCGCTTTCCCAGCCATCGTCCTGCATGCCCAGCAGTTCGGCGAGCGTCCATGACCTGTAGAACGCCACGACATAGAGCGCGCGAAACGCGAAGATGGCAGCAAAAACGCTCGCCACGACGGCCATTGCTTCCAGTGTCTGTTCCGACATGCGGCGTCCCCTCACGATTCGCCTGACAGGCGAGATGTGATGCCAGGGTGTTAGTGCAAACCTACTGAGATCGAGTAAATTTGTCCTATTCGGCCGCAATCCGGGATATTTCCGGAGAGTGTTGCGCGCCGCGCACAAGTTGGCCGGGTTTTGCACCGGTCGGGTCACCATCGCGGTAGATGATCTCACCGGCGACGATGGTCGCCGTATAGCCAGAGGCGCGCTGCATCAGCCGCCGCCCGCCAGCCGGCAGGTCGTGCAGGATTTCCGGACGGTGCAGGGTCAGCCGATCATAATCGATGACATTGAGATCCGCACGGTAACTGGGGACGATGAGACCGCGGTCGTTGAGCCCGACCCAGTGGGCGGTATCGGCGGTCTGGCGCTTGACGATCCATTCGACCGGGAAGCGATCACCGCGTGTACGATCACGTGTCCAGTGGGTCAGCATGCTGGTCGGGAGGGAGCCGTCGCAGATCATGCCGACATGCGCGCCGCCATCGGAAAGGCCGGGAATGGTCGCCGGGCTTTTCAGCATCTCATATGATGGATCGAGCGACCCTTGCGCGTAGTTGAGGAAGGGCAGGTAGAGCATGCCGTGGCCGTCATCCTCGAGCAGTATGTCGAGTGCAGCCTCTTCGTTCGAGACGCCGCGCGCTTTCGCGATGGCTTCGACCGTGCGGTCGGCGGTTGGCTCATAGTCCGGCACGGCATCCAGCGTGAAGAGTTTGCCGAACTGGCGCAGCAGGCTTTTGACAAAGGGATTGTCGGGATCCGGCCGGCTCGCGAGCAGGCGGGCGCGGAAATCCGGATCGCGCAGCGCTGCGACCTTCTCGGCGAGCGGCTTGTCCTTGATTTCCTGGAAAACCGGATGGGCGGTGAACGGGTTCATGGTGAGCTCAAGGCCGAGCAGTACGCCCACTGGCCGCCCGCAGACCTGGGCGCGCATCGGCAGCCCCTCTTCGACGGCCTGCTCGATCGAGGCCAGCAGGACCCGCCACCCTTCCGGCGCGCGATCCGATTGGGCAAGCGATACCGAAAGCGGCCGGCCGGAGGCCTCGACAATCCGGCGCAGCATGGCCGCTTCCTTTTTTGGATCGTCGAAGTCGGACACAAACTGGAGCACGCCCTTGCCGGCCTCTTTGAGCGCCATGGCGATGCCGGTGAGTTCGGATTCAGAGGCGGTCAGGGTCGGGGTTGGCTGGCCGTCGGAGGTACGGTGATTGAGCGTGCGGGAGGTCGAGAAGCCGAGTGCGCCGGCTTCGACGGCTTCTTTCGCGAGCCTTGCCATCTGTGCGATTTCCGTCTCGGTGGCTTCCTCGCGATTGGCGCCGCGTTCGCCCATGACGAAGACGCGCAGTGCGGCATGCGGCAGCTGGGCCGCGAAGTCGATGTCGAAACGCTTCCGCGTGAGGCTGTTCAGATAGTCAGGGAAGCTCTCCCAGTCCCAGGGAAGGCCGGTGGACAGGACAGGGAACGGAATGTCCTCGACGCCCTCCATCAGCCGGATGAGCCGGTCATGGTCTTCGGGCTTGCAGGGCGCGAAACCGACCCCGCAATTGCCCATCACAGCGGTCGTCACGCCATGGATGGAAGAGGGAGTCAGCGTATCGCCCCAGGTGACCTGGCCGTCATAATGGGTGTGCACATCGACGAAGCCGGGCGTGACGAGCTGGCCCTTGGCGTCGATCTCCTGCAGGCCTTTGCCTGGCACCTTGCCGACATGGGCGATGCGGCCATTGTCTATCGCAATGTCGGCTTCGCGGCCGGGTTCGCCAGTGCCGTCGGCAACGAAGCCGTTGCGGATAATGAGATCATGGCTCATGACGTGTCCTCCTGATGACCCGTCTTTACGCGGGCAGTTTGACGTCAGAGAGCACGCCTCACCATGCGGAAGTCAATCACCGTCAGCTCGCCGGGCAGTTGCCGGTTTCCTCGAAGCCATCGGCAATGTCGTCGAACATGCCGCCGACCAGACGGACGCCGGTCTGGGTCGCCTGCGCGTCCATATCATCCGGATTCGCCATGGCATCGGAAATCATCCCGCCGACGACATCCTCGGTCCCGCGCCCGGTTTCCTGCATGCCATCGGCGACCTTGCTCATGATCGACTTTACGCTTGCGCCGTCATCCTCGGGCATGGCGGCCACGACACGCTCGACGCAGGAGCAGAAGCCCTCGGCATCCGTGCCCATGCTCGCAATTTCTTCGACGCCTTCAGGGTCATTCGCGATGACGATACAGTCTGCCTTGAGGCTGTCGGCCTGGCCGGCGCCAACGTCCTCGCCGGAACCGTTGCAGGCTGCAAGCGCCAGAAAGCCGGCGGAGAGGAAGAGGGCATGTTTCATGTCGCGGTCCTTTGGGGCTCGATAAGGGGAACAGTCGAGCGCACTTGCTGCGCGCTGTCCAGCCTCAGGCCTTCGGCGCCTGGAAGTGCTTCGACAGTTTCAGGCCCTGGCCCTGATAATTGCTCGTGGCGCTGCCATAGAGTGCGCCCGGCTTTGCGGCCATGTCTTCATAGACCAGCTTGGCGACGGGCTGGCCGTGTTCGAGAATAAAAGGCACATCGCGTGAGCGCACTTCCAGGACGGCACGGGAGCCGCCCTCGTTTGTGCCGAAGCCGGGATCGAAGAAGCCGGCATAATGGGCTCGGAACTCACCGAGTTCAGGGGCGATCGGCGCCATCTCCGCAGCCTTGGTGCCGGCGACCTTCACGCTCTCGCGCGAGGCCAGGATATAGAAGTCGTCCGGATTGAGGACGAGCCGGCCCTTGTGCGGGAAGAGCGGCTCCCAGAAGTCAGCGACTTCATGTCGGCCGATCCCCCGCAGGTCGATCAGCGGCGCGTGCCGCTTGGCGCGCCAGCCGACGGGGCCATCGCCCGTCTGCATGTCGATAGAGACGGTCTTCTCAGAGGTGTTCTGCGGTTTGCCGCGGCGCAGGCGCAGCTGGGCGAGCCGGTCACCCGGCCGCACAAAGATGGAGAAGGTGCGCGGGCTGATTTCCAGCCAGAGCGGACCGGAATAGCCGGTCGCGATATCGTCGAAGGTTTTTCCGCGATTGGTGACGAGGCGGGTGAAGACATCGATCCGCCCGGTCGAGCTTTTCGGATTGGCGCGGCCGGAAATGCCCGGTGGCAGGCGCAGCGATTCCATCAGCGGCACGAGATAGACACAGCCGGTCTCCAGCACCGCGCCCTGCACGGTCAGGTCGATCCGGTGAAGCTCGATGCCCGGCTCCTGCAGGACATCGGTGACCGAGCGGTTCGGTCCTGGCAGGAAGGAGGCGCGGATCCGGTAGGCATCCGGCCCGAGGCGCAGGTCGAGGCTGGCCGGCTGGATCTGGTCATCGTCCAGCCTATCCGTCGAGCGAATTGCCCCTGTTTCGAACAGGGCTGCGATGTCGGTATCGGGCAGAACGCCCGGCGTCGCTTCAGCCATCCCTTGATCCCTTTCAGGAAAAAGGCTTAGAGCGGAGCGCTCTTTAATGGAAGGACTGATCGCCATGTCCACGCGCGATGGAAAAGACTGGAAGCCGGCGACCAAACTCGTTCGCGGCGGCACCATGCGCTCCCAGTTTGGCGAGACGTCCGAAGCGCTCTTCCTGACCTCCGGCTATGCCTATGACAGCGCCGAACAGGCGGCTGCCCGTATGGCTGGCGAAGAGGAAGGCTTTGTCTATTCGCGCTATGCCAATCCGACTGTGCGGATGCTGGAAGACCGGCTTACCATGCTCGAAGGCTCAGAGACCTGCCGTGTCACCGCGTCCGGCATGGGGGCGATCTCGACAACGATGATCGCGCCGGTCGGGCAGGGTGACCGGGTGGTCGCCGCCAGCGCGCTTTTCGGCTCTTGCCGTGTCATCTGCCAGACCATCCTGCCGCGCTATGGCGTGGAGACTGAGTTCGTGCAGGGCTCAGACCTCGATGCCTGGAAGAAGGCGCTGTCGAAACCGGCGAAGCTTGTCCTGATCGAATCGCCTTCGAATCCGCTTCTGGAGGCTGTTGATATCGCCGCGGTCGCCGAGCTTGCGCATGCGGCGGGCGCCAAGTTGGTCGTGGACAATGTGTTCGCCACGCCAATCCTCCAGAAGCCGCTGGAGCTTGGCGCGGACATTTCCGTCTATTCGGCGACCAAGCACATGGACGGGCAGGGCCGTGTCCTCGCCGGGGCGATATGCGGGCCGTCTGACTGGATCGAGGAATATATCGATCCGTGGATCCGCCATACCGGTCCGGCACCCTCGCCCTTCAATGCCTGGGTGGTGCTGAAGGGCCTTGAAACGCTGGACTTGCGCGTGCGCCAGGCGAGCCGGAATGCCGCGCGCCTGGCCGATGCGATCGCTGGCCATGCCAATGTAAAAGCCGTGCGCTATCCCGGGCGCACGGACCACCCGCACTACACGATTCACGCCAAACAAATGTCCGAGGGCGGAACACTTGTTGCCTTCTCGGTGAAGGGTGGCCGGCCCGAAGCATTCCGTGTGCTGAATGCCATGAAGCTTGTGGACATTTCAAACAATTTAGGTGACACGAAATCGCTGGCTTGCCATCCCGCTTCAACAACCCATCGCGCGTTGAACGAAGAGGAACGGGCCTCCATGGGGCTCGACGAAAGCTGGATTCGCATTTCGGTGGGCCTTGAAGATGCCGGCGACCTCGAGGCGGACATCCTCGCGGCTCTCGATGCCATGTAGGCCCTTAAGGGAGTACCAGACAACATGGCAGGACGTCCTCCGCCACCGGTCTACGAAGCCGACACTCGCGGCGTGAAAATCCGCGTCCAGCCGCGTTTCCTGCATGATGAGTCGCGCCCGGCCTCCGGCCAGTATGTCTGGCAATATACGGTTGAGATCGAGAACGGGTCGGAACAGACCTGGACGCTGACGACCCGCCACTGGGAGATTGTCGACAGCCAGGGCCGCCGTCAGATCGTCGATGGCGAGGGCGTCGTCGGACAGCAGCCGCGCCTCGAGCCCGGCGAATCCTTTCGCTACTCCTCCGGCGCGCCACTGGCGGCCCCGTCTGGCATGATGGGCGGCAATTACACCATGGTCAGCGAGACCGGCGAGGAAATCGCCGCCCGCATCCCGACCTTCTCGCTCGACAGCCCGTATGAGCAGTCACGGCCGAGCTGACCGGAATATAGTGCCTGACTTTTGTGCGCATTTGCTGCTAGACGGGCGCAAATGGGATTCAGGGATTTCGTCCTTCTATTCGCCGTCTGCTTCGTCTGGGGGCTGAACCTTGTCGTGACCCGTTGGGTCGTGGCCGATGCCGGCGTGCCGCCCATCTTCTTTGCCGGTGTGCGCTTCGCGGGCATTGCGCTGGTGCTCATCCCCTTTCTTTTGCCTCTGCCAAAGCAGATGGGGATGCTCTTCATGATATCCATGTGCATGGGCGGCGTGCATTTCACGTTGCTTTTCATGGGGCTTGCACATGCCGAAGCGAGCGCGGTGTCGGTTACCGGCCAGCTGGGTGTTCCCTTCTCAACCCTGATGAGCATGGCCTTCCTGGGCGAAAAAGTCGGCTGGCGGCGAGGGCTGGGCATCATGCTTGCCTTTGCGGGCGTGACGCTGATCGCGTTCGATCCTGGCAGCTTTTCCGTCAGCTATGGCCTTCTCTATGTCATAGCCTCGGCCTTTATCGGGTCGGTTGGCGGCATCCTGATGAAGCGCATGGCTCCAATCAGCGCCCTGCAGCTGCAGGCCTGGCTCGGCATGTTCAGTTTCGCGCCGCTTATCCTGTTCTCCCTTGTCGTCGAGCAGGGACAGGTCGCTTCTTATGTTGCGGGTGGCTGGCTGGTCTGGATCGCGACCGCCTTTGCGGTACTGGGCGTCAGCGTGTTTGGCCACGGTGCCTTCTACACGCTGATCAAGAAGTACGATATTTCACTATTGTCGCCGCTGACCCTGATGACGCCGATCTGGGGCGTCATCCTGTCCATCGTGCTGCTGAACGAGCCGCTGACGCTGAGGCTGGTCGTCGGCGCGGCCATCTCGCTGGGCGGGGTCTTTGTCATTGCGGTGCGCGGCAACAAGGCCTTGCCCGAGGCCTCGATCACGGAAAGGATTTCATCCCCGAGATGAGCGAGATAGCCCAGCAGCCGAGCCCGAATTTTGACGACCGGCGTTTCCCGGTCAGCATGCTGGTCCTGCATTATACCGGCATGCAGACCGGCGAGGCGGCGCTCGAACGGATGTGCGACCCGGAGGCTTCGGTCTCGGCGCACTACATGGTCTGGGAAAGCGGGGACGTCGTCCAGCTGGTCGATGAGGACAAACGCGCTTGGCATGCCGGCGTCTCGCGATGGCAGGGTGAGGAGGAGCTGAATTCGCGCTCCATCGGGATCGAGATCGTGAATGGCGGACATGACTGGCGGCTGAAGGACGGGCGCCTGCCGCCCTATCCGGCCGATCAGATCGATGCGGTGATCGCGCTGTCCCGTGACATTGTTGCGCGCTGGTCCATTCCCCAGACGCGCATTGTCGGCCACAGCGACATCGCGCCGACCCGCAAGCAGGACCCGGGCGAGCATTTCCCGTGGGCGCGGCTTGCCGGTCAGGGCATCGGGCTTTGGCCGCTCAGCCTTGAAGCAAGCCAACGGCCCTCGATCGACGCGGCCCTGCAAGCGATCGGATACGATACAAGTGACCTCGGCGCGGCAGTGACGGCGTTCCAGCGGCGCTGGCGGCCAGCGCGAGTGGATGGGCTTGTCGATGCCGACACCCGCTCCGTCGCTTTCGCCGTTGCCGACCTCTATTTGGCGAGCTGATCGTCTTCACTGGAAGCTATGGCTTCGTCCGGGTCCAGGCCTTCACCGGAAATCCGCCGCGACCACTCGACGGTCAGCGCTGCCCCGAGCAGTAGCGACGAAACCGACACGAGCAGCCAGATAAAACCCAGGATGACGGAAGCCAGTGCCCCGTAGAAGGTGTCGAGCACCGAGACCCTGAGATAGAGGTGATAGGCCCAGGTTGCGATGGCCCACGAGAAGGCGCCGGCCGCCGCGCCCGCTGTCATAGCCCGGCCGGAGCTGATCCGCCCATGCAGGGAAAGAGAGATGATCAGATAGAAGATCGCAAAACAGGCCAGGAACTTGCCGATCCAGAGCTGCGAGGCGAGTTCCGAGATCCGCTGGGCCAGTTCGAAAGCAACGATACCCTGCCTTTCGGTCACGAAGGACATCAGCAGTTGCAGCGCGCCGAGCAGCCAGACGAGACAGATAAGCAGGGTCGTCATCAAAAGAGAGACGCCCTGAAAGCGGATGATGTTCGATCGTTTCTCGCTGCCGGCCACCATGCGGATACCTGTAATGGCGGCCTTCGCGCCGGAACTGGCCGTGTAGAAGACGATCAGGATCGCGATGAAGGCGCGCACCGTCAGGCCTTGCGGCGTTGCATCCCGGATGGCGGTCAGGTCGGCCTGCTTGAGGGGCGCGACGGCGGAGATCAGCACCTGGTCGATGGTCGAAGACAGGCTCTCGGACAAGTCGTGCGGCAGCAGCGAGAACAAGAGGGCCAGGGTGAGGTAGATCAGCGGAAAGACCGAGAAGAGGGCATAAAAGCTGATCCCGCCCGACACGATGCGGACTTCCGGCTTCGACAGGCGGAGGATCGCATGCCAGAGCGGCAGCAGGACCCAGTCCTTGACCGCCGCCGGCAGTGGTAGCTTGTTCAGCCAGGCTTCCATTCACTCCCCCGCGCTTGGCGGCCGCCGGGCCAGCATGGCGCAGCACACGCTCCATGGCCAGACATTCAAACAGGTGGCTTTCAAATTCCTTGCATCTTGCCGTGCCCGGTCATATATCGCGCCTCCAGCGTGTTCTCGTATTGCCGCGGCTGCTGACCCGAATGGCAATAGAAACGAGGAACACAATGTCTCACCCGAACTCGCGTGCCGAGCGGCGCGCGCTTGCCCGCAAGCATGACGGTCGTCACGGGCCGCCAAGCTATCGCGGTTTTGAACAAAAGCAGTGGAAGCTGATCTACCGGCGGGCTAACAAGCTGCGCCGGGCGCTGCAGACTGGCAGGATCTGGCCCTATCGCGAATGGGAGATGCTCATGGCGGATGCCGAGCCCTTGCGACTGTTATTCATCTGCTCGCGTAACCGCCTGCGCAGCCCGACCGGCGAAGCCGTGTTCAGCGAGGTTGCGGGTATCGAGACGCGGTCCGCAGGAACGGCCCGCGATGCGGACTGGCAGGTCACGCTGGATGACATACGCTGGGCGGATGTCATCCTCGCCATGGAGCAGAAGCATGCCAACCGCATTCGTGCCGATTTCCGCCAGGCCGTCGCCCAAAAGACCATTCGCGTGCTCGGCATCCCGGACGACTATAAATACATGCAGGACGAACTCGTCGTGCTGTTGCGCGAACGGGTCATGCCGCTTGTGCAACGGAATGAATAGGGCGCAACCAGGACTGGCGCCTGGTCTGCAAAATGACTATATCCCCCACCTGACCAGACAGCCGGGCAGCCGCTGGTAGTGGGGTAACCTGCTGCTGGAGGAAAGTCCGGGCTCCATGGAGACAAGGCGGCGGATAATGTCCGCCCGGTGCGAGCCGAGGGAAAGTGCCACAGAGAGCAGACCGCTTCGGGCCTGGCCCGGAGTAAGGGTGAAAGGGTGGGGTAAGAGCCCACCGCGGGGGCGGCAACGTCCCTGGCATGGTAAACCCCGCCTGGAGCAAGACCAAATAGGGGGTGCGCATGGGCCGTTTCCAGCCTGCGCCCCGGGTGTGTCGCGTGAGGGTCCTGGCGACAGGGCTCCCAGAGGAATGGTTGCCGAACCCTGAAAATGGGGGAACAGAACCCGGCTTACAGGCTGTCTGGTCAGTTTTTACGAGCAGCAGTCCTCGTTCGGCACGGACAATGTTCCGCTCGCCGGCGGCCTAGAAGAACCGGCTGCGTTTGACCTGCATGCGTTCGAGCAGGTCGGTGCGGACCCGCAGCATTGCGGCGGCCACATGGATCTCCCACAAGAAGCTTCCGAGCGCAGCGATCATGGCGGCCATGGTCAAAATGAACAGGACCGAGATCAGGACTGACAGGTCGAAGGACATCAGCTGTCCTGTGAACAGCGTCACAATCACCAGACAGACCAGCAGCATGGCCAGCGTCGAGAGCGTGATCGCCTTGTTGATCCAGGCCATGCGGCGGTCGAGCAGGACCAGCTCCTTGGCCCATCGCGGATGGGTCTCCAGCGGCTGTTCGATAGACAGCTCCACCTCAAGGGCGCGCGTGCGGTCAACAACCCGGCCAAGCCGGTTGGTCAGCACATTGAGCAATGCACCGATGCCCGCAATCAGGAAGACCGGCGCGACCGCCAGCTGGATGATGTGGGCGATATCGTCGGCCATTCCGTTCATGAAAATGAATTCGGGCCGGGCGCGTGCGAAGTCAAGCCAGACGCATACCTTCGTTCTGCGGTTCAGGCACTCGCCGTAAACTCCGGGCGCCGTATGCGTGCGTCCAAACCGCCCCGTGGTGGCGTAAGCCCGCGCCCGCAAAGCACGGCAATCATGATCAAGATGACTAGAACCACGCCCCCGCGCCCCCAGTTCTGAAGCCCAGACGCCTTTATTAACCATATTACCGGCTGACGCGAGTCTTTACAGACGAAATTCCGTCGGCGGTTTCGCCGCGAAGGAGAAAACCGGCGTGCGTTTCAGTATGGCTTTTCAGCCTAACCGACGGTGGGGCGACCGACGGACGTGTACTCAAAGCCTCGTTTTGCCATGTCTTCCGGCGCGTAGATATTGCGCAGGTCGACGACCACATCGCTCTTGAGCAGCGTCTTGACGCGGTCGAGGTCAAGCGCACGGAACTGGTCCCACTCGGTGATGATAACCATGGCATCGGCGCCCTCGATGGCGCCATAGGCATCCTCGGCATAGTCGAGCCCGCTCATCAGCTTCTGAGCCTCGTGCATGCCTTCGGGGTCGTAGGCGACGACTTTCGCGCCAGCCTCGATCAACGCCGGGACAATGTCGAGCGAGGGCGCATCGCGCATGTCATCGGTGTTCGGTTTGAAGGCTAGGCCAAGAACGCCGATCGTCTTGCCTTTGACGTCGCCGCCCATGGCCTTGATGACCTTGGCGGCCATAGCCTTCTTGCGGGCAGCATTCACCTCAACCACTGTATCGACGATGCGCACAGGGCTGCCGGCCTCGTTCGCCGTGCGGGTCAGCGCGAGCGTATCCTTCGGGAAGCAGGAGCCGCCATAGCCCGGGCCGGCATTCAGGAATTTCCGGCCGATCCGCCCGTCGAGACCGATCCCGCGTGAGACTTCCTGGACATTTGCGCCAACGGCTTCACAGAGGTCAGCCATCTCATTGATGAAGGTGATTTTCACGGCAAGGAAGGCGTTGGCCGCATACTTGATCAGCTCGGACGTGCGACGGCTCGTGAACAGGATCGGGGTCTCGTTCAGGAAAAGCGGGCGATAAAGCTCGCGCATCACCTCGCGGGCGCGTTCGCTGTCGGTGCCGACGACCACGCGGTCCGGGATCTTGAAGTCCTTGATGGCCGCGCCTTCGCGCAGGAATTCGGGATTGGAGACCACGGCGAAATCGGCATTCGGCTTGGCCTTGGAGATGATCGCCTCGACCTCGTCACCCGTCCCGACCGGCACGGTGGACTTGGTCACCACGACCGTGAAGCCGTCCATGAGCTGTGCGATTTCCTCGGCGGCGGCGTAGACATAGGAGAGGTCGGCATGGCCGTCGCCGCGACGGGATGGTGTGCCGACGGCGATGAAGACGGCGTCGGCTTCAGCGATCGCATCCTTCGCCTCGGTCGTGAAGTTGAGGCGCCCGGCATTCACATTCTGGGCGACAAGGTCGTCGAGGCCCGGCTCATAGATCGGAATTTCGCCCTTCTTCAGGCGCTCGATCTTGCTGGCGTCCTTGTCGACGCAGGTCACAACGTGACCGAAATCGGCAAAACAGGCTCCGCTTACCAGGCCAACATAGCCCGTTCCGATCATTGCTACGCGCATGGCAACATTCCCATTTCAACTACGCCACCTAGATGGCGGCGAGGGGTGCGATTTTTCGCACGAAAGGTCAAGCCGGACGGGGCAGGCGAGCGTGTCCGGAGGGCGAATTCAGTCAGGCTCGGCAAAGCCCCAGCCATCCGGCTTGAAACCGCGCGAAAGCGCCATCTTCGTCGTACGCTCCTCATGCAGCCAGATATCCTGTGGCGTGAAGGGGATCGGACCGATGCTGGCGGCGACCTGGCCTGGCTCGTCTGCTTCGGCAATCTCATAGCCGAAGCTGGACAGCGCCTTCTCGAAGGCCTCGCGGCGGGCTTCCTCGCCATCAATGGGCGCGAAGAACAGGTCGAGCATGATGTCGCTATGCGGTTTGACGCCCTGCTTGTCGCGTAGCTGTTCGCAGGTCCAGACGGTCTCGGCCTGCTGCTCGGTGAAGTTCCAGTCCGCCTCGTCCATGCTCGCTCCGTTCGTCAGTCCCGGCCCGTATACGACCGGCGCGGGGCATTTGTCGATTGGCAGGCATAGCCGGCCCGCTGCGCAGCAGCCCGCTCACCGAAATTTGCGCTTTGGCCGCATTGACCCATCAAGACCCAGCGGGGCAGAAACGCGGCATCATGAAGCGCTGGATGGTCCTGGCCGTTTTTCTTGTCATCATGGGGCTCTGGGTTGGCGTCCCGATGCTCGGCCTCGCCGTCGAGCCAGGTACCGTGCGGCTTTTTGCCGGCCTCGCGCTGGCGGCCTTCATGTTCGGTTATGTCCCGGAAGGTGACCTTGTGGAGACCGGCGAGCCTGTGCGGCTCTGGCGGCGCTTTGCAGCCTTCCTGGCCGACATGGTGGCGCTCTTCCTCGTGCTGCACCCGCTCCTGTCGATGATCCATGTGGCGGCGGCGATCCTCGCGGGGGTCGCGCTGGTGTTCAGCTATTTCTGGCTGCACCCGGTGGTCGGGCGGGCCACGCTCGGCCAGTACCTGCTGGGCTACCGGATTGTTCCTGCCGGCGGGGTCAATGGCGAGCCGGAATACGCCCATCGCACCCTGTCGGCCTTCTTCGCCCTCTGCCAGTTTCCGGTGACCTTCATCTCGGCTTCGCAGGACGACGCGGCGCCGGGCACCTATCACTGGGACCTCGAAAGCCACACGCAGGCGGTCAGGGTTGAGGGGCTGGGCCGTTGAAGCCCCAGCTGTCCTAGTTCCCCTGCTCCACCAGCCGTCTTGCGATCACCATGGCCTGCACTTCGCCAGCGCCCTCGAAGATGTTCATGATCCGGGCATCGGCGAGCACGCGCGAGATCGGGTATTCCAGCGCAAAACCGTTGCCGCCATGGATTTGCAGGGCGTTGTCGGCGGCGGCCCATGAGACGCGGGCGGCGAGTAGTTTCGCCATGCCGGCCTCGAGGTCGCAGCGCTTGCCCGAATCCTTCTGGCGGGCCGAGAAGTAGGTGAGCTGGCGCAGGCCGACGAGTTCGGCGGCCATCATCACAAGCTTGTTGGAGACGCGCGGGAATTCGAAGATCGGCCGGCCGAACTGCTCGCGGTCGAGCGCATAGCGAAGGCCGAGCTCGAGTGCGCATTGGCCAACGCCAATGGCGCGCGCGGCGGTCTGGATGCGGGCGCCTTCGAAGGTGGCCATCAGGTGGCGGAAGCCCATGCCCTCAACCTCGCCAAGCAGGTTCGCGGCAGGCACTTCGAAACCGTCAAAGCTGATCTCGTATTCCTTCATGCCGCGATAGCCGATGACCTCGATCTCGCCGCCGGTCATGCCATCGGCCGGGAAGGGTGTGGCATCGTCGCCGCGCGGCTTTTCAGCCAGGAACATGGACAGGCCGGAGAAATTGTTCGTCGCCGGGTCCGTGCGTGCAAGCACGGTCATCAGGTCGGCGCGGACCGGGTGGGTGATCCAGGTCTTGTTGCCGGTGATCTTGTAAGTGTCGCCCTCCTTGACTGCGCGCGTGCGCAGCGAGCCAAGGTCGGAACCGGTATTCGGCTCGGTAAAGACAGCCGTGGGCAGGATTTCGCCGGACGCGATGGCCGGAAGGTATTTTTCCTTCTGGGCATCGGTGCCGCCCGTGAGCAGCAGCTCGGCGGCGATTTCCGAGCGCGTGCCCAGCGAGCCGACACCGATATAGCCGCGCGACAGCTCCTCGGAGACGACGCACATGCTCGTCTTGCCGAGGCCAAGCCCGCCATATTCTTCCGGGATGGTGAGGCCGAAGACACCAAGCTCGGCCATCTCCTTGACGACCGGCATGGGGATGTAATCGTTCTTCAGGTGCCACTCATGGGCATGCGGCACGATCCGGTCGTCGGAAAAGCGGCGGAACTGGTCGCGGATCATGGTCAGCGTTTCGTCGAGACCGGTCTCCTCGACCGTGGCCCGGCCAAGCGAATCCGGCAGGTGCCTTGCGGCCGCCGCCATGGCTTCGGTCGTCTTGCCTTCGGTCATGAAACGCTGGACGGCCGGCTCGAACAGGCGAGCCATGCCATCCTTGGTGACGCCGAGATCGGCGGCCCGGATGATCTCGCCCTGGTTCATCGGGATGCCGCCGACGAGCTGGGCGCAATATTCCGCGAAGAGGATCTGCGAGAGAAGTTGCTCAATCTCGCCGAACTTGCCCTCCGCCTGCATGCGCTCGGCCCAGTGGGCCGTCTCGCGCAGCGTTTCGACATAGGTGATCACCCAGGAAAGCCCGTGCGCGGCATGCTGGTGAAGGTCGAGCGCCTTGCGGTCGGGCTTGCCGCCGGGGGCCAGCCTCTGCTTCATCGAAGCCTTGGCATCCTCGCCAAAAGCTTCAAGGCTGATGACCGCCTCTTTCATGGCCTCGATTAGGCCGTCCATCACGGGCGACGTTTTTTCGCTCACTGCAGCGTCCATTTTTCCCTCCGGGCGTCTTCTTGCGCACTCATTTAAATCGATGGCGGCTGTTTGACACATAATTTGCTGCAGCGCAGCGAAAAGAATGTCGCAGCGGCCGTTTACGTAACGACAGCCGAGTCGCCGAGGTCAAGGGCCTGGCGGGCGGTTTCGATATCGTCGAGTTTTGCCTCGAAAGCCGACCAGTCGTCATGCTCCGCAATCGGTGCCCACAATGCTTCAACCTCATCATAGACGAGTGAGACAGGCTTTTCGCGGGTAAAGTAAGGATGGCCGAGACGTTCAGGCCGCTCGGCATCGCGTGCATAAAGCCCGTCGCGAACGGCGGCGAATTTCTCTTCCTTGTATCGCGAGGCGAGCGGGCTGCGTGTGGCGCGCTCCTCTGACAGCCTGCCGCCGAACCAGTCGAAGAAGACCTGCGGCCAGCTCGCTGCGGTTTCTGTCATCCAGCCATAAAGGGTTTGAAGAAAGACCAGGTCCTCCTGAAGGCTGGCGCCGTCTTTCAGGCCAAAAAGGGCGAGGGTGTGCCGGGCAAAGGCGCGCTGATAGGCCTCCTCAAACGTCTTCAGCGCATCGGTGAGCGGTTCTGCATCAGCGACAAGGGTGAGCGTGGCGGCAAGCTGCTGAAGCGCCCACAGGCCCTGGGTGGGTTGGCGGCCAAAGCGATAAAGGCCTTGCTGGTCAAAATAGGCGGCGGTGAAATTCGGGTCCGAATAAGGCAGGAAGCGCCACGGGCCGTAGTCGAAGCTCTCGCCGGTAATGTTGAAATTGTCAGTATTCATGACGCCGTGTACGAAGCCCGTGGTCATCCAGCCGGCGATCATGCGGGCGGTCTCGCGCGTGATCTTTTCAAGCAGGGCGGGCGCCATGACGGTGAGATCTTCATCGGCGACATCGGGGTAGTAGACCTGCGCGCAATGGCGGATCAGGCGCGCGAGGCTTTCGCGATCTTCATGATAGGCAACGCGCTGGAAGGTGCCGAAACGGATATGGCTGTGGCTGAGACGGACGAGCACAGCCGATCGTGTTGGCGAGGGCTCGTCATTGCGGGCTAGCTGTTCGCCCGTTTCGATCAGGCTGAACGGTTTCGACGTCTTCACGCCATGCGCTTCCAGGTATTGCGCCGCGAGGACTTCGCGCACGCCACCTTTCAGCGTCAGCCGGCCATCGCCCTGGCGGGACCAGCGTGTCTGGCCGGAGCCCTTGGTGCCAAGGTCGAGCCAGCGGCCGCTGTCATCCTGTAGCTGCGCGAACAGGAAGCCGCGCCCGTCGCCAAGCTCCGGATTGTACACGGCAAACTGGTGGCCGTGATATCTGAGCGCGAGAGGCTGGTCGAGATTGCCCGGAAGCGGCCGGAAACGCGCGAAGTGTTCGGCCCATTCCGTGTCGCTCAAGTTGTCCAGACCGACATGGCAGGCCCATCGATTGTTGCGAAATCGCAACACGGCGCGGGGAAAATTTGCCGGCGTTGCTGCATCTGCGAAGGCGTCGGCGATTTCGAGAATAGGGGCAGGTTTTGTCATCACGGCCTCATGTGTTGGCAGGACTTGCCGCAATCTGCAATGGCTTGCGCGAGGGTATTCCAATTCCATGCCTTGAGGCAGCAGGCCACCTTTCACTGAAAGGGACGTAAGGGAAAGCAGCCCCGGAATATGGATATGTCACTAGTGAAGGATTTTGATGCGCCGCAGCAAAGAAAACAGTTTGCTTCCGGTCTGAAGTGAGCCAGCCTGCTACCGGAGTCGGTAGGAAAACAATGCTGACCAAATCGCCTTATCGGGAGGAATACAATGAAACTAGTTACGAGACTCGCCTTTGGCGCGTCTACACTCGCCCTTTGCACGACAGGTACGGCCTTTGCTCAGGATGACGGGGTACTTCGTCAGGAAAAAGTGACAGTGACGGGTTCGGCGATTGCCGGTACGCCGGAAGATGCTGCACTGCCCGTCGACGTTCTCACCGCTGGCGACCTCAAGCTAGAGGGTAGCCCAACCATCACGGAACTGATTCGCAATCTAGGTGTCTCGTCTGGCGTTGACGGGCAGACCAACCAGTTTGCCTCGAACGGCCTTGAAGGCACGTCAAACATCAACCTGCGCGGTCTCGGCCCGGCCCGGACGCTGGTGCTGATCAACGGCCGTCGCCAGACCGTACACCCCTATGCCATCGGCGAGCAGGCGCAGCTCTTCGTCGACACCAACATGATCCCATCAGCCGCTGTCGGCCGGATTGAGGTGCTGAAAGACGGTGCGGCCGCCATTTACGGCTCTGACGCGATTGCGGGCGTTGTGAACTTCATTACGCGCGATGACCTCAGCGGCTTCGAAGTTGGCGGCGACTACTCCACGTTCGAAGGCACGGATGGCGATTACAACATCAACGCTGCCTACGGCTTCCAGGGCGATAACTGGAACTGGGTCACATCGGTTGGCTACAACAAGCGCTCGGAAGTTCCGCTGCTTGAGAAAGACTGGGCAATCCTGCCATTCGACGAGAACCCGGTGGGTGGCTGGTCCTCCCTGTCCAATCCAGGATACTTCGTCATCCTCGGCGCGCGGCCAGACCTTCCAAGCGGCACGGGTCCGATCGGTCAGGTCAACGATTCCGGCTGTACGGATCTCGGCGGGACTGAGGTCGGCACCTGCCGCTTCCAGTTCACGCAGTTCGACAACCTCGTCGAGGAAGAAGAGCGCTACCAGGTCTTCTCGGAATACAATCGCACATTCGGCAATGGCGTCGATTTCCATCTGGAGGGTCTCTATGGCTATAGCGACGTTCCGGAGTGGAAGACGTCTCCTTCCTATCCGCCGCAGGTGCTCACGAGCCAGCTTCTGCTCGCTAGCCACCCCGGTTATCAGCAGTACATTGCGGACAATCCTTCTGCTGCGCCGCTGATGAACGCAGGTTTCGGGGCGCTGTATATTGGCCGGACGTTTGGCTGGGGCGGTTTCCCAGCAACAAATGGCGGCCCGCAGGAAGGCTTCCGGACCTATGAATCCTACCGGCTCGCCGGTGACCTGACCGGTGAGTGGTCGAATGGCGTGACTTGGAATACCGCGCTTAGCTGGTCCACGACCGAGGGCGAGCGGATTACCAACGACACCTATATCAATGGTCTCAGCATTGCCCTGCAAGGCTTCGGCCTGTGCGGTGACCCTAATACAGGGGCCGTTCCAGCAGGCGCCGTGCCCGGACAGGGAGGCTGCGAATACTACAATCCGTTCTCCAACTCGATCCCGGAGGGCGCGATCAATGGCGACGCCAACCCGCAATACAATGCGGCGCTCGCCAACTCGGCCGCACTTGCTGACTGGATGACGGACGGCGTTGGAACGGTCGTTACGACCGACCTGCTCGTGTGGGATGCGTCCCTTTCGGGCGTCACCAACGTTCAGACGTCTGGCGGCTCGGTGGCTTGGGCCGCTGGCGCGCAAATTCGCCGGGAAGGCTTCGAGGTCGATCCGAACGAAGTTACGGACCTGACGGTCAATCCGGGTCCGGGCGGAACCGGACCGTTCTCGTTCCTTGCGGGCACAACGCCTGCTGATCGTGACCAGACCATCTATGCTATTTTCGGCGAGCTTCAGGTTCCGCTCTTCGAGAATGTCGATATGCAATTCGCTGTTCGCTACGAAGATTATGGCGGCGATGTCGGCTCCACATTCGACCCGAAGGTGGCCGGCAAGTGGCAGGTGAATGATGACTTCGCTCTGCGCGGTTCGGCACAGACCTCATTCCGGGGCCCGACGCTGAACCAACTTGACGGTGTCGCAACAACGCTGCAATTCGTTAGCGCGGCATCGGCCTTCAAGGCGGTTGACCAGTTCGGTAATCCGGAACTCAGCCCTGAAAGTGCCTTCAGCTTCAATATTGGCGGCATTTATGACAACCAGAACGGCTTCACGGCATCGGTCGATTACTACAATTTCGACTTCTCCGATCCGATCATTGTCGAAGACCAGGCTGATATCGTTGGAGCTGCTGTTGCGGCCATCAATGCCGGTGATACCGAGAATCCGATCTTCTCGCGCATTACGTTCACCGACAACAACAATGACGGTCTGAACCAGGCCAACGAGATTGCCCGGATCCGGACCAATGTTGTGAACGGTCCTGACATCAAGACCTCCGGCATCGACCTTCGGGCCGAGCAGATCTGGGATCTTGGTTCGTCCGAGTTCTCCCTGGGCGGTGAAGCGACATACATCATCGAATACGATGTCGACGACTTCGAAATCGAAGGTGTTCTGATCAGCGGGGGCGACCGGGTCGGGCAGTTTAACCGCTCCAACTTCTCCCGCTCGCTGCCACAGTGGAAGGCAAACTTCTACGCCAACTGGGCCATGGGCAAGCACAATGTCCGCGGCGTGATGCGCCACATCGACTCCTATGACGATGAGCGTGCACCGGCTGCCAGAGGCAATGTCGGCGCAGAGATCGATAGCCAGACCACATTCGATGCATTCTACACCTACAGAGCGGATGCCTTCGATCTCGGTCTGTCTGTTGTGAACGTCACGGATGAAGATCCGCCATTCGCAGCCTTCGAACTGAACTACGATCCATATACGCACAACCCGTTTGGCCGTACGTTCAAGATCAGCGTCACAACGCGCTTCGGCGGCAAATAGTCCCGCCTGATCTCACAAGACCGGGAGGCGGCGCTTCGTGCGCCGCCTCTTTTTTATTTTTCGCCTCTCAGGGGAAACTCTCCCTAGGCGGTGGCGCGCGGAATCATTATTGCAAGGGCGGCAAGCAGGGCCGCACCAGGCGGCCAGGTCCAACCTTTCACTCAGGGGATACGTACCTTGACCAGAACAGTTCTCGTGACGGGCGGCGCCGGCTATGTCGGCAGCCATTGTTGCAAAGCCTTCCGCGATGCCGGGTGGAACGTCGTTGTCTTCGACAATTTCTCGCGCGGCTGGCATGACTTCGTGCAGTTCGGCGAAGCGTTCGAGGGCGACCTCCTGAATGCCGACGATCTCGATGCGGCGTTTGCAAAGTACAAGCCCGACGCCGTCGCCCACTTCGCCGCGCTCGCCTATGTCGGCGAGTCTGTCGAGAAGCCCGGCATGTACTATGAGAACAACACGATGGGTACGGTGCGCCTGCTCGATGCCATGGCCAAGGCTGGCGTCGACAAGATCATCTTCTCGTCAACCTGCGCGACCTATGGCGTGCCGGAAAAGATGCCGATGACCGAGGACCTGCCGCAGAACCCGATCAATCCGTACGGCATGTCCAAACTTTTCGTCGAGAAAGTGCTCGACGATTATGAAGTCGCCCACGGCATCCGCTCGGTGAAACTGCGCTACTTCAATGCGGCCGGCGCATCGCCGGACGGCGAAGTTGGCGAGCGTCACGAGCCGGAAACCCACCTCATCCCACTCTGCATCGAAGGCGTGCTGAACGACACGTTCAAGCTGACCGTCTTCGGCGATGATTTCGACACGCGCGATGGCACCTGCATCCGCGACTATATCCACGTCATGGACCTTGCCGACGCGCACCTGAAAGCGCTGGACTATCTCGACAAGGGCGGCAAGTCGGATGCGTTCAACCTTGGCACAGGCACTGGCACAACAGTCATGGAGATCGTCCAGGCCGTCGAGCGGGTAACCGGCAAGCCAGTTCCGCGCTCCATCGGGCCGCGCCGCGCAGGCGATCCGCCGGCGCTCGTTGCGTCCGCAGAGAAAGCCGAGCGCATTCTTGGCTGGAAGCCGACCCAGTCGGACGTCAACAGCGTCATCGAAACCGCCTATGCCTGGCACAAGAAGGAAATTGCCCGGAAGGCGGCGACGGCAGAGTAGACCTGTCCGGCCGGGCGCTCAGGCCAGTGGCCAGAAAGCCGGGATGACCAGCATCGATACGGCAAAGAAAAGCAGGTTCAGCGGCAGGCCCACCAAGGCGAAGTCGGTGAACTTGTAACCGCCAGCCGTGTAGACCAGCGTATTGGTCTGATAGCCGATAGGCGTGGCAAAGCTTGCGCTGGCCGCAAACATGACCGCGACGACGAAGGGCCTTGCATCCACGCCAAGGCTTGCCGCGAGCCCGATGGCGATCGGCGTCATCAGGATGGCGGTGGCATTGTTGCTCACAAATTCGGTCAGCACCGAGGTGATGAGGTAGACCGCCGCCAGGGTGACAAGCGGGGGCAGGTGACCGATCTGGCCGGCTATGCCATCGACAAGGAAAGCTGCCGCGCCTGTCGTCTCAAGCGCCTTGCCCACGGCGAGCATGCCGAAGATCAGCATCAGGATCTCCCACTGGATCGACTTGTAGGCCTCCTGGTGGTCGAGACAGCCGAGGGCAATGACGCCGGCCGCCGCAATCAGGGCCAGCCCGGCAATCGGCATCACGCCAAAGGCAGCAAGGATCATCACGAGAGCGACAGCTCCGATCGCGATCGGGGCCTTGTCGCGCCGGATGGGGCGGTCTTCGGTCTCCGTTAGATTGGACAGCATGCCATCATCGAACATCTGGCGAAGGCCGGCAGGCGGACCTTCTACCAGCACCGTATCGCCGATGTCGAAGCGGATATTCTTGCCGCCCAGCCCGATATTCTCCCCGCGCCGATGGATGGCGATGGCATAGACACCGTAGAGACGGACGAGACCGGCGCCGACAATCGGGCGCCCGACCAGCCGCGACTGCGGACCGACAACGCCTTCCATCACCCGGGTTTCGGTCGTCTGAACGGGCTCAAAGGCGTGGGCGCTTCCCGATCCCGAACCGATGGCGACGTCGCCAGCTTCGCGCAGGGACAGCATTTCGGATACGGGTGAGCGGATCACCAGACGGTCGCCGCCCTGCAGCGACAGGGTCGACAATTCGGTCCGGCGTGAGCGGTTCTCGCGCATCACGTCGATTACGGTGAAGCCCTTCTCCGCCGTAAACCCTGTTTCCTTGATCGTCTTGCCGACAAGGACGGAGTCGACCGGGACGAGCACCTGCGCGACAAACCGGCGGGATTTCGTGCTGGGCAGCATGGTGGCCAGGGTTTCGCGATCCGGCAGGAACCAGCGGCCGACCAGTGTCATGTAGACCGTGCCGGCGAGCGCCAGGCAGAGGCCCGCACCGGTAATCTCGAAGATGCCGAACGGGGTCAGGCCGCTATTTTGAACGACACCATCCACCAGCAGGTTGGTCGAGGTGCCGATCAGGGTTGTCATGCCGCCGAAGATCGAGGCGAAGGACAAGGGAATGAGCAGCCGGGCTGGCGATATGTTCACCGACTGCGCCAGCCTGATCGCAACAGGGATCAGGATGACCACAATCGGCGTATTGTTCATGAAGGCTGACAGCACGATGACGACCAGCATGAGGACTGCGATCGCTGCGAACGGGCTCCATGTTTTCGAAAGCCGCACCACCGAATTGCCGACCGCACCGATGACGCCGGTTCGCTCCAGCGCCGCCGACAGGACGAACATGGCACCGATCGTGATCGGCGCGGCATTCGAGAAAACATCCAGCGCGTCGTCTACGCTTAACAGGCCAAGTATGAGCAGCGCCGCCATGGCAAGCAGGGCGACGACGTCTGACGGGATACGTTCACGGACAAATCCGGCGAAGACGGCCACGATGAGCGCGAGGACGAGCGCAATCTGGACCGGTTCTGGCAGGGAAAGGTCAAACATGGGCAACAGACAGGTAAATGGATCCTGTGATGAGGAAAGTATCTGCCAGCTGAATGCAACGCAGTTTTTCTCAGCCGTGATGTGCGTTTATCGAAGGTGAGCGCTTGTGCCGGCCGGCCCGTCAGGCCTCGAAGCGTTCGCGATAGGCCGGTAGCGTTTCGCTGAAAAAGTCCATGGCGGCGCGCACGCGTGGCGACTGGCGGAAGTCAGGATGGGTTAGCACCCACAGCCCCGTGGCCAGCCGGTCTTCGATCAGTCCTTCTACCCGTTCGAGCCCTTCGATCCGATCGCCATAGCAGCATGGCAGGATGGCAACGCCCTGTCCGCGCCGGGCCGCTTCGGCCGTGGCCACAAAGCTGTCGGCGCGAAAGCATATGCGTTCGGCCGGGACATTGCTGGCAAGCCAGACTTCTGCCGGGGTCTGGCCGTGAAGGGACTGAAGGCTGAGCCAGGCATGTTCGCACGGCATGCGGGTCCGCGTGGCCAAGAGATAGGCGTCTGCGGCATAAGGGGCGAGTGTCAGGTCACAGATCCGCCGGCCGACCAGATGTTCGGGCGGGGCATCCGACGGCCGGATCGCCACCTCACTCTCGCGCCTGTCGAGATCGAGGAGCTGTGTGGTCACACTTAGCTGGACCTGGAGGGAAGGGTAGTGCTGCTGGAACTCGGCGATAATTTCGCTGATCCCGGACAGGAAGATGTCGTCCGGGGTGGTCAGGCACAGGACGCCGCCAATATCCCTTGAGACGTCGGTCGTCTTTCGCTCGATACGAACCAGCGCGTCGCCGATCTGTCGGGCGGCCTCGAGAATCGGATTGGCCTCGGGAAGGGGTTTGAGCCCCCAGCCATCCCTTGAAAAGAGCGGGTAGCTCAATTGTGTCTCGAACGCTGAAATCCGGCGCTGGACTGTTGTGCGGTTAACATTCAGACGCCGGGCGGCTTCCGCGACTGTGCCAGTTTCTGCCAGCACGGCGACAAAGCGCAGATCATCCCAGTTCCAACTATGCATCCCCGCAACACGCCGCCGCAAAAACCCAGCAATTTGAAGCATAGACGTCTAATGACGAATCCGCTTCAGTAGACACTTCGAGTTTTCTCTAGTAATTCGCCCTTCAGGCGAGTATACAGAAGCTCAAAGCTCGTATGGGGCTGGCCATTAGCCGCCCGTACATAAAAATTGTCGACGCCGCCCAGGTCCCGTCCCTGGACCTTGTAGAGGTGAACTCTGTAGGCTGGCCCGTTGCTGCGAACAGCGGTCAGTCTAGTCACGGCCACGTTGTCCCCCATTACCGAATGTGGCTGTGAACGGGCTGGCGTCGACAAACTTATTCTGTGCTTAAAATTTTGTTAATGACAAGTCGAATCGGCCCAATTGGTGCGCGAAACCGAAAATAAATTCGCATTTTTCCCCTCACAGGCGAGTGAGATTTCCACAGCCTATCCACAGGCGCGAAATATCGTTCCAGCTTGCCGCCGCGAGGGCTATCTTGCGGCAATCAGCGTTCCGGTGTGCGAGCCTGCTTTAGCCGGTAGATGACATCCAGCGCCTCGCGCGGGGTCAGTCCGTCCGGATCGACCGTGTCGAGCAACCGCGTCAGCTCGCTCTCTTCCGCCGGACCAGGCTCGGCCTGGCTGGTGGCAGCGAAGAGAGGAAGGGTCTCAACGGCGCCCGGTTTCGATTCCAGCTGCTTCAGGATTTGCTCGGCCCGTTTGACCGCACGTGCGGGCAGCCCGGCGAGCCGGGCCACCTGGACGCCGTAGGACTTGTCGGCCGCGCCTTTCTGGACGTCGTGCAGGAAGACGAGCTCATCCTTCCACTCCTTGGCGCGAAGGCTGAGATTGACGGCGTGCTCCAGGTCTTCGGCGAGCCCCGTCAGTTCATGATAGTGCGTCGCGAAGAGGGCGCGGCACTTGTTGACGCCGTGCAGGTGTTCCACCGCGGCCCAGGCGATGGCGAGGCCGTCATAGGTTGATGTGCCCCGTCCGACTTCGTCGAGGATGACGAAGCTCTGCGGTGTCGCCTGGCTCAGTATGGCGGCCGTCTCCACCATTTCGACCATGAAGGTCGATCGTCCGCGCGACAGGTCATCAGACGCGCCCACGCGGGAAAACACACGGTCTGCCAGACCGATGCGGAGCCGTCGTGCGGGTACGAAGAGGCCCGCCTGCGCAAGGATGATGGCAAGGCATGCCTGGCGCAGGAAAGTCGACTTACCGGCCATGTTCGGCCCGGTCACGACGGCCAGCCGTGCCGCCTGCGCACCGCTTGCGTCAAGCGACAGGTCGTTGGCGGTGAAGCCCTCGCCCTCCTTCCTGAGGGCGGCCTCTACAACAGGGTGACGCAGCCCTTCAGCCTCAAAGACTGGCTCTGCCGCGATATCCGGGCGGACCGCGCCGATTTCGTCGGCCCATGCGGCCGAACTGGTCGCGACATCAATGATAGCCAAGGCACGGGCGGCGGCCGAAATCGCTTCATTCTCAGCTTCGACACGGGCGCAGAGATCGCGGAAAAGCGAAAGTTCCCGCGCGATCGAGGCTTCCTCGGCACGCGAGATGCGTCCGGCGAGGTCTGACAGCTCCGCGGTCGAGAAGCGGATATTGGAGGCAAGCGTCTGGCGGTGGATGAACGTCTCGGCATGCGGGGGTTTCAGTAGCGCATCGCCATGGCGGGCGGGCACGTCGATGAAATAGCCAAGCACATTGTTGAACTTGATCTTGAGCGCGCTGATGCCGGTCTCCTCGGCATAGCGGGCTTGCAGCGCGGCAATGACCTGCCGGGAATCGGATTTCAGGGCGCGGGACTCATCGAGTTCGCTGTCCCAGCCTTCGGCGATGAAGCCGCCATCGCGGGCAAGCGCTGGCAGCTCCTCGGCCAGGGCGTTCGAGAGGTCGTCACCCAGTGATTTCAGTGCGGCCTGCCGGCTGGCGTCCAGTGCACGGCTCGCCTCGGCCAGCGGTCCGGGCAGGCCGGTCTTGTTGCCGGCAAGGACCGAGGCGATTTCGGCGCCCTGAATGATGGCTCCGGCAATCGCCTTAAGGTCCCGAGGGCCGCCGCGTTCCAGCCGGATCCGCGTGCGGGCGCGCTCCAGGTCCGGCACGGCTTTCAGCCGCGCGCGGATGTCTTCAGTCAGCGCGGGTTCCTCAAGGAAAAAGGCGACGGCATCGTGGCGCGCGGCAATTTCCCCGGCATCGCACTCCGGTTCGGCAAGGCGCGCGGCAAGCAGCCGGGCGCCCGGTGCAGTCAGCGTACGGTCGACGGTGGCCAGCAGCGTCCCGGCCCGCCCGCCGCGAATGGCGGTATCGATCTCGAGGCTGGCCCGCGTCGCCGGATCGATGGCAAGACGCTGGCCGTGACTGGCGCGGCGCGGCGCGTCGAGCCGGATATCGGCGCCCGCCTGCGTCAGTGAAAGATAGTCGAGCAGCAGGCCGGCAGCGGAATACTCGGCGCGCGAAAAGTCTCCGAAGGCATCCAGCGCCGAGACCTTGTAGGCGGCTTTCAATGCCGCCTCGCCCTGCTTTGGTGTTGCGGCCCGTTTCGGACGGCACGTGATCGGCACACGCAAGGCCGACAGGGCAAGGCGTACCAGCGGGCGGGCCTCGTCCTCCTCGGTGACCAGCAACTCGCTGACCGGCAGGGCGGACAGACGCTCGCCCAGTGCCTCTGGTGGAACCTCCCGGATTTCGAGCGCGCCGGTGGAGACATCGCAGGCGGCAATGGCCGCGTCCGCCCCTCCGCTTGCAAAGGCCAGCGCGACCAGCGCCTGACCCTGGCGTGCAGGCAGGATTGTGTCTTCGGTAATCGTCCCGGGCGTGACGATGCGCACGACTTCCCGGTTCACAATGGCCTTCGAGCCGCGCTTCTTCGCTTCGGCCGGGCTCTCGGTCTGCTCGCACACCGCCACGCGTTCGCCGGACTTGATCAGCCGCGCAAGATAGGGCTCGGCGGAATGGTAGGGCACGCCTGCCATCGGGATCGGCTCACCCTCATGCTCGCCGCGCGCGGTCAGCGTGATATCGAGGATTTCCGCGGCGCGTACGGCGTCCTCGAAGAACAGCTCGTAAAAGTCGCCCATGCGGAAGAAGAGCAGCGCGTCCGGGTGTCTCGACTTTATGTCAAGATACTGCGCCATGAACGGCGTGGGTGCCTTTACGGCAGGCGGGTTCATATGACTATCCGGCATGGTGACATGATTAAGGGATTCGCATAGCAGCGCTGCAATGGAAATAAGCAGGCTGAACCGGGTTGTCGCCCCATGCGGAGCGGCTTAGAGGTGAGCGCCACGACAAACCACAAAAAAAGTATCTGAAGGCACACCGCAATGACGTCCAAGCGCCCGACATTCACGGACAAGGAAGCGCTCGAATTCCACCGCCACCCGCAGCCCGGCAAGCTGTCGATTGCACCCACCAAGCCGATGGCGACACAGCGCGACCTTTCGCTGGCTTACAGCCCGGGCGTCGCCATCCCGGTCAAGGCGATTGCCGAGAATGAGGATCTCGCCTTCGAGTACACCTCCAAGGGCAATATGGTCGCCGTGATCTCCAATGGCACAGCCATTCTCGGCCTCGGCAATCTCGGGGCCATGGCGTCGAAGCCGGTGATGGAAGGCAAGTCGGTCCTGTTCAAGCGCTTTGCCGACGTCGATTCCATCGATGTCGAAGTTCAGACGACCGATACCGAAGAATTTATCACCACGGTTCGCAATATTGGCGAGACCTGGGGCGGCATCAATCTTGAGGATATTGCCTCTCCGGAATGCTTCATCATCGAGAGCCGGCTGCGCGAAGAACTCGATATTCCGGTTTTCCATGATGACCAGCACGGCACGGCCATCATCGCAGCTGCCGGCCTGATCAATGCGTGCCACATCACGGGCCGCAAGCTCGAAGACATCAAGGTCGCGGTTTCGGGCGCGGGTGCGGCGGGCCTGTCCTGCGCCGGCCTCATCCGCCATCTCGGCGTAAAGCCGGAGAATATCCTGATGTGCGACTCGCGCGGCGTCGTCTATGAAGGCCGCACCGAAAAGATGGACCAGTTCAAGTCCGCCTTCGCCGTGAAAACGGAAAAGCGCACGCTGGCCGAAGCCATGGATGGCGCCGACGTATTCCTGGGACTGTCGATCGCCGGAGCAGTCGACAAGGACATGGTCAAAGCCATGGCCAAGGACCCGATCATCTTCGCCATGGCCAATCCGGATCCGGAAATCACGCCGGAAGACATCAAGTCGGTTCGCGACGATGCCATCATCGCGACGGGCCGGTCTGACTATCCCAACCAGGTCAACAATGTTCTGGGTTTCCCGTATATTTTCCGCGGCGCCCTCGATGTGCGGGCCCGCGGCATCAACGAGGAAATGAAAGTCGCTGCCGCGCAGGCCCTGGCCGAACTCGCCCGTGAGGATGTGCCCGACGAAGTAGCCGCAGCCTATCACGGCTCGCGCCCTCAATTCGGCAAGGACTACATCATCCCGACGCCGTTCGACCCGCGCCTGATCAGCTTCATCCCGCCCTTCGTGGCGCAGGCAGCGATGGATACCGGCGTTGCCCGTACACCGATCCCGGACATGGACGAGTATCGCCGCATGCTGGCGCGCCGGCTCGATCCGACGGCGTCCTTCCTGCAGGGCGTCCAGGCGGCGGTGCGCGAGAAACAGCCGCGCATCGTCTTCGCAGAGGGTGAGGAACCGTCCGTGGTGCGCGCGGCTTACTCCTTCAAGAACCAGGGCCTTGGCCATCCGATCCTGATCGGCCGCGAGGAGCAGGTCACCCGCGCCATGCACCAGATGGGCGTACCGGAAGGCTCGCTCGACATCATCAATGCGCGCCTGTCCGACCGCAATCCGGAATACACCGACTATCTCTACGACCGGCTGAACCGTCAGGGCTTCCTGCGCCGCGACGTACAGCGCCTGGTCAACCAGGACCGGAACATTTTCGGGTCCTGCATGCTGAAATTCGGCGATGCCGATGGCATGATCACGGGCGTGACGCGAAACTATGACGTGGCCCTGAAGGATGTGCAGCTCGTCCTGGACCCCATACCGGAGCGGCAGGTCATCGGCATGTCCATGGTCGTCAACCAGGGGAAGACGATCTTCATCGCCGACACCTCGATCACCGAGCTGCCAGTGGCCGAGGATCTGGTCGGGATCGCCGAGGAAGCGGCCAGCTCCGTCAAGAGCCTCGGTTTCACGCCGCGCGTGGCCTTCGTCTCCTACTCAACCTTCGGCAACCCCTATGGCGAGCGTATGGAAAAGGTCCGCGAGGCCGTTGCCATGCTCGATGCACGCGACGATATCGACTTCGAATATGAAGGCGACATCTCGGTCGACGTGGCGATGAACCCCGGCCACAAGCTGATGTATCCGTTCTCGCGCCTGACGGATTCGGCGAATGTGCTGGTCATGCCGGCCATTCACTCTGCCGCCATCGCGACGAAGCTGCTCACCTCCATGAGCCGCGCGACGGTGATCGGACCGATCCTGCTCGGCTTCGAGAAGCCGGTGCAGATCGCATCGCTCGGCGCGACGGTGTCTGATATCGTGAACCTTGCAACCTTCGCTGCCTTCGATATCGACCAGCTGGTCCGCCGCGAAGTCGCCGAATAGGGCAATAAGCGGGTGCGCCCGGGCTAGGCGAAGTCCTTGTCCGGGTGGTCTTCCGGTTCGTCTTTCCGGATGCCTTTCGCCCTGTCTGGCCCATACCTCATGATAAAGATGATGAGGGCGATGGGCGGCAGGGTATAGAGCGCCGTGACGGTGAAGAATCCGGCCCAGCCAATCGCCTCCGAAAGCGGGCCCGAAGTGGTCGTTGCGGCCAGCTTGCAGAAGAAGGAATAGGCAGAGCTGAGCAGGGCGTACTGCGTGGCAGCGAACTGCCTGTCAGCCAATGACGACATATAGGCGATGAAGACCGAGCCGACATAGCCGGCCGCAAGATTGTCCGCGACGATCACGCCCATCAGGGCCCAGACGGTCGGCGTGTGGACTTCAGCACCCGGCGGCGGGGCCACGCCTTGGGAAACCGCATTGGCAACCACGTCAAGGTCAGGGCCGGCTGCCAGCGCCAGCCCTGCAAAAGCGCCATTGGTCAGCAGTGTGATGACGCCGCCGGCGATCAGCGCTGGCATGAGGCTGTAGCGTACGGCGACAAATCCGCCGACAAAGCCTCCGACGATGATTGGCCAGGGGCCAAGCACACCCTGAATCCACCCAACCGTTTCGCGTGAATAGCCGAGATCGACATAAAAGGGGCTCGCCATGACGCCCATGGTGAAATCACTGATGCGGTACAGCGTGACGACGCCGGCAACCGGAAGAATCCAGATGCCGAATTTGCGCACCAGCTGCCAGAATGGTTCGATGACCGCGTCCTTGACCTTCAACGCGAAGGACTTGCCCTCGTCCTTGAGCCGGTCTGCATGCTCAGGTTCGGAAATGAACACGATGACGATTGCGCCGATAGTCAGCATGACGATGGCCATCAGGGCGTAGGCGAAATGCCAGCTCGTTGCCCCGGCGATGACCATGCCGAACCCTGAAAACATGATCGCGAACCGGTAGCCGAGATTGTAGACGGCCGCCATGTTGGCCTGCTCGTCATTTGGAGCAGACTCGATCCGCCAGGCGTCGACCGAAATGTCCAGCGTCGCGCCGGAGAAGGCGAGGACGAGGGCGCCGACCACTGTTGGCATTATGGCAACGGCCGGGTCGGTCGAGCTGATGAGGAAGAGACCAAGCGACGTCCCGCAAATGGCCAGTACCATCCAGCTTCGCCGTTGGCCCAGCAATGATCTCAGGACCGGGATCTTGATCCGGTCAACAGCGGGCGCCCAGAGGAATTTGAGCGAATAGGCAAACGATACGGCATAGAGGCCGCCGATGGAGGCCCGGTCGATTCCAGCTTCGCGAAGCCAGAAGGACAGTTTCGAAAACACCATCATGAGCGGCAGGCCGGACGCAAATCCGAGCACCAGCATGAAGGCCATTGTTGGTTTCAGATACTTGCGAAACGCCGTTCCGACGGTCTCGCGGCCAGGTCCAGCTGCCGGGCTGGCCTCGCTCATGCAGCGCCCGACTGGCGGTGGGTCCAGTTGACGGCGAGGCGGCGCAGCGCATCGGCATCAAGTGGCTTGGCCGCAACGCCATCGGCCCCGGCGGCGCGCGCGCGGCGCTCGATCTCGGGATTGATCTCGGCGGAGATGGCGATCACGGGCATGTTCATGCCGGATGCCCTGAGGGCTTTCATCGCGTCGTATCCATCCATGATCGGCATGCGCAAATCCATGAAGACGAGGTCCGGTGACCAGCTTTCGCTGAGATCGACCGCTTCGCGGCCAGTTGCAGCGACTGTGACTGAGAAACCGGCCGATTCCAAGGCACGTCGTGCAATCAGCGTGTTTACCGGATTGTCATCGGCAATCAGGATGCGGCCATTGTGCGTGGCCTCGTCATCCTGGTCAGGGGCCGTGCTGCCCTGCCCAGCCAGGCGCACCCGTTCGATCAGCGTGGAATGCCGCAACGGACGGACAAGCCAGCCAGCTGCGCCCATATCGTGGAACCGGCTCATCAGGCCGCGATCGCCCGGCCGCATCACGACGAGGGTTGGCGCGATCCGCGTGAGCGCACGCAGTGAGCGCTCGGGCATTTCGGCCGCCGCGATAATCACGTCGGGCTTTGCGCGGCGCGCCTGTTGAGCGTTGTCGACGATCGAGACGCTGGCACCGGCATGCGAGAGGATGCCCCAGGCCGATAGCGTGGTTGCTGTGCTGAGCCCGGCAAAGGCGATCTGCCGGGCCGTTTCAAGCTCGGGCGGCGGGTCGAAGACGGCTTCGTCATGATCAATCGGCACGTCGACACGGAAGCATGCGCCCGCGCCCTGGACGCTGCACAGTGAGACCGTGCCGCCCAGCGTGTCGGAAAGCTTGCGGACAATGGCGAGGCCGAGGCCGACACCGCCATCCTTCATTGCGTCGCCAGCGGAGCTTTGCCGGAAGGCTTCGAACAGGCGGTCCTGGTCCTGCGGGGCAATGCCCGGACCGGTGTCCATGATGCGGAAGCTGAGCTTGCTGTCCTCATAGGCAATATCAACCAGCACGCCGCCCTGCTCGGTGAACTTGATAGCATTGCCGACGAGATTGAACAGGATCTGCCGGATCTTGCCCGCATCGGCGAGGATTTCAGCGGGCACGCCGGGACGGGCGAGAACGCCAAGGTCGATGCCGCTGCCATGGGCGCGCGGGGCGAGCAGTTCGGTGACTTCCCGGGCCAGGCCGGCCACGCGAAAACGCTCCGGTTCGACCGTCAGAGCGCCGGCATCGAGGCGGGCGAAGTCGAGGACATTGTTCAACAGGTCGAGCAGGCGGGAGCCCGACAGCCGGATCGCCTCGGCATATTCTTTCTGGGCCGGGTCCAGATCGGTCTCGAGCAGGAGCGACACTGTGCCCAGAATGCCGTTGAGCGGCGTGCGGATCTCGTGCGTTGTCGTCGCCAGGAAGGCCTGTTCGGGCGAGAGGTTGCCGGATTCGTCTGTCATGCGTCCGAATTACCGGCAAATGACTGACAAATCGCTTATGCCGCAATCCTGATTTCAGCGGGCCAGAGAGGAAGACGACGCGGCGCTTGTCTGGCCCGGCTGCGCGTCGGGCGGGCGGCGGCGATAGGAGAGGGCCTCGGCGATATGCACCCGCCGCACGCTGGTGCTGCCATCGAGATCGGCAATTGTCCGGGCGACCTTGAGGACCCGGTGATAGGCGCGTGCCGAGAGTGCAAGCTTGGCCGCGGCGTCCGACAGGAGCGCATTGGCGCCCTCATCCGGGGCGGCGATGGTGGCAATGTCACGGGCCGGGGCATCGGCATTGACGGCGCGCCGGCCTGTGCCGGCGACGTCACCAAACCGTTCATGCTGTACGCTTCGGGCGGCCGAGACGCGCGCAGCCGCTTCCTTCGATCCTTCGCTGGGTGCGGGCAGCGAAAGATCCATGGCCGTGACGGGCGGAGTGTCGAAGAAGAGGTCGATCCGGTCGAAGAACGGGCCGGAAATGCGGGCCTGGTAGGTGCGCGCGCAGGCGGGCCCACGCCGGCAGGCGCCGTCGCCCGGGCCGCCCCCGCAGCGGCAGGGATTCATTGCCGCGACCAGCTGGAAGCGTGCCGGGTAGCGCACATGCCGGTTGGCGCGCGAAATCACGACGGAGCCATCTTCCAGCGGTTGGCGCAAACTATCGAGAACCTGGGCCGGGAACTCCGGTAGCTCGTCGAGGAACAGTACGCCGTGATGGGCGAGCGAGACCTCGCCCGGCCGGGCCCGGATGCCGCCGCCCACCAATGCCGCCATGGAGGCTGAATGATGCGGCGCGCGGAACGGGCGCTGGCGCGACAGCTGGCCGCGCTCAAGCAGGCCGGCAACGGACTGGATCTGCGAGACTTCCAGGAGTTCGCTGGCCGACAGCGGCGGCAGCAGGCCAGGCAGGCGCTGGGCCAGCATCGACTTGCCAGACCCTGGCGGGCCGCAGAAGAGCAGGTTGTGCCCGCCCGCCGCGGCGATCTCCAGGACACGCTTGGCGCCGTCCTGACCCTTTACATCTGCGAGGTCCGGCATGGCGTCCGGTGGTGCAAGTTCCCCGGCAACCGGTGCAGCGAGGCTCGCGCGTCCGGCAAAGTGATTGATCAACGCGATCAGGCTCGGCGCAGCCAGCGTGCCTTCACCTGCCCAGGCCGCTTCCGGGCCACAGGCTTCCGGGCAGATCAGGCGCAGGTCCATGGCCTGAGCAGCCATCGCCGCCGGCAGGGCGCCGAGCGTTCGCCCGACCGTACCGTCCAGCGACAGCTCGCCAATGGCGGCATGCCCATCCAGCGAATCCGGTGCAACGACGCCCATGGCCGCCAGCAGGCCGAGCGCGATGGCCAGGTCATAGTGACTGCCCTCCTTGGGCAGGTCGGCCGGCGCGAGGTTGACGGTGATATGCTTGGGCGGCAGCGCGAGGCCAACGGCGGCAAAGGCAGACCGCACGCGCTCGCGGCTTTCGCCGACGGCCTTGTCCGGCAGGCCGACAATGGCGAAATGCGGATTGCCTGACGTGATCTGGACCTGCACGTCGACAGGTTTTGCTTCAATGCCTGCAAAGGCGAATGTCGTTATTCGCGCCACCATGCGCCCATACCCCAGCTTTTATGCAAAGCTAGCATGAGGTCAGGAACAAATAAAGAACAAAATCGGATTTTCGCGAATCCGCGGCGCGCCCTAGTCGAGGCGGATGATATCGTCTTCCGGATCTTCCTCAGGCTGAGGGTCAACCACGCCAGGCGTCTGGATTTCCTGGATGCCGCTCAGCGCATCTTCGCGCACAGCCCCTTCCGGAAGCCGCAGACCGCCACTGTCCATGCCCGCATCCGCTGATTCCGGAATGCGCAGGTTGAACTCGCCGGAAGCACCGCTGCTCGCCGGCTGCGTGTCGTTTGTAGGAAAACGAAGGTTGAATTGACCCTGCTGCGGCTGAGCGCTTTCGCTCGTTTCAGCCGGCTGTTCATTCTCCGCGGGCGCCTTTTCAGAGCACGCAACGCCAGCAAGCGAAACGGCCAGGATGGCAGCTAGAACGGTGGCTCTCATATTCATCCTCCCACAGTGGCTTTCCTGTCAGGACTTGGCAACCATCTGTTGCACCACATCGAAGAAGATGGCCGCTGCATCGATTCCTGTAAAGCGCTTCAGTTCCTGAATGCCGGTGGGGGAGGTCACGTTCACCTCTGTCAGCTTGTCGCCGATCACGTCGATGCCGACGAAAAGCTGGCCGCGGCGTTTCAGTTCCGGCCCGATCCTGTCGCAGATGTGGCGGTCTGCATCCGTCAGCTCGACCGGCTCAGCCGTGCCGCCCACATGCAGGTTGGAGCGGGTTTCGCCCTGTTTCGGCCGCCGGTTGATGGCGCCGACCGGTTCGCCATTGACCAGGATGATGCGCTTGTCGCCATTGGACACCGCTGGCAGGAAGGCCTGCGCGATGAGCGGCTCGCGCGTGCGCTCAAGGAACATTTCCATCAGTGAGCTGAAATTGCTGTCGTCTTCCTTCATCCGGAACACGCCAGCCCCGCCATTGCCGTAGAGCGGCTTGATAATGATGTCCTTGTGACGCGCGCGAAAATCGATGATCGCGCCGAGATCGCGAGAGATCAGTGTATCGGGAATGATATCCGGGAAGATGAGGGGAAAGAGCTTTTCCGGCCCCGAGCGGACAAATTCCGGATCGTTCAGCACCAGCGTCTCGCCTTTCAGCAGCTCCAGCACATGGCAGGCCGTGATGTAGGCCATGTCAAAAGGCGGATCCTGACGCATCAGGACGACGTCGACATCGTCGGCAAGGTCGAGAATGGTTTCGCTGCCAAGGATGCCGGGCTGATCCTTCACACGCTGGACCTCGGCTGGCCGGGCCCGGGCGACCACGCGCCCGGTGTCGAAGCTCAGATGCTCTGGCTGGTAGACCCAGAGCTTGTGCCCGCGCGCCTGCGCGCACTCGGCAAGCGCAAAAGTGGTGTCGGCGTTGATGTCGACGGATTCCAGCGGATCCATCTGGATGGCAATGCGCAGGCTCATACTGTCTCCCGGTTCGTCACTGCCGGGCTATATGTGATGAATTGGCGCGCTTGATAAGACATCAGAGGGCTTTCCTTGTCCTGTGCCCATGAAAAAACCCCCGGCCGCGGGGCCGGGGGTTGGGATCATGCAAGCGCGAAAGCCTATTGCGGCAGGATCACGCTGTCGATGACGTGGATGACGCCATTCGAGGTGTAGATGTCGGCTTTCACGACATCCGCGCCGCCAGCGGTGACACCGTCAGCGCTCTTGGTGACTTCGATCGTGTCGCCCGCAAGCGTTTCGACTTCTGTCGTGCCGTCAGCGATGTCTTTCGACTTGATCTTGCCGGAGACAACGTGGAGCTTCAGGATGGCTTGCAGCTGACCGACATTCTCTTCCATCAGCAGTGTGTCGAGCGTGCCTTCTGGCAGGGCATCGAAAGCCGCGTTCGTCGGCGCGAAGACAGTATAGGGGCCTTCCGCCTTGAGGGCGTCGATCAGGCCTGCAGCCTTCACGGCAGCGACGAGCGTGGAGAAGTCCTCGTTCGACGCAGCGGTGTCGACGATGTCTTTCTTTTCATGCTTGTCGTGGCTTTCCATATGGTGGTCAGCATGGGCAGCCATGCCCGCGCCGCCAATGAAAAGGGCCGTTGCAGCAACAGAAGCAAAAAGGGTTTTCATGAGGGAGTCCTTTCTTGTGGTTGATGCCCTCATTACGAAGCCCGAATTCGGCTGGATTATTAAAAATTGTAAATGAAACAAGGCTCTATAAATATGCATAGATTGCTGCCTGTACTTGCGTTTACGATGCAGACCGACCGCTGGATCAATGGCCCGTTACATTTGTCAGATTGCTGGAAGGGACCCGACATGAGGAGAGCCACCGTCTTCTTCACCGCTTGCCTGCTGGCGGCGGCGTGCGTCACCCGGCCAGCTGAGGAAACAACCGTTCCTACAGAACCGGCCGACACGGCGGAGAGTGACACGGACACCGGGGCAGATGTTGAAGACGCTGTCGCGTCGGTTGCCAGCACAACGGCGCCGGATCTCGAGCCCATGCAGGTGACCGGATCACTCACCTATCGCCAGAGAGTGGCCCTGCCCGCCGACGCCGTGGTGAGCCTGTCGCTGTGGGAGCATGGTCTGGCGCTTTACGTACCAGAACCCTTCCATTCGGAGACCATCGCGCTCAACGGCCGTCAGGTTCCGGTTCCATTCGAGATCAACATCGACAAATGGAAGGAAACCCGCGGCACGATGGTCCGGCTGGAAGCGCGTATTGCGGATGCGGCTGGAACGCTCCTCTGGACGAACAATGACGGTACGGCCTTCACCAAGGAAGCCGGTCTTGTCGATCTCGGGTCGGTCAGGCTGAGCCCGGAGCCGGAAGCCGTCGTCACCATGCCGCAGCTGGCGGGCCGGGAATGGATGGTCGCCCGCATCGATGGCGAGCCGCTTCTCCAGACGACCCGCGCGACGGTGCGGTTTGGCGAGGATGGCCGGATCAGCGGCAATGCCTCGTGCAATGCCTTTACCGGGAGTTTCAAGCTGAATGCCGGCATACTCACCATTGCCCCGCTCGCAACCACGCGGAAGGCCTGCGTGCCGCAGCTCATGGAGCAGGAGCAGGCGATCATCTCGGTGCTGCAGACCGTATCCTATGTCGAGATCGACGAGACAGGCCTGCTGACCCTGCAGAATGAGGAAGGCACGCTGATCACGGCCCGGCAGGGCGCGTCCTGATCGCGGTCAGTTGGTCGCCGGTCCGCCGGCAAGCTCACCATTGTTGGCCGTGTTCGACGACGGGCGGGTGCGCTCCGGGCTGATGCGAACATAGGAGACGACGCGTTTGACGCCGGTGACGACGCTCGCGCGTTCGGCGGCTTCGGTAAGTTCCTCCTGGGATCGGGCAATGCCCATCAGATAGACGACACCATTATAGGTCTCGATATTGTAGTTGATGCTTTTCACCGTCTTGGATGCCATGAGCGAGGCTCGCACGCGGGCGGTCACCAGTTCGTCCGCGGCATTGGCGAGAAAGCCGCCCGCCGGTTCGATATTGATCTCGTTGGCAACGTCCTGCGTGCGCGGCGCACTCCAGGCGATATCCTCGGCGCGTACGCGTTGTTCAGGCGTATTCACCCGCCCGGAAAGCAGGACGAGACCCTGGGCAACCTCGACATCGACTTCGCCAAAGCCTTCTTCGCTGAGCAGCCTTGTCTTGATGTCATTGGACAGGGTCGAATCGTCGAGCGCCTGGCCCATGGAGCGGTCCTGCGCTGCTGAAACGCCGACGGCACCGGCGGCGCCGGCAACGACGGCCACACAGCCTGAAGACAGGATTGGCGCACACATGGCGAGCGAGAGAAGGGCAAGTCTGGACATGGCTAATACGTGTAAACCTTGTTCTGTTCCCAAGCCATTAAAACCGCGTTGAGGCAAAATCTGGGCGCCATCTGTCACGCAGGTGCAACGGTATTTTCAAGGGCAGGATGACCACCAGGTCGAAACGCCAGTCGAGCTGGGCGAGCTTCGGGCGGGCCGCCATCCAGCTTTCCGCCGCGCGGCTGATCCGCCGCCAGCTGGACGGTGTGACGGCTGTTTCGCCCTCCAGCCTCGTCTTGCGCGCCTTGACCTCGACAAAGGCCACCAGATTGCCGCGCCGGGCGATGAGGTCCACCTCGCCAACGGGCAAGCGTACCCGGCGGGCCAGAATGCGATAGCCCTTCAGCTGCAGCCAGAGCGCGGCGATCGCCTCCGATCGCCGTCCGCGCGATTCTGCAGCGACACGACGGGCCCGCTGGTCAGCCATCTGATTTCAGCGCCAGCGCCCGCTGGTAGGCGTCGCGCTTCGATATGCTGAAAGCGGCGGCAACGGCATTGGCCGCTTCCTTGACCGGGCTGTCTGCAAGGGCTTTGCGCAGGGCGGCGTCTATGTCGGCGGGGCTGGCGTCTTCTTCTGCTGGCGGGCCGGCAAGAATTACGATCTCGCCCTTGGGCGGACCGGCCTTCCTGTAGTGGGCCGCGAGATCGCCAAGCGTGCCGCGCCGGGTTTCCTCGAACAGCTTCGTCAGTTCGCGAGCCACTGCGGCGGGGCGGACAGCCCCCAAAATGTCTGCCATGTCCTCAAGGCAGCCCGCCAGCCTTGAGCCGCCCTCATAAAAGATCAGCGTGGCGGGCACCGGTTTCAGGGCTTCGAGCTCGCGTTTGCGCTGACCGGACTTCGCCGGGAGGAAGCCGCAGAACATGAACCGGTCACTCGGCAGGCCGGAGGTGACGAGACCGGCCAGCATAGCCGAGGCACCAGGAATGGGCACGATGCGGATGCCGGCTTCGGCAGCTTCATGCGCAAGCTTCCAGCCCGGATCCGACACCAGCGGCGTGCCGGCATCGGAGACAAGGGCGATACGCGCCCCCGCCTGCAGCTGCTTCAGGATACCGGGGCGCCGGTCTGCCCCATTATGGTCATGGTAGGCACTCAGTTTTGCGCGAATGCCATGCGCATCTAGAAGCTTGCGGGCGACCCGTGTGTCTTCGGCCAGCACTTCATCGGCCGACGATAGCGTGTCGAGCGCGCGAAGCGTGATATCGCGCAGATTGCCGATGGGCGTTGAGACAATGTAGAGACCCGGTTCGAGTTGCGGTTTGGTGTGTTGCTTGCCCCCCGCAGCAGCACTAGTCTCGGGCACCGAACGGCTCTCTGCCGGAATGGAAGGATCACTGGATGACATCTCGGGCACAATCGCGCTTTGGACGGCTCGCGCCAAGCCTTGTTTTCGCGGCATTCCTTGCCATGGCCGGATGTGCCACCGGTCCTGCCTCTCCGCCAGCGCCAATCTCCAGCGGCAAGCCGCGCGTCGATCCCGGCAAGAGCGGCCAGCAGGCCGGTCTCGAGGAGCCGACCAGCCTGCATGCCAACGGCATGGAAATCGACGCGAACGGCATGCCCGTGCCCATGGCCGGTGAGTTCACGCCGGAATTCCTCGAAGGCAAGGACCTGGTGCGCGCGGGCGTGCTGCTGCCTTTCTCGCATCCAAATTCAGGTGTGCGCGCGGAAGCCGAAGGCATGCTGGCGGGCATCGAGATGGCCCTGTTCGACCATGCCCCCGATTCCTTTGTCATCCTGCCGAAGGATACAGCCGGCTCGCGCAGCAAGACTGTTGAAGTGGCTGAACAGGCCAGGGCAGAAGGCGCCGAGTTCTTCCTTGGACCGCTTTTTGGCAGTTCAGTGGCCGCGCTCAATGAAGACCGTTTTCTTGCCGGCATGCCGATCATCGGCTTTTCGAACGACCGGGATGTCGCTGGCGGCAATACGTTCCTCGCCTCCATCAGTCCGGAAGAAGAGGTCGCGGCCCTGGTCGAATATGCCGTGAACAACGGTTTCCGCCAGTTTGCCTATTTCGGCCCGCAAAGCGCGCTCGGCATGCGGATCGAGACGGCGCTGCAATTCGAGGCCAGCCAGCAGGGCGGGATGGTTGTCGCATCCGGCTTCTATCCGGACGGCAGTGGTTCGCCGACCAGCGAAGCGGAATACCTCGCCACCTCGATCAACAACGCCTCCGAGTTTGGCGGCCCGGTTGCCGTTCTCATTCCAGAGCGCGGCACGCAACTTCGCAAGGTCGCCCCGCTGCTCGCCTATTACGACATGAACCGTGAGACCAAGCTGATGGGCTTGTCGGGCTGGAACGATCCGAGCGTCTGGCGCGAGCCATCGCTGAAAGACGCTTGGTTTGTCGCCCCGCCCAAGACGGATCTCGACGCGTTCGAGACGCGCTACCGCCGGATATACGGGCGCGCCCCCACCAGCCTTGCCGCGCAGGCCTATGATGCCGCGGCGCTAGCGATTTCCCTGTCGGCAGATGGGGAGCTCGAACGTGAAGAGCTGATGGCGGAAGATGGATTTGTTGGCCTGAACGGCCTCTTCCGTTTCGTCGCGGATGGCACGGCCGAGCGCAAGCTGTCGATCTACCAGATTTCCCCGACTGAAGGCGCCAGGCTGATCAAGCCGGGTGAGATGGCTTTCCAGCCGGATATCGGCTGAGCCTCAGGCCTCTTCGCTTTCGTCGTCCCGCACCGGATCGGGCAGGCCAAGCAGGCGGCGCGCCTGCACGCGGTGACGGTCGCGGATCTGCGTGCCGACAATGCTGAGCGCCGTCGCCAGAACCGTGGCATCGTCTGTAAAGCCGAGACCGGCGACAACGTCCGGCACCATGTCCGCCGGCATCACGAAATAGCCGAGCGCGGCAAACAGGACAGCCTTCGCCTTGCGCGGGGTGGCTGGGTCGATGGCGGCATACCACGCGGCCGCCAGGTCGTCGGCAAATGGAATACGCCCGGCAACGCGCAACAGCTTTGGAATCAGCCTGCGCTTTGTGCGTTTGCGCGACGGACCGATGTCCAGCGGCAGGTAGCGCGGCTGCGTCTCGCCATTCTCGATGACTATTTCCGTTGGGTTACGCATTGGCGGGCCTTTCCTTACCCGATAGATCGCTTGCCATCATACGATTGTTCCAAGGGAGATCCAACAGGATGAAACTCAGCTCAGATATCAGTGCCGTCATCACCGGCGGTGCATCCGGTCTTGGCGCTGCGACGGCCCGCCGCCTCGCCGCCGATGGCGTCAAGGTCGCGCTGTTCGACCTCAACGAAGAAAAAGGCGAAGCGCTGGCGAAAGAGCTGGGCGGCGTTTTCTGCAAGGTCAACGTAACGGACGAAGCCTCCGTTGATGCAGGCTTCGAGAAGTCGCGCGCGGCCATCGGCCAGGAACGCATTCTCGTCAACTGCGCCGGCACCGGCAACGCCATCAAGACCGCGTCGCGCAACAAGGAAACGGGCGAGATCACCCACTTCCCGCTCGACAAGTTCGACCTGATTATCCAGATCAACCTGGTCGGCACCTTCCGCTGCATTGCGAAGTCCGCTGCCGGCATGATGACGCTTGACCCGATCGACGGTGAGCGCGGTGCGATCGTCAACACGGCCTCGGTTGCCGCTGAAGACGGCCAGATCGGCCAGGCTGCCTATTCCGCCTCGAAGGGCGGCGTCGTCGGCATGACGCTTCCGATCGCGCGCGACCTGTCGCGGGAGCTGATCCGCGTCAACACGATCCTGCCGGGCATTTTCAACACGCCGCTGCTGCAGGGCGCTCCTGAGAATGTGAAGCAGGCGCTCGGTGCCCAGGTGCCGAACCCGGCCCGCCTCGGCAATCCGGAGGAATATGCCTCTCTCGCCCGCGAGATGATCACCAATGCCTACTTCAATGGTGAGGATGTCCGCCTCGACGGCGCGATCCGCATGGCGCCGCGCTAAGCGATCGACAAACAGGTGAAAGCCCGCTCCCTGACCGGAGCGGGCTTTTTTCTTTGGAGCCGGTCTCACACGGTGGGCCGGTGCGGCAGGAAGCTGCTGTTCCGTAGCAGAAGGGCCGAAACCAGCGACACAATGGCGCCGACGGGAAGCAATTCAGTCATCGTGATCGGAATGCGGTAGGCCGGATTGCGGTACATGTCGGCGAAGCCCTGCATCTTTTCCTCATAGGCGGCGAGCTCCTCGCCGGTCATGCCTTTCTCGCGTGCCGCCTGTATGGCGCCCTCGGTGTAGGTCCCCGCAAAATCGAGTCCGGTCGTCGCGAGCGTAAGTTCCCAGCCAAGTGCGTAGATGAGCGATGCGACGGCGCTGATGGCGATTCCCATCCCGAAAGCCGGAAGGAATTTGATGACGCCGCCCTGGGAAATGTCCCGCTGTCGTTTGACGGCAAAGAAGATGAGGCTCAGCGCGAGCAGCATCGATGCGTAGCCGTAGATATGGCCGCCTTCATGACCTTCGGCCATCGAGTCGCGCGCCATGTAGATGGCGACGAAGAGAAAGCCCCCTGTGATCAGGCCGGCGGCGAGCCCGGTGATCAGTATCCGTTTCAACATGTCTTGACCCCTTGTTCGTTGAAGAGGGGGCGAACTGGACAGGTTTTCGTCCGGCAGCCTATCGCCCGAAAGGGTGATTTTCGTGAAATCACCCGTTTTCCTGACAGCCTAGCGGACAAGACCGAGATCCCGCGCCTTCTGGACGGCCTGCGTGCGCCGACCGGCTTCCAGCTTCTCGTAAAGGCGCGCAACATGCGTCTTCACTGTGTTCGGCGACACACCAAGCTCGCGCGCAATCTCCTTGTTGCTCAGGCCTTGTGCGAGCAGGACAAGAACATCCCTTTCCCGGTCGCTGATGCCGAGCGCCGCCTGCGCCTTCGGATTGCCGTCGGCTGGCGGCTCCATTGAAGCTGTATTGCGAAACAGCTGGGCGCCAACCCAGACGCCGACGCCAAGGAACAGGGCGGCGAGGAGCGCGATGCGGATCTCGTCGGAATGCGTGCGCGCATATTGCTGGTATTCGATCCATTGCAGGATGAGTACGCCTGCCGCCAGCAACCCGCCATAAAGCAGGATGGCAGGCCAGGATACCGAAAGGCCCCGCCGTGCGCCCCGTCGCCGTTTCATGGCGCCGCCGCTGCTGGTTCTTTGCGTTCGTGTGCCCGCACGGCGATCATGAAAAAGCCTCCCCACCGGTCCGGTCAGGGAGGCTATCACTTTTGGGATTGAGGATGGAAGCCTAGCCGGTTTCGGGACGCTGGATGCGGCCGGACAGATTCATCAGCACGTCCTCGGCGTCGAAGAACTCTGGATCATCCGGCTTGGGGCCTTTCCCCATGATGATCTCAGCGGTCGCTTCGAAGCGCGTGACTTCGCGATAGTCGGTCGGCCGGTCCCAGGGATCATAGAAACCCCGGCCCCAATACGGGCCGTAATACCGGTAAGATGTATGGAAGTGAGGGTACCGCCCGCCGACCGGCACGAAGCTGGAATCGGTATCGGTGTCGCGGCGGACAACACGGAAATGGTCATACCCGTTTTGCGAGGTCAGCTCGGCTGCGCGGTACAGCAGGTAAGTTTCCACGGTCTGGCGGTCCGTCAGGCTGTTGCCGGCAAAGCTTACCAGCCACCGATTGGTTTCCACCTGCTGGTCGCTATAGCCGCGATCCGACGTGTTGGCCGCCTGATAGGGCGTCGCCGTCGCACAGGCACCCAGTGCCGCCAGGGCGGCGAGCGCAGGAATGAGATAGGTGTTCTTCATGGGACGCTCACTAAAGTGACTAGTGACAATTATATGGGGTGAAGCTGAACGTCAGACAACGATTCCCGCAGTGGTTTGTACGGCAGCGGGCCGCCCGGCCGCTTGCTGCGCGCGCATTAAATTTGCGTAAGCGGGAACGTTGAAGGCGTGAGGGGCCTATGTCTGGAGGGTAATAGCAATCGGAGACGGACATGAACGGTTCACGACTCCTGGCCCTCATGGGAGCGATCCCGCTTCTTGCCGCCTGCGGTGGAGGCGGTGGCAGCGATGGCGGCAGCGGGAACCGCGCTCCGGTTTTCAGTTCCCCGGCGCAAGTCACGATCGATGAAGGCGCCACGGGCGAAATCTATACTGTGTCTGTCAGCGACCCGGATGGCGACCCGGTCGAGGTGACTGTGTCCGCCCAGAACGATGCGGATATTTTCTATTATGAAGACAATTTCCGGAAGATTGTGCTGAACAGCCCGCTCGATTTCGAGATCCCCGCCGACGCCAACGCCGACAATGTCTATGAGGTGAGGTTCACCGCGCGCGATACGGCCAGCGGCCTCGAAACGCAGTTTGACCTCAGGATTACCGTCTCCGACGTGCCGGAAGATGGCGCGCTCACGCAGATCGGGTCCGGCTTCAGCCAGCCGCTTTTCGTGGCTCCCATACCAGGCACGCAGCTGCTCGCAGTCGTGGAAAAGGGCGGTGTAATCCGTGTTCTCGACCCGTCGGCCGGAACTGTCGACAGCGTGCCCATGCTGGACGTATCCAGCGACATCGCCACCGATGGCGAACGTGGCCTGCTGGGCCTGGCCTTCTCGCCGGATTTCGCGAATGACCGGCAGGTCTATGTGAACCTGACGAACAGTTCGGGCGCGACGGAAATCCGCCGCTATCAGATGTTCGCCGGCTCGGACACGCAGGCCGACCCCGCCACCGCCGACCTGATCTTCACGACACCGCAGCCGGCGTCCAACCACAATGCGGGCTGGATCGGCTTTTCCAATGACGGCCTGTTGTACATACCGCTCGGCGATGGCGGCGGCGCGGGCGATCCGGACGGAAATGCCCAGGATGTGAACGAGGTCCTCGGAAAGGTTCTGCGGGTTGATGTGTCCGGCGACGACTTTCCTGCAGATGATGCACGTGATTATGCGATCCCGGCTGGCAATCCCTTCGCGTCCGGGGGCGGGCGGCCGGAAATCTTCGCGACCGGCCTTCGCAACCCGTACCGGTGCAGCGTGGATCCGGTCACAGGTGACCTGTTTATTGGCGATGTCGGCCAGGGCGCCATTGAGGAAATCGACCGGCTCGCGCCGGATGCAGCAGGGACCAATTTCGGCTGGAACCTCCAGGAAGGCACACAGAGCTATGCCGGCGGGGCCGACAGCGTGGACTTTACCGACCCGGTTGCGGAGTATGGCCACGGCTCCGGGCCGTTGCAGGGCAACTCGGTCACGGGCGGCTATGTTTATCGCGGCGCGGTGGCCGCCGTGCAGGATCACTACGTCTTTGGTGACTTTGTCAGCGGCAATTACTGGTCCGTCCCGGTTGCAGACCTGCAGACGGGCTCGACCGTGCCGTCTTCGCAATTCCAGAGGCTGAACGATCTCTTTCCGGCCGATACGGGCACAGTGTCTAACATTTCAAGCTTCGGTCTCGACGCGGACGGCAACCTGCTCATCGTCGATTATGGCGGCAGCCTCTACCGCCTCGATCCGATGCTGTAAAAAAAGCCCGCAGCGCAATGGCTGCGGGCTTTTCCATGGTTATCGCTCAGCTGACTGATCAGGCCGGCGAGTGACCGAGCACGGCTTTCACTTCAAGGAATTCCTCAAAGCCGTAGTCGCCCCATTCGCGGCCGATGCCGGACTGCTTGTAGCCGCCGAAGGCGCCGTTCGCGAAGTCCGGGCCGGCACCATTGAGGTGGACGTTGCCTGCGCGGATCTGGTTGGCGACCTTGCGGGCATGGTCGAGATCGGAGGACTGCACGTAGCCCGACAGGCCATAGACCGTGTCATTGGCGATGCGGATCGCGTCTTCCTCGGTGTCATAAGGCAGGATGCAGAGCACGGGGCCGAAGATTTCCTCGCGCGCAATCGTCATGTCATTGGTGACGTTTGCGAACACGGTCGGCTTGGCAAAGTAGCCCTTGTTGAAGCCTTCGGGACGGCCGAGACCACCGGTGACCAGGGTCGCGCCTTCGTCGATGCCCTTCTGGATCAGGTCCTGGACCTTGTTCCACTGATTGGCGTTCGAGATCGGACCCATGGCGCCTTTCGGGGCGTCGGCGCCGGCGCCGATCTTGACCTGCTCGGCCGTGGCCTTGGCAATCGCCATGGCCTCGTCCTGCTTGTCGCGCTGGACGAGCATGCGGGACGGCGCATTACAGGACTGGCCGGTATTGGTCATCATCTGCATCACGCCGCCGGCAACCGCCTGGTTGAGGTCGGCGTCCGGCAGGACGATGTTCGGCGACTTGCCGCCCAGCTCGAGTGCGACACGCTTCACGGTCGGTGCCGCGGCCTGCTGGACGAGAACGCCCGCGCGGGTCGATCCGGTGAAGCTCATCATGTCGACGCCGGGGTGTTGCGACAGATAGGCGCCAACGCCTGGGCCATCGCCATTGACGAGGTTGAACACGCCCGGCGGCACACCGGCCTCGTGGAAGATTTCAGCCACGATCATCGCATCCAGCGGAGCGATCTCGGATGGCTTCAGCACCATGGTGCAGCCTGTCGCAATCGCCGGGGCGACCTTGCAGGCGATCTGGTTCTGCGGCCAGTTCCACGGCGTGATGAAGCCGCAGACGCCAATTGGTTCCTTGCGGATCAGGGTCGAGCCGCGCTGCTCCTCGAATTCGTATTCGCGCAGGATCTTGGCGGCCGTCATGTAGTGACCCATGCCGGCAGGGACCTGAGCGGCATTGGCGAGCCACATCGGCGCACCCATTTCGTCGGAGATGGCTTTCGCCATGTCGCCGGCGCGGGCCTGGATTCCGGCGGCGATCTTTTCCAGCAGTTCTGCGCGGAACTCGACAGAAGTCTGCGAGAAGGACGGGAAGGCGTCCTGCGCAGCTTTGACCGCCTTGTCGACATCGGCCTTGGAGCCGAGCGAAATGCGCGCGAACGGTTCTTCCGTCGCCGGGTTCTCGACGTCCAGCGTGCGTGGCTCGACCGGGTCGACCCACTCGCCATTGATATAGAATTTCAGATAGTCCTGCATGTCGATCCTCCGGTAGGTCTTAGTTTTTGCTGTCCAGTATCTAAGCGGCACAGACGGCAATTGAAAGCCATGTCGCCCCGTCACCTCGCGTGAAATTGAGGTAACAGGGCTCGCGGGTGAAAGACGGGCCTATTCCGCCAGGTCCAGGGCGGCCTCGATAGCGGCCCAGTCGACCACCTTGAAGTTCTGGTCAACCTCGGTGACCGGATTGGCATCGTCCTGCACGATCAGCACGCCGCGCGGAAAGCCGGGCAGGGCGGCCGACGAGGCGTCGAGGCCATCGGTATGGCTGACGGCATCGACACTGCCATCTGTGCTTGCTGCGATGCTGAAAACGCCGCGCGGGGCATGCGGGACGGCGCGGTCATAGACGACATAGCGGTCGGCGGCCTGGGCCGAGGCGACGAGATAGCCTGCACCGTCCGGGCCAGCCCAGAGCGACAGGCCTTCGACGTCTGCGACAAGACCATTGGCCGCAGCAATCGTGTCGACAATCTCAGGCGCGCTTTCACTATCCGCGAGGTCCAGTTTCCAGATGCCGTGCTCTTCCTCGCCGATGAAGATCGTTCCGGCCTCATCGTCGACGACGCAGCCTTCCAGCTGAAGCTGGCCGTACTGGCCAACCTGGACTTCGCGTTGCAGGCTGAAGCCGGCATTGTCGGCGACCCATACCTGGATGGAACCGTCCTTGTAGGTCGGGATGATATACATGGCGCCACCGACGAGGCCCATGCAGATGCCATACGGCTCTTCCTTGCCGGTCGGGAAATCACCTTCATGGGTCACGGCCAGACTGTCAGCATCGATGGTGAAGAGGCTGATTGCATTGAACTCGTCATTCGAGGCGGCGGCGAGGTCCTGACGGACATCGACATTGTTGACGCGGCCGACATCGAGGAACTGCACTTCCTGGCCGGAGAGGTCGTAGACGTGAAGACCTTCATCCTTGTTGGTGCCGAGGATCAGGCTTTTCGAGGCATCCGCGGGGTGGACCCAGAGCGCCGGGTCATCGGCGCGGTCGCCGCGGCCGGTCATTGGATCGGTCTCGAAGGCGGCCGGGACCGGTGTGGCGGCAATGCCGTCATCGACCCAGACGTTGTCGGTTTCGCAAGCGGTCAGGGCGAGCGCCGCGCTGGCGAGCATCAGGAGGCGGAAGGTCATGTGGGTATCCTGCTTGGTCGTATTCGTTATGCGGCGGGCCGGAAACGCCAAGAGCGCCCCGGCCCGCCTTTGTCAGCCTTATGCCAACGATTAGTAGGTCAGGCGAGCGCCGAAGACGACGGTCGTGCCGAACTCGTCATATTGCGACAGGCGCCGCTCGCTGCCGAAATAGTAGTATTCCGGCTCGTCGGTGAGGTTCTTGCCTTCCAGGTAAAGCTGGATGTTGTCGTTGACCCTGTATTTGGCCGACGCTTCGACCAGCAACCGGTCATCGGTGTAACGGTCGAGATCCTCTTCCGTCAGCTCGTCGATATAGTCGCCGCGATAGTTGGCCGAGACACGAAGGTCCCACGGGCCCTTGTCATAGCCAATGGCGAGGTTCCAGACCGTATCGGACTGCTTCAGGAACGGAACGTCGCGGCCGTCGGGAAGCGTGCTTTCGCTGTCGGTCAGGGTCAGGTTGGCCGAAACCAGGAAGCCGTCGAGCATCGGGTTCAGGTCCGCAAGGCTCTGAACATAGTTGAACTCGATGCCATACAGGTCGCTGGAGCCGACATTGATGAAGCTGGTCACTTCCTCGACATCGGCAAGCTGGTCGGCCGTCAGATAGCTGAGGTCTACCGGTACGGTGGGCAGGAATTCGCTGAGCGCAACGAGGTCGCCGTTTACGTCTTCTTCCCGCTCGAAAGTCGCCTCGTAGATGGCGTTCTCGATCGTCTTGTAGAACACGCCGACAGACAGCACGGACAGTTCCGTCGGATAGTATTCCAGGCTGAGGTCGAAATTGTCGGCTTCATAGGGATCGAGGTTCGGGTTGCCGAGTTCGAGTTCGTCGCGGTCGTCATTGAACACGGTGAACGGTGCCATCTCGCCGAAGGACGGGCGGACGACGGCGGCATAATAGGCGCCGCGCGCGATCAGCTTGTCGTTGAAGGCGTATTTGGCGTTAATCGACGGCAGCCAGTGGGTGTAGTCATTGGAGACATTCCGCTTCTGCAGATTGGCGGGATCGTCCTCTTCGGCGAAGATGTTGCCGGTCAGGTCGGTCTGGGTGTCTTCCATGCGCACGCCAGCGATCAGCGTCAGATTGCCAAGGTCGAACGTCCCCATGGCGTAGGCCGCCAGGATCTGCTCGTCGATGGTGAAGTCTTCCGCCAGGCTGTCGAAATTGGTGTCATCCTCGTTTAGTTCGAAGTCCGGACCCGCGCCATTGCGGAGCGCTGCGGTCAGGTTCGGGTCAGGCCAGGCCGGCATCGGGTTGGGCAGGCGCCAGCCGGAGATGAAGCTCGCGCCGACGTATGGCGACAGGCCAAGGTCGATATCGGCGGTCTCATGGAAGATGACATTGGCGTCGCGGGTCTTTTCGCGGTCGCGCAGTTTGACACCGGCCTGCCAGGTCACCGGCGTATCGCCGATCAGGCTGTCACGTGAGACGTCGAAGCGGGCCGAGATCTCGGTGTCTTCGTTCAGCGTCTTCTCTTCCTCGAAGGCGTCCATGATGTAGTTGGACGGATCGTAGATCAGGTCGAGAATGTCGCCGGAGAGTTTCGGCGTTTCCGGGGTCGAGAAATCGAACAGCAGGTTGGGATCGGTCAGGCCGGCGTCGGCGGCTGCGTCCTGGACATCCTCGAACCGGAAAGCGACGTCGTGATTGTCGCTGTCGTCTTCCTTGGCGTAGGCATAGGCGACTTCATAGTCGAAGCTCCACAGGTCCCAGTCGGTCTTGCCGCCGAGGGCATAGGTCTGGATCTGGCGGACTTCGCGGCGCTGGCGCACCTCGGCATCGATTTCATTGATCGGAACCGACTGGGTGGTCGAGCTCAGGGCTGAGCCGTCCGCGACGGCGCCATCGTCTTCGATATCGTCGAGATCCTTGAACTCGAACTTGTTGCGAACCTCGTCATCCTCGTAATTGTTGTAGAGGGTGCGCAGGTAGAGCTCGGTATTGTCTGTGACGCGCCAGTCGAAATTGGCGATAAAGCCGAGGCGCTCGCGGGTCAGGTCGTACCAGCGCTGTTCGTAGTCATCGTTCAGGAATGCCGAGCCATCATCCATGAAACCCCATTCGCCGGTTTCATTGTTGTGCGCTTCGACGGCGAGGTCCTGATAGTTCACCGACAGGGCTACGCCGAGCTTGTCGTTGAAGACGTCGGAATAGGTGAGGGTGCCCTTTGGCGAGACTTCCTCGGAGATCTCATTGTAGGCGCCTTCCAGCTTGGCGCGGATGAAGCGGCCGTCGCGGTCGAAGGCGGAGATGGTCTTCAGGTCGATGACGCCGCCGAGGCTGTCGGCATCGACATTCGGGGTCAGCGATTTCTGCACCGTGATGCCGTCCAGCAGATCAGACGGGACGCCATCGAGCAGGACGCCGCGGCGATCTTCAGGTGAGGGCGTGCGCACGCCGTTGATGGAAGCGGCGATCAGGTCGGTATTGATGCCGCGGATCGAGACATAGCGGCCTTCGCCCTGGTCGTTTTCGATCGACAGGCCGGGCACGCGGGCAAGCGAATCGGCGACCGTCGTGTCCGGGAAGTTGCCGAGGCCGTCTGAGTCGATGACATCGATAATGGCGTCAGAAGCCCGCTTCTGGTTGATGGCGCCGGCCTGCGCGGCCTTGGAGCCGACGACGAGGACGTTGTCGAGATAGCGGACATTGCTGCCGACGAGGAAGTCGACATCGATGTCGCCGTCGACCGTCACGTCCTGGGTGACCGTCGGCGCACCGATATAGGAAACTGAAACCGTGTATTCGCCGGCCGGAATGTTTGCGAAGCGGTAGTCGCCATAGCGGCCCGTGGTCGTGGACCGGTCGAGGCCCTCGATCCGCACGATGGCGCCCTCGAGCGGGGCTTCGCCGGACGCATCGGTGACGGTGCCCTGGACGATCTCCGCGGCTGCGATCTGGGCCAGGCCAGCGCTGATAAGGCCGGTTGTGATCAGTTTTCTATAGCGAAATTTCATGGAATTCACCCCTCATTAAGATCGAGAGGCGGCTATCAGCCTTGCGTAACGGTTCGGCGTCAGTTTGGTGTCAGCCAGGTAACGCTTTTTCTGAATTTTTGTGACGAGGCTTTTGCGTCACAGCATGGCTTCAGCTTCAAGTTATGCGCTGGCGCACATATCATCCTTAGCGGCGTTTCAGGCCGCCAAGGATGCCGCGCAGAACATACCGGGTAATGTCGCGGGCCAGCGTCCGCGTGGCCGTCTTGACGGCGGCCTCGGTCGGCGTCTGGCGCCTCGAGCGAGAGGATTTCGAGCGCGCCTTCTTCTTTTCCAGCGCCTTTTTCGCTTTTTCCTCTTCCTTGGCGAGGCGTTCGGCTTCTTCGGCCGCGGCCTCTTCCTTGGCGATCAGGATCTCATAGGCCGACTCCCGGTCGACCGCCTCGTCATAGCGGGCCGCCACGGGGCTTCGCGACATGATCTCCTTGCGCTCGGCAGGCGTGATCGGGCCGAGCCGCGAGGAAGGCGGGCGGATCAGCGTGCGCTGGACCACGCTCGGCGCGGCTTTCTCGTCCAGCGTCGAGACGAGCGCCTCGCCCGTGCCGAGCTGGGTGATGACCTCCTCGGTGTCGAAGGCCGGATTGGGCCGGAAACTCTCCGATGCGGCCTTCACGCCCTTGCGCTCGGTTGGGGTATAGGCGCGCAGCGCATGCTGGATGCGGTTGCCGAGCTGGGCGAGGACGCTGTCGGGCAGGTCGCGGGGGTTCTGTGTGACGAAGAATACGCCGACGCCCTTGGAGCGGATCAGGCGCACGACCTGCTCGATCTTGGAGAGCAGGGCCTTCGGGGCGTCCTTGAAGAGGAGGTGCGCCTCATCGAAGAAGAAGACCAGCTTCGGCTTGTCCGGGTCGCCCACTTCCGGCAGCCGCTCGAACAGTTCCGACAGCAGCCAGAGCAGGAAGGTCGAGTAGAGCTTCGGGGAATTGATCAGCTTGGTCGCGTCCATGATGTTGACCACGCCGCGCCCGTCGAGGCTGCAGCGCATCAGGTCCATCAGGTCGAGCGCCGGCTCGCCGAAGAACTGTTCAGCGCCGTCCCTTTCAAGCCCCAGCAGGCTGCGCTGGATGGCGCTGAGCGAGGCCGTCGCCACATTGCCATAGCGCAGAGAGACGTCGTCGCGGACCTCTTTCTGGCCAAGGTGAATGAGCAGTTTCTGCAGGTCCTTGAGGTCGAGCAGGAGAAGGCCTTCATCATCGGCATACTCGAAAGCGACGTTGAGCACGCCTTCCTGCGTGTCCGTCAGGTCCATCAGGCGGGCGAGCAGCGTCGGCCCCATTTCGGAGATCGTCGCTCGGACCGGATGGCCTTTCTCGCCAAACACGTCCCAGAAGACGGTTGGGACATCGTGATAGGAATAGTCCTCGAACCCGATCTTGCCAGCGCGCGACATGAAGGCGTCGTGAAGCTTGAAGCTTTCCGTCCCGCTCATGCAGAGGCCCGACAGGTCGCCCTTTACATCGGCGCAGAAGACCGGGACGCCTTCATTCGAGAAACCCTCGGCCAGGATCTGCAGCGTCACCGTCTTGCCGGTACCGGTTGCGCCAGCAATGATGCCGTGGCGGTTGGCGCGGTTGAGCAGCAGGCGCTGTGGCTCGTTCTGCTCTGCTCCGCCGCCGCCAATATAGATTGCCTCGCCCATCCGTGCGCTCCCTGACCAGTCTGGCTGTAGAAGCTAGACGTAATCGCACGGACGGGCAAAGCCCTGAATGCCGGATTATTCCTCCTCTTGCGCAGGCGCGCCGACAAACCAGGCAATCCAGGCCGTCGGCAGGAGGACGGTGTAGAGAAAGCCGCCCCAGAAAATCGCATTCCAGTGGTCGAAATTGCTGGGCGTCCAGAGCCAGGGGAGTTTTTCCTGCGCATCGGCGGCGATACCGAAATACATCACGAAGATCAGTGTCAGCGCTGAAAAGCCCTGATAGGCGGCGGTATAGGCCCGCCGGCGCAGGTCCATCTCGAACTCGTCCAGGTTCTGCTTTTCATCGCCAACGATGCGCTGGAAATAGCTTGGCACGACAAGGGCCACGCAGAATAGCGCCAGCAGGATGAGCGCGAAGCCGGCTATGTCGGCAATAACGGCCTCGGGGGCGTTGAGCCGGATAATGCAGCCAGCCGGATAGGCCAGTAGCGGGACCGTCGTAAGCGCCCGCACGCGTCCAGTCTGGATGGGATGTCCGCCAGAGGCGGGCTGACTCGATGATCGGTAGTACAACATGGGTTCAGCCTCCGTGCTGAAGTTTCGCCAATTGCGCCGAAAGGGGTGGGAAGGGTTGCCGCGAGAAGACCATTTCCACGGGCAGCTCAAAGTGCTCAGCCAGCTTCAGGGCCAGCTCGAGGCTTGGATTGTATTCCCCGCGCTCGAGATAGCCGATCGTCTGGTAGTTCACGCCGACAGCATCCGCCAACGCCTTGCGCGACTCGTTACGCTCTGCCCTGAGCATGCTGATGCGGTTATATATCTTATCGCTCATGATGCGTATATATACACATATGTTGTACATGTACAACAAAATTATGTGTAGAGGTCTTTTTGTGAGTCTGGAATGGAGCCACATCGGTGGGCTCGGCATTGCTTGGGCAGGCAGGACCAATAAGGAGATCAAGATGAGCCAGCAGCCCCGCTCATGGATGAAATTCTCAACCCGGAAGCATGGCGCGCTCTACGCTCGTTACCAGGCCATCTATGATGGCGTTGACGCGCTTGCAGCCATTGCTTTCATCGTCGGCTCGGCGTTATTTTTCAGCGAAAGCACCAAGACGACCGCGACCTGGCTGTTCCTGATCGGGTCGGTCTTCTTCGCGGTGCGTCCGCTCGTTCACCTGGTCCGGGATTTCCACCTCGCCAGGCTGCCCGAACAGGCGGAGGCTGAGGAGGGGTAACAGCATGTCGGTACGGTCGGGCGTTGTCGGGATCTGGATTATCGCGACCGGTGTTCTCATTGGCGTTCTCTATCTCGGCCGTTCGATCCTCGCGCCGTTCGCGCTGGCGGTCTTCCTTTTCCTCATCATGGAAGGCTTTGCCCGCATCATTGTCGAGCAGGTCAAGTTCGTCGGCCGGAACATCGCCCGCGCCATCTCGATCCTTGCAGTCCTTGTAGGGTTTGGTCTTTTTGTCGGCCTGCTTGCCCAGGGCATCGCCCAGTTTGGCGGGCAGGCCAGCGAGTATGAGCAGAAGATCAATAACCTGATCGCGGACGTCTATGGCCTGCTGCAAATGGACAGCGCGCCGACGCTGACGCAGATCATCTTCAACGAGTCCGGCCAGCGTTTCTTCGCCACCATCGCCAATGCAACCGGCGACCTGTCGGGAGACCTTGTCGTCATCCTGATCTACGTCGCCTTCCTGTTCCTGGCGCAGTCCGCCTGGGGCCCGAAGCTGGACCGGTTGTTCCCGGTCCCCGAGCAGCGCGACCAGGTGCGCGAAATCGGCGCAGCGGCGCGCCGTGGCATTGAGACCTATCTGTGGACGCAGACGGTCATCTCGGCGCTGATCACCTTCCTGACCTATTTCACGCTGATTGCCCTAGGCGTGCAGAACGCACTCTTCCTGTCGGCGCTGATCTTCGTGCTCAACTATATCCCGACGGTCGGCTCGATCGTGGCCGCTTTTGTGCCGACCCTGTTCGCACTGGTTCAGCCGGAGCTGCCGGCCTGGCTGCCGGCGGGCGGCGAAAATGCCAGCTATATCTTTGCGGCAATCGTATTCCTGGGGGTCAGTTTCTGGCAATTTGCCATCGGAAATTTCGTCCAGCCGCGAATTATGGGCGAGACGCTCAACCTGTCCGCCCTGGTTGTTCTTTTGTCGCTCGCCATATGGGGCGCGATCTGGGGCATTCCGGGCATGTTCCTTTCCGCACCGCTGACTGTGTTGATGATGATACTATTTGCGCAATCTGCGTCGACGCGCTGGATCGCGGTCCTATTGTCAGCGGACGGGAATCCCGGTGGGGTCATTTCGAAACCAGCCAATGACGATCTGGTCATTACTGCAGAAACCGCTGACACATAGCCTTGGCACAAAGCGCTTGGCAGCACATATAGGGAGTTCTTTGGCGTGGAATCGCGCCAAATGCGAATCAGGCCTCCGCGTGCGTCCCCCCACCCAGCCTGCGGATTGGCCTGTAGGGCCCGTCAGACACGTCCCCGTCTGACGGGTCCGTCCCGCTCTCCTAACATAGCAAGATTGCAGATACGTAACGTTGGTGCGTTTAACTAGCGGTTTCCGCCATGAAACTGCGAACAGCATCGGCTGCGAGCGTGAATTGTGCAAAGGATGCACGCGTTGTGGACAGCATATTGAGCTGTTGCATCAATTCCTTGCGGTCTTCCTCACGCTCGGCGAGCCACTTGTCCGGATCGCCTGAGGCCAGCGCCTTGGCGGCGGCGTCTGCCTGCTGCTGGCGGACATCCTCGATGAGCCGCCGCGTCGCCAGTCGCTCCCAGTAACTGGTCGCTTCCATGTTACGGCTTGCATCATGGCGCAGGCGGTCCAGCCTCAGCGCCTCGCCGATCTTGAGATAGGGGCCGAGGACATCGGCTGGCGCCTTGTCGCTCCGGGCAGCCAGCGTCTGCAGGTCGATCCCGATGGGCAGCAAGGGCATTAGCGCGGCCCGGTCGGCCAGTTGCGCGCCGATGCCGGCCTGGTCGAGCCGGTTGTCGCGCTTGAGCAGCTGGGTCGCCTCAAATCCTGAAAGCTTGTCGGCCAGATGCTTGTCGAGCGCCTGGAATGCGCCCCCGAAGCGCTCAACAGCATCGCCAATCGTCAGGCCGGCTGCATGCCTCAGCATGGCCGCAGCGGTCTCCATGACCGCGTCGGCGCCAATCTGCTGCAGTTCTGTCTGGATGCCGGCAGACACCTTGTTGTCGAGCGCGTGGATGGATGCGCGGAAGCCGGCATGGTCGAGCAGATGCCGAGCCGATTCAAAGGCGCGGCATATGTCGGGATTGCTGGCATTGGTCCGTTCGATAAGGCGTAGCAGCAGCAGCGGCCCGCCTGCATCGATCAGCCGGTTGGCAAGAACTGTCGCTATGATTTCCCGCTTCAGGCGGTGGCCCTGCATTGCCTCTTCATACTGTTTCAGGGCGTCGGGGAAGTAGGCCTCCAGCGTATCGGTGAACCAGGGATCGTCGGGCACTTCGGATTCGACGAGGTCGTCGAACAGGGTGATCTTCGACCAGGCCATCAGGACAGCCAGTTCCGGACGCGTCAGCCACTGCCGGTTCTCGGCCCGCTCATGCATTTCGGATGTGTGCGGAAGGCCTTCGACATCGCGGTCCAGGACGCCGCGCGTTTCCAAGTAGCACATAAGCCTTTCATTGGCCTCGTGATCGCGCGCCGCCGTCGAGCTGGCGAGCGTCAGCGCGCCGGTCTGGCTGTAATTATGGGCCAGGACGTGATCGGCCACGTCATCGGTCATCGAGGCCAGCAGCGAATTGCGCTCGCCATGGGCCAGATTGCCGAGCCGGATTGCTTCGGAGCAGAGGATCTTGATGTTGACCTCATGGTCCGAGCTGTCGACCCCGGCTGAATTGTCGATGGCATCCGAGTTGAGGCGGCCGCCATTCAGTGCAAATTCAATCCGCCCGGCCTGCGTCAGGCCGAGATTGGCCCCTTCGCCGATCACCTTCGCCTTGAGGTCGCGGCCATTGACGCGGATGGCGTCGTTTGCCCGGTCGCCGGCGTCCGCATGGGTCTCGGCTGCTGACTTCACATAGGTGCCGATGCCGCCGAACCAGAGCAGTTCGCATTCGGCTTTCAGAAGGGCGTGGATGACCTCGTCCGGTGTCGCCTCGTCGCGGCTCAGCCCGGTCAGGGACTTGATCTCGTCCGTCAGCGTGATGGATTTTGCCGCGCGCTCGAACACGCCGCCGCCCTTCGAAATCAGGGACGTGTCATAATCGCTCCAGGATGAGCGCTGCATGTCGAAAAGGCGCTTGCGTTCCTCCCACAGGCGTTCCGGATCGTCCGGATTGGGATCGATGAAGATGTGCATGTGGTTGAAGGCGGCGACCAGCCGGATCTGCTTTGATAGCAGCATGCCGTTGCCGAACACATCGCCCGACATGTCGCCGCAGCCCATGACGGTGAACGGCTCGGACTGGATGTCCTTGCCCATTTCGCGGAAGTGGCGCTTGACCGCTTCCCATGCGCCGCGGGCGGTGATGCCCATCTTCTTGTGGTCATAGCCGGCCGATCCGCCTGATGCGAACGCATCGCCGAGCCAGAAACCGTGTTCGATGCTGATCTCGTTGGCGATGTCCGAGAAGGTCGCCGTGCCCTTGTCGGCGGCGACAACGAGGTAAGGGTCATCGCCATCCCAGACGACCGTGTTTTCCGGCGGCTCAACGGTGCCTTCGACGAGGTTGTCGGTGAGATCCAGCAGCGAGTTTATAAAAGTCTTGTAGGCCGAGACGCCCGCGTCGCGGATCTCCTCGCGCGATGCGCCGGAGGGGATTTTCTTGGGAAAGAAACCGCCTTTGGAACCGACGGGCACAATGACGGCATTCTTGACCTGCTGCGCCTTCACAAGGCCAAGCACTTCGGTGCGGAAATCGTCGCGCCGGTCTGACCAGCGAAGCCCGCCGCGCGCGACGGCGCCGAAGCGGCAATGCACACCCTCGACTTCCGGGCAGGACATGAAGATTTCGCGGAACGGCTTGGGCGCCGGAAGGTCGTCGATCTCCTGGCTGGCGATCTTGAAGCTGATGAAGGGATAGGGCGTGCCGTCGGGCTGGCGCTGCCAGAAATTCGTCCGCTGGATCGCCATGATGAGGTGCGCCAGCCGGCGGATGACGCGGTCCTCGTCGAGCGAGGAGACTTCATTCAGGCGCGTTTCGATCTGGCTGAGCTTGTCCGCGGATTTGGCCTTGCGGTCTTCCAGTCCGCCCTCGAAGGACGGGTCGAAGCGGATGGTGAACAGGTCGAGCAGCGCCATGGTCAGCTTCGGGTGACGCTTCAGCGCTTCGATCTGCGTGCTGCGCGCCGGGTCGAGGCCGGTCTGGTGGCGATACGCGCACAGGGCACGGAACAGGGCGGCCTCGCGCCAGGAGGTGCGAGCCGAGAACACGAGCCCGTTGAAGCGGTCATTCTCCGCAAGGCCCTGCCAGATGGCCACGAAAGCCTGCTCGAAGCGCTCGGCAATATCGTCGAGATCAACGGCACCGCCATCGGCGGCCCTGGTTTTCAGGGAATGGACCCAATAGGTATCCGGCGCGTCTTCGACCGGCCGCCTCGATGGCTCGACCGGATAGCCGGTCTCGAAACTGACGAACAGGCCGAGATTTTCCAGCACAGGCACGCAATCGGACAAGGCGATGGAACCGCTGCGCGAATAGATCTTCGCGCGGATCACATTCTCATCATCCTTGTCGAGACGAAGCGCGCGCAGCCGCATCGGGCGTGTTTCCGACAGCGAGCTGAAGGCCTCGACATCGGCAAGCGCTTCCTTCGGATCAAAGGCTTCGCGATAGGCGGCGTTGAAACCACCCCGGAACGTGCTGAACCGTTCGAACTCGTCCTGCGGGAGCCCGGCTTCCATCAGTGCACCGCGGAACGCATCATCCCAGGTGCGCGCAATCTCCGTGACTTCGCTTTCCAGCTGGTCGAGATCGGGTGAGACCGAGCCGTCCAGCAACTCGATCATCAAGTGAAGCCGCGCCAGCGGCGAGGCATCGAAGCGCGGCTGGAAGGAAATCAGCTCGCCGTTGAACGCCTTGGTCATGTGCTCGCTGAGGCGCAGGCGAACCGAGGTGTCATAGGCTTCGCGCGGAACGAAGATGACGACGGACACGAACCGGTTGAACCGGTCGCGGCGCACGAACATCCGGGTGCGCGGGCGGCCAACAAGGTGCAGGGCGCCCCGCATCAGCGGGAGCAGCGTTTCGGCATCGGCCTGGAGCAGCTCATCGCGCGGCCAGGTTTCCAGTATGTTGGACAGCGCCTTGTAGTTGTGGCTGCCTTCGACCGCGCCGGTCGCTTCGAGCACGCGCGCAACGCGCCGGCGCACCAGCGGAATGTGGCGGGCGCTCTCATTGTAGGCTTCGGCCGTGTAGAGCCCGAGAAACCGTGTCTCGCCGACAACGCGGCCTTCTTCGTCAATATGCTTGATGCCGACATAGTCGCAGAGCGAGCGCCGGTGGATGCGGCTCTGCAGGGTCGATTTGGCGACGATGAGCGGTGTCGGTTCGGCGAGGAATGAGCTGATTTCCGGTGTCAGCATCAGCGGTTCGGCACCGCGATTGAGGACGTTGCGGTCCTCGTCGCGCAGGACGCCGAGATTGGAGCCCTCCACCATGATCGGTTCTTCCGGCAGGACCCGGCCATCTTCGCCCGTTTCGAACCGGTAGTCGCGCACGCCCAGGAAGACGAAGTGGTCGTCACGCAGCCAGTTGAGGAAGGCCACCGCTTCGCGGCGCATGTCGTCGTCGCAGTCATTGGCCTTCTCGACGCGCGAAATCGCGTCGTTCATCCGCTCCTGCATGGCGGTGAAGTCGTCCACCGCCATGGCGACATCGTTCAGGGTCGCGTCAGCCTCGTCCTTGAGCATCCGGCACTCATGCGAGCTGAGCGCCGGGATGTGGACCTGGATGATCGACAGCCTTACGCCGCGATCTGTCTCGAGGATCGGGTGGAAGAGGGCCTGCACCTCAAAGCCGAATTCGGCGCACAGGCCCAGCAGGGAATCGACCAGGAAGGGCTTGTCCAGGCTGACCGCCTCAAGCACGCAGCTGCCCAGCGCCTCGCCGCCTTCCCCTTTGGCGTCGCGAACGCGCACGCGGGAATCGGGTCCGGAAAAGTCTTTCGCCAGCTCACCGGCCGCATCGGCCAGCGCATCGATGTCGCCATCCGAGAATGAGGACAGGTTCTCGGTGTCAGCTTCGGCGTGAAAGCTCTTGCGGATATCTTCAGGGCGCAGCTTTCCTGCGGGCTCTGGCGTGGCGCTCGCAGCTTGGTCGGGCATTGGGGGTTCCTGAGCTCTCTCGACAAGGGCGTTCTAGCCGGTGGTCATCCGTGCGGCAATCGCCCCCCGCATTGTGCAGATGCGAAGGGCGACCAGCCTTTAATTGTCCTGTTCGCCGAGCGCTTCGACAAGCTCGCCGGTTTTCTCAGAGCGGAACGCGGCACAGAGCGTTCCGGCTTCCCGGGCCTGGGCCAGCGAGCGTTCATAACCCGGTATCAGAGCGCCTTTCGACACAAAGAAGTCATTGGCTTCCGCCACTTTCTCGGCATCGCAGAAGGCCGAAACGACACTCGGTGTCTGTGGTTTGCGGATTTCCGGGGCGCGAGCGATCATGTTGTCGAAGCTAGCCTTGTAGAGCCCCCAGGCAACATCCTGATGCGCAGTGTTGCGTACTGCTTGTTGTAGCACAGCCCAGGTTTCCTGGCCTTGCCAGTCGCTGCCCTGCATTTCCTTCATCAGGTCCGCCATCTCGGACTCGCCGCTATTCTGGATCAGAATGTACAGGATATTGCGGCGCTCATACTGGTTGTCCGTGTTGCGGGCATAGTCCAGCGCGGCTTCGTAGAAGTCGCGACCGCCCAGCTTGGTGCCATACTTGACCGCGGTGAGAAGCGTATCGGAATCCAGCGCACTGGGGTCCGGCTCGCCGTCGACGCCAACATACCGGGCCGCCTTTTCGGCCAGCGCCTGTTCTTCATCAGGCATGGCGCCGGTTTCCAGCAGGGCGGAATAGAGGTCCTGCAGCAGCAGGCTTTCGCCCTGGCTGAGCTCGCCTTCGCGGGCTTTCAGCGCTTCGTAGACGGGCATGTAAGTATCGGTCATGAACTGAGTCATGAGGGCCTGCTCTTCTTCCGGCAGGGCGCTGTAATAGCCCTCTGCCGTGCCGACCGATGCCATCGCGACGTCCCACTCGGCCGAGGCCGACGCCCGCAGTGCGTCCAGCACCGCGCTCGCCGGTGCATCGCCTGCCCGGAAGGCTGCAGCAATACTGTCGATGAAGGACAGCTGCGCACGCGGGTCGAGAGAGTCGAAGCTCGCCGTGAGGGCCGTCCAGTTGTCATCCGAGAGGTTGAAGCGCCAGTAGCCGCCAGATGCATTCGGCATGACCCAATCGGCACACTGGCCGTCGAGCGGGATCTCCAGTGACTTGCCGGTCATCATCTCGCGATGAACCACCTCCCCGGCGGGGCCGGCAATCGTCATTGCGAGCGGGATCTGCCAGGTCGACGCGTCTGTATCGATCTCCGAGCCGAGCGGTGCATAGCGCTGCTGGGTGATCGTGATCAGCCCGGCATCCGGCGCCTCGCATTCGGTGTCCACCTGCAGGTAGGGGATACCCGGCTGGAAGATGAAGGAGCGGAAACTGTCGACGACACCGGCATTGCCGCTGCCATCGGCGAGCGAGGCCATGAAATCCTCCACATCGGCGACATCGTCTTCGAAACGCTTCATGTGCAGGCGCATGCCTTCCCGGAAGGCGTCCTCGCCGAGATAGGCCTCGAACATGGACAGCACGCCGCCGCCCTTGGAATAGGTGATGCCGTCAAATGCATCGAGAATGTCGGCATTCCGATCGATCGGATTGCGGATCTGGCGGGCATTGATGAGGCTGTCCTCGCCCATGGCGGCGATGCCGCGGCGCTGCGAGGCGCGGTCATAGCCCTGGCCGGGATAGACCTCGTCCATGGTCTTGTAGCTCATCCAGGTCGCGAAGGCCTCGTTCAGCCAGATATCGTCCCACCATTTCGGCGTAACGAGGTTGCCGAACCATTGGTGCGCCAGCTCGTGTGCGTGCGTGACGAGCGCGCCGCGCTTGCGGTTGAGCGGTGTGCGCTCATCGATCAGCAGGGCGCTTTCGCGATAGATGATCGCGCCTGCATTCTCCATGGCGCCATAGGCGTATTCCGGCACGGCGATGAGATCGAGCTTCGCGTACGGGTAGGGATAGTTGAAGTAGGTTTCCTGGTAGCCGACCATTTCGTCGGTAATGTCCATCGCCGTTTCGAGCTGGTCGCCCTTGCCGGCCGGGGCGAACCCGCGGAACGGGACGGGTGTCGCGCGCAGCGTATTGGCCGGAAGCGACGTGCCTTCGCGCATGTCGTACGGACCGACCGCTAGCGCCGTCAGATAGGACTGGATCGGCCGTGTCGTCGCGAAGGAATGCTTCACCATGCCATTGTCCAGCTGGCTCGTCCCCTTCAGCGGGGCGTTGGTGATCACCTGGTTGCCGGGCGGCGCCGTGACGGTGAAGGTCCACGGTGTCTTGAAGCGCGGCTCATCAAAGCTCGGCACCATTCGGCGTGCATCGATGGCTTCCATTTGCGAGGCAAGGTAGGGCCGGCCCTTCTGGCTGGCATGGTAGAGGCCGACCAGGCTCTTGTTGTACGGCGCGGTGTATTCGATGACGAGGGTCGCATTGCCCGCCGGGACCGGCTCGGCAAAGTCGATCTTGGAGACGCCGCCCTCCGCGAGGCCGCCCTCGAAGGCGCCTTCGATTTCGGTTCCGTCGGGCAGCTGGGCCACCACGCTTTCGATCGTCTGGTCGAGCGAGTGCAGCCAGATGCGCGCGTGCGGCGCCTTCAGGCGCAGGTCGATGGCGACCGTCCCTTCGAACGTGTCTGCGGCCGGGTCGGTCACAAGGTCCAGCCGATAGGCGGTCGGGGCAACGGTGTCAGGAAGCTGACCGGCCGGCGGCTCCTCCAGCATGACCGGCTTGACCGCTTCCTGCTGGCTATCGCTGGATGCATCGTTGGGATTGGGGCCGCAACCTGTAAGAAGGGCGAGACCGGCAACACTTGCAAGAAAGCTTGTTTTGACCCTGTTAAGCGTCATGAAGGATTCTCCTGAGGACAAGATTACGGACCGCATGAAGCATGGAACGCTGAAATGCGCAAAAATTCACTGCTGAACATATAGCTCGCGGGTCATTTGCACCCCTGGAGTGACAGGAATATGAAAAGGCTTTGGCATTGGCCCATCGATCCACTGGCGAGAACCGTGCGCCTTGCGCTCGGCGAAAAGCGCTGCGCGATCGACCTCGTCTCCGTGCTGCCATGGGCCCAGCCGGAGGAGCTGGCCAGCATGGCGCCGGGTGCGCGCGCGCCGGTCATGGTCGATACAGGTGCCGAGGAAAAGGTCTCCGCCGTCGGCACGCATGCCATCTGCGAATACCTCGAGGAGGCGATTCCAACGCCGCGCCTGCTGCCCTTTGTCGCGCAGGAGCGGGCCGAGGCGCGCCGACTCTGGCGCTATAGCGAGGACAGTTTCGCTGACGTCAACGCCACCTTGCTCACCGAACGCGTCAACCAGTGGGTCCGGCGCGCGCGCGAACCTGACAGCGGCGCGCTGCGAACGGGGGTCCACGCGCTGAAGTCGCGCATGACTTTCCTTAACGGGCTCGCGGAGTCGCGCACCTATATGGCCGGGCGGATGCTGACGCTGGCTGACCTCTCCATCGCTGCGCACCTGTCGGCCTACGACTATTTCGGTGACGTGCCCTGGGACATGACGCCAGACCTCAAGGCGTGGTATTCTAGGATAAAGTCCCGGCCGAGCTTCCGGCCGCTGCTCGCCGACAAAGTGGATGGCACGCGGCCTGCCCGGCATTATGCCGATCTCGATTTCTGAATGAGCACATCAGACAACAGTCCCGAAGCCCGCCTCAAGCAGATGGCGGCTGATATCGGCTTTGCCGATTGCCGGATCTGCCGGGCCGATGAGCCCTGGGCGGCTGGAGCCCGGCTGGAAACGTTTGTCGCGCAGGGCCGGCACGGCGGCATGGACTGGATGGAAACCACACTCGAGCGCCGCAAGGCGCCGACAGCGATGTGGCCGGAGGCGAAGTCCGCCATCATGCTGGCGATGAATTACGGCCCGCCGGCCAGCCCGCTGCCGCTTCTGGAGATGCGCGAGCATGGCAATATCTCCGTCTACGCCCGCGGGGCAGATTATCATGAGCTGATCAAGAAGAAGCTGAAACAGCTCGCCCGCGTCTTCGCGGAGGAAACGGGCGAGGCTGTGAAGGTGTTCGTCGATACCGCGCCGCTGATGGAAAAGCCGCTCGCGGAAAAGGCCGGCCTTGGCTGGCAGGGCAAGCACACCAACCTGGTCAGCCGGGAGCACGGCAGCTGGCTGTTCCTCGGCGCGATCCTGACAGCCGCCGCGCTAGAACCGGATGCGCCGGAGGCTGACCATTGCGGCTCGTGCACGGCCTGTCTCGACATCTGCCCGACCGATGCCTTCCCCGCGCCCTACCAGCTCGATGCGCGCCGCTGCATCTCATATCTCACCATCGAACACGCCGGGCCGATCCCGGCGGAATTCCGCGAGCCGATGGGCAACCGCATCTATGGCTGCGACGATTGCCTCGCCGTCTGCCCGTGGAACAAGTTCGCGCACACCTCCGCCGAACAGAAGCTGTGGGCGCGGGCGGAGTTGAAGCTGCCGGAACTGGAAGAGCTGGCCGCGCTCGATGATGCCGCATTCCGCGAAGTGTTCTCCGGCTCACCGGTCAAGCGCACCGGGCGGAACCGGATGCTCCGCAATGTGCTTATTGCCATAGGAAACAGCGGACAGCCGGATCTCGTTGACGGATCGGTCGTGCCGCACCTGGACGATGATGAGCCAATCGTGCGCGGCGCCGCTGTCTGGGCATTGTCACGCCTCGATATGGCCCGGTTTGAATCGGAAAGAGCCCAGCGTGAAGCGAGCGAAACGGATCCGGGGGTCAAGGCAGAATGGGCGCTGACACCACTATGAGCAAGGCCGGACGGGCATCGGCAGGCAAGCTTGCCATGCGCTGGACCGTGCGCGTCATCAAGCTGCTCGCCCTGGTCTTCGTCCTTGCGCATGCCTATGCGCTGGCCATGAAGTGGGCGCCCGTCCCCGGCAGCATCCTGATGATGCAGCGCACCCTCGCGGGTGAGGATTTCCGGCGCGCAATCGTGCCGCTCGAGGATATCTCGCCCAAGCTGGTCACCGCCCTCATCGCAGCAGAGGATTCCCGCTTCTGCTCGCACAATGGGATCGACTTCGAAGCCCTGCAAAAAGCCGTCGAAGAGAACCAGCGCGGTGGGCGCCGGCGCGGGGCATCGACGATCACCCAGCAGACCGCAAAGAACGTCTTCTTCTGGAATGGCGGCGGCTATGTCCGCAAGGCGGGGGAGGCCTGGTTCGCCCTCTTCATCGACGGCATGTGGGGCAAGCGCCGGGTGATGGAGAATTACCTCAATACCATCGAATGGGGCGATGGCCTGTTCGGCGCAGAGGCTGCCGCGCGTGTGCGCTTTGGCAAGCGGGCCTCCGATCTCACCGAGTATGAAGCCGCCCTGCTCGCAGCCGTCCTGCCCAACCCGCATGAGTGGCGCGTCGATCCGCCGGGGCCCTATGTCCGCCAGCGCGCCGGTACCCTGCAGGCGCGTATGCGCGTCGTGGCGAATGAGGGCCTGGATGACTGCGTGCTGGAACCGCAAAAGTGGGCGGCACGCCAGAGGGCCCAGGCGAACTGAGCCTGTTCAGGGGCAGCGCTTGTTGATGCTGTTGGCAGACAGGCCGCCCACCCCGGCATGCGCGCCCTGCCTGTAATAGGCCGTGTCGTTGGTAAAGACGTCCTTGATCACCCCGTCGCCGGGCGGGCAATCCTCTGCCCAGATGCGCCGGATCGCCGGATCGGTGGCGTCGGTCTCGAACTCCGCCCACCGCTTCGGTGCCATGTCCGGCTCTTCGGCATAGCCCGGCGCTTCGGTGACGAAGAGCGGGCCGGCCGTATCGTCGCAATGGTCAGGCCGGTCATCGCCCAGCTTGTTGCAGTTGAACGCTCGCAGCGATGCTACGGCCTTGGCTTCATCGCTCAGCGGCGCTGCCGGATCGAAGACCGGTGGCGCGCCGCGTTCCTCAGAAAGAGCGGCGTCGGCCTGCTCACCGGCAAGGGCCAGAACAGGCGAGCGCAGGCGTTGGCCGGGACGGGCCGTCACGGCACGGTCTGCCGCAGAATTCGCCGGGCCCGGCTCGTGCGTCTGAGGCGCGGACAAAGGCGCCGGCGTGTCGTCGTCTTCGGGGATGAACGGTTCCGGCAAGCGCTCGACGATCGAGACCGGGATCACGATCTCCCCGTCGCTCTGCCTTCCGCCATGCGGGATATTGGCCAGCACCCAGAAGGCGGGAAGATTGATCCCGAGTGATGCGAGCAGGAACCAGGGCCACGGCGCTCTGGCGATCAGGCGTCTTGCCTGTCGGAGCCTATTCCTCAGCAAGGCGCTTGGCCTCGCGGATGTCTCCGCGCAGGACCAGCGTGTCTATGTTGCGATTGTCCAGCAGCAGCGCCCGGCTCATATCGTTCTCGGCCAGCTGCAGATTGTCGAGATTGAGATGGGCGCGCGCGCGCAGCTGTAGCGCTTCGATATCGTTCGGATAGGTCGCCAGCGCCCGGTCGAGATCATCGATGGCCGGCTGCCATTTCTCCAGCATGAGATAGGCGGCGGCGCGGTCGGTGCGGATGTCGGCATCGTTCGGGGCAAGCTTGAGCGCATTGCTGAGCGTCGTGACGGCCGCGTCGGGATAGCCCGCCGTGACCCAGGCATTGCCGGACTGGGCAAGATACAGCGCGCGGTCGGACTCACCGCCAGCATCCGGCGCATTGGCCAGTTCCTCAAGGCGGGCAGCGCCCTCCTTGTAATTGCCCAGCCCGATAATCGCGAGTGCATTACAGTACCGGGCCGCCGGGCGGGCGCCTTCGCCGAGCCAGCGCAGGCTGTCTTCATAGGCCTGTTCGGCATCCTCATCGACCTGCTCGATGCAGGCATTGAGGCGTTCCTGCTCAGCGCGCTCGATCTCCACGATCGCCGACTGGGCAAATGGCAGGATGGCGGCAGCCATGGCAAGCATACTCATACTCTGATACCCCTCGGGTCCCTTGATTGTAATCAGCGTTACAGAGACGGCATAAACCGCGCAAATGACAGATCAGTCACCAACCCTCTTCCTTGTCGGTCCGGGCTACTCAGCCTCGCGGCTGGCGGCGCTTTGCCTGGACACCGGCGCATGGCGGGTGGTCGGAACCGCGCGCAGCGAAGACAAGGCCGCCGCGCTTCGGGAAAAAGGGATCGAGCCGGTCCTGACGAATGACCGAGACGGGCTGTCACAGGCCGCGAAGGCCAGTCACTGGGTTATCTCCACCCCGCCCGGAGATGAAGGCTGTCCCGGCTTCGGCCTTGTCGGCGACTTTGCCCGCGAGGCCGCATCGGTCACCTATCTGTCGACAACCGGCGTCTATGGCGACCTCGATGGCGGCTGGGCATTCGAATGGAGCCCGGTCAATCCCGGCACGAAACGCGGCGAGCGGCGCGTCCTGGCCGAGCAGCAATGGCTGTCGGTGCGCCGCGATACGCGGCTTGTCCGCCTGCCGGGGATTTACGGGCCGGGCCGCTCACAGCTGGACAGGGTGCGCGAAGGCAAGGAAGAACAGATCGTCAAGCCGGGCCAGGTCTTCTCGCGCATCCATGTCGATGATCTGGCAAATGGCCTCTTTGCCCTGTTGCAGCATCCCGGCCTGTCGGGCGCCTTCAACCTCTGTGACGAGGAGGCCGCCCCGCCGCAGGATGTCATGGCCTATGCCGCTGACCTGCTGGGCATGGCCATGCCGGTGCCGGTCGATCTGGAGACAGCCGATGTCAGCGCAATGGCGCGCAGTTTCTATTCCGAATGCAAGCGGGTCTCGAATGCCCGTCTCAAGGCGGCGACCGGCTGGCGCCCGCATTACCCAACCTATCGCGAGGGGCTGAGCGCCATCTTCAAGGCTGAGAATAACTGATATCTGGCCTCACAAACCGGTGATCCGATTGCGTGGCCGCTCCCGCCGCCCTACCTCTTGGTCCAGAACAAGACTGAGCAAGGACGGAAACCTGATGAGCGACACCGAATACACACCGCCAAAAGTCTGGACCTGGGATACGGAAAGCGGCGGGCGTTTTGCCAAGATCAACCGCCCCATTGCCGGGCCGACGCATGAGAAGGAGCTTCCCGTCGGCAAGCATCCCTTCCAGCTCTACTCGCTGGGCACCCCGAACGGTGTGAAGGTCACCATCATGTTCGAGGAACTGCTCGAAGCTGGTCACAAGGGTGCCGAATATGATGCCTGGCTGATCAATATTGGCGAAGGCGACCAGTTCTCGTCGGGCTATGTCGAGCTCAACCCGAACTCCAAGATCCCGGTCCTGGCCGACCACACGACCAATCCGCCGACCCGCGTGTTCGAAAGTGGGTCGATCCTGCTTTATCTCGCGGAGAAGTTCGGCGCGTTCCTGCCGAGCGACCACGTCAAGCGCACCGAAGCGCTGAACTGGCTGTTCTGGCAGATGGGGTCTGCGCCCTATCTCGGCGGCGGCTTCGGGCACTTCTACGCCTATGCGCCGACCAAGATGGAGTATCCGATCAATCGCTTCGCCATGGAGGTGAAGCGCCAGATGGACGTGCTCGACCGTCACCTCGCGGACAACGAATACATGGCAGGCGATGAATACTCCATCGCCGACATGGCGATCTGGCCCTGGTATGGCGCGATGGCGAAGGGCATCATCTATGACGCGGGCGAGTTCCTGCAGGTGCACGAATACACAAACGTGATCCGCTGGACCGACCAGCTTGCCGCCCGTCCCGCTGTCCAGCGCGGCCGCATGGTCAACCGCACCTTCGGCGAGCCGTCGAGCCAGCTGCGTGAACGCCACGATGCCAGCGACTTCGAAACGAAGACGCAGGACAAGATCGAGGCGGCGGAGTAGGGACCGGCACCATCCGGCCAGACACCTTCACCCCGGCAGGTTAGCAATTTAAAAAACGGCGCTTGTTTCGATAGGTTTTAGCTATCAAAGCAAGCGCCCTTTTCGATTGGAACGATTGTACGCCGAGCCCAGCTCTTACTGGTGAGCAATTTTGGGGTTTGAGGTGGTCAACGCACGCAAAGTCTTACTCCGCCGGAAACAGGTCCGGTTGAGGTGGAAGGCATGGCTGCATCGGCTTTCGGGGCTCTGTCCCTCCGATGTGTCCTGGCCGTCCGGCGTCGTGGGCCGCTACCCTGCATAACAAGATTGTCGCGCGCTGCTAGCCTCATCCCACCCCTCAACCCTCCCGGGGCGGCGTGCATGACAACCGGGCACCAGGCTGCCTTGACGCTCTCTCCCAGCCTGGTGCCCGGACTGCTCCCGTCACGACGTTTCTGCTGACACTGACCGTTCGACGGGTGCGAGCCTTGGCAGAATCACAAGGCACAGCATGGCGCCGAGCTGAAGGCCTGCGCCGGCAATCGCCAGCGGGATCAGCCCATCCTCGATGAAGGGCGACACCGCCGCCGTCCCCAGGGCGGCAATGCCGAAGATCCAGAGAATGGTCAGCGAGGAGGCGCGGTCATCATCGCCCTGGCCGGCCATGATGGCCCGCAGGAAACCGGGCGGGCCGCGAAAGCCAAGACCCGAATTCACCAGAATGAAGATCGGCGTCAGCCAGATCGGGTCGCCATTGCCGAACAAAGCAAATAGCAGGACCAGCACCGCGCCCGTGGTCGCCATCCCCGTGCCAAAGGTAATCATCGGTTCCGGGCCGAAACGCTTGACGAGGCTGCCGGTGACATTCGAGGTGACGATGAAGCAGGAAATGCCGACCACTTGCATGGTGATGAAGTGCATCATCGTCCCGCCCATGGCGTTCACAATCACCGCGGGCGCCCCAAAGACGAAAACGAGCAGTCCGCCAACGACCAGCGCCTGGCTGAGCCCGTAGCGCAGGAAAACCGGCGAGCCGATGAGGCGCCAGTAGGAGCCTTTCTGTTTCTGTTTCTTGCGGTCCTTCGAAGGCGGCAGGATCCCACCCCAGACGATGAACACGACAGACAGGGCAACCGCCAGCACCCCGGTCACGAAGAAGGGGAGTTTCCAGCCGCCCTGCTGGACCAGCCACAGCCCGGCAATCGGTGCGCCAGCCGGGGTCAGGCTCTCAAAACTGGACAGCGCGCCAATCGCGCGGGTCGCGCCCTGTTCGGAAAACAGCGCGCGGATGATGCCCGGCGCGAAGACGGCCGGTGCGGCCGACGCCAGTCCCTGGAAGAAACGGATGCCCAGCAGCGTCCACATGTCCGGCGACAGTGTGGCCGCCCCGGACAGGAGGCCATAGGCGAGCAGCGCAAACACAAGGCACCGCCGGCGTCCATAACGCTCGCCCAGCATGCCGAACAGCAACAGGCCACTCGCGGACCCGCCGATGAAGCAGGCGATGACGAGCTGGGCAGCTTCCTCGCTGCCGGGCAGGGCCTCATGCAGCGTCGGGATCGCCGGCAGGACAAGGTCGATGCCGGACAGGGCGAGCACCGTTCCCAGCACGACGAGGATGCAGGCGAGCACCGGATAGGGGGTGGTGTTCTCAGTCACGTGCAGGCTCGATCAGGTCCCAGAGATTGCCGAAAGGGTCGCGGAAGACGGCGACCGCTCCGTAGGGCTCTCTAATAGGCGCTCGAACGAAGTCGACCCCACGATCGGCATATGCCTGGTACGTGTCGTCGAAGTCCGTCACTTCGAGAAAGAAGCCAACCCGCCCACCTGCCTGGTTGCCAATGGCAGCGCGCTCGGTCTCGTCCTTTGGCTGGGCGAGCAGGATCGCGGTTTCGGCTCCCGCCGGCGCGACACGCACCCAGCGTTTTGTTTCGCTGAGGCGCGTATCCTCCCGCAGCTCGAAACCGAGCGTTCCGACGAAAAAGCTGATCGCCTCATCATAGTCCGGCACGACAAGCGTGACGGTGGCGATCCGCACCGCGGTCACGCGGCTTCGTCCGTACTGACGGCGAAGGGATCATAGTTGAGGATCGGGGCGAGCCAGCGCTCGGCCGTGCGCGTGTCCCAGCCCTTGCGCTTTGCATAGTCCTCGACCTGGTCGCGTTCGATGCGGCCGACGGCGAAATAGGCGCTGTCAGGATGCGCGAAGTAAAGGCCGGAGACAGACGGCGCCGGGCTCATCGCGAAGCTTGAGGTCAGCGAGACACCGATCCGCTCCTCGGCTTCGAGCAGCTTGAAGATCAGCTCCTTCTCGGTGTGGTCGGGCTGGGCCGGATAGCCGGGCGCCGGGCGGATGCCGCGATACTTTTCCTTGATCAGGTCGTTACAGTCATAGGCCTCGTCCGGGTCATAGCCCCAGAGTTCCTTGCGGACCTTTTCGTGCATGTACTCGGCCATCGCTTCGGCGAAGCGGTCAGCCAGTGCCTGCACCATGATGGCGGAGTAATCGTCGCCCTTGTCCTTGAACGCCTTCGAGATCGCGTCGGCTTCCGCACCGGCGGTCACGCAGAAGGCGCCGATATGGTCGTCGCTCTCGGCGATGAAGTCAGAGAGGGCGAAGTTGGGCTTCTCGTTATTCTTCACCATCTGCTGGCGGATCGTGTGCAGCGTGTCGCCGGTCGAAAGCTTGATATCGTCGCCCTTGCGCTCAGCCCCCCAGAAACCGATGACGGCCTTCGGCTGGAACCAGCCCTCGCCGAGCAAGCGCTGCATCATGGTCTGGGTGTCGCGCCAGAGATCGGAAGCCGCTTCGCCGACCTTCTCATCCTCCAGGATCTGCGGATACCGGCCCGCCAGGTCCCAGCTCATGAAATAGGGCGTCCAGTCGATATAGTCCTTCAGCTCGTTGAGATCGAAATCCTCGAACGTTTTTACGCCGGTGAAGGCGGGCGCCGGGGCTGACGCCTCCTCGGTGTTGAAAGCCTTCTCGCGCGCTTCGCCGATCGGCAGGCGCGGGGTTGGCGGGCCACCCGCACGGCTTTCGCGGATACGGTCATAGCGCGCCTTCGTCGTGCCCCACAGCGTCTCGCGATCGACGTCGTTCATCATCGCGCTGACGACGCCGACCGCGCGGCTGGCATCGCTGACATGGATGACGGGCGCCGAGGGGAAGGCCGGGTCGATCTTGACCGCCGTGTGCGCCGGAGACGTCGTCGCCCCGCCGATCAGCAGCGGCAGGTGAATGCCCTGGCGTTCCATCTCGGCAGCAACAAAGACCATCTCGTCGAGCGATGGCGTGATCAGGCCGGAGAGGCCGATCATGTCCGCCTTCTCCTCAATGGCCGCTTCGAGGATTTTCTCGGCCGGCACCATGACGCCAAGATCGATGATGTCATAGCCGTTACAGCCGAGCACGACGCCGACAATGTTCTTGCCGATATCGTGGACATCGCCTTTCACCGTGGCGAGCACGACCTTGCCGTTCGAGACCTTGTCGAGGCCAAGCTCCTTCTGCTCCTGTTCGATGAAGGGGGTGAGGTGCGCCACGGCCGCCTTCATGACGCGCGCGGACTTCACCACCTGCGGCAGGAACATCTTGCCCGCGCCGAACAAGTCACCGACGACATTCATGCCGTCCATCAGCGGGCCTTCGATGACATGCAGCGGGCGCTCGGCGCGCTGGCGGGCTTCCTCGGTGTCTTCCACCACGAATTCGGTGATGCCGTGGACGAGCGCGTGTTCGAGACGCTTCTCGACGGGCTGCTCGCGCCAGCTCATATCCTTCTTCTTCACCTCGCCCTTCTGGCCGCGATACTGTTCGGCAAGGTCCAGCAGACGCTCGGTCGCGTCGTCCCGGCGGTTGAGGATCACGTCCTCGACGGCCTCGCGCAGCTCCGGATCGATATCGTCATAGATGTCGAGCTGGCCGGCATTGACGATGGCCATGTCGAGGCCGGCCGGGATGGCGTGATACAGGAAGACAGAGTGCATCGCCCGGCGAACGATCTCATTGCCGCGGAAAGAGAACGACACGTTCGATAGCCCGCCGGAGATGTGGCAGTGCGGAAGGTTCGCGCGGATGCGCTTGCACGCCTCGATAAAGTCGACGGCGTAATTGTTGTGTTCCTCGATGCCGGTCGCGACGGCAAAGATGTTCGGGTCGAAGATGATGTCTTCCGGCGCAAAGCCGACCTTTTCGGTCAGCAGCTTGTAGGCGCGCTCGCAGATCTCGAACTTGCGCTCGGCCGTGTCGGCCTGGCCTTCCTCGTCAAACGCCATGACCACCGTAGCCGCGCCGTAGGATTGCACCTTGCGGGCCTGCTCGAGGAACTGGTCTTCGCCTTCCTTCAGCGAGATGGAGTTCACCACCGCCTTGCCCTGCACGCATTTCAGGCCCGCCTCGATCACCTCCCATTTGGAGCTGTCGATCATGATCGGCACGCGCGCGATGTCTGGTTCGGCAGCGATCAGGTTGAGGAAGGTCGTCATCGCCTCGACGCCGTCCAGCATGCCCTCATCCATGTTCACATCGATGATCTGCGCGCCATTTTCGACCTGCTGGCGGGCTACATCGACGGCGGCGTCATAGTCGCCCGCCTTGATGAGATTGCGGAATTTCGCAGAGCCGGTGACGTTGGTCCGCTCACCGATATTGATGAAGATCTGGGAAGCTGTGTCGGTCATATGCGTGGGCGTCCTTTCTCAAGGGGCCAGTTGCCGTCTTCGAGGACAGGGTAGCCGTCTGTTTTCTGGTTGTAGATGTAGATCCAGGCCTTGCCGTAGGGCCGGCCGAAATCGTCGATGAGGTCGGTCTTTTCGCGCCGGTAAAGCGAGCCTTTCGGATCGCCCGGGCGGATGTCTTCAAAGTCGTCCATCTGGCGGGCAAGCCGGGCATGATCGAGCCGGTAGAGCATGCCGTGGCAGATATCCTCGCCCGGCACGACCCCCGGAAAGCCGCCAAGGTCGAGCATGCGGCCCCGGAACCGGCAGGGCCCAAGGAATTCGCCATGGCGCGGGAAATCCAGGTGCGCAGGCGCACCGGCGGCCCCCTGTTTCAGGAGGCCGTAGAAGATGAACTGGTCGCCGGATGAGACGGGCGGTGCGATCATGAGGCGGATTCGGGCCTTTCGACGCCTGTCAGCCCGTCAATGCTTGTCGCATTGGCGGTGTAGAATTTCTCGGCCCAGTCTTCGGGGCTCCTGGCCGGATTGTCGGCATAGCGTTTCAGCTGGTCGCGCTCGCCCTTGAACTCATAGAAGGGCACGCCCCAGCCGCAGCTGTCGGAGACGCGGTCGAGCTTTACCGTCACGATGGCGCGGGCCTTTTCGAAGTTCGGGAAGAGCGCCAGCAGGTCTGGAAAGCGCGGATCGTCGAACTGCACCGCTTCGCCGCGGCCATAGAGACGGACGATGTTCGCCGCGCCCTCGAAGGCGCAGAACATGATGGTGATGCGGCCGTTTTCCTTGAGGTGGGCCATCGTCTCGATGCCCGAGCCGCCCATGTCGAGCCAGGCAACCGTCTGCTCATCGATGATGGCAAGGCTGTCATAGCCCTTCGGCGAGACATTCACATGACCCTCGCCCGACAGCGGCGCCGTGGCCACGAAGAACATCTTCTGTGCCTTGATGAACCCGATGAGCTTGTCATCGAGCTTGTCATACGTCTTTCCCATGGAAGTCTCCCTCAGCTGGCGAGCTGGAAAGGTTCCAGCCCGGAGAGGCGCATAGCACGCGGGGGCTCGGGGATCTTGCGCGGGACCTTGCCTTTGACGGCCTTCGCGATGGCCGCGATGTGCGGCGGGGTCGTCCCGCAGCAGCCGCCAAGCACGTTGACGAGGCCCGATTTTGCCCATTCCTCGAGCTGGGCGGCAGTCTGCTCGGGCAGCTCGTCATATTCGCCGAACTCGTTCGGCAGGCCGGCATTCGGATAGGCGATGACGCGCGTATCGGCTGCCTTTGAAATGGCGGCTATGTGCGGGCGCATCATCTTTGCACCGAGCGCGCAGTTGAGGCCTACAGCCCACGGTTTGGCGTGGCGGATCGAATGCCAGAAGGCTTCGGCGGTCTGGCCGGAGAGGGTGCGCCCGGAGGCATCCGTGATCGTGCCGGAAATGATGACCGGGATATCTTCGCCGGTCTCCGCGCGGAAATCCATCACCGCCTTGATCGCCGCCTTGGCGTTCAGCGTGTCGAAGATGGTCTCGATCAGGAAGAAGTCGATATAAGGCGCCATGGCGCGCGCCTGTTCGAGATAGGCTTCGCGGACATCGTCAAAGGTCACTTCCCGGTAGCCCGGATTGTTGACGTCCGGCGACAGCGACAGCGTCTTGTTGGTCGGGCCGATCGCGCCAAGCACACCGACCGGCCTGCCGGCCGCATCGGCCGCTTCGCGCGCGACCTTCGCACCGGCCTCGGCGATCTCGGCGGCAATGCCCTGCATATGATAGTCGCCCTGGCCGATGACCGTCGCGCTGAACGTGTTGGTCTCGATAAGGTCCGCGCCGGCCTCAATGAATTGGGTGTGCACGTCCCGCACGGCGTCAGGCTGGGTGAGGTTCAGCAGGTCATTATTGCCCTGCACCGGGCTGTCCCAGTCCTTGAAGCGCTCGCCGCGGAACTGCTCCTCGGTGAACTTGTACTTCTGCAGCATCGTGCCCATAGCACCGTCGAGGATGAGGATTTCATCCTTCGCTTTGGCTTCGAGGTCCGAAATCCGGTCTTGTCTGGTCATATCAGGCAGCCTCCGCATGTGCCGGCTTCAGGCCGAGCAGGTGGCAGGTGGACAAGGCGAGGTCGGCCTTGTTGAGCGTATAGAAGTGGAACTGGTTGACCCCGCCATCGGCGAGCTTGTGGCAGAGCTCGGCGGCGACGTTCGCGGTAATCAGGTCGCGCGTCGTGGCGTCGTCGTCGAGGCCCTCATAGAGCTTGTGCAGCCAGTCCGGCAGCGAGGCGCCGCACATCTTGGCGAAGTTCTTCAGGCCCTTGAAATTGGACTGCAGCATGATGCCGGGCACGATCGGCATGGTGATGCCCGCGCCGCGCGCCTTGTCGACAAAGTCGAAATAGACGTCCGGGTCGAAGAAGAACTGCGTGATCGCCCGGTCGGCGCCGGCATCCTGCTTGCGCTTGAGGTGGGCGAGATCGGCCTCCCAGCCGCGCGAGTCCGGGTGCGGTTCGGGATAGCAGGCGACGGAGACCTCGAACACCTTGCCGAGGTCCGGCCGGTGGGCACGCAGGTCGCTGACGAGGTCGACGACGCTCGTATAGCGCCCCTCGGGCTGTTTGAAGTCTTCGTCCTGCGGGGCGTCGCCGCGCAGCGCGACGATGTGGCGGACGCCCGCCTCATAATAGTCTTCGGCGGTCTGCAGCACCTCCTCGCGCGGGGCACCGACGCAGGTCAGGTGCGCTGCGGGCGTCAGCGACGTCTCACGTGCGATCCGGCTCACCGTTTCGTGCGTGCGCGTACGCGTCGAGCCGCCGGCGCCATAGGTCACCGACACGAAGTGCGGCGACATCGGCTCCAGCCGGCGGACGCATTCCCAGAGTTTCTCTGTCATCGACTCATTCTTCGGTGGGAAGAATTCGAACGAGACAGAGGGGGTTTTTCCTGCCTGACGTGCGGCAACCGACAGATCGCTCATGCGGCAACTTCCTTCTTGTTTGCGGGTTTGCGTGCGCTCCAGATCAGCACAGCGACACCGCTCTCGAGATCTTGAGGGGGGTCAAAACGGATCGGGTTGTCCAGGTCGAGACCGGCCTGGCTGGCCCAGGTTTTCATATTGTCGGGCCGGATGCCGAGGCGGTGATGGCCGAATTCCTCACGCATGAATTCGTGATCGTGCTGGGCAAAGTCAACGACGATCAGCTGGCCGCGCGGCTGCAGGATACGGGCAGCTTCCTGCAGCACCCGTCCCGGCTCTTCGAGATAATGCAGGACCTGGTGGACGATGACGACGTCGGCGCTTTCCGACTGGAACGGCGTTGCGGTGGCGTCGCCCTGGCGCACGCGGGCGCTGGCAAGGCCGGCTTCGGCGAGGTTCGAGCGCGCAAGCGCCAGCATCTGGTGCGAGAGATCGAGCCCCTCGACCGTGTGGGCCCGGTCGCCGAACAGGGTCAGCATGCGGCCCGTGCCGGTCCCGAGATCGACGACCCGGTTGAATGGCCCGGGCCCAGCCGCCTTGAGAATGGCGGCTTCGATGAGGTTTTCCGGATAGTGCATGGCGCGTATCCGGTCCCATTCCGGCGCGATCTCGCTGAAATAGGTCTCGGCGGCGGACTGGCGGGCCTGCCGCACGGCGTCGAGGCGCCTGAGGTCGGCGGGGAAGTCGCCTTCCTCAAGATCCATCTGCTCGAACAGATTGTCGATCAGCTCCTTCGCCCAGCCCGATGCGGGCAGGCGGTAGAAAACCCGCGCGCCTTCCGGCAGGCGTTCGGTCAGGCCCGCCGATGTCAGTGCTTTCAGGTGGTGAGACAGGCGCGGCTGGCTCTGGCCCAGCAGCGTCACGAGTTCACCCACGGCCAGTTCGCCGCGGCGCAGCAGAACGAGAATTCGCAGCCGGGTCGGCTCGCCAGCCGCCCGCAGCGCTTCGATCAGGGTTTCCGCCGCAACACTCATATTATCATATAAACATGCATTTATATGCTTTGCAATATACAATGCCAATGTGTTGCCACGGAACCACTGCATTCATGCAGAAAAGACAAACCACCTATGTTTGTGTTGAAAGCACCGCCAGCGTTTCACATATCGCGTATCGAACAGACCGGACCCGTACCCATGAAGTTTCAAGCTGTAGCCGCGCTTGCGGTCCTCACTGTATCTGCCTGCGCGACGACACAGCCGAGCCAGTCCGGTGAAGTGTATGATCCGTGGGAAGGCTGGAACCGGAAAGTCTACGGCTTCAACGAGGTCGTCGACAAGGCCGCGCTTGAGCCGGTGGCCCGCGCTTACCGGGTCGCGACACCGACGCTTTTCCGCGAAGGCGTCAACAATGTGCTCAGCAATTTGCGCCAGCCGGTCGTCTTCGTGAACACGGTCCTGCAGGGCAATCCGGATGCATCCGGTGAAACCTTCGGGCGCTTCCTGATCAACTCGACGGCGGGTGTTGCCGGCATCTTCGACGTGGCGAGCGCGCTTGGTGTTGCCAAGCATGATGAGGATTTCGGCCAGACGCTGGGCGTCTGGGGTGTCGAGCCCGGTCCCTACATCATCCTGCCCGTCATGGGCCCGAGCAACCTTCGCGATTTCATGGGCCGCGGTGTCGACAATGCCTTCGATCCGCTGAACTGGACCGAATTCGAGGATCGTGATCTCGACAACGAAATCATGGTGACGCGGACCGTGGTCGGCGCGATCGCCACGCGCGAGCGCCTGATCGAAACGATCGAGACACTGCGCGACCAGCCGGAACCTTATATCGCCATGCGGCGTAACTACACTTCCCAACGTCAGGCCGCGATCAGAAATGGCAAAATTGAGGACGACCCCTACAAAGATTTGCCAGATTTCGATGATTTCGATGAGTTCGGGTTTGAAGAAGAGTCAGGGTCTGACCAACCACAGGATTAAGAATATGAAACTGCGTAACCTAATCATGGCAGCTTCAGCGGCGCTGGTCCTCCCAGCGGCGGCGCTGGCTGACACGCAGACGGAAAATTTCGTCAAGCAGAATGCGAACGAAGTTCTGAATTCACTGAACAATCCCGACCTCAGCAGCGAGGAACGGACATCGCTGTTCAGTGGCTATATGGAACAGTTCGCCAATATTGACGCCGTCTCGAAATTCGTCATCGGCAAGTATGCCAGCCGCTTCAATCCAGATGAATTGAAGCGCTACCAGCAGGCCTTCCGGACCTATGCGCTCGCCGTGTATCAGAACCAGCTGGACGCTTATCGCGGCAATGAAGTCGTGGTCGAAGGCTCCACAGACCGTTCACCCAGCGATTCCATCGTCGATACGACGATCGCCCGTGCCGATGGCAAGAACATGGATGTTCGCTGGCGCGTGCTTCACCGCAATGGCGAGTACCAGGTCGTGGACGTGGCGCTCGATATTGACGGTAACCTGATCTGGCTGGCCATCGAGCAGCGCGCCCAGTTCCTGGCCCTGCTGGACCGCACGAACGGCTCGGCCGATGCGCTGATCGACAAGATCAACGACATGACCGCCAAGCTGGAGAATGAGCGTCGCTAGTCGCCGCTCGCCTCACCGCAGAGATGTTGAAAGCCCTCCCGAGCGGAGGGCTTTTTTCTGTCCGGAATTGTGGGCACCAGGCAAAAGAAAAGCCGGCCCAGTGGCCGGCTTTCCTGGCTTGATGCGGGGTGAAGGCCTATTGCGGCGTGGACGTGTCGCCTGATCCGTCCATGTCAGGCATCAGCCCGTCATCGTCGCTGCTATCTTGGCCGCCGCTCTCGCCCTGCAAGCTGGCCTCGGCGGAGGTTTCCGCTTCATAGGCAAAGCGCGGCATGGAGGTGAGGTCGGCCTTTGCGGCATCAACGACAACAAGCCCGCCATCGCCCTGCTCGACCTGGATGCGGTCGAAGCCGATCGTGCGCATGTCATCGAGCATCAGCGGATCGGAGATTACGGCGTACTGCACCGTGCCGTCCTGGCTGAGAATGATGTCGCGGATCCGAACACTATCATTGGAATTCACGAAGGCGGCCGTCGTGCCCATGATTTCCGAAGCGAGGCGATAGTCGTTCAGCCCGTCCTGTTCGAATTCGGCAACCTCCTGGATCGCCTCTTCGGTCATGCCGACGCTGAAGCGCGGATCGGCGTCTGCCGCCATGGTCAGGTCGACGGCGCTGTAGGGAAGGGCGCCCTTGGTGCCGACAATGTCGATGAAGTCACCGCTCCTGAAGATGACGGATTCAACCTCGCCGCCCGCATTGATGAGCAGGTCGTCGACGGTTGCGATGTCTTCGCCGGTCGCGCCGGTCACTTTGGCGCCGATCAGGTTGCCGGCGCTGAGTTCGCTATCGGCAAGGTAGGTTATGCCGGCATCGCGCGGCGCCATTTCCGGGTCGGCATCCATGAGATTGCCGTTGACTTCGGTCTGGCCGGTCTCGTTGGAAGCCATTTCTGCATTTGATGTATCGGTTTCATTGGCCGCTTCAGCGCTCTGGCTTTCACCATAATTGGCTTCGCCGAGTTCGATATCGTCTGCGGCCTGTGAGCAGGCGGCTGCGCCCATCAGCAGGGCGGCTGCAGCGGTTGTAATCATGAGGTTCTTCATGTCTGTCTCCTTCTGGACGTCAACATCATGGTAAACGGCTGCGCCCACGCGGACGTTCCTTCGCGCCGCCGTCGGGCACCTGAAATTGTTGTCACATTCGGGTTCCGCATCGCTTTCGGGGCGATAATTCCCCGGCCCCCTTGCCGTGGCGCGCGGCTCGCGACATGGTCCGCACCGATTTTGGAAAAACGGTGGAGCCAGAGCCATGAAGACACGCGCCGCAGTCGCTTTTGAAGCCAAGAAGCCGCTCGAGATTGTCGAGCTTGACCTGGAAGGCCCGAAGGCCGGCGAAGTCCTCGTCGAGATCATGGCGACGGGCATCTGCCATACCGACGCCTACACGCTGGACGGGCTGGACTCGGAGGGCCTGTTCCCGTCCGTGCTCGGCCATGAAGGCGCGGGCATCGTTCGCGAGGTCGGTGCGGGCGTGACCAGTGTGAAGCCGGGCGACCATGTCATCCCGCTCTACACACCCGAATGCCGCCAGTGCAAAAGCTGCCTCTCGGGCAAGACCAATCTCTGCACCGCGATCCGCGCGACGCAGGGCAAGGGCGTGATGCCGGACGGCACCAGCCGCTTCTCCTACAAGGGCCAGACCATCTACCACTATATGGGCTGCTCGACCTTCTCGAACTTCACCGTCCTGCCGGAGATCGCTGTCGCGAAAATCCGTGAGGACGCGCCGTTTGATAAAGCCTGCTATGTCGGCTGCGGCGTGACGACCGGTGTCGGCGCGGTGGTGAACACGGCCAAGGTCCAGGTTGGCGACAATGTCGTCGTCTTCGGCCTTGGCGGTATTGGCCTCAACGTCATCCAGGGCGCGAAGATGGCCGGCGCGGACAAGATTGTCGGCGTCGATATCAACCCGGCCAAGAAGGAGTGGGGCGAGAAATTCGGCATGACGCATTTCGTCAATCCGAAGGAGACCAAGGATGTCGTCGCCCACCTTGTCGAGCTGACCGATGGCGGGGCGGACTATTCCTTCGACTGTACGGGCAATACCGATGTGATGCGCCAGGCGCTGGAATGCTGCCATCGCGGCTGGGGTACTTCGGTCATCATTGGCGTCGCCGAAGCCGGCAAGGAAATCTCGACGCGCCCCTTCCAGCTGGTGACGGGGCGCAACTGGCGCGGCACCGCCTTTGGCGGCGCGAAAGGGCGTACCGACGTGCCGAAAATTGTCGAGTGGTACATGAACGGCAAGATCCAGATCGACCCGATGATCACCCATGTCATGAAGCTCGACCAGATCAATGACGCCTTCGACCTCATGCATGCCGGCGAAAGCATTCGGAGCGTGGTGGTGTATTAGGCCGTCCAATTCGGGGAGAGGAGAAACGAATGAGCTTTGATCTTCTGATTTTCGATCCTCAATTGGTCGAGTATCGGGAACCGGCCGCGTTTCTCGAATGGTACGATGACCTCACCGAGTGGGAGGATGGCGTTGATTATTATGACCCGGCAACCGCGTCGGCTCCACTGCAGTCGTGGTTTCACGAAATGAGGATCGACTATCCGCCGATGAATGGGCCATTCGCACCTTCCCTGGATGAAATCGACCGTGCTCAGGATTATTCGATCGCGCCCGATTCCATCTACGCATCATTCTCCTACTCAGCGGGTGTGAAAGTGGTCGAGCAGGCCTTTGACGAAGCCGCAAAGCGCAGTCTTGGTATATTCGATCCGCAAGACGGTACGGTTTATCTGCCCGCACCGGATGGGATGGCGTTAAAACCTGCGTTTCGTTTGGGGGACTAGCGATGCCTCGTGCAACGGTTTCCAGACTATCGTTTTTCTTTACAAAAAAGAGGTACCTGAAGTGTACAGTCACATGATGGTCGGGTCGAATGACCTCGACAAAGCCAAGAAATTCTACGACGCGACCTTCGAGGCGATCGGCGGCAAGCCCGGGATTACCGACCCGAAGGGCCGGCTGGTCTATCTTCACAATGGCGCGGTCTTTCTCGTCACCAAGCCCATCGACGGTGAGCCGGCCACTCATGGCAACGGCATGACGATCGGCTTTGCCATGAAGTCGCCCGAAGAAGCCGATGCCTGGCACAAGGCCGGCGCGGCGGCCGGCGGCAAGCCCATCGAGGACCCGCCCGGCTGGCGCGAGGGCGGCGGCCAGAAACTCTACCTCGCCTATCTGCGCGACCCCGACGGCAACAAGCTCTGCGCGCTCTGCCGCGGCTAGGCAGCCTCGCTTGTCGTGAAAGTAGTGCCGCCTCACCCTTTGTGGGTGGGGCGGCATTTTTATTCTGTCCCGGCTGACTGCCGATCGATCCGAAGCGTGAGGCCTTGCGTAGAAAGGATATGACACAGGAGCTTTTCGCATGCGCCGTATCTTGCTTGCCGCCATTGTTCTCGGGGTCTTCGCGATGAGTGCCAGCGCGACAGAAGAACCAGCGTTCGAGACGGTTGAGCAGGATGGGAAGATAGAAGTGCGTCAGTACGCACCGCTCATCGTGGCGGAGACCGAGGTGACCGGCGATATGCGGGACGCCGGACGCGCAGGCTTTCGCCTGCTGGCCGATTACATTTTCGGCAACAACACCGCGCGCAGCGAAATCGCGATGACGGCGCCCGTCACCCGCACCCCGTCCCGGAAGATCGAGATGACGGCGCCCGTGACCCGCGTGCCGACGGAGACCGACAGTTGGACCGTCACCTTCACCATGCCGTCCAAATGGACCATGGAGACGCTGCCGGTGCCCAACAATCCGGCCGTGAAGCTTCGCGAAGTGCCCGGAGAACTGATGGCAACCATCAGGTTTTCGGGATCAGGCCAGATGAAGGCTCACAAAGCCAGGCAGGAAGAGCTTGAGCGCTGGATGGCAGCACACGGCTACGAAGCCACCGGCGCGCCGCGCTATGCCGGCTATGACGCGCCATGGAAGCCAGCCCCGTTCCGCCGGAACGAGGTCCTCATCCCGGTCAAGCCGGCCCAGGACTGAAGCAGCGCTCCGGCTAGGCCAGCACCACCTGGCAGTTTTCCCGCTTGAGGCGGGCCGGCAGGCGGAAAGCCTTCAGCGCTTCGCCGCCCGTTTCATCCAGTAGCGCATGGGCGCGGGCTTTCGCGCCTGCGTCCATTCCACCCAGCACATCGAGCGCAGCCTGCAGCCGCCAGAGCGGAAAGCTGCGCGCGACCGCAGGGCCCTTGTGGCCTTCGATCTCGATGGTGATCTCGCCAAGGCCTCTCGGTACCCGTGCGCCCGGCTCGGCCCCTGCCGCCCAGCCTGCGAATAGCTTTTCGGTTTGGAAGACCGCCGGCAGCGCCTCGCGCATCAGGCGCGACAGGATAGGCTTCAGCGTTTCCGGTATGACGTCATCGGCCAGCAGGTCGCCACCCCCGCCCGTTCCGCCAGCCTGCATCCGCTCGACCCAGTCAGCCACCTTCGGCGCGAGGCGCTTCATCAGCTTCCCGGACTCCGGATCGCGGTAGAGGTGGGCATAAAGCGGACCGTAGAAGGCGAAGTCCGCCAGTGAGGGCCGCCCGCCCAGCAGGAACGGGTGGGCTTCGAAATGCCGGGACAGGTCCGCAAGAAAAGCCTCATAGCTCTTTTCGATGCCCGGAATGGTCGCCTCGCTGACGCCAAGCACCGGCAGGGCGCCCTTGAACCGCGCGCCATTCTTCTTGCCGAGGTCGTATTGCTCTTCAGGCGAAAGCTGCGGGGCCGACAGCGCGCCAAACTCGCCATAGGCCCAGTCCTCATTATAGGTCCAGCGATAGTGCATGGCCGGAATGACGAGCCACTCATCGCCGTAGAAATGCAAAAGCTCGCTGACGAAGCGCTGCAGCGGCGCCTCCGGCCAGGCCGGCGGGTCGTTCGGTTCGCGGCGCTCGACCTCGGCCATGATGTCGGCGGTGTCCTGGACCACTGTCCCGTCCGGCATCTTCATGACCGGGATGACCGGCCAGCCGACATTCGGCAGGATGATGTCGCGATACACCGCCTGGGTCGCAACCTCTTCCCGGTAGTCGATGCCGCGCCAGTCGAGATAGGCGCGTGCCTTGCCGGTGAAATAGCTCACCTCTGCGCCGTAAAGTGTATAACCCGTCATCCGCTTTGACTCTCCCTGACTCGTTCTTATGTCTGACCCCCAGCACGAAAGGGATTTCATGGCCGACTTCAAGCATTTTTCAGTCGTCGCGGGCGGAGATACGGTAGAAGGCCACCAGGTGCCTGATGGCGTGGTGGGCCCGTCGGTGATGTCGGCCAAGATCTGGGCGGATTCGGTCGAACAGGCTGTCGATGTCTATTGCGAGGTCGGCAATCATCTCGGTTTCCGTATCGAGCAGAATGTCGAGGTGCATCGTACGCCCGCCAAGCAGGCCAAGCGCGAGCAGCCCTTTGCCTATGAGGTCCGCGTGATCCCCTGCGCCGAGCACAATCGTGCGGAGTCGGTGCAGGTGGAAGTGGAAAACGTGCGCAACGAATGAGCTGGACAGACCCGAAGTCGATCCGTCACCGCCTGCCGCCCGGCTGGTCGGTGACCGGCTTCTGGGACGGCTCGAAGCTGGAAGGCCAGCTTGCCCGCGAGTGCGGCAAGGGTCACGCCCTCCACAAGCTGAATGTCCGCGCGCTCGCCCGCGATGGCGCCTCTGACGACGTGTTGTTCGAAGCGAAGGATGGACGCGCTTTTCTCGTGCACCTCACCTGGTCGCGCGCAACCGATGACGGCTACCCCGCGTTCAGTGAATACGAGACGCTGGGCGAGGCCCTGTCCGGCCTGAATACAGGCGACGAGTTCGGCCTGTAAGACCCGCGCGTTTCTGGCAGGCGTTGCGGACTACCCTATGTCCTGTGCTAGACCGGGCGAGTTGTCCCGACACAAAAGAGAGGTATCGAATTGGAAACCGTATCCGAGTGGACCTGTTTCGGCGGGGATCTGAGTGTTCATGATCATGATAGCGAGACGCTGGACTGTTCCATGCGCTTCGCGGTCTTCGAGCCGCCTCAGACCTCCGAAGAACCCGTGCCGGTGCTCTGGTACCTCTCGGGCCTCACCTGCACCTGGGCGAACGTCATGGAAAAGGGCGGACTGCAGCGCAAGGCGTCGGAGCTCGGCGTGATGATCGTTGCCCCCGACACCAGCCCGCGCGGCGACAAGGTGCCTGACGATGAGGCTTATGATTTCGGCCAGGGCGCGGGCTTCTACCTCACGGCCACCGAGAAGCCCTGGGAAAAGCACTTCAGGATGGACCAGTACATCATGGAGGAGCTGCCCTCAATCATCCGCTCCAACTTCGCCGCTGACATGCGCCGCCAATCGATTTTCGGGCACTCCATGGGGGGCCACGGCGCGCTCACGCTGGCGCTCAAGAACCCCGGCCATTTCCGCAGCGTGTCGGCCTTCTCGCCGATCGTTGCGCCGACGCAGGTCCCGTGGGGCCAGAAGGCATTCAAGGGCTATCTCGGCGACGATGAGGCCGCCTGGAAGGCGTATGACGCGTGCGAACTGGTCCGGAAGCAGCAGCTCGACACGACGATCCTGATCGACCAGGGCGAGGACGACCAGTTCCTGGACGAGCAGCTCAAGCCGCGCCTGTTCGAGGAAGCGTGTCGGGAGGTCGGCCAGCCGCTCGCCATCCGCATGCGGCCCGGCTATGACCATTCCTACTATTTCATCTCCACCTTCATGGACGACCACATCATGCACCACGCCAAGGCGCTGTACGGGTAAGCCATCCCCCACCCCGACCCTCCCCAGAGGGGAGGGGAGAGGCAGGTGGAAACCATGGTGCGATGATACCCCCTCCCCGCTTGCGGGGGGGGTATAGTGATGTCTAGATAAAAATAGGAAGAGATTTGCGTTTCGGATCCAGAGATCGCTCGTAGGTTAGGCCGAGCGCAGTAAGTTATCCACCCAAAGGATGTGTCGATATCCCGATAGGATACGACGAGCGAATGCTGACAATTCCGCCTTCTCGCTAACGCACGCTGCTAAGTAGCGGACATGTTCTGAGAAGGCGGCATCAATGGCGATGTCACCTGCTTCTGTACGAGGAAACAGAAGGTCAGCGGCTCTAATCTTGCGAGTAATAGCAATTGCGAGAACCTTTCGCCTGTCCACGAGGTCTGAATGATCAAGATGGTAAAGATCGATAGAGATTTTTGCTCGCGTGAATTTCGCTTCGTGAGTGTCTTTGGAATAGGCAGGACGGGGTAATCCTGATTCGTCAAAATCGAGCAGCCCCGGTTCGGCGGGATTGCAAGGGTCAATTAGCACTGGGCTCTCGTGCGCCTCATCAGCGCAACACGCGGCTCTTCGACTTTCATCGCTGGCAGTACGATTTCTGGTTCTTCATTCTGAAGGCAGCGCTCAACGGAACGCCCGATCAAGTGCCGCTCGATTTTCATCCGGCGCTCACCAATCCGGCGCTAATGCGTTGGAATGCCAGCAGCCCGGAAATGCTGCGCTACATGAAGCACTTCAATGCGGGCAAACCGTATTCGGAACAGGTGAAGCCGTTCGGGTTCATGGTCGCGCCAACTGCCCTCACCGAAGCCTGGCTGGATATGCCGGTTAAAGAGGTTGATCCGTCGAAGCGTGGGCGACCGAAAAAGCAAGATCGACCCAAACCAATCGCGTCTTATGAGCAGGATGCTGCCAAACTGGCTGAGCTTGTTTTCGATCGTGGGACGGGTGAGCCGGTTCCGATCAGTGCATTAAATAGGTCTGCCGATGCGCTTGCGTTTTATCAACTCAGCCCGGAAGACAAGTTCGAGAATGGCAGGCCAATCCATACCGGGCGAACTGTCAGGCGAGTTGTGAAAGTCGTCGGGTTCCGTCTTATTGGAAAGGAGGCGAACAAGATCGGAGACTTCGGGGAAGTCGATCCGACTACAGAGCCGTTGTTCATCTCAGAGACTTAGTCAGACTGTCGGCGCTTCAGCGGTTCAACTTATTCGTGAATTGCGTCACAATAATTTCTTGCACCCCCAATCAACGGCAAATCCTTGTTCTGTATTGAATAATGTAGAATTTCACCTTGGAAAGAAGAATTCATTACGGACTTGTAATTTGATCCGAAATACCCGCACGAGCTGTTATTCGCCCCAGGGTTGAGGGAGAGGGTGATGGCTCGTTTGGTTGCAATAGCGCTTTTGTCGGCGGCTTTTCTTGGTTTCATTGCTGCGCCGGTTCAAGCTCAGGGCGGTTCGGCCTTAGGTGTCAAGCATCATTTCGATTGGTCAAAAAAACTGCAGGCTCAATCAGAGTTGGAAGCGCTTGATCACACTTTGCTTGGTGACCAAATTGATTTGCAGTCCGGCGCGCTGACATTTCAACAAGTTGACGTCTCGCTGCCGGGCAACTCCGGACTCGAAGTTTCCGTCCACAGAACGAGAGCGCATGGACGGGAATCTATATTTGGCGGGTTCAAGGATTGGACGCTGGATGTTCCTGTCATCCGGACGAACATCCCATCGAGCCAGTGGAGTGCGACGAATGGGAGATGGGGCAAGCAGCGGTGCAGCTTGCCGCTCGTTTCCTCAATACCCTACCAGCATCGTGTTGCGCAGCAGGACGGTTTTACAGAGTCACGAACGTACAATCACGGCGTGATTATGGATATTCCGGGACGCGGCGTGCAACAGATCCTGGACAATCCGGATGGTGCATCCTGGCCGTCAACGGCGAAAAAGGTCACGGCAGAGGGTTGGTACCTTACCTGCATCTCCAATGTTGATGGGGCTGGCACAGAAGGCTTCTATGCTTTTGCGCCGAACGGTGACCGATACAAATTCGACAAGGTTGCAAGTCGCCGGTACGTTTCCAAAATTGAAACCTGGTTTGCCTGGATGGACTTCGGCAACCGATTTTACACTTACTTCTCCGACTATATGAGTTACGACATGCTGGCCGCGACTGAAGTGGTCGATGTGCATGGCAACTGGGTCAAGTATACTTACGACAATGATGGTCGGCTGACCAAGATCGACTCGAATGATGGCCGACGGATCGACCTCCTTTATTCCGGTACAGAGGGATGGGTGAGCCATGTCGTTGCTAACCCTGGAACCGCTGATGCGAGGACGTGGACCTACCAGTACGGTGTAAAATCTGTACTGGAGCGCAATACCGAGTCCGCCAACCCGTCACCCACAAATAAGTACTACAACTACTCAATGTTGACCGCCGTCACATTACCGGATGGCCGCAGCTGGACCTACGATCTTGGGGGCATGAACGCTGAATCGGTGCCCGGAACCAATCTCTGCAAACAACTCGCGCAGACTGTTTCAGTTGCGCACCCGAACGGGGTTGCTCTGCCCCACAGGGGTGGTCCACCGGTAATGTTAGTCCGGCGGTTTCCACGTAGCGGCGTTCATGCCGCTACCTCGTCACAGTAAGGCGGTATGAACGCCGCGGGCAAGATGGTTTGTGGAGCGGGTGGCCGGTAGCCCAGAGAAGAGTGTGGGCGCGCGGTGTTGTAGTGCCGCCGCCAGGTTTCGATCAGGACTTTGGCCTCCCTGAGATCATAGAAGATCTCCCTCGCCAGCAACTCGTCCCTGAGCTTGGAGTTGAAGCTTTCGCAGTATCCGTTTTCCCATGGGCTTCCCGGTTCGATATAGAGCGTCTTCACGCCGATACGTGCCAGCCAGTCCCGTAGAGCTGTGGCGATGAACTCGGGGCCATTATCGGAGCGGATATGCTCCGGCGGGCCATGATGCACGAACAGCTCGCCCAGCGTGTCGAGCACATCACGCGAGTTGAGCTTGCGTTCGACGCGGATGGCGAGACATTCGCGGGTGAACTCATCTATGACGCACAGCATGCGGAACACCTTGCCGTCATGGGTGCGGTCCTGCACGAAGTCATATGACCAGACATGGCCCTTGTGCGCTGGCCGAAGTCTTACGCACGAACCGTCATTCAGCCAGAGGCGTCCACGTTTCGGTTGTTTCATTGGCACTTTCAGCCCCTCACGCCGCCAGATGCGATAGACGCGCTTCTCGTTCACATGCCAGCCATCCCGTCTCAGCAGGGCCGTGATCCGGCGGTAGCCATACCGGCCGAACCGTTCCGCCAGGGCGATGATGGCTGCTGTCAGCACATCCTCGTCCTGACGCGGCACGCGCGGCTTGCGCTGAGTGGAACGGTGCTGGCCGATCACACGGCAGGCCCGGCGCTCGGTTGCGCCGAGTGTCTCAACCACATGATCGACCGCTTCGCGTTTGCGTGAAGGGCTTAGAACTTTCCCTTGATGACTTCCTGAAGGATCTGGTTGTCGAGGGTCAGATCGGAGATCGCCCGGCGAAGCCGCGCATTCTCCTTCTCGATCTCCTTCATCCGCTTGGCCTGGCCAACCTGCAGCCCGCCATACTCCTTGCGCCACCGGTAGTAGGTCTGCTCCGTCACGCCGATCGAACGCACGGCCTGACCCGTCGTCTCACCGCGAGCAAGGCGCACCTCCACCTCCCGCAGCTTCGCAATAATCTCTTCAGGCGTAGATCTCTTGCCCATGTCTCAGCTCCATATCTGAAGCCGGAACTAACTCAAATAATGGACCACTTTTCAGGGAGCAGACCAC